>CAZQKN010000001.1:0-924281 GCA_964593935.1 uncultured Akkermansia sp. | reverse complement strand
CTTAAAGATAGAAGTAAGTGAAACAATGTGTCTACTTATATCAGGACATGACACCATGCTCCATGTTCCATATTCTTTGCTCCTTGTTCTTTCTTTGGACGAATCCTTATCTTCGTACAATGGCACCTGAGGAAATCCACGACAAGCGCATATTGATCTCTCCATTGAACTGGGGGATGGGTCATGTTTCACGTTGTATTCCCCTGATCGACCTTTTTCTGAAGAACGGCAACGAGGTGATCGTAGCCTGCAATCCTATGCAGAAAGAGATCTTTAAATCGTATTTTGTTGATTTAACCTTCGTTGATCATCTGGATTACCCTTTTGATTTTGCTGGTAAGGGAAGTTTTGAACTTGATCTCATGAAGCAGTTTGGTGCCTTGCGTTCACGATTGAAAAGTGAATTGAAGGAAACAGAATCAATGGTTAAACAATATGGGATTGATATTGTCGTATCAGATCATCGCTATGGTTTCCGATCTTCTTCGTGTCACTCGGTCTTCTTAAGTCATCAGCTGAATTTACCTGTTCGCTGGTACGAGAAATGGGTGCAGCGAATCCATCATAACTTGATCAGGGATTTTGATGAGGTTTGGGTTCCGGACACACCGGATTGTGCACTGGCGGGAAAGTTGAGTAGCAATGAGGCAGGATTCAAGGTTAGGTATATTGGGACCTTGTCTCGTTTCAGTTTATATGCTTCGACAAGAGAAAAGGACATTTCATCCATAACCATCATCAGTGGTCCTGAGGTTTACGGAATAAAACAAGTTTCTGAGATTTTGAATCGTGGATTGGCAGTTGATGAGATGATCATCATGCCACCGACAATTTATTCGAAACAAGCCATGAGTGATCCACGTTTAGTTTCCTCCTCCAATTGGGTGGCATGCGATCGTCTGATCCTGAGAGCAAAAAAGATCGTTTCCAGATCTGGATATTCCACCTTAATGGACATCCATCAACTGAAAGTTCCCTTTGAGATCAGTCCAACAACGGGGCAGCGTGAGCAGGAGTATCTGGCTGAATTATGGAACAAAAAGGCGTTCTGATTCCCCTGTTCTCACATTTTGGATCAGGATCATTCCATGTTTGTCGAATAATAGGGAATTTCCATTTTCAACAGTGCCAAGTAGTTTACCGTCGGTGGAATAGATCAAATAATCTCCTTGCTCACTAAACAATAGTTGAGAGCTCTGAGGGTCGAAATATGTTCCTTGTCCCTCAACCATTACAGAAACGATCCCTTTGTTGTACCTTGTTCCGTCGTAATCCGTTGAAGTCAGTTTGTAATAGTTGATCCCTTTCGCAGGTCTGTTGTGAATAATGTTATATTCAATTGTTGAACTTGAATTCCCTGCTCCTGCTACATTTCCAACAGGTGAAAAGTCGTATCCGTTTTGCGAATGAAGGATAGTGAAATGATCGTTGTTCTGCTCGGACTGTGTTTGCCAACTTAAATAGGTTGAACCGTTGTTGTAAACCGCTTCGAAGTTGATGGTTGTTGATGGCAGAACAGTGATTGGGCAAACCTCACTTAAGGGATTACGCATTTGTCTTAACCATTGGAGATTCGCAAGGTTGTTTGGTAAACCGGGAGTTTCATTTCCTGATACACTTCCGGATGACCAATTGGATATATTCATGAAATCACCAGCATTGAACCATCCGCACATTCCTCCTCCATTTCCATTAAATAGCTTTGTATTGTGTGGTCCTCCACTCATTTCAGTTCCACCGTAAGAAACACCAAAATAATAAGCTCCATTTGGACTCCTTACCTGAATAGCATCGCCTGAATTTCTTAAACTCAAAGCGCCCCATTCAGTGAGTGAAGCAGTTGAGTAAGTACAAGGAACATAAACAGAGTCAGGAGAGGTAGATGCAGGATAAGTTCCACATCTTTCAAATAAACTGCTCGTATGGGGAATAACGTACAAGGAATCTCCATTTGAATCATTTGGGTCATTAGGAGGAAGAGATGCATTTATATCACCTGCATTGTAAATCACGATAAGTGAACCAACTGGAATGGTTGCCCATTGTGTATCATTGGAAAATCTGAAGTGTCCAGGTGCAATTCCGGATGCTGTTCCGGCGTATGAAGACGGAGTTGTGAAAGTTCCATTGTTATCATCCAGAATGTATCCACGAATGTCAACAAGAGTCCCACACTTACCAGCAACAACAAACTCGTAGTATTCCTGCTCTCCTGCAGCTCCGTTTGACCATTCGTTTATTATGAGTCCTTCAGAATCAGGAAGTGTTGCAGGTGGACAAGCTACAAAGGTTATTGAAATATCGGATCCGCTATTTGTTCCGGTTGTTGATGGTGAGGATGAGATTACTCTGATTCTATAGCCCGTCCCAGATGAAATGCCTGCAGGTATACTGATATTAATCGTACCACTGATACTAGTGGAGGAAAGGGTTCCAATATTCACAGGACTGGTAAATGACCCCGTAGCATCCGATAACTGTGCCGTAAAGACATTACCAGAATTGATCGTTCCTGTAAAAGAATAGTCAACAGATCCTGATGCCGGCGTAAGACAGTTAATGATGAACGACGAAGCAGAAACGGAGGTTACTGATAATGAACAATCATTGGTGAAAGTGAATTGAAGTGGTGTTGCAAAGGTCGCTCCGGTAATTCCTGGATTCGTTGAAACAATGCGCAAAAGATAACCAGTTCCCGAGAGAGAAGGTGGAAAGTTGAGGTTAATGGTTCCGGATGGGTTAGTTCCCTCCGCTGCTGCACCTGTTAATGTTCCAACGGTTAATGGTGATGCAAATGAGCCACTGGCATTTGAAAGTTGTACGATGAACGAGTTGCCTGAATTGAATACACCAGTAGATGTGTAATTCAGCGATGCCGTGGGTCCGCTTGTACAGGTTGTAGCAAGTGAGGCAGAGGAAATAGAGGTGATTTCCAGGTCAATACAATTCGATATATGTGTTCCTAAATTGGAAATATTGTCAATGGAAAGAATAGACCATTGGGTTGTAAGTGTTGGAAAACCAGACACTGGATTATTTAACACACCGGTTGTTACTGCGGCATTTCTTATTAGCGTTTGGTTTTCAGTACTGTAACCTCCTGCTCCTGACCAAGATGCTCCCGGATCCTGACCTATTGTTCCAATAATGTCAGCAGTGTAACTAAGACTGGTATTAAAAAGTTCAACTGCATCGTCACCATTGAAGTTCACAGATCCGTTTGAAACATTTGCGGTTACTCCAAGACCTTCTAATGAATTTTCAAGAATGAAAGTGCCATAGGCAGGTAGTGATCCTGAGAGGACAATAGTCGTTGAAGACGTTGAACCGTTAGAATAAATTCTAACCGCGTAGTTTGATAGATCTACAGAAGAAGATGAAGGATTGTAGATCTCCAGGTATTTGTTGTTTGAATTTCCTTCAATGTACTCTGAAAAGAACAATTCAGAACAAGGAGCAATTCCTCGTCCACTGAGGTTGATGACACATGAACCCTCGTCACTGTCATTGTTTAGGATGGTGAGTGTACCAGTCGAAGCTCCTCCTGAAGTAGGGTTGAATACTAGAGTGAAATCCTGTGAGGAACCTGAAGCAATGCTCACAGGTAATGTGGGAGCAGGTGAAAGAGAATAATTGGAATTGCTGAAGTTGAAAGCGCTTATATTCAGTGTAGCGGTTCCCGTATTCAAAATCCTGATGACACGTGTTTCATTGATCCCTACATAGTTACTACCATAATTGATTGCAACTCCGCAATTCTGGTTTGTTCCAACAGGTTGTTGCAGCTGAAGTTCAGGAGCAGGAACGACTCCAACTCCGGTAAGGTTAAAAACACATGTACCTTCATCACTATCGTTGCTAGTGATGGTTAAAGCTCCGGTGATCGTTCCACCCGTTGTAGGATTGAAGTCAATATTGATGACCTGACTTCCACCTGCTGCAATGGTGAATGGAGTAGCAGGAGGAGAATTCAAAGTGTAATCAGTCGACCCTGAAAGTGCAAGACTTGAAATAGTTAGGTCGGTGGTCCCTGTGTTTTGGATGGTTAAAGCTATCGATCCGGAACTGGTAGTTAAAATGCTGCCGAAATCATGCGTAAAACCACAAGGACGGTTTGTAGAAGAGGTTTGGAGATTGAGTTCGGTTCCTACAATACCTATTGGAGTTAAACTGAAATCATCAATACCAAGACCATCATCTGCTCCGGATGCATTGAAATCATTCCATCTGATCCAAAATGTTGCTCCAGCAGCTATTGATAAGCCTGTTAATGAGGATGAAATGGAAGATCTATTACCTGCGTCATTACCATTCAATGCACCTACGATTCCAGTTGAGTTCGGAGCGATAAAATCCAAAGAATTTTCATCAGTCCACGTTCCACTCGTTAATGATGTAGCATTTAAGCTATATTGAAAATCCATTTGATCGAATCGTCCTGTAGCACCTAGACGCCATTGTTCTCCTAAGTAAGATATGTCTAATGAGGTGATAGTTACACCGGTGTTATTCGTGAAGCTTGCTCCAATTGTCGGATTTACACCTCCTGAACGTAATCCGCCAAATGCTCTTTCTGAATTAGAGGCTGCACCAAAACTGTAGGTGTTTCCAGCATTATCAGATCCTGTTCCAGCAGCATAAGTCGAGTTTGCACTTGTTCCGACTTCGTTTAAAAACCAACCTGTCGGTAATGTACCACTTGTTCCAGAATTAGCCAACGTATTAAAATCCTGTCCGTATGGCGTGTTAATAGTGCTCAAGGGAACTTGAGCAAAAGAAGTAACAGCGAGAACAATAAAAACCAAAAATGATAAAACCTTCATAGAAGCATTAAACATTCATTTTTCCCCAATCTTCCCCTTCCGGGCCCGTGTTGAGGTATAACGTTTGCTTTTCAGTGTGGTTGAAAATGTCGCTCAGAATGAGCTTCATCTTCAGGTCAGATAGAGCAAATGTATGTCCTTTTACAAAGAACTTGATAAACTCAATATTAATCAATTGTGCAGAACAGTTGCTTCGAGAAAGCTAAACGGATTAAGTACTGATGAGTGGGGACTTATTAACTTTCTATTAAGTTTTCAACTATGTAGAGATCAATGGCTTTGAACTGTTTTTGGAGAGATGAACCATTTTGAGAATGTATGATCAAGAGAGTATTGAAGTAAAGGGTGTTCCTGGTGATCGACTCGACCTTGGAGGATTCAAATGGCATGTACCTATCGAACTTTATTTTCAACATGTCTATGCCGATGCTGTTGTCGGAGTTAAGGGAGGATACAAATTTCTATCGGCGTACTACGATTATGCAACACCAACTTTAGTGCTCTTTTTTACTCAGCGACATGTACATTTGTACCTGTACTCACATCTTATGCGCGAAAAATATTACCGTCAATATTCGACAGGTGAACTGGAAATGAGTCGTTCCTATTTCGAGGCCGGCTTCGGATTCAGTTATTTCATTTTTGGTGAAAGAAAAAAGTAAGTAATAAAAAATAAGTATAAACAAAAAGTCCCGCCTTGTGAGCGGGACTTTTTTATTTTGAAATATTGAATTACTTCACAATTCCAGAGAATGCTGCGTTCTCAGCGAACTTAAGGAATTCTCTGTCCTTAGCAGCTTTCGACTTCCAAGCTCCATCCTTACCGAATGAGTTCTTAAGGTTACTTACAACTGCATCAACTTTGTTCTCACGAGCAGAAGCAACAGCCTTCAGGTAGTACCCCTGTGCTGATTCTTTGTCCTTAGAAGCATCAACAGTTTTGATTGCATCTCCAGCAGATCCGTTCAACAATTGAGCAAGAGCTTTGTTGAAAGAAGCCTCTGAACCAAAGTTACCTACTGCGTCAGCATACTTACCATCTTGGATGTTCAGGATACCCCAGTTGTAACTTACTTCAGATCCTGCACCTTTCGCCTGACCAAGCAATTGCTTAGCTTTAGCGCGGTCACCTGAAGTTCCTGCGATAGCAGCAAGGTTGTTCTTAGCGATAGCGTTATCTTTTACAGAGTTTGATTTCTCAAATGCAGCTTTCGCTTCGTTCATTTTGTTCTGCTGGTAAAGAACAGCACCTACGTTGTTGTGTGTTCTGTGATCTTCAGGGAAGTTCTTAGCAGCTACTTGGTAAATACGAAGCTTCTCGTTAAGATCGTCGATCAATGTTGCCGTGAACAACAATTCCTCAAGGTTCAAAGAATCAGGAGTAGAAGCAGCAATTGCCTTCAATTCTTCATCAGAGTATCCTGTAAGATCGTAAGTTACGATGATCTCAGAACGACGAAGTTTAGGGAAGATGTTCTTGTCAAGGTAAGTGAACGTTTTACCCATGTTACGCATTTCAGTCTCACGTGTTGAAGGGTCCTGGTGCATTTCAAGAACACGGATAACCAAGTTACGCTCGTCTGCGTTCATTTCAGAAGTTTCCAACTCACGCTTGAATCCAACGTAGTCTTCTCCACGACCGCTCAAGTTGTAAATTTCAGTTTGAGCTTTGTCATTCTTTGCTTTCATAGCGATTTCCATAGAAGCCTTCTTACCTGCTTCAGAACGATCGTTAGAAAGGGTGTTATTCTTATCTTCTTCTCCTTCAGGTGATGCATAACCTACAACCGAGATCGTTTTAATAGCGATCTTAGGGTTTGTCTGTGCAGCAGCCAACCAGTTTTGAAGTTCAACTACGTCCTTATCCTTCATTTCTGCAGGACGAACGTTTGATTTTCCTTTTTCGTAATTGATCTGAGCCATTGTTGTGTACTCGATCACACGACGGAACGCATCTTTTTCGTAGATCACACGGAAATCCTTGTTAACAAGGAATGGAGTGATGATCGTTGCATCAGCGATCTTAGTATCAGTAAACTGACCTTCTTTTTCCTTATCGCCTTTGTATACTTTACCCGTAACCATCAAGTCAGCAGTTTCCATGTCAGCTTTGTAAGGAACCATGTCCTCATAAACCACTTTTCCACCCGGCTTGTACATAACTGTTGTACCGTTACCTGTAGCCTTCTCACCCAAAACAGTGATAGTCTTAAGTGCAGTGCTACCCAACATTGGAGTGATCTCTGCTTTTGCTTTTTTCTTGATTCCTTTCTCAGGGAAAGTTACGTCAACCTTAACGCGTACTGAGTCACCATGCATCTCAAGTGGATTAGGTGTTACTTTGTACTCAAGGTCTTTAAGTAGGTCACAGCTAGTAACCAAAGTTCCGGCTACTGCGATTAGAGCTAAACCTTTGATGCTTTGTCTTTTCATATTCTACGTTTAAATCCTTACCAAATTTCGGACAATATTAAACAATAAATTTTTGTAATAAAAGTATATTGACATTAAATCTTAGTGAATCAGTTCTATTTCTAATTGTTTGATAGAGTGCTTAGATTGGATATTATTTAACAATTCTCCAATGGTCATGTTAAATTGCGGTACAACTAAATCCTTTGCTATATCGTTTAACGGTATCAAAACAAAAAGCCGTTCCCGGAATCTGGGATGGGGCACAGAAAGTACCTCTGTTTCAATAGTGAGGTCATTAAAAAGAATTATGTCAATATCGAGAGTTCTCGATTCATAAACGTTATTTTTCTCTTTTTTTCTTCCTAGTTCCTGCTCGATATTATTGGTGATTGCCAAAAGTTCAAATGGATCGTAAGATGTATGCAGTTCGATGCAGATATTCAGAAACTGGTCCTTGGAATGAAATCCAACGGGTTCTGTTTCGTAAACGGAAGATATCTTGACGACATCGCCTGCCTTCTGATTTAATTTGGCCAGCGCCTGTCTGAGAATTTCAATTCTGTCTCCCAAGTTGGAGCCCAAAGACAAATAAGCTCGCGCTATTTGTTTTTCCATTGCAATGTATTCGCCATTTTTAACAGATCAACCTTGAGATAATCCAAGCTTGGTTTTAAAGAATCATAGTTCGGTCTTGAGTTAAGTAGAAGTTCTGCACGCATGAAATTCTTACTGGAATCTGTCAAATAGAATTGGTAATTGGTTGCCACGTCTCCCTGAAGTTCGAAGAATGTGCCAAAGACCCTGTCATCCGGACGGATTATTTTTTCATCATTGATGGCAGTGGCTTTGAGTTTGTGGTCATCCACCTTATCATTTGCGAAATTGATGAACTTAGATAAAGTGTCTGTTTCCTTTAACTGATAATAAAAAACATATAGTTTTCCATTGAGTTTGCCAAGGTCGATCTCATAAGAACAATCACCCATTGTTCCCATAGTTGAAGGGCTTTGCTTGAATTCTTTCGAAATATCGTAGTTGAATCCACAATTCTCAACCTTTTCATATGTATGATCCGGTAGATCCAGTCGGAGATAGGTTGGTGGCTTTGGGACCAAATTGTCGTCTGTTCCACAGGCGAACATTACGGCCATCAAAAAAAGGATCGTTATTCGTTTCATTCTTCTGAGTTTTGAGGTAGGATGGCCTTGATCAGTTTGATTCGCCTTTTATCGGAAGACTCAACAATGAATTTTATACCGTCAAATACAATGAATTCGTTGTTTCGAAGTATTCTGCCTGCCTTTTCGATCATAAATCCTCCAAGTGTCTCTGAATCACCTTTTTCTTCCTCAAACTCTTTGCCGTCGATATCCGTAACTTTGTAGAAGTCCACCAGTGTTGTCCGTCCTTCAAATATGAATGTATGATGATCAACTCTCGTGTAAACGATCTCATCATCATCGAATTCGTCGGTAATATCGCCAACGATCTCCTCAAGGATGTCTTCCAGTGTAACAATTCCACTTGCACCACCATACTCATCAACGACAACAGCCATGTGCATTTTCATACTCTGGAACTCCCTCAGAAGGTCATCGATCTTTTTGTTCTCCGGAACGAAGAATGGTTTTCTGATCAGCGTCCTCCAATCGTAATCTGCATTGTTGTGAATGTGGGGTAGTAGATCCTTGATGTACAAAATACCGATAACGTTATCGTGCTGATCTCTGAAAACGGGCATTCTTGAATACCCTGCCTCAAGAATAAGATCTAACACTTCTTGAAATGTGGATTCGACATCCAGAGCAACCATTTCAAGCCTTGACTTCATGATCTGACGTGTGTCAGTATTCCCGAATTTGACAATGCCTTCCAGAATACGTTGTTCTTCTTCAGAAGTATTGTCCTGTTTGGTAAGCTCAAGTGCTTTTTCGAGTTCGTCTGTTGTGATCTTTACGCCTTTTTTCTTTGCCTGACGTTGAATGATCTTTGTCCCTTTCATAAGTATGGATTTGATCCATGAAAAAGGCGGCATTTTTCTTAGTAGATCCAATGGTGCGGCCGTTAATCGGGCAAAAGCCATTGAGTTTTTGGATGCATAGATCTTCGGGATGACTTCCCCAAGCAACAATAATAAAAGAGTGATCCCGATAACTTCTATAACAAATCGAAGCGTTTCATTTGATCCTTCTTTGGGGTAGACTATTTCCAGAATTGAACTTGAAAGGATAACAATTCCCACATTAACGAAGTTGTTCGTAACCAGTATCGTGGCCAGTAATTCCTGAGGTTTGTTCAGTAATTCAAGGATCTTGTTGCTGGTAGTAGTATTGTCTTGTTTCAATTTTTCTTTATCGGCCGGTGACAAAGAGAAAAAGGATGCTTCTGACCCTGAGGCGAAAGCCGAAAAGAAAAGTAAAATGATAAGAATGGTGAGAGAAACGATCAGTCCAGACAGGTCAAATCCTGCTTGGCTGATCAAGTAATAAGGCTCACTGACGGAAGGTTCCATTGATGCTTGTTCTCAGATTAAAACGGAAGATCGTCAGGTTTGTCGTCATTCAACAAACCTTCTAGAGGTGAAGGTGGGTTGGGGCCATCGTTTTGGGTATACGGCGGACGATTTTCAACCGTTCTTTCTGCTCCTTCAGGTCGCGAAAGGATGGTCATTTCCTCTGCCAGTATCTCTGTCGTGTACCGCGTATTGCCCTCTTTATCTTGCCAGGAACGTTTTTTAAGTTTCCCTTCGACATAGACCTTGTAACCTTTTTTCAGATACTTTTCAGCAACTTCTGCCAATCCACGCCAAACTACGATATCGTGCCAGTCCGTGTTCTCTCTTTTCTCCCCAGTGTTTCTATCCGTATATACTTCAGACGTTGCAAGGGGGAAATTGGCTACCACAGCGCCGTTTTCCAGACGACGCACTTCAGGGTCTTTTCCAAGATTTCCAATGAGTATGACTTTATTGACGCTTCCTGCCATGAAAAAAAATATAATATGACAAATATAGAAAAATTGAGTTTATGCTTTTCGAACTGGGTTGATCATGAAGAATGATCATGGAGATATCTGTCTATCAATCGCGGAAGGGCATACAGATCGAGTTCGTTTTTTTTTATAATCATCTGTTGTTCCTCAAGTTTATCTGGAACGAAATTGAAATGGTGGAATCGTGCATGGATCTTCTGGTGCGACAATATGTGTACGATCTCTTCTGATGATTTATCAGGAAGGTAGCCAAGAAGTTTTTTCAATTCCTCAAGGCTTAGTGGGGCCTCTGATTCGATCAAAGGAAACTGATATAGTTTTTGCCAGATATCTTTTTCTGAACGTTGTTCGATGATCGTTTTACCACTTGCTTCAAATACGAGGTAATGGAAATAGCGATCTCTGGTCTTGATCTTTTTTGCTTTTACAGGCAGGTTTGACCAAGTGTTTTTTGTGTAACCCTGACAACCATTGTTCAAGGGGCATTCTATGCATTTTGGTTTCTTTGGAGTGCAGACCAGGGCTCCAAGTTCCATAATGGCCTGATTGTATGTTGCCGGATCATTCTTATCAAGTTGATCTTGGGCCAGCTGACCGAAAAGTTTTTTTCCTGCAGGGGAGTCGATAGGTGTGTCGATGTCGAAATATCTACTCAGTACTCTGAATACATTGCCGTCAAGAACTGCATAAGGTAAATTAAACGAGAATGAAGCTATGGCAGCAGCAGTGTAATCTCCAATACCTTTTAACGATCTGATCTCAGCATAGGACGCAGGGAACTGACCACGAAATTCACGTGAAACGATCTTTGCCGTGGCATGAAGATTCCTTGCCCGACTATAATATCCCAGTCCTTGCCAGTCGCGAAGTACCTGATCTTCCGATGCATTGGCAAGATCAGTGATCTCGGGGTAGTTTTCGGTGAATTTGTAATAGTAGGACATCCCTTGGTCTACACGGGTTTGCTGGAGCATGATCTCAGATAACCAGATCTTGTAGGCATCATTGGTTTCTCTCCAGGGTAAATCCCTTTTGTTTTGTCTATACCAATCTGTTATTAATAGGTGAAAATCAGTCATTAAGGGAAAAAAGGTGATTTTTTTGACTTGAAAGCAAAGTTATGTCTTTTGAGTGATATACTTTTGCGCTTCGAAAAAAATGACTAACAAGTAAACAAAAATCAAGATGACTAAAGCAGACATTGTAGCCGGAATCGCGGAAGAAACAGGATTGGAAAGAGCAGAGGCACTCAAGGCAGTGGAGGCGTTCATGGGATCGATCAAATCTTCATTGGCAAGTGGACAAAACGTTTATTTGAGAGGATTTGGAAGTTTTGTTGTTAAGGAGAGAGCTGAAAAGACTGGCCGTAACATCTCAAGAAACACTACCATTATCATCCCGGCACACAATATTCCTTCTTTCAAGCCTGCAAAGACTTTCGTTGATCAGGTAAAGAAAAATGTGAAGGTGAAGTAAAGTTTGACAGGCATCTTCATTGTGTTTTAAATGAAAATGTTATCTTTGCACTCCTGTTTTTTACGGGAGTGCTTTTTTTTCACTCCTGAAGGAGCAGCAAAGAACTCGATATTAACCGATTAAATATAAAATTATGCCAAGCGGTAAGAAAAGAAAAAGACACAAGATGGCTACGCACAAGCGTAAGAAGAGACTTAGAAAGAATCGTCACAAGAAGAAGAAATAATTAATTCTTCACACATCGTATAGAACTTAGCGGGCATGTCTTGCTAAGTTTTTTGTGTTTAATCTTATTAAAAAGCTTTTCGTGAGTTTAGAACTTGTAGTCGATGCACGCCCTGGCGGCATCTGGCTTGCATTGTTGCGTGAAGGGAAGCTTATTGAGTTGCAGGAAGAACAGGGGAATACTGATTTCGCTGTTGGAGATATTTATCTGGGGAAAGTGCGCAAAGTCGTGCCCAGTTTGAACGCGGCATTTGTGGATGTTGGTTATGAAAAGGATGCATTTTTGCATTACCTTGACCTTGGACCACAATTCAGTTCGCTCAATAAGTTTACCAAGGAAACGCTTCATGGCAAGCAAAACGTAGCTGATCTACTTTATTTCAAGTCAGAGAAGGATATACCAAAGGAAGGTAAGATCGATGAGATCATTTCCTCTTCACAACCGATCCTTGTTCAGGTAGCCAAAGAGCCAATATCGAGTAAAGGTCCACGTCTTTGTTCGGAGATCACTTTGGCAGGAAGATATTTAGTACTTGTTCCTTTTTCAGACAAGATCTCGATCTCTCAGAAGATAAAAGAACCAGAAGAAAGGGATCGATTGAAAGATCTGATGGACGCGATCAAACCGAAGAATTTCGGGGTGATCATACGTACCGTTGCTGAGAACAAAAAGATAGAGGAACTGGACCAAGACCTGAAGAATCTGCTTGAGAAATGGCGTACAATGCATGCCAACCTTAAGGTTTCTACTCCGCCCAAAAGGGTTTTGGGTGAGTTGGACAAGACTTCGTCTATTCTTCGAGACCTGTTGAACGGGGATTTCACCAATATTCATGTAAACGACGAATCGCTTCTTCTTGAAATGAAGGAATATATCTCGGATATCGCTCCCGGAAGAGAAAAGATCCTTAAGCTTTATGATGGGAAAATAAGCATCTTCGAGCGCTTTGGTATTCACAAGCAGATCAAAACTCTTTTCGGCAAGAAGGTTCCTCTTCCAAGTGGTGGATACCTGATCATAGAACACACCGAGGCTATGCACGTCATCGACGTGAACAGTGGTAATCGAAAAGGTGCTGACGGACAGGAAAGTAATGCATTGGCGACGAATGTCGAAGCGGCAGAGGAGATCGCCCGAGTGTTGCAACTGCGCGACATGGGAGGTATCGTTTGTATCGATTTCATCGATATGCACGATCGCGAGAATAATAAGATCCTCTTCGAGAAATTGAAGGAGTTCATGAAAAGTGACCGCGCCAAGCATAACATACTTCCTCCTTCAAAGTTTGGAGTTGTTGAGATCACTCGTCAGCGCGTACGTCCAGAAACAGATATCAATACGCTTGAGACTTGTCCGACCTGTAATGGTACAGGAGAAGTACAGGCGACCATTCTTTTTGCTGAGGAAATCGAAACCAATTTGAATTACCTGATCTCTGATAGAAAGGAAGCACATGTTTCATTGATCGTTCATCCATACTTGGAAGCTTATTTCAAGGTTGGGCTCATTTCACGTCAGTTGAAATGGTTCTTCAAATACAAAAAGTGGATCCCGGTTCGAGGGGTTACTTCACAGCACTTACTTCAATACACATTCGTAAATAAGAATAACGAGGAAATTGCACTCTGACATGAGTTCAGAGTGCAAATATCCTTTTCACGAGGCGCTTGTGCGACTGGAGGCCTTTTGCGCTTATCAGGAAAGATCTGCTTTGGAAGTGAAAAGAAAAGCACTTGCATGGGGGTTTAAGAATGAAGTGGCTGAGGAACTGGTGACCGATCTTCAAAAGAAACGCTTTATTGATGACGCCCGTTTTGCTGAAGCGTTCGTTTCGGGTAAGTACCGTTTCAAAAAGTGGGGAAAGATCAAGATCCGTTTTGAACTAAAGCAAAAGGGAATTCCTGATAGCTTGATAAAAAATGCTTTTGATCAGGTCGACGGAGAGGTTTACTATCAGAATCTCACAGAACTGGCGACCAGAAAATGGAAGGAGATCAAGTCAGATGATATATGGTCCAAAAGATCGAAAGTAATGCGCTTCCTTTCTGGAAAGGGTTACGAGCAAGACCTTATCACAGACGTTGTTGAAAATCTTCTTAAGGCTCAATGAGGATCATCCTGACTAATGACGAAGTCTCTCCGAGATAATCTTCGTAACTGATCCTCAACAAATATATTCCACTGGAAAGTTCTTTTGTCACCCGAAGAAATGAATTGTTTTCAGAGTTTTCGGTATAAAGTATCTTCCCATTCATATCGACAAGTTCGATCTCAAATCCGGACACATCATCCATTTCCGAGCGTATCACAAATTCACCATTTCCGGTTGTTGGATTAGGGTACACACTGAATTCAGAGCCAACTGCCTGATCCTGGAAAAGTTCTTTGTCAAATCTGAACAGGAACAATCCGTACTGCCGATCAGAAATGATCAATCGCCCGGATTTGTATTCGGAATACACACCCCAGGCGCCATTCATTTTGAAAACCGATTCGTCAGGATAAGTGTCGTAATGTGCGATCTCCTTGGGTACCGGATAGCGTAGATCAAAAACTCTCAAGCCTTCATTGTAATAGGCAACAAATGCAAACTCATTCGTACACATGATGTTATGAGGGACACTTCCGTTTTCGACAGCTGTTCCAAATGATGACTTCACGACCAGAGAATGATCTTCTTTCAGTTCACACTTTTTGATCTTTTTACCGTTGGTCTCATCAGCAAAGACGTATGTTTTGCCATCAGGAGCTAACCATCCCTGATGGTTGTAACCCTGATCCTGATAAAAAGTTAGATTACTCAGATAAACCGGACTGGAGGGATTTGAAAAGTCGTAAACGCGTATTCCATCCATTCCACAATTGAGTATAGCTTTATTGTCACGAACATAACAGTCGTGTACTTCGGGAATATCTGAAGGCCCTTGCCAGAGCAGTTGAGGGTCCAATGGGTCACTCAGACTGAAAACACGCATCGGAACAATTCCCGTTGGATTTCCACCGGGAAAGGGAGTGACTAAACAAGCATAAAGTAGTGCGTGAGATGTGTCAATGAATAAATTATGGATTTTCCCGAAGCGTTCGTCCTGAAGATCGGCAACTTTTACAACTGAATCAGGTAAATAGCTTAGGTCAATGATCTGTAAACTACTGTTTCCTTCATCGCACACAGCATAGGCGTATTTTCCAAAGGTTTTGATCTCCCGGTGAATTACGGAAGACGAATTGAAGCGGCCTTCAATAAAACCGACAGGTGACAGCCGGTCGTTGCTGTCGAAATGGAAAAAATGCGTTCCTTCCGTGGAGCCGATCGCTGCATATTCTTTTCCTTCAAATTCAAACCCCCAGCACCCACTGTAACGAACTTTGCTTGAGTTGGTCACCAAAGTGTCTTCGAACCATCGGTCCAGAAAGGTCACGTTTTTTAAGTCCTGCGAGTAGCTATTGCCCACAGACAAAAAGAAGAAGAATATGAACAGTTGATTTTTCATTTCCGGACGAAGTCAAATTTACGACATTCACCCGATTTACATTATTTAACGTTCTGATAAGCCATAAATACTTATTTTAGCGTCATAATTCTTGAGCCGGATGTCGGATTCCCTGATTATCATACCTACATATAACGAGATTGAAAATGTAGAGCGAATGACACGCAAAGTGATGTCGCTTGAAAAGGATTTTCATATTCTGTTTGTAGACGATAACTCGCCGGACGGCACCGCAGAGAAGATCCAGGAACTACGGAGCGAATTTACGGGACGTATCCATCTTGAAAAAAGAGCCGGGAAACTTGGTTTAGGGACTGCTTACATTCACGGATTCAAGTGGGCCATCGCACATGGATACGAGTTCATTTTCGAAATGGATTGCGATTTTTCTCATGATCCCGATGATCTTATCCGATTGTATGCAGCTTGCCAGAATGGTGCAGATGTAAGTATCGGTTCGCGATATTGTAAAGGAGGAAAAGTAAGTAACTGGCCATTGAAAAGGATCCTCATGTCCTATTTTGCCTCTGTTTATGTTCGAATGATCCTTTGGATTGGCATCAAGGACACGACTGCTGGTTTCAAATGTTACAGGAAGAAAGTGTTGGAAACCATAAATCTGGATGGAGTTACTTTTAAAGGATACGCTTTTCAGATCTGTATGAAATATGCAGCTGTAAAACATGGATTTAAGATTACAGAGGTTCCAATAACCTTTATCGACAGACAATATGGTGTTTCAAAAATGAGCACTGGTATTTTCAAGGAAGCCTTCTTCGGAGTTTGGAAAATGAGAAAAATGAAACTATGAGCAATGCAATTATCTTCCGTTCAGCAACGGTAATCAATGAAGGAAGGTCCTTCGTTACAGATGTATTGGTAAAAGATGGTTTAATTCAAAAGATCGGCACAGGACTTCAAGTAGATCACGCCGCCGAGGAGATCGACCTCACTGGTAAGTATCTCGTTCCTGGCTGCATCGACGATCAGGTTCATTTTCGTGAGCCGGGCCTGACACACAAAGGAAATATTGCGACAGAATCGCGTGCTGCGGTTGCAGGAGGGATCACTTCCTTCATGGAAATGCCAAATACCGTTCCAAATGCTTTAACGCAGGAATTGCTTCAGGACAAGTACGACATAGCAGCAAAAACAGCAATAGCCAATTATTCATTTTTCATGGGAGCGTCCAACGATAATTTGGACGAAGTCCTGAAGACTAGTCATCAGCACGTTTGCGGAATTAAGATCTTCATGGGGTCATCGACAGGAAACATGTTGGTTGACCGTGAAGCAACACTTGAAGGATTGTTCCGTGAGGTCCCTCCAATGCTAATTGCAACGCATTGTGAAGACGAGGGGACAATTCGTGCCAACATAGAAAAATACAAGGCAATATACGGGGAGGATGTTCCTATTGAAATGCATCCTGTTATACGGAATGAGGAAGCATGTTATTTGTCGTCTTCTTTAGCAGTTCGTTTGGCGAAGAAATACAATACTCGACTGCATATTCTGCACATTTCAACCGCTAAAGAACTGGAGTTATTTGACAATACACTCCCTCTTGAAGATAAAATGATAACTGCTGAGGCCTGTATACACCATTTGTGGTTTTCTGATGAGGATTACGCTTCGAAGGGCAACTATATCAAGTGGAATCCTGCGGTGAAGAAAGCATCGGACAGAGACGCGATCATGCAGGCGGTTCTCGATAATAAGATAGATGTCATTGCGACGGATCATGCTCCGCATACGATCGAAGAAAAGGAACAGACTTATTTCAAAGCGCCTTCGGGTGGGCCATTAGTTCAACATGCCTTACTTGCGATGCTTGAAAAGTCAAAGCAAGGAGTGATTTCACTGGAACGAGTGGTTGAAAAAATGGCTCATGCTCCTGCTGTATTGTTCCGTGTTGATCGAAGAGGATACATTCGCGAAGGTTATCACGCTGATCTCGTGGTTGTGGATCCTAATCGTACACACACTGTTACCAAGGAAAATCTTTTATACAAATGTGGTTGGTCTCCGTTTGAAGGAACAACTTTCTCTCATACGATTGATTCTACCTACGTAAATGGCCGTTTGGTATACAGCGATGGTAAGATCATTGAATCGGGCATCGGATCGCGATTGTACTTTAACCGTTGATGAGAATCCTTTCACTAGTATTTATTATTCTTTCGGTACTTTCCTGCCGCGATGAGGTAAGTCTTGTCCCCAAACCCAAACAACTCGTTCCGGAGGATACGATGGTGATGTTGCTGAAGGACATGATCGTGATCGAATCACACATTCAAATGCGCTATGGGCAGGCCTCGGTTTATAAGGAACTAATGGAAAAGTCAGGTAAGGAAATACTGGACAAATATTCAGTGACAGAAAAGCGTTACGAATCGAGTCTGGAATATTACGGTTCTCGGCAACTTGAGATGCAGGCGATCTATTCAAGAGTGATCGATTCACTTAACCTTATGTCAGGTAAGATTTCTGCAAGTCCCGAAAAAGATAAGGATAAACTCCCAGAAAATTCGATCCTGAAAATTCAATTAAAGGATATGCCCAAGAACTGATCTACTTCTTTTCGTATTTCCAGTTTTTCGATTTTCCTTCTTCTAGCCATTCGATGGTTGTTTCAAGCCTCTTTTTTTTCGTGGTTGGTGTTTTTGCCTCGTTTATCCAGACGATATAATCTTTCCTTTTTGAAGGGGAGAAAATCTCGAAGGTCGCTTTCGCTTTAGGACATTTCTCCAGTGCTTCACTCAAACATTCAGGGATATCATGGGGTACTGAGGTAGAACTTGATGAAGTTTTTGGATTTGAACGTTTCAAACCTGTCTCGATCAGCATCATCGCCTGGAGAATATATGTTCTCAGAACATCATCTTTTGGGAGGTCTGCAAGCGAAGTTATTCTGCCCAGATTTCCCATGGCATTAGTCTCCGAATTATTCAAAATTCCGTGGGGGTCATCGAGCAATGCTCCCTGCCAGAAACCGAAAGCACAATGTTTTTTGAAAGCAGCAATATGACAAAGGATCGATCCGTGGTACATGAAATTCGGAAAACTCCATTTTATTTGCTCTTCGACTTCCGGGCAAGCTTCATGAACAACTTTGCGAATATGATTTAGAATAGGTTGTGCGAATTCTGCACTTTTCTCAATATATCTGTCTATCTCAGGATTCATGACGAAGTTTCTTATGATTAATGCTCATGTATGCAATCCAGATTAGTGTGTAAAGAAAGGTCAGTTTTTGTAACAATGGAAGCGCGTTCTCACCAATTTGGGTAAGATAAATGAAGCAATTGATAAAGATCAACAGTAAAAAAGTTATTCCTGTGGCGAACTGAATGAATCGTTCTCTCTGCCATAGTTCGTTGAACAATAGGGAGAACGCCACAGTTCCGGTTATGACAGATCCAAAAATGAAAAGATCATGGTAAATTGTGAAAATGAAGGAGGAGAGGATCATTGAAATAATCCCGAAGTATCTTACCACTAAATTGATTGTATTGTTTCGAAAAAGCCCCTGTGTGATCAGGTACCAAAAGGAGGAAACACCGACCGATAAACCGATCATTCCGGTAAGCGCAAAAGGACGGGCAGTATTGGGCATTGAATTCTTCGCGCTGTGTCCCAATAATTCACACCAGAAATTCTCTTTCCAACTGTAACCAATTGACGCTGGATCAAAATTAGATCCACCCGGATAGAGTGAGGCAGCAATCACGAAAAAGAGTACAAAAGTGGTGATTCCGGCTATTGTCAATAAAACAAAGAATTTATTTTCACTTTCTTTAGTCATCAATTATCGAATCTTTCGGTCAGGATTTGCTTTTAAAAAAGAATCCCAACTGTTTCCTTTAGCTTTATTGTGTTCACCAACCCCTTTCGAAAAATGGTGACAAACGGCGACACCAAGTGCGTCAGTTGCATCAAGGTATTTAGGCATGTCTTCGAACCGAAGCAACTTCTGCAACATAGCCGCTACTTGTTCTTTTGAGGCATTTCCATTACCCGTGATCGATTGTTTGATCCTTTTCGGTGTGTATTCTTCGAAGGGAATGTTGTGGCCGAGACACGCCGCAATCGCGACACCTTGAGCTCTTCCCAACTTTAACATGGACTGAACGTTCTTTCCGAAGAACGGTGCTTCGATCGCCATTTCATCGGGTTTGAATTCTTTAATGATGCCGTCGAGTCTGTCGTAGATACGTTTCAGTTTATCCGGGTGAGTGGGTAGCTTATGCAATTGGATAATACCGAAATTGACAAGTTCCAACTCCTTTCCTTTAACATGGACAAGACCATAACCCAAAACTGTTGTTCCGGGGTCAATTCCGAGAATTATCTTATCTTCAGCCATTGTAAACGTTCGATGGTTAAAGCTACGAAAAATCGACAGATCTGGTTTGCTCTTGCAAAAGTCTTCCTCTTTCTGGTTGTGATCTTCGTTTTTTATCGCCAGTTGCAGCGTTCTGATCTCGATCTGAGTTCGATCGACGTTCATAACGTTTGGTCTATGATCTTTGCTCTGCTCTTGATGCCCATAAGCTGGTTGCCTGAATTTATGAAATGGCGAACCATACTCAAGGTCTCTGAAACATCTTATACGTCAAGAACTGCTGCACAATCCTTCGCAGCGGGTATAGTGACCGGAATGGTCACTCCAAATATGCTCGGTAATTTCCTTGGTAGAATGTATTATTTCAGAAGGAGGGAGCGGATTTCCATTACAATTCTAACCTTGTATTCCAATTATGCTCAGTTTTTAGCAAGTATGCTCTTTGGTTGTCTTGCCATTATCATCCTCAACGATTCACCTTTGGGAAGTCCAACAGATAAACTGATCTGGTTAGGAGCACTGCTTGTTTTGATGGGTATCATGGCATACTTTTATTTTGAACCATTAGTGGAAATGTTCTTCCCAAAACGGATTCAGTTACAAATGCGTCTGAGGTCGATTAAAAGAAGACGCAGTTTTAAGTGGTCTATACTGTTTTTGAGTGTTTTCAGGTTACTGGTCTTCACCTTTCAATTTACTTTGGTACTTCATGCTTTTGGTGCCGAGATTGGAAGTAAAGAGATCTCGTGGATCTGGCAATATTATTTCTGGGTGACGCTTGTTCCTTCGCTCTTCCTAGGTAAATTTCTAGTGCGCGACTCCGTAGCCCTTTGGGTGCTGGGTTATGCTGCGATCGAAACAAACGCCATTTTTCCGGCAAGTCTTAGCATATGGATCATCAATTTGCTAATTCCTACTTTTGTTTCATTCTTCATTGCACAACAAAAAACTGATTGAAATGAATTCCTTCTTTTTGTTTTTCAGTATCTATCTTGGCTTCTTGTTCATTCTGGTTGTGGTCGGATATTTTGCACAGCGTCTGCGTGAACAATCCTATTCCGGTTCTCCGGAAAATCACATTTCAGTTGCTGAATTAGTAGTGATCGTTCCGTTTCGTAATGAAGAACAGCGGATCGATGTCTTGTTAGATTCCATTCGCAAACTGAATTATCTTCCGAAGGAATTCATTTTTGTGGATGATCATTCGGGCGATCGAAGCTGTGAAAAGATCAATTCCTTGGGTACTGATGTTCCTTTCCGTATTTTACAATTGCCTGAAGGAGTACAAGGCAAAAAAGCGGGTATACGTCACGCCATCGCAAATTCCGAATCGACGTATTTGCTGACCATAGATGCCGACGTTGTGATTCAATCGGATTATTTTCTCACCATCTCCCGATTGTCCAATGCCGATATGTACCTCATGCCGGCTGTCATGGTAGCTGAAAAACCTTTGCATCATTTATTTGAGGTGGATCTCTTGCTGATCAACGCGATCAATACCGGACTTTCCGGACTGGTGCGACCGATCATTGCCAGTGGTGCAAATTTGTTGTTTAGCCGTAAGTCATTTGATAGGCTGGACCGCATGCATACTCACGCCCATATGCCCAGTGGTGACGATATCTACCTTTTACGTGACTACAGAATTGGAAAGGCAGATGTTAGATTAATGTCAGATCCGAGAACTGCTGTTCACACGGAAACACCACAATCATTTAAAGAGTTCATGCATCAGCGTTTGCGATGGATCGCTAAAACCGGAGATGTAAAAGATCATTTGAGTACAACCCTCGGGATCGTGCAAGCTCTGCTGACAGCGTGGTTCGTGTTTCTGGTATGTTACTTTGTGATCATTGGAGAATCCAGAACGGCTTTGGTTATTTTCGCTGCCAAAACAGCGATCGATATGCTTGCCTTCCTACCTTTCTTCAATCGCGTGCGCCGCATTCGTTCATGGTTGTTCATTCCGCTTTATGAACTGATCTTTCCTTTTTATTCGTTGGCTATTCTGGCGATGATGTGCTTCTTTAAACCGGTCTGGAAGGGGAGGAAACTGGAGGTGAATTATTGATGACCAATTAAACACGGCTAATCGGGTAGTGGTGATTTCAATTCTGCTTAGGATGAAGACAAAAACGAACATAAAATTGTATGTTTTGTTACAATGGTGAAGTGAGTTTGAAATAATTTTGTAAAAACGATTTCTATGGAAACTTCCCTAATCATGCGAGAGGCTCTCTCGATCGAATCAAGAAGAAAGGATCAGGAGCTAATGTCAGAGGTTCAATCCATACTGGATGATTCTGCTGAGCGGTCTCAACGGTTGATGGAACAAGAGTCGGAAAGGATCTTTTCATTGAGTACGATCGAGAAGATCTGCGTGCGTTATCGTTTGCGATTTCTGGAGATAGAACGTTTCAAGGGCGCTATTCCTGAAGCAGCATGGAGTGAGATAAGTGCTATAGAATCGCGCTACAAAACCAAATTGTGCAGACTTCGTATCATTGCTCCCGGAGAATTCTTCGAGATCGATCACATCGATAAGGATCCGATCCTTTTTGCTGAACTAGCTCCTGATCAGTATTTGTTCATTCACAAATGGGGTGGAGAATTCTCTGTCTGGAGAAAGATCCAGTCTTTTCCGTTTCAAAGTATCAAGACAGGAATTCTGTCGATCGTTGTTCTTGCAGCCTTGCTGTCAACGGTTCTTGCCGGAATAACAGTACAATTTGATGTGTCTGCGCTCGATTTTCTGTTTTCTATCTTCCATTTTACCATTGCAGGATCACTGTTCATGATCTTCATCGCTCTTTCATTTTCGATCTATCCGAGTAAGAACATGTGGAAAAGTAAATTCCTTGATTTTTAGCTCTTATTCAAGATTTGACATTGTCATTCACTTTGTGAACGATCATCATAAGGAAGAGTTCTCTATCTCACTACAAGGCAGAGCTTGAACTTAAAGGTAAGTCTGTCCTCTAGCAGTCCCGAACCTACGGTACGGTCTCGTCTCGCACTACTACAGATCCAAATGCTTGATCTGCTCGATCCTGTTTCGTTCCAAAAACTCATCGATCGTTTCGAAATGCTCGATCACACGCTGGTCCTTGAATTCGAATACTTTGTTCGCCAGTCCTTCTAAGAAAGCACGGTCGTGAGAAACGAGGATCAAGGTTCCGTCGAATTTTTTGAGGGCATCTTTGAGTACATCCTTCGATTTCAGGTCGAGGTGATTGGTCGGTTCATCCAGGATCAACACGTTAACCGGCTCCAGCAGGAGTTTAACCATGGCGAGTCGCGTGCGCTCACCTCCGGAAAGGAAGCCGACTTTTTTGTCGATCGCATCACCGGAGAACATGAAGGCACCAAGAATGTTTTTGATGTCCTTACGGATCTCACCTTCGGCTACATTGTCGACCGTTTCAAAAACCGACAATTCTGGATCAAGTAGTGAAGCTTGATTTTGGGCAAAGTACCCAACTTTCGCATTGTGTCCCAGTTCGCAGTGTCCTTCGAAGTCGATCTCACCCATGATCGCCTTGATCATTGTAGATTTCCCTTCACCGTTACGTCCGACGAAACATACTTTCTCACCGCGGGCGATCGACATGTTGGCGTTTTTGAAAACAACCTTGTCGCCGTAGGATTTACTCATGTCTCTCGCTGTTACCGGGAAATCACCCGAACGCTGAGAAGGAGGGAAGCGCAGGGAGATCGCTGAGTTATCGATCTCGTCCACTTCAATTATCTCGAGTTTTTCCAGCATTCGTTGACGCGAACTCACCTGATTAGTTTTCGAGTAGGTCCCTTTGAACTGCTCAATGAATCGCTTCGTTTCCGCGATCATCTTTTGCTGTTCCTGATAGGCTTTTTGCTGCTGAGTTCTGCGTTCTTCGCGCAAAACGAGGTAGTGTGTGTAGTTTGCTTTGTAATCGTAAATGCGACCCATGGTCACTTCGATCGTGCGATTGGTAATGTTATCGATAAAGGTTTTGTCGTGCGAGATCACGATCACCGCCTTTGCTTTGTTTTTCAAGAAATCTTCCAGCCAGATCACCGATTCGATGTCGATGTGGTTGGTCGGCTCATCGAGCAGGACAAGATCCGGTTTTTGAAGTAAGATCTTTGCCAATTCGATCCGCATCCGCCATCCACCACTGAATTCACTTGTGTTTCGCGTGAAATCGCTGCGTTTGAAACCCAATCCGATAAGCGCCTTCTCCACTTCAGCGTCGAAATTGGTCTCTTCGATGGCGTAGTATTTCTCACCCAGTTCCGCCACACGCTCGATGACTTTCATGTAGGAATCCGATTCGTAATCGGTACGTGTTTCCAGTTCCTTGTTGAGGGCATCGATCTCATTTTTCATCTGTATCACTTCTCCGAAGGCTTTCGATGTTTCTTCAAAAACGGTACAATTATCCTCTGTAAGTAAGTGCTGTGGCAAGTAGGCGATCTTGGTGTCCGGTGCGCACTGAATACTTCCGCGATTGGGTTTTTGCACGCCGGCAATGATCTTCATCATGGTCGATTTTCCTGCACCGTTCTTACCCATCAAGGCAATTTTATCGTTGGGATTGATGACAAAATTGACATCCTTGAAAAGCGTTCGTGCGCTGAATTCGACCGAAAGGCCATTGACTGAGATCATCTGTGAGAAATTTGAGGGTGCAAAGATAGGGAACAATTGAGAATGGACAATTGAGAATGGACAATTGACAGTGGGTAATGGCCGACTGGAAGGCTCGTTGTCAGGATTCCATTGCAAGCAATTACGACAAGGTACAATCGATTATAAATGGATAATGGAGTTGTATCTATACTGTATAGGGGTGCTGTTTAAGATCGAAAAATGATTATTCATTAAGGATATGATTGAATTAACCCCAATTGAAAAACCTACTTAATTCAAACTTTTTCAAATATAATTATCGATTATCATTAAATAATCAATGTATATCATAATTTTGTTCAAAAAAGTACATGAAAAATATTCCTCTTCTACTCGGACTTTCTTCGTTTGCGGTTTACAGACTTACCTTGTATTTAACAGGTAACACTTGGCTTTCATTACTAATATTCCTGATTCCAATCGGTTTGTTGCTTGTTAGTTTTCTTTTACGAAAGAGTCTCTACTCTTCCAATTGGTTTCTTAGTCCGCTGAATGTTCTTCTGGAAAGAACCTCTCACAATGCCGTTAGCGATATAAGCGCAGATCTACTTTATGAAAAACTTCTCGAAGTGGCTAATGATTCACATTTTACTCAATTGGATAAGGATAATTCCACTTTGCGTATTTTAATGGGAACATCGGTCAACTTTTGGACTTGGGGTGAAAACATATATGTTCAATTAAAACCAACACAGACAGGAACTGTCATCCATTTTACTTCTGTTACCCTATATGGAAATACATCTTGGAAACGAAATAACAAACATTTCGAATCATTTATTAAGTCGTTCGAATCATCCTTAACCATTTAGTCATGCCTATAACGATCAATTTAGACATTATGCTGGCCAAACGTAAGATGCAGCTAAAAGAGCTTTCAGAGATTGTTGGTGTTTCAGTGGTTAATCTTTCCATATTAAAACAAGGAAAAGTAAGAGCAATTCGTTTTTCTACTCTTGAAGCGATATGCGAAGCACTTGATTGTCAACCTGGAGACATCATAGAATACATTTCACATACAAAAACTGAATCCAATGTTCTTTAGTCGTAAAAAAAGAATTTTTGAGCAATTGGAATCCTCATTTGGAAAAGTAAAGACTGAAGGATTTAACTTTGACTTGATCAAACGTTATTTTATTAATAAAGATAATCCAAATGTAAATCAGATACTTTCGGATCAAACATGTGAGGATCTCGATTTCGATCTCTTCTTTTGCTTCGTGGACCGAACCTCTTCCCGTATCGGACAGCAATACCTTTATTCTGAATTAAGAACAACAGACTATTCACAAAACAAATCTCGGCTAAGAGAGCAAGCAATAAATTTCTTCATTCAACATCCAAAGGATCGACTGAAAGTACAGTATCAACTTCAAAAGTTAAATCATCAACAAGCCTATTATTGCACAGACCTCTTTTTGCAGGAACCGGATAAAAAACCCAAATGGTACTTTCTTATTCCAATACTTTCAATTTGCGCTGCTGTCTCCTTAATTCTATCGTTCATTAATCCAATCATTGGATTAATATTCATAGGCGTTTTTGCGATCAACTTATTATTTCATTACTGACTGAAAAGGAAGACAACTCTTTTTATTAATTCGGTTCCAACATTACTTTCCTTAGGTGCGGTAACAAAATATCTATACAACATTGATGTCTTGAAGGCTTTCGATCCTAAACTCCCTTCATCTTTGGCTACCATTTCCTCTATTCGAAGAAAAATGTCATTTTTTAAACTCGAGCAAAAAGTTGACAGTGACATGGAGGCTGCTTACTGGTTCTTATTGGAGTTAATAAAGATCATATTCTTACTGGAACCGCTGTTACTTTTTAGTTCACTGGAAGTATTCAGAAACAAGACAAAAGATATAGAACAAGCTTATCGTTTTGTTGGAGAAGTCGACATGATCCTTTCAATTGCTTCATTAAGGCATGGACTTGATCACTATTGCATTCCCGAAATATCCAACCAAAACTTCACGGTTCATTTCGATGATCTTATACATCCATTAGTGCCGAACTGCGTTCCAAATACGGTGAATTCCAATAGATCAATATTACTCACTGGTTCCAATATGTGTGGTAAAACAACATTCATCAGAGCAATTGGGTTAAACCTAATCTCAGGAATTACTTTGAATACTTGTTATGCTTCATTAGCAAAGATTCCCGACTCTAAACTATTCTCAGTGATTAGAATTGAAGATGATTTGACGAGTTCAAGTAGTTATTTCTTTCAGGAAGTGAATGAATTAAAAAACATCATCGAACAAACAAAAAAGGAAACAAGTTCAATCATACTATTGGACGAATTATTCAAAGGAACGAATACTGTTGAACGGATTGCTGCAGCAAAAGCGACACTCTCCTATCTATCCAGACAAAACTGTCAAATATTTGTATCTACTCATGATATAGAGTTAACTAACATGTTAAACGCAGAATTCGATTTATTCCATTTTTCCGAGACTGTAGATGGTTCTACTATCGAATTCGATTTCAAAATGAAATCAGGAATTCCAAAAAGCAGAAACGCTATTCGAATATTGGAATTAAGTGATTTTCCGGAAGCAATAATATCAGAAGCAAAAACATTGGCAAAGACAATGGAATGAGGTTAACGGCAAGCAAGCGCCAGCCCTGTTCCTTCTTCGAAACAAAAAATGGTATTAAAGATTAAGTTTTATCTTCGGTAAAGCGATCTTGTGAAAAGAAGGCCTTTCGCCTGCTTGCAAACCGTTAATCAAAGTATTATGAATTCTAAATTACTCCTCATTTTAATCACTTCTTTCCTTGCCTTCCCAGCATTGGCAGATGGACCTGTGATACCGATGGAGGCAGTGATAATATCTATTGTTATGGTAGTACTTGGTGGATTTGCTCTTTCGATGCTGCTTGCTTTTTTGGTTAAACTCGTCCTTCAGAAAGTGCGGAACGAAAAACGAAACAAGATTTGGATCATGAGTTTGACCACTTTCCTCGCCGCTGCTTTATTTTGGTATTGGGAAGAAGAATACGATTGGATGTATTACTCAAACGTCGAAATTGACTATGGATACGAAACGCGGGTAAGGTTGTACAATGTTTTGTTCGGACTTTCAGCTCTTTTGGGTTCGGTAGTGGGTTACTTTTTTACACCGAAGAAAAAGTGAGTTGTATTTTTCAACGGCTCAGCAAATCATCAATTTAGCCAGCCCATTACAATGTGTAAAACGATTTGAATCATGAAAAAAAGGATTAAAAAACATATAGACAAAAAAGAACTCGTTAAGTTGTTTTTAGTTGATCGGGATGGTGATCAGTTGATCAATTTCAACGGAGTTATTTTTGCGCAGAATGACGAATTTGTTCTCATGAACGATATGTTCGACTTCCATTTTGACGGTTTCGTTATTGTGAAGAAATCAGATATTACAGAGATCAAGAGAACAGAAAACGAGGCGTTTATTGATAAAATAATTGAATCTGAGGGACTGAAAGATCAAATTGAAGATAAGTATACTGAATTGGGTCTTTCACTGAGCAATTTTCCCGAAATGTTTGATTATTTAAAAATGAAAGGGAAACCTGTGATCATTCAAGATCTGTACAACGGAAAGGACATTTTTCAAATTGGTCCAATAAACAGCATTGAAAAAAAGAAGGTCTTTATTGATTATTTTAATGCCAGAGGCGAATACGATCTGAAACCGGTATCTTCCAAATTCAAGGATATTACCTACGTTAGAATTGACAGTCCGTATGCAGAAATGTTTTTTAAATACTCACGCAGAATTGAGTGAAGCGACAAACCAAAGAGCTAAACAGGTCCTCGCTTCGAAAATAATGATTCAAAAAGGCCACCGGCTGAACGACAGGTAAGGAGTTCGCGTCTGGTTGAAAACACTTCTAAACCATAATTCTCCACCTTGATATATTTGGGTCATAAAAACAAAATGGAGTAAATACTTGTTCTTCACGTTACCCATTTGTTTAAAACTGTAGATCCAATTAGGATTATCCGATTGAACAGATCTTGACAAACTATAGTTTAATGCTGAGAAATTTTAATCCAACCATTCTGCGCGGTAATTTTAACCGAAACAAGTATTTTGAAGGTTGGTTCCAAAAGATCTTTTCTGCCAAGCACCAGGCATCCTTCGTGGTTATTTACGGTTATGCCACAAGGAACTCAAACGATACCTTTGGTTTCATTCAAATGCATATTCCGGATGAAAAACCATTGTTGTTGCATTTCCCAAAAGAAGAGGTCTTTTGTGATCCGGGTCAGCACTTAGTTCGCATGGGAAATAACATTTTGACCACCGAAAGGATCTCTGTCAATACCGATGAGGTCGAAGTCGATCTTTCTCTGGATAAGAATGAACCTTTACGCAGCTTCAAAAACTCGATGGGATACAGCTATGTTATACCAAATCTTCCTTGTTACCACTCGGTTTTAAAAAAATCACATATTGTTTCTGGTGAGATAAACAGTAAGTCTTCACGGTTTTCGTTGGATAACGAAATTGGATACCTGGAGAAAAACTGGGGGACTTCTTTTCCAGAGAATTATGTCTGGTTGCATGCGGTTGATCCTGAGAATAAGGAGGTTGACCTCTTATTTTCTCAAGCTGAAATAAATTGGCTGGGTAAGAAGTTCATCAGGCACGTAGGCTATTTTCGTTTTGACGGTAAACAGATCGACCTGCGAGAACTGCGCGATTGTTCAATTTCGATCAGTAAATTGAATTCGCACGATCAACACATTCGGATCTCAAGTAAGGCTATAGAAATGAAGATGGAGATCACATTGACACAAAACATTGTATTTAAAGGCCCTCATAATGGTACATTGAGTCGGGATATTCTCCATCATACCGATGTTCGAGTTGCTGTAAGTTTTAAGCAAAACGCTCAAACAAGAAATTTCCAATTGGTAGGTAATTATGAGAATATTGGATCGCTGGGAAAAT
This sequence comes from uncultured Akkermansia sp., assembly GCA_964593935.1. Lineage (GTDB taxonomy): Bacteria > Bacteroidota > Bacteroidia > Flavobacteriales_D > Crocinitomicaceae > M0103. The sequence continues at coordinate 894,878 of CAZQKN010000001.1, read as the reverse complement.
GATTTTCAGTTAACTTCTTGTGTGAATTCTAATTGAAAATGGTAATTTTATAACCACTCATTCTAGAGTGTCTCAACATTCGTCAAAAATTGAAAAGAATAATCTTAATACTTCCCATCGCACTCTTGCTGTTTAACGTGGCAAGATCCCAACAAAAAGTTGATTACATCGAGATCCGAAAAGACCTTGTCAAATCGACCTGTGCAACAATGGATATTGAAATTTACAAACAAGACTTGGCGAATTTACTTTCTTTTGATACCACAGCTATCGGAAAAGGGCTTTCGCAGTATTATTATGACTTGGGGATGACCTATTCGACCTTGTCTAATCGCGACACCACTTTTTTGCCATTGGCGTTAAAAGCTATGGTCAGATGTGCGGAATTGGATAGGAAAAATGGAAATGCGCATTTATCCCTCTCGATCTATAGTTACCTTCAGAAGGATATTGCTAAGGCAAAAGCGTACGCGCGACTTCATAAGAAGTACACCCGAAAGAAATATCGGGACAACGAGTTTCTGGCCATGTTAGAAAAGAAGTAAGCACTCTCCACTTTCTTTTAGTAAGTTTATATCCCAAAACATTCACATGCTTAAACTACTATTCATTTTTCCAGTTGTACTTTTTTCAACTATTTCTATTTCTCAAGTCATTAATAACCCAGAGAGTGTCGAATTCGACGCGGCTAATAACCGTTACCTCGTTTCCAATCGTGCCACACCGGTCAGTATTCAGTCGCTGGTTCCGGGTCAGACGCCAACCTTGTTCTCTTCAAGCGTTTCGAGTCCTGCCGGATTGGAGATCCTCAACGGAAAACTTTGGGTTTGCGATGCCGGCAACATGAAAAGTTTTGACCTTACCAATGGGAACTTAGTGGATAATATCGCTGTGGGTGGCACTTTTTTGAATGGGATCACCAGTGATGGTGTTGAATATTTGTATGTGAGCGATTATTCTGCGAAGAAGATCTACAAGATCAGTACTGTGGCACTCACCTTCACCGAGATCGTTGCCAATACAGTGACTTCGCCGAATGGCATGTGGTACGATGGCGACAACAACCGCGTACTGTTCGTGAATTGGGGTGCTAATGCTCCGATCAAAGCGATCGATCTTACATCTTTTGCAGTAACCACGGCTGCAACAACGACTTTGGGCAATTGCGACGGGATCGCTCGTGATGCTGCCGGAAATTATTTAGTGTCAGCATGGACTCAGGGTGCAGTGTACAGATTCGATTCAAACCTTGCAAATCCTGTGGCGGTCGTAAACGGTTTGACTCAGCCGGCTGATATCTTCTACAATACCTTGAACGATACTTTGGCAGTACCGCAAACTTCGGCAGATTTGGTGACATTTCATTATTTCGGAACGGCTTCCATCGACGAATCTGACCTTTCCGAGCAAGAACTTACACTTTTTCCAAATCCTGCAAACACTTCTTTTACACTTACAGTTGGCACTCCTTTTATTTCAGGAGAAGAGATCATGTTGTTCACACTAAGCGGTCAGTTGATGCTTGAAAGAACGATCGAACAGGATCTCAATGGTCAAACCACTTTGTTGATCGAAACAGACAAATTGCCTGAAGGAGTGTATTTTGTTGAATTGAACAGAAATAACGGACGTGTAACAACGACCATGCAAGTGAAGCGCTGATCGAAGGTCGAAATGTGTCAAAACAAAATGGAAAGGACTTTGTGTTTTGAACAACTGATGAATTTTCTTCACTCAGTGCATAAGATCAGTGAGGAAGAGGAAAATCTATTATCCGGACTTTGTAAGCTTCAGTCACTACATAAAAACCAGGAGCTTCAGCCCATAGGTCACACCTGTAAAACGATCTATTTCGTAAACAAGGGAATGCTCCGGATCTGTTACCTGAAGAACGGCGTAGACATTACGGAAAGTTTTGAGCCTGAAAATTCGATCGTTGCCAGAGCAGAAAGTTTGTTTGCAGGTATTCCATCCAAAAAGGCGATCTGCGCAGTTGAAGACACAGAAGTGGTCGCAATTAATGTCCCCAAGTTATTCGCGCTTTTCGATGCACATCCCAATCTCGAACGTCTTTTCCGAAAGGTCTTCGAGCAACAACACGTGCGAACAATTCACCGTTTGGAGAGTTTACAGTTCAATACACCCGAAGAACGCTACCAGCAACTGCTTGATGAACAGCCGAATATTTTGCTTCGCGCCCCGTTAAAACACATTGCAACCTACTTGGGAATAACACAGGTAAGCCTCAGCCGCATCAGAGCCCGAAAATAAAAGAGAAAAGAACACTTTTATTTCCCACAATTAAAGTCCTTGTTCCTTGTTCTTTGCTCCTTGTTCCAATAATTAACATTTGTAAAAGGAATCCATCTCGCCTCTCCAGAACTTTGCATCAAATACCAAAAGATGCAAAACGTTCAACTTGGTCTAAAGGAAACCTGGAAGCAATTCACGCTCCTGGTTGTCATCAACGCCTTTGTTGGTGGAATGGTAGGTTTGGAGCGCAGTATTTTACCAAAACTTGCAGAAGAGGAATTTCAGATCGCTGCAAAGACAGCAATTCTTTCGTTTATCATTGTTTTTGGGATCGTAAAGGCTTTAACCAATTATTACACCGGTGCACTCGCTGATCGATTTGGCAGAAGGAATTTATTGATCGCCGGTTGGATAATAGGAATTCCGGTCCCCTTTATGCTGATGTACGCGCCAAGCTGGAACTGGATCATTGCGACGAATGTGTTGTTGGGCATCAATCAGGGATTGACGTGGTCTTCAACAGTTGTAATGAAGATCGACCTCGTTGGAGAAAAACAGCGCGGTTTTGCAATGGGTTTGAACGAATTCGCCGGTTATATTGCTGTTGCGTTGGTTGGATTCCTCACCGGTTGGATTGCTGCTGAATACGGCATTCGACCTTATCCTTTTTTAATCGGAATTGCGCTGGTTCTCTTTGGATTGCTGGGTAGTATATTTCTCATCAAGGATACAAAGTCTCACGTTGCCAAAGAAGTTTTGGATAGCTCGATACCACGGTTAAAGCACGTTTTTCTCGATACAAGCTGGAGAGATCCAAATCTGGGATCTGTGACACAGGCCGGCTTGATCAATAACCTAAATGATGGCATGGCTTGGGGGATCTTTCCAATCCTGCTGGCTTCAAAGAATTTCAACCTGAGTCAGATCGGAGTGATCATCGCTGTTTATCCGGCCGTTTGGGGTTTGGGACAACTGTTCACAGGGAAAATGGCAGATCTTTTTCCAAAGAAGCGCATGCTTTTCTGGGGTATGATGATCCAGGCATTCATGCTCTTTTTGATGGTTTTTGCCGATACAATGACAGAATACATAATCCTTTCTGCTCTGTTAGGTTGGGGGACAGCGATGGTTTATCCCACTTTTTTAGCAACGGTTGCCGAGAATACACATCCAAAGGACCGGGCAAAGAGCATTGGTGTTTTTCGTTTGTGGAGAGATCTGGGATATGCCATTGGGGCGATCCTCACAGGTATAATTGCCGACTGGTTCAGTATCAATGCGGCTATTTTGCTGATAGCATTGCTAACATTTGTCTCTGCAAAGGTCATTCATATCAGGATGCGGACCCCATTATTTGTTAATTCTGAAGATTAAAATAGGTTTATCCGATATATAGGCGTACTATTGCACCATTATATATTTTTTATTTTATCAAAATGAGTAAAGGCACAGTAAAATTCTTCAATGAATCAAAAGGATTTGGTTTTATCACTGAAGAAGGAACAAGCAAAGAGTATTTCGTACACGTATCAGGATTGGTTGATGAGATCCGTGACGGTGACGAAGTGGAATTCGAATTGCAAGAAGGAAGAAAAGGACTTAACGCAGTTAACGTGAAAGTTATCTAATAGATAAAAGTTATTTTTTTTTGAAAGAGCCTGTCTTTTCAGACAGGCTCTTTTTATAATTCTACCTCAAGCATAACGATCTTGTTCTCACGAAGAACCTGAAGTGAAATTACTTGACCGGGCTTTAGTTGTGAAAGGCACTCCATATATGAGTAAATATCTGAGATATCACATTCATCAATTTTTTGAAGAATATCACCATCCAGAACCCCTCCCTTCTTGGCAGGTCGGTCATCGATTACATGCTCTATTTTAAGTCCGTCTCCGGAAGAACTGTAATCAGGCATGATGCCTAATGTTACTTTGTATCGCGGTTTTCCTGTTGACTTGTTACGTGTAGGTGTGAATGGAATTTCGATCATTTCAGAAAGCTCTATTACAATGGCGTCGACGTACTCACTAATAGAAAGAACACCATCAAAGTTGATCTTTTCCAGATCGTCAGTCGGTTTATGATAATCTTCGTGCGTCCCGGTAAAAAAGAAGAGTACAGGTATGTTTTTCTTGTAGAACGAAGTGTGATCCGATGGCCCTACACCGCTGCTGTCGGTTTTCAGATTAAAATCATATCGATTTGACTGATTCAATACCTCCATAAAGACCGGACTCGTCCCAATGCCGCCAACGTGAAGGTTTCGTAAGCTATCCAATCGGCCAACCATATCCAGATTGATCATGCTGACAATGCTGTATTTGTCAGTTAGTTCCTTCGCTACGGCTTTCGAACCCATTAATCCATCTTCCTCACCGGAAAAGAATGCAAAAATGAAATTGCAGCCTTCAATAGTGTTGTTAATGGAGAGAACACGCGCTATTTCCATCAATGAAGCTACTCCGGAGGCGTTATCATCTGCACCGTTGTGGATCAATCCTACGGCATCTTTTGCCGTTGAATTACCGTGTTCGTTTCGTCCCAGGTGATCGTAATGTGCACCGATCACGATCGTTTTTTCTCTTCCATTGTCTAAATAAGCTACAACATTTTTTCCACTGATCTCGATCCAGTTACTCGATGAAGTATCCTGGGGATTCATTTTGAAATTATAGGTGAAAGGGATTATAAAATCCGACTTTACCGGTGAAAGATTATACGTTTTTAATTGCTCTGAGATGTAGTTTGCAGCCAGATCTTCCCCTTTTGAACCCGTTAATCTTCCTTCGAGTTCATCTGAAGATAAGTAGCTTATATGATTCTTTAACAATGACGGAGAATAGTTCAGCTGACCTGTGCCGATAAACGTCAATAATATGAACTTTGAAATGAGAAGAACTTTCATTTTACAACAATAAGAAATGCTGAATTCCCTTCTTGTAACCTGTGTGACAATTCAATCTTTGTCGAGTAGCTAAATTAGACGAAAAAATATTGACTTATGAAAAAAGCTCTCAGCACCTTTTTAATGACCTTGAGTGTCATTTTCACTTTCGGGCAAACGATCCCATTCAACTACAATTTGTCCATTGTGCCAAAGACAGTCTCCAGCTTTCCTGGTCTTCATAGCTTTGCTTTTGGCCAGCACAACGGAAAGTGGTTGATCATTGGAGGAAGAAGAGACGGACTTCATGCTCGTCAACCCAACAGTTCTTTTCCGGCTGCCAGTAACAATACCGATATTTTTGTGATCGATCCTGCTACCGCACAATTTTGGTCTGCACCACTCACTACTTTGGTGGCAGGCATTGCGGAACAACTACAGGCGACTAACCTGAATTTCTATCAGGATGGAGATACACTGTATTTAATAGGTGGTTATGCTTTCAGTGCCACAGCTCAGGATCACATAACTTTTCCCAACCTCACTTCAGTGCAGGTTTCCGGTTTAATTGATGCGATCGTGAACAGTACCCCGATCACATCTTATTTTAAGCAGATCACAGATCAGAATTTCGCCGTTTCCGGAGGACAACTGGGTAAGATAGGGGACACCTTTTACCTTGTTGGGGGAAATCGTTTTGACGGACGTTACAATCCAATGGGTGGTCCTTCTTACACACAGACTTATGTCGATGGTATTAGAAAATTCAACTTGGATAATTCAGGAACGCAATTGAGTTACAATAACTACTCTGTGATCACAGATCAGGTACACTTGCATCGACGTGATTACAATCTTGTTCCTCAGATCTTTCCCAATGGAGAAGAGGGATACATGATCTCTTCCGGGGTCTTTCAGGTCGGAGTTGATCTTCCTTTCCTTTATCCGGTGGAGATCAAAGCTTCGGGACATACACCTATCACAAGCTTCAATCAGTACTTGAGTAATTATCACTCTCCGAAAGTAGGACTCTACGATGCAACATCTAATACGATGCATTCACTCTTCTTTGGAGGAATGAGTCAGTATTATTACAGCAATGGAACGTTAATCCAGGACGATGCTGTTCCTTTTGTTAAAACAATAAGCAGGGTTTCAAGAGATGAAAACGGCGTTCTGCAGGAAGTTGTGTTCCCAAATGAAATGCCGGCTTTGTTGGGAGCGAGTGCTGAATTTATCCCAAATCTCTCTGTTCCCACATCTGCTAATGGGGTTATTTTATTGTCTGAGATCACTCAGGATTCTGTGCTGATAGGTCACGTGGTAGGAGGAATTTCCAGCCCCGAACTGAATCCTTTTACAGCTAATAATACAGCTGTAACAGCAGCGCACAATGGAATCTATGAGATTTGGCTGAAAAAAGAGCAGGTGAGTGGTTTGGCTGAGATCAATGGGGCAAATCCGGTACAAGTTGACCTCGCTCCTAATCCTGCTACGGACTTGATCAAGATAAAATTCCAAACACCTGAAGACGGCCTTATGTTTGCTTATGTTACTGATAATTCAGGAAGAATTGTTTGGAAGAATCGTTTCGATGCTACCAATGGAGGTGAGATTGAATTGAACGTGAAGGAAATGGCGTTGTCAGAAGGAACCTATTACTTCAACTTTTCTTTTGAGGGCAGATATAGCACCATTGAAAAAGTGATCATTTTTAAAGATTGATGGAAAACAAGAATAACGAAGGAAACGAACTCATCAATAAAGATCTGATCCTTCGTGAAAAATTAGCGTTGCAAAGAACAATTCTGGCTAATCAATCAACATTATTGGCCTTCTTGAGGACTTCAATGTATTTCATGGTTGCGGGATTGAGTGTCAGGCAATTTATGGATTTCAAAAATGGTATATTGGTAGAAGTCACCCTGATGTTATTTGCCGTGGCCATTTTTGTTATCGGAGTGGTCAATTACATTCTTCAGCGTCGTAAGATTCGGGAAAGTGAAAAACACATCGGAGATTACAAAATGGAATATTTAAATCAATAGGGTATGCAAGCAGATTTCTGGAATTTACGATACAGTGAGAATGGGTTCGCCTATGGTACGGAAGCCAATGATTTTCTGAGAACACAAACCTTTCCTGAAGGTGCAAAGATCTTATGTCTTGCCGAAGGTGAAGGTAGAAATGCAGTTTATTTGGCCCAGCAGGGATATGAAGTGACAGCGATCGATATGGCCTATGAAGGAATCGAAAAGACCCGTGATCTGGCACAAATGAAAAATGTATCGGTCAATACTATATGTGCAAATCTGGCAGAATATGAGATAGAAGCTGAACATTGGGATGGTATTGTGATCATTTTTGGACATTTTCCTGAGGCAGTTCGTAAGTGTGTACACAGATCTCTGTATAAGGCATTGAAGAAAGGAGGCAAGCTGGTGATGGAAGCCTACAGTACGGAACAGTTGAGGTTCAAAACCGGTGGCCCAATGGATGAGAAGATGCTCTATTCTGTTGAAGAAATTAGAGATGATCTTGCTGCATTTGAAGATCTCGAGATCAAACAGATTGAACGCGAGATCCACGAAGGGAAATACCACAATGGCATGTCATCAGTTATTCAGGTAGTCGCAATTAAAAAATAGGAATTAAGCAAGATCAAAGTTTATGTAGCAATTGTTACTCTTTTGCTACCTTTACCTTAGTATGTTTGTACAACTAAAAACACGAATTATGAAAAGTACGATCACAGGAATTTTTGCCATGGCATTCATCTTCGGATTGAGTGCATGTTCAACAACAGAAGAAACGGCAAAACAGGATGAAAATATACCTGCGGCAGAAGCTCAGCAACAAACAGCTACGATCAAGCACATAACTTCGGCAGATTTTGCCAAAGCAAAATCAGAGAAGAAAGCGATCGTAATTGATGTGCGTACACCTGGAGAAGTGTCAGAAGGATATATTGATGGGGCAGACCTGTTCATTGATGTGAACGGAAGTTCATTCCAATCTGAAATTGCAAAACTGGATAAGTCAGCGAATTACATTGTATACTGTAGAAGCGGTGCGCGAAGCATGAATGCTTCAAATTATATGATCCAGCAAGGGTTTACCAACGTGTACAACCTGGATGGAGGGATCATGCAATGGACAGGTAAGATCGTGAAGTAATGTTCACGGAGATCCTTAAGGAGTATAGAGGCATTGTATTATCTGCGGTGATCGGGGTTCTTGCCCTGATCATCGGAGCTTATACACCTTCGTCATTAAATAGTGTTATCCTTGCTCTTTTCTTTGGGATCATTCTTGGCAACCTGGTTAATTTGCCGGGTAACGTTGCCAGTGGTGTAACATTTACGAGTGGTAAATTACTTGAACTCTCGATAATTTTTCTCGCGTTTAGTATTAATTACTCGCACATAGCAGCCTTGGGAGCGGGTAGTTTTGCCATTGTTGCAGTCGTTTTATTTACAATCGTTGTTCTTTCCTTTTTTCTGGCAAGAAAATTCAAGTGTCCCGGGTCGACTGGATGGCTGGTTGGATTTGGAACAGCGATCTGTGGCTCTTCTGCAATTGCCGCGTTATCACCCAGTGTCACCAAAGAAAAAGAAGATGTAGCGATTGCAATGGCTGTCGTTAACCTCTTCGGAACAATCGGCATGATCGTCCTGCCTTTGGTTCTCGTAGAATTTGGTTTGGATACCGCTCAGACCGGATTACTGATCGGTGGGTCATTGCATTCGGTTGGAAATGTGGCCGGTGCGGGATATTCGATGTCACCGGAAGTAGGAGAGGCAGCCCTAACGATCAAGTTGGCACGTGTTGCATTGTTAACTCCCGGATTGATCTTATTCAATTACCTCGTTAATCGCGAAACAGTAAGTAGTTGGAAAGAACATTTCAGATTGCCTTGGTATTTGATCGGGTTCATTATAATCACCGTTTTTGTTTCTTTTGTGGCCATTCCGGAGCCGGTTTTAAAAGGTATGGATACAATCGGAAAGGTTGTCCTTACCATTGCAATGGCGGCGATCGGGATGAAAGTGAGCTTTGTGAAACTGATTCAATCCGGAAAGAAAGGTTTGAGTTTCGGATTGATCATATTTTTAATTCAGATCATTTTGATCGCAATTTTCCTATTGTTCAGGAGTCTTTAATTTTACAATACAACTCGCGAAAATCTTGCTGAGAATTCAGATCTAGCTCTATTTTTCGGGTTGTGAAAGCACTGACCAGAGTGTCGGATTGATATAGTTACCTCAATCTGAGTTTACAGCGAAATGCTGAACGTAACGAAGCGGACGTTGTAAAATTGTATCGAAGCCAGACAAAAAAGCCGGGAACTTTGCCCGGCTTTTTAATTTCATGTTGAAGGATGATCAAAAAGGAAGATCGTCGTCAGCACTATCAGTTGATATTGCCGTTGCTGCCGGGATCGGGTCCAAATTCATGGCTGAAGGTCCACCTTGTGGCATTCCTTGAGGCACAGCTGCACCAACTTTTTCAATTCTCCATGCTTCAAGGGTATTGAAGTACTTCACTTCTCCTTGAGGACTTGTCCATTCACGTCCGCGAAGGTTGAAGGAAACTTCTACCTGATCACCAACCTGAACAGCATCCAGAAGTGCACATTTGTCCTGAGTAGACTGGAAAAGGATATCCTGGGGATACATACCTGTTGATTCAGTTACTACGAACTCTCTCTTCGAAAATTTCTCCGACACTTGAACAGTACTGTTCAATACCTTCACGGTTCCCTGTATTTTAAACATAATGGTTATTTATTAGATTGTTGTTTGTTTCTATCCGTTATTGAAAGAAAGGAGTGTCATCCACGCCTCTTCCAGTTTGTTTTCCGCGATCAACTCCTTGGCACGACGATGTAAAGCCTGCTCCAATTCCTTTGGATCGTCTTCTAAAGATACAAAGATTTCACTTAGTTCCAAGAGTTTGTATTCATTCACATCCGTTTCGTTCGGCAGTTCTTCTATTCCTCCAAGAAAACCAAGATCATTGCCGTTTAAAACTGAACTTTTGCGAATATCATCCGGAATTGCGTCGTAACCAATACCACAAGTTGTGATAGGCTTCGCTATCTCAAACATCGAGTTTTTATCTGCACGACAATACCAGTTACCGCCCATTCTTGAGACAAGATCGATCTTATGCTGATCGATCATCCCTTTCTCATCCAGGACCTCTTCATTTATGTGGATTCGGGTCACTTCACAGATTACAAGGTTCCCTGCTCCTCCTTCTGTGCCCAGTTCGATCACCTGGTTCACTTTACATTCGAACTGTACCGGAGACTCCGCAACCCTCATTGGACGAATGGTCTCTGATGCTAAGGGCGTGAAACCTGCCTTGACGAATTCACTTGTTCCAGCCGGGTATGGAGAGCTCGCCAGACTCATTTGATGAACGATATCGTAATTCACCACATTGATCACTACTTCCGGTACAACCTTGACATTGTTATATGTGTCCTTCGTAGTGTTGGTCCTTCCTGAACGAGCAGGCGAAAAGATCATGATCGGTGGATTCGCACTGAATACATTAAAGAAACTGAATGGTGCCAAATTATGGTTCCCTTCCGCATCGATAGTTGATGCAAACGCAATTGGTCTTGGGCCAACGGCGCCAAGCAGATACTGATGGACTTTAGGAACTGGAATTTCTTTAGGGTCAATGCTGAGCATAACGTTCAATTTGCAACAAAGTTAAGGTGAATTAAAAGTTAAATACTTCTTGATTTGTTAAGACTTTTCCACATTTTAGTTCTCCATGAAATTAGACTTGCACAATCTAAAAAGTTTAAAGTAAATTTAATGGTCCCTAATTGAAGGGCTTGCAACTTGAACTTAAGTTTGCACAAAAAAGTAAAATGCGACTACTACTCATTACAGTGATCTACTTTATGCCTTTCATTTCAGAGGCTCAAACAGTTTTGTTCAACTCTGGAACAAGCTGGAAACTCTATGATCTCGGTCAGGCCCCTGCTAATTGGAACCAACCTGATTTCGACGATTCGGGATGGTCACAAGGAAATGCTGAATTGGGTTATGGAGATGGTGATGAAACGACGGCCGTTGGATTCGGTCCAAGTTCCTCAAATAAATTCATGACAACTTATTTCAGGAAGAGTTTTTCGGTCGCAGATCCTTCGATCTATGCATCTTTTATTGGGGAAATGGTTCGGGATGATGGTGCTGTAGTTTATCTGAATGGAACCGAGGTATGGCGTTCGAATATGCCTGGCGGAACAATTGGATTCAATACACCTGCCGCAGGTACTGTTGCATGGCCAAGTGAAGACGACTGGTATACGTCTACTTTTTCAGCAGCTTTTTTGCAGCCTGGAAATAATGTGATCGCGGTCGAAATTCATCAGGATGAACCTTCAAGTTCTGATATCAGTTTTAATTTTAAACTTTCTGCCAGTTCAAACCTGAACGCAACAGTTGTTCGAGGACCATATCTTCAAAAAGCTACACAGACTTCCATTATATTGAGATGGAGAACAGATGTTCCGACGGATACACGTGTGCGTTTTGGAGTTTCACCTTCTGCATTGAATAACACTGTTGTCAGTCCTCAATTCACAACCGAACATTCGATTGAATTGACGGGTTTACAAGCGAATACTCAGTATTACTATTCGATTGGAACCAACAACACGGTTCTTTCAGTTGGAAACAATTTGTACTTCAAAACCTTACCGCAATCAGGGGAAGAATCTGTATATCGTTTTCTGGTTTTGGGTGATGCAGGAACCGGATATCAGGAGCAGATAGATGCACGAAATGCAAGTATACAATACAACGGAAGTCCCCATTTTGATGGCGTGATACTATTAGGCGATAACGCTTATCAAAGCGGATTCGACAGCGAATACCAAAGTAATTTTTTCGATAATAAGTACAATCAGATCTTTGAGAATACGCTGATCTGGCCAGCTCCGGGTAATCACGATTATAATAATCACATTCCCTTTTCTCCGGATCCTGCTTATTTTGACATTTTCGATTGTCCAACAAATGGTGAATGTGGGGGAATTCCAAGTGGTACTGAAAAATATTATTCCGTCGATTACGGAAATGTTCACTTGATATCTCTCGACTCCTATGATGTTCCAAGATCGGTGACGGGTGAAATGGCTCAATGGCTTCAGCAAGATCTTGCGGCTAACCAATTACCTTGGGTTGTAGTCTATTTCCATCACCCACCTTATACAAAAGGTTCTCATGATTCAGACAATACCTTTTTTCTTGATGGAGAACTTGTTGATATGCGTGAGAACATTATGCCAATACTTGAGAATTTTGGCGTCGATTTGGTCCTAAGTGGACATAGTCATTCATATGAGAGAAGTTACCTTATTGACGGACATTATGACGATTCTGATACTTTTGGGCCACAAAACCTAAAGGATGGCGGAAGTGGAAATTATCCAACAGATTGTTTCTATCACAAAGAAACAGGTGCTGATAATGCCCATCAGGGAGCAGTTTATTCCGTTGTTGGCTGTTCCGGTAAACTGAGTGATGTTCAGTCAGACTGGCCGCATCCGGCAATGTACAGTTATACGAATGAACATGTGGGGACAATGATGTTCACCGTTGAAAAGAATCGGCTGGATGCAGTGTTTTTGACAAAGGATGGTAATGAGTTCGATAAATTCACCATCGTTAAGAATGCAGGAGAGCAACAAACAATTTATGTTTGTCCTAATGATCCTATAAATCTTGAAGCATCATGGCCCGGTGCTGTGGTGTGGAGTCCTGGTGGGCAAACAGGTCAGAATTTTACAATAAATGCACTCTCCAATGCAACGGTGACAGCAACTGATCCATTGGGATGTGTTGAAGATGTGTTTGAAATTGTTGTTGTTCAGAATGACACATGCGTACCCTTGAATGTTTATCAGAATGGTCAATTGGAATTGCCTTCGATTCGAATAATTGACCAAAACCTAGAGATCGAATTCGATAAAGATCTTAAGATCCAGTTGTATTCGAATAGCGGGGTTTTAGTGAAAGACTTCAGGATGAAAAAAACCAAACATAAAGAGAACCTTTCTGATCTTTCATCTGGAATCTATTATCTGAGAAGTTCAGAAATCAATTTCATCTATAAAATCTATCTTCATGACTAAGTACTTTTTGTTGTTTTCGCTATTCTTTTGTTCACGTGTTTTAGGACAGTGCGATTCAGTGAATATCAGTGGTGATCTGATCGTATCCAGCTCCACATTAATGAGCGGAACTTACGTCGTGAGTGGTGATTTTGTATTGCAAAGTGGAAGTACAATTTATATCACACCCTTTACTTCAAATTCTTGTGGTAAGCTAAAGATCTATGCCAATAATATTACGATCGATGGAGTGATCGACGGAAATTTTGCTGGTTATCCAGGAGGGACAGGTGGTGAAGGAGGAGTGCTTGTAACCAGTATTACCGGACATCAGGTGGCGCTCACTTCTTGCACAGATACGGGCAATTACGGTAAATTAAATGTTGAAGGAGGTAAGGCCGGACAATCCGGTGAAGGTCCTGGAGGAGGTAATCCAGGGGCCTCAGGAAATGGTGGTTCAGGACCGAAACAATATTGCGGGAATTTTGGAGATGAAGCTGGATTGATCGGTGGTGCAGGTGGTGCAGGCGGCGGTTCCGGCGGTTCCTACGGGGGTCAAGGGTCAGAAGGAGGTTCAGGCGGTTCGGGTACCACGCAAAGCACTACGAATGGATTGGATATCAGTAATGCGTATCCAGTAGAAGCCGGTACTGGGGGGAACGGCGGTTCTGCTTCAACAATTTATGGAACGGCAACAGGTTATGACATTGACCTTGGTTCTGGAGGTGCGGGCGCCGGAGGAGGAGGAAGATCCTTTAACGAGGGAGTTGACGGAAGCAGAGGTGGAAAAGGAGGAGGAATGATCTTCCTGAAAGCACAGCAAGAACTGATCGTGACCGGTTCCCTCTTGGTGAATGGTGAAAATGGTCTTGCAGGAGGTAAAGGTGGAAATGGCGACGCAACAACTGATTGCTGTTCAGATGGATGCAATGGTTGCGATGAAAGTACTTTCTCAACGGGTGCAGGCGCAGGTGCAGGAAGTGGAGGAGGATCCGGTGGTGGAATTTACCTCGAATCTATGGGTACAGCAAGTATTTCAGGAGTGCTCGAATCGAGAGGTGGTAATGGCGGTAACGGTGGGAACAAGGGGAATGGAACTACTTGTGATTATAATGATCTGTTCTGTTCTGACAATTCGATTACTACGGGCGATGGTACCAACGGAGCACAAGGTGGAGCCGGCGGGGGAGGGAGGATTAAGATCTTTGTCCCATTTTGTTCAGATGCCGATATTAGCTCAATACCGGAAGTTGAACCCGGAGTGGGCTTTCAAGCGGCAAATTCCGGAACCTATGAAGTGATTTGTGGTTATGCTGCCCTGAATGAAATTGACCTTTCCGCTTTCGTGAGACTTTACCCAAATCCTGCTCAAAACTGGTTCTATTTGGAATTAAAAGAGGGTGTTTTTCAGGGGGGTAATGAAATACATTTTGAATTGGTAAATACCGAAGGGAGGGTTTTGATGGGCAGTTCCCTTAATGTCGGATCAAACCAGATTGACATTGCAGAGCTTTCTCCCGGGTATTATTTTGTAAGACTTTTTGATGGGCAACGAAGTATGAACACTAAATTGATTAAACTATGAAAAGAAAATTCTTAATTCTTGCCTTCATACTGGCATCCTATTCACCATCGATCTTCTCTCAAACAAGTGTTACGGCACCGGAGTGTATTGTACCTTTTTATCACGGAGTCGCTTCGGGGGATCCACTAAGTGACAGGGTGATCATCTGGACTCGAATAACTCCGGATAATTTCACTCTTCCTGCTGTTGTGGACTATAAGATGGCAACGGACACGGCAATGTTGGATGTTGTTGCACAGGGAAGTGTGATGACCAATGCCGACAGAGACTATACCGTTAAGGTTGATGTAACGGGACTTACACCGAATACATACTATTACTATGAATTCCAGTCTAACGGTTCGCGCAGTCAAAGGGGAAGAACGAAAACCGCACCTGTTGGAACGGTTGATAGTCTCCGATTTGCAGTGGTTTCCTGTGCCAATCTTGAGGCTGGATACTTCAATGCATATCGTGTGATCAATGAAAGAAATGATGTCGACGCGGTACTCATGCTGGGAGATTACATTTATGAATACGAAACAGATGGGTATAGTCCTAATCCGAATGTTGATCGTGAATTTGAACCTACCAATGAGATCTTAACTCTCGATGATTACAGGATGAGGTATTCTGTATATCACATGGATGAAGCGTTGAGAAAGTTGCATCAGAATTTTCCGTGGATCTGTGTTTGGGATGACCATGAGTCTGCAAACGATTCCTACAAGGACGGTGCGGAAAATCACAATGCCGGAGAAGGTGATTGGGAAACACGTAAACTAGCGGCTCAACAAGCATATTTTGAATGGTTGCCAATCAGAGAAAAGGCTCCGGATAATTATGAGATCTTCAGGACGTTTAAGTATGGAGATCTGGTCGATCTGATCATGGTGGATACAAGGCTGCACGGAAGGGTTGAACAAGTCGGGGCTACGAGTGGAGAATTGAATAATTCCAGTCGAACCATGTTAGGAACAGATCAGACGAATTGGTTAAAGGATGAATTATCGAACAGTACATCACAATGGAAGGTCTTGGGTAATCAGGTAATGATGGCGCCGATCACTGTTTTTGGAATTCCGATCAATACTGACTCATGGGATGGTTATCCGGTGACAAGACAAGACCTGTACGATCATATTTTGACGAATGACATTGACAATTTTGTAGTTGTTACAGGTGATATTCATACAAGTTGGGCACTGGATCTTAAAAGCGGATCGAATAAGGTCGGAGTAGAATTTGTTACTCCAAGTGTTACTTCTCCGGGCTCTCCGATCGATGGAGGATCCGTGCTGATGTTAGAGAATTCACACTTGAAATATGTTGAGCTCACAAAAAAAGGATTCGTCATTCTTGATGTCAACTCACAGCGTATTCAGGCGGATTGGTTTTTTGTGAGCACCATAGACCAGATCTCTTCCGGATATAACTGGGCGAAAAGTCATTATTCGAACTCAGGATCAAATCAATTGGTGAGTACAAATACGGCCACGAGTCCATCAGCAAAGTACAATGTTATTCAGGCTCCTGATTGTCCAAGGGACATTACTGCAGGAAATCAAGACTACAATGAATTGCCCAGAATCATTGCTGTATATCCAAATCCTGCGCAAGAGGAACTGATGTTCCATTTCTCTTATACGGAGAGCAGTTTGGATATGAAAGCAGAAATAATGGATCTTTCCGGTCGTGTTTTGAAGACCATGGAGCTAAGTTCTGCTTATCCTGCCCATAAAGTTGATATTCATGACCTCGCACCTGCTACGTATTTACTCAGAATTACGGACAGTAGAGGGGCCTATTCTGTGATTACATTTTTGAAACAATAAAAATTTTCAATCTTTTTTTGTTCTCAAGAAAATATATTTATCTTTGCACTCCCGATCGAGGGGCTGTTGATACAAAACAGTAGATTGAAATAGAATATTTGCGGATGTGGTGAAATTGGTAGACACGCCAGACTTAGGATCTGGTGCCGAGAGGTGTGCGGGTTCGAGTCCCTCCATCCGCACTTCAAATGGTCTTGTTTTCACGAGACCATTTTTTGTTTAAACTAGTTAATACGATTAAAAGATGAATGTAATTCGTCAGGATGTTGATGCGTTAAACGCAGTGTTGAAAGTAAAGGTATCGCCTGCAGATTACCAGAATAAGGTAAAGGCAACACTTGAAAAGTACAGAAAAACAGCGAAGATCCCTGGTTTTCGTCCGGGACATGTTCCAATGGGCTTAGTACAAAAACAATACGGTAAGGCTGTTTTGGCTGAGGAGCTCAACAAGATCGTAAACGATGCCCTTTACGGGTTTATTACAGAAAATAAGATCGATATCCTTGGTAATCCGATTCCAAAGGACGGTACAGATGTTCAGGGAGATTTTGATAATCCGACGGATTTTGAATTCGAATACGAGATCGGTCTTTCACCTTCTATTGAGATTCCATTATCTGCGAAAAGCAAATTTGATTACATCAAAGTAAAAATCGACGATAAATTGTTGGATAAGCAGATCGATGATCTTCGTCGTCGCTATGGTAAACTGATCTCTGTTGACACAGTTGGTGAAACGGATATGATCCTTGCACAGTTCGTTGAACTAAATGAAGATGGAACCATCAAACCTGGTGGTGTCATGCATTCATCAACGATCTCATTGGAATTCGTTGAAGATAAGAAGGTTAAGAAGGAACTTACTGGTAAAGCCAAAGGTGATAAGGTAGTTGTTGATCCTGCGAAAGTTTCAAGAGGAGGAAAGGATACGGCAGCAATGCTAGGGGTTAAAGAAGAAGAGCTTGAAGGTCTTTCTAAGCAGTTCCAGATGACGATCAATGAGATCAAGCACATGGAAATGGCTGAATTGAATCAGGAATTGTTCGACCGTTTGTTTGGTGAAGGTACGATTACGTCTGAAAAGGAATTGAGAGCGAAGATCGCAACGGATCTTGAGGGTATGTTTGCAAATGATTCCGACAGATTATTGACTCGCGCTGTATTTGAAGACCTTTTGGAAAATACAAAAGTTGAACTTCCTAACAACTTCCTAAAGCGTTGGATCAAGCTGAGCAATGAAAAGCCGATCACTGATGAGCAGATCGAGCAAGATTATGATAATTACGTAAGAGGGCTTAAATGGCAATTGATCCAGAGCAGTATCTTCAAGAATAACGAGATCAAATTGGATAATGCTGAGGTAATAGATTTTACTAAAGGCCTGTTGGTTAATAATTACGCTCAATACGGAATTCCTGCACCGGATGATAAGGAATTAACAACTACTGCACTTCAGGTTCTTCAGAACAAGGAAGAGTCTTCACGTATTTATGATATGCTGGCAGAACAGAAGTTGACACAGTTCTTCAAGTCAACTGTGAAATTGAAAGATAAAGAGGTTTCCTACGATGAATTTGTAGAGATAGCATCGAAATAAAGAAAGTAATTCAAATTATGAGCCTCGGTACATCCGGGGCTTTTTTGTAAGGTATTGTTACATTTGTTGTTTAAATGGGAACACTTTTTGTTCGCATGATCCGTATTCATAAAACCATGAGATCAATTATTATTTTATTCTTCACCATTCTATCGATAAGTTTCGGTATAGCCCAGCCCACGGCATTGCAGACTAAAAAAAATCCTTACAAATGGATGTTTGGGTTGAGTTGGAGTGTTATTGATGACAATGGTTATCAGTTTACCAAATTGTTTGATCTTCCGGGTTCATGGAATTATGAATATTTCCCGACCAGGCTCTCAGTAGATCGTTTTATGAGAAAAGGATGGAGTTTTGAATCTGCATTTACCTACAACAAATATTATTCAAATAAAATAATCAACGGTCAGACAGGGAGATCCGGTTTGTTCCTGAATTTAGATGCTGGAGTAAGGTACAGTTTTCGTAACGTTTTGAGAGGTTCCAAACGTTTTGAGCCATACGTTTCCATGGGGATAGGTGGAACTTACCGCACAGTGGCTGATGTTCCCATCAATATGTCAATCAATACCAACCTTGGGATGAATTATTGGTTCTCGAGAAAATGGGGTGCGCAGATCCAGACCTCCGGCAAAATTTCACTGCTGCCTGAACTTTATCAGACACCGTCGAATTATATGCAGCATACTTTGGGTGTTGTCTATAGAATTGATCCTAAAAAACGGTCAAAGAATACCTTCGATAAACGGAAGTATCCGTGGGCTCATGATCGAAGACGATTCAACCGGAAGAACACATAACTAAAAAGGGATGCGATAGCATCCCTTTTTTGATCTCATTTATCTGAAGTTTATCTCAAATGGCATTCGCATTTGCATGCCCATGTATGATTCTATTTGTTTCAGTCTGGAATATTGTTCCAATAGCTCTTTTGGTAACGACGACGTATTGACGCTTAGATCACTTTCCTCGTCCTCAAGTTCCTCTAGAATATCCATCCATTTGTCATTCTTTTTCAAAGGATAGTACAACACTTTCTTCTTTGTGATCTTTGCTTCTTTCGCTGCGTGATCAATTGCATCCTGTATACCACCAAGTTTATCAACAAGCCCTATGCTCAATGCATCGCGACCTGTCCATACTCTTCCCCGGGCAATTACGTTGACCTGATCTTTTGTCAGTTTTCTTCCCTCTGCCACTCTTTTTAGGAAAAGATCGTAAATATCATCTACCTCAGATTGGATCAATGCAAGTTCCTCGGGCGTAAGCTTCTTGTTAGTGCTCATAATGGCATGTTTGTTCGTTGAAACCCTGTCAAAGGAAATCCCCAATTTGTTCTCAAACATCTTTCCTGTATAAGGGATCATTCCAAAAACCCCTATTGAACCGGTGATTGTTGTTGGTTCTGCGAAAATGGTGCTTGCCGGTGAAGCAATGTAGTATCCTCCCGATGCAGCAACATCTCCCATGGAAACGATGACTTTCATTTTCTTGTTGGTAAGTGAAACCTCTCTCCAGATCTCCTCACTTGCCAAGGCACTTCCTCCCGGACTATTGATCCTGAAAACCACCGTTTTTATGGATTTATTCTTTCTAACATCCTGGAACAGTTTACAGATCTCATGTGAAGTCAATCCGTCGCCGTCCGTTGCAACCCCTCCTTCAGCCAGGATCACTGCGATATTTGGACTGTCTGCTTTTGTTAGGATCTGATCCTGTTTGAATTTCTTTCGTGCGTATTTTTCAAATGATTCCAGTTCAAGTTCTTCGTCATCTTCGTTGCCCACTTTTTCGGAAAGTTTATTCATGACTTCATCACGATACATTACTGCGTCCATTAATTTGTGAGCGACAGCATCTGAAGCTTGTCTGATCTCTGCATTTTCAGCAATTGACAATAATTTGTTTTCGTCAACCTTGCGATCATTGGCAATATCTTTACGGACTTCTTCCCACATCGAATTCATGTATCGCTCAACTTGTAGGCGACTCGAATCACTCATGTTCGTCCTGAAAAAAGGCTCAACAGCACTTTTGAAATCATTATTGGTACCTCTGATGATCTCTACTTCAACATCCAGCTTATCGAGCATTCCTTTGAAAAAGGTAAGTTCGGCTCCCATTCCCAGGAATTCCATATTAGAACTAGGGAATCCGTAATTGGTGTTGGCCGCAGAAGCGACGTAGTATTCTTTCAAAGTGATCACTTCTCCTTTATTGTAGGCGACAGCGAACTTTCCACTTTTCTCGAAGTCGTTGATCGCGCTGCGCAATTCACGCGCTGCAGCATAGCCACAGTTCAGGTCTCCTATCTCAAGGAAAAGTCCCTTTATCTTTTTGTCTTCTTTCGCTTTTTGTAAACCATAAAGAATATCACTCAATCCGATAGTTTTATTCAAGGAAAAGGTCCCTGCATCAAAAGAATTGTCTGTTTTCTCCGCGATCTCGCCGTTCAGCGTCATGTGTAAGACGGTCTTGTCCTTAATGGCCAATGGTTTTGGGCCGAATTCGCCAAAACTTCCTATTATCCCTCCTAAAACGAGAAAGAATAATAACATACCAATGATCGAAACAATGAACACTGCCAAAAGACTTGGCCAAAAGATCTTACCGAATGAAATTTTACTTTCGGACATAGGAATTGAATTTAAGTTTATTCAAAGGTATGAACTGAAGATTCAAAACAGTTTTGTTTTACATGGAAGGAAAAACAAGAGGTTCAAGGGGGGAAATGCTTAGATAAATGATTTACACACCATTAACACTGCTAAAGGGTGGATATTGTCAGTTCGTCTATAAAATTGGATCAGTTAGCGAAAAAATGAACAGAAAAGTCGAATGATTGTTTAACTTGCTTGTACAATCAAGCTAAAATGAAACGTATATTATTTCTCCTATCCACCCTTACTCTGGGGTTTTTCTCCTATTCTCAAAAATTTTCAAAGGTCAAGATCTTTACTGATGCCAATGGATTACAACAATTGGCCAATGAAGGAATTCCTGTAGACCATGGTGTTTGGAAAGAGAATACCTTTTTTATATCAGATTTTTCTGATGTTGAACTGAACAAGATCCAGGAAATGGGATTTCAAACAGAGATCCTTATTGATGATGTTGTTCAATATTTTCTCGATGCCAACCATGGTAAGCTAACTGGTGAGACGAAGAATGCAACGTGTTCCGGTTCGGGGTCATCAGGAAGTGGAGCCTTTGAGCCGACCACACCAACCAATTTCAATCTTGGTACAATGGGCGGTTATCTGAAATATAGTGAGATGTTGGCCGAGTTGGACCAAATGGCGGCGCTATATCCAAATCTGATCACTGTTAAGGCTCCCATTTCGACTTATCTTACTCATGAGAATCGTCCGATCTATTACGTGAAGATCTCTGACAATCCGAATACCGATGAGACCACAGAGCCTAAGGTGCTTTACACTGCGATCCATCATGCCCGGGAACCGATGAGTTTGATGGAAACGATTTTCTTCATGTGGTACCTTTTAGAAAATTACAATTCAAGTGAGGAAGTGCAATACCTGGTGAACAATATGCAATTATTCTTTGTTCCTTGCATCAATCCTGACGGGTATGTGTATAATGAGACGACTAATCCCAACGGTGGTGGGATGTGGCGTAAGAACCGAAGAAATAACGGTGGATCCTTTGGAGTCGACCTGAACAGGAATTATTCTTATGGATGGGGCACTACGGGAACCAGTAACAATCCAAGTAATGATACTTATTGTGGTCCATCACCGTTCTCTGAGCCGGAAACACAGGCAATGAGATGGTTGGTGCAGAATCATCGTTTTTTAACGGCATTCAATGCTCATACCTATGCTGAAGATATTCTTTTCCCCATAGGGACTACAACAGCTGAATTCGCTGATCATCATGATTATTTTCAGGACGAATGTGATCACATGGTACGATACAATGGTTATACAGCCATGAAAAGTTCCGGACTTTATCCTGCATCCGGGGATTCAGATGATTATATGTACAAGGTGGACATTGGTGTCGGTCAAAAAGATACCATGTTCGTTCATACACCAGAGGTTGGTACAGCGTTCTGGCAACCATCTTCAGAGATCATTCCGACCTGTGCTGAAATGGTATTCCCGAATCTTGTTCTTGCTCACTTGACCAAGAAATATCTTGTCGTTGAAGATACTGATCCTGCAACAGTGGCAACTATGACAGGGAATTTTAATCATTCTGCACAACGACTTGGACTTGAGGATGGACCAGTTACAGTTTCTATCCAGCCTTTACAGAACATTGTTTCTGTAGGTGCGCCTGTTGTTCATGATCTGAACATTAGGCAAACAGTTTCCGGAGCAATCTCCTATTCCTTGGATCCATCGATCCAGTTTGGAGATGAGATCATTTATGTTTTACAGACGAACAATGGTCTTTGGACACGTCGTGATACAATTGTGAAAACATACGGTGTTCTGACACTTCAAGTATTGGAAAATGGTTCAACGGCCAATTGGAATGGTAACTGGAGCACTACAACGTCAACTTTTGTCTCTCCAACGACTTCTTACACGGATTCACCAACAGGTTCGTATTCCAACAATGCAAATCGTACCTACACCTACGTGCCAAACGTCGATCTTACGAATGCAACTGCGGCAATGGTGTCCTTCTATGCGAAATGGAACGTTGAGGCAGATTATGATTTTGTACAGTTCCAGGTATCAACTGACGGAGGAACAACTTGGATTGGTCAGTGCGGGAATTATACTGTACCGGGAACAAATGCGAATGGCAGTGTTCAGCCAAACGGACAGCCCGTTTATGAGGGCGTACAGTCGGCTTGGGTGCTTGAAGAGATCAATTTGAGTGATTATCTGGGACAGGTGATCAAATTCAGGTTCCAATTGAGAGCAGACGGAGGCGTAACAGCCGATGGATTCTATTTCGATGATTTTAAGATCATGTTCAACAACGCAGAGCCACCTTCGCCTCCTACAGCTGATTTTACTGTAGCAGAGAGCGCCGTATGTGAAGGAGAAACAGTGAGTTTCAATGACTTTTCTACAGGGATTCCAACATCATGGAGCTGGGATTTCGGTGATGGGAATACGTCAACAGATCAAACCCCAACTCATACTTACACGACAGCAGGAACGTACACAGTTTCCTTGACTGTAATTAACTCAGAAGGAAGCAATACCCTTACTGAAACTGATCTTATCGTTGTTAACGAATTGCCCGATGTTTCCATTTCATCTTCAGAACCGGACAATACTATCTGTGATGATGGTATTGAAAGTATTACCTTGACTACAGTTCCATCCGGAGCAGTGATCAGTGGTCCTAATGTTAGCGGTGGCGTGTTCTCGTCAACTACACCAGGTGATTACACATTGACAGCAAGTTTCATCGATGCCAATGGTTGTGAAGGTATTGCGACGATCATCCTTACAGTTGAAGCTTGTTCGACAAACAGTTTGAACGAAGCTGAATCAATGAAGATAATCGTTCAACCGAATCCAAACAAAGGCACATTTAGTGTGATGGGTGCAGATCTAAATTCAACGATCCAAGTCTACGATGCGAATGGTAGAGTGGTTTACTCTTCTGAATATCCAGGAGCTGACACGAAATTGTCAATGACGAATGTAAGTGCCGGACTTTACTATTTGGAAGCGATTAAAAGCGGAAAACCGATTAGGGTAAAGATCTCAGTTTTATAAGCGAGAGATCTCCAACCAAATAAAAAAAGCGCTGTCCAACAGCGCTTTTTTTATTTACCCAAAAGTTCGATGATCGGTTCACCGGTCATTGCTCCAGACCTCTGAAGGTTTAGCATATGAGTTAATGTTGCTGAAATATCTGTGATGTCTACATTTCTGTAAATGTTCTGTTTCTTGATGTTCTTTCCATACCATAACAATGGAACATGCGTATCATAATTGAAGGCTGAACCGTGGCTGGTGCCTTTCCTTGATTTTTCTGAATCAGCTGATTTTGGAAGATAGCCTGGCTCCAGAATGAAGATCACGTCACCGCTCTCTGCGTGGTGATAACCCCTTCTTACCATATTCAGCCATTGATCATCAGCATTTCCATTGCACAATTGTTCTTTAGTGAATACTCGCTTCACACCTTCCCAGGTTATGATTTTTTCGGCAATAAAATTCTCAATTTCACTTTTGTTTAGCTTCAATTGGGAGATCTTGTCATGGTCGAGGTAGATGTTGAGGTTTTCTTGTTCAAGTATCAGTTCTGTGCCATATTGACTGTTGACATCCTTCTTTAGCTGGGCCATTTTTTCCTTAAGAAAGATGTAGCCTCCGGGAAGTTTATTGTCTGACAGTTGCTGTGGAACAGGAACGACCGCATGGTCGGCAGTGAGGAAAATGGTGTATTGACCTTTACCGACCTGTTTATTTAGAGCTTCTATCAACCGTTCGATTTCCAGGTCGAGTCGAAGGTACATGTCCTCGATCTCAACTGAATAAGGTCCAAATGCGTGACCTGCAATATCAGGTGTAGAATAACTAATACACAACAGGTCGGTGTGAGCGTCCAGTCCTAACTTTTCGGAAGACAATGAAAGAATTGCCAGATCAGTAAGATAGGTATTGGCAAAAGGTGTGTAGGTGAAAAGCGAGTAATCCGCTTTTCCATTGGTCATTTCTTTTAGGTCGTAAGGAAAAGTTGGGCTTGTTTTTCCCGGGAGTAACACTTCATATGGGGAATCGTCAGGTCCGCTTTCTGAATATGCGCTGATGTCCAGTAACGGTATCCATTTCTGCTGCAGATATTGATCAACTTGTCCCTGATCATTGAAATTCTGAACCCATTCCGGTAGTTTATTTGTGAAGAAGGTGCTGGTGATAAATCTTCCTGTCGAGGCATCGTACCAGTAACTTCCGTCACTCAAATGTCCGCCCGGAAGAATTGCACCACGGTCTTTTATTGACATGGAAATCACCTTTGCGTCTGGATAGGTCATCTTGAGTTGATCACTTATGGTGTTTGTTTTTAAATTTTTCGGTGAACGCATTCCATTATTTGATGTTGATCCGACCGTAGATACAGTTTTGTCATCGACACAGTTGATCACTTCATTGATGTTGCGATCGAACCATTCATTGGCCACAATGCCGTGATTTTCGGGTGTTGTTCCCGTATAGATCGAGGCATGTCCAGGTCCGGTGTAGGTTGGAACATAATTGTACAGGGTATTGCGCACGTTGGCACCATTTTCCATGAAAAGGCGAAATCCTTTTGATCCAAACTTTGATTCGAAGCGATAAAGATATTCGTAACACATTTGGTCGACAACGATACCAACCATTAGTTTGGGCTTATTGCTCTTTTGAGCGTAGATTGAACATAAAGAAAGTAGAAATAGCGAGAATAGTATGTTTTTCATGATCGAACATGTATGTTTTGTTAGTCAAAAATACAACAAAGGGAAGCGTCAGCTCACAGAGTAGCATTAACTTTGCATAAAAACGTTTCAATGCTTGGACTTAAGATGGCTACGGACCCTCGCTGGGTGAACATTGTTGAGAAGAATATTCAGGAGATACTTACAGATCATGCATACTGTGAACAGAAGGCAGCCAGTAATGCCATATCCATGATCATCCAGTATCCGCAGTATCCCGATCTGGTAAAAGCTATGGTTGAGATCTCACAGGAGGAGATGGAACACTTTGGGATGGTTCATGAAAAAATGATGGAGAGAGGTTTTGAACTTGGTTTCGAACGAAAAGATCCTTATGTACATGATCTTATGGCCTTCCTTAAGTTAAAGGCAGATGGTTCCAGAAAGGGGCATTTCGTCAATCAGATGTTGTTCGCCGCAATGATCGAGGCTCGCAGTTGTGAACGATTTAAGATCCTCTCCGAAGAGATCAATGATGAGGATCTTCGTCAGTTCTATCGGAGTCTGATGGAAAGTGAAGCACGACACTATGTTACATTCTTGAATTTTGCAAGAAAATATGGAGAAGGTGTTGATGTAGATTCCCGTTGGAAGGAATTCCTGGATTTTGAAGCAACGTTGATGGATAAATACGGTAAGAGTGAAACAATGCACGGTTAAAAAATCGTTAAGTTGTTGAAAACTTAGTTGAAAACGATCATAACGTCCACTGATTTCTCCTCTGTCATAAACTTAAATTTGTTGTAACAAACAACAACAAACTGAAGGACTCATGCTCGGTACTCTGATCAAAAAACGCTTATCAGACAATCAAGTAGCAAATATTTTCATAAATGCCATTTTTGATACGGTTGACAATGGATTTAAGGAAGTTGCTCAGCTGATCAATGAAGATACTGCTTTTGTGCGCTCTCCTGAAATATCAGACAAGGAAAGCGGAGAGTTCGGACTGATCGTAATCGTAGGTAATCTTTCATTTTTGGAAAGTACTTTTGAGGCGGAGGAAGCTGGCAGGATCGAGCGCATCATTTTTGAGAAGCTTGCAAAGATCTATGATATGCCTGTCCTGGATTTCACCAAATTGATCAGAGATTACCAGTCTTTCATTACCCGAGTAAATCACCCTTCCAAGAATATGATCTACGGGATGTCGAAGGCAGTATTCCATAAATACCACTTAAATGATTTTCAGGATGAATATTTCAGACGTATGCAGGCTCCAAATCCACTTTTCTTGAAGAGAATGGATGAGGTAATGGCTAATTTCATCTGGAACTGGGACGCATTCTTTAAGAAGTACAAGCTCAACGGTTAAGACATGCCAGATACTTTTTGAGGCGCATTTAACGATGCGCCTTTTTTATGTCATTGGAATATAGACCACTTTCTTGGTTTCAAAGAAATCTTCTTCAAAGAAAGTGTCAAGTGGGATGATCTCGAAATCTTTCCTTATGCCGGAAAGTTCTTCTGTCAGATCTCCGCCTTTTAAGTAGAGAATTCCGTTTGACAAACTGTTCTTTTGTTCCTTACTGAACTTCCCTTTGGTCCAAGGTAAGAATGCGGGCATGGCTGTGACAGCACGGCTGACAATGAAGTCGAAATGTCCGGCAATCTTTTCGGCGCGTTCATGAATGCCGGTCACATTTTTCAGTTCTAAAGAAGAGGTTACCTCGTTGACCACTTTGATCTTCTTGCCAATAGAATCAACTAATGTAAATTGGCAGTCTGGGAACATGATCGAGAGTGGAATTCCCGGAAAACCTCCGCCGGTACCAATGTCCAGTATCTTAGAGCCCGGGCTGAATTCAATGACTTTTGCAATTCCCAGTGAGTGAAGAACGTGTCGTTCCATGAAATTCTCCTCATCCTTTCTGGAGATCACGTTTATCTGAGCGTTCCAGAACTTATATAGCTCCGGTAGTCTGGAAATTTTTTCAAATTGCTCCGTCGTGAGTTCTGGAAAGTATTTTTTTATGACGTCCATGATTTGAATTCTGAGGGACAAAAGTACGTTTTCCTGCTTTAATACAAGTTGTTAGCGAAAGTTCCAAATGGGACAAAGCCAGAAGAATTATCAGGTGATATTGAAGAAGTTCAAATGTCTTCCTTCATTTTGTCCATCATGTTAGCCAGGAAGTCTCTGGCTCTGAACAGTTGAGCTTTAACGGTTCCGAGAGGAAGGTTGAGTTCTTCTGCTATTTCTTCATAGCTCAATTCCTCAAAATAGCGTTTCTCAACAAGTTCGCGATATCTTGGTTTCAGTTTACTCACAAGCATGCGCATATGCACCACTTTCTGACCATGTATGATCGTCTCCTCGGGGTCCATGGTGTTACTTTTGGCATCGAAGAAGATGACCTCCCCATCGTCAGTAGTCATTCCGGTGTCCATAGAGGTAACTCGTAGTCGCTTCTTTCGAATAAAATCGATACAGTTGTTGGATGCGATCTTGAAAAGCCAGGTGCTGAATGCGAAGCTGGGAGAGTACTGTTCAATTCGGCTGAAAGCCTTTCCAAATGCCTCAATTGTAAGGTCGTCAGCATCGTCCTGGTGTTTAACCATCTTCAACATCATGAAGTAAATGGAATCGCGGTAGCGGTCCATTAGTTCAGCATACGCTGACTGATCTCCATTTTTTGCAGCCTCAACAAGTGCTAGATCTTGTTTGGCTTTGTCTGACAAATGTTCTGTTTCTACCATTTGTTCGGTCGCTTTTTTTCTCCGCTGAAAAAGATCATTGGTAAAAGCAAAGCATAGAAAAGATCCCAGAATGGTAAATATGCGACAAAGCCTTTTTCTCCTAATTTGTTAAAGCAACGCCCCTGTATCCACCATTTTACGATCAAAACCAGGCCAAAACTTGCCAGTGTGATCCAGCGAAACTCAGTACTGAACATCAAAATAACAAAGGAAACCATCATTAATAGCATGGTGAATGGATATATTCCTAACAACCATTTCTTAATAACCTTATATCTGTCTGAGGTGGTATAATGTCTGCTTTTCTGCCTTATCCATGCTCCCCAGTTTTCGGCTGCTTCTGAATAACTGTGTGAAGAGCTTTCTATGTTGATCGCATAGTTTCTTTTTTTTGCGGCTTCCTGAATAAAGAGGTCGTCATCTCCAGATGGAAGAGAATAATGTGATTTAAAACCATGAGTATGTATGAATATCTCTTTGGTGTAGGCCAGATTTCTTCCAACGCCCATGTAAGGCATTCTGCTTAAAGCCATCGATAAATAACTCATTCCTATCCATGCCGTGTCAAAACGAATGATTCGGTTCAACAGTCCTTTCCTTTTAATGTAAGGGCCATAACCCAATACGATCTCTTTTCCAGCCGTAAATCTGGAAGCCATGCTTCTAATCCAGTTCTTGCTTGCGGGCTTGCAGTCGGCATCAGTCAGCAAAAGATGTTCGTACTGTGCACCTTTAACGCCTAATGTAATTGGCAATTTTTTTCCTGGTCTTAAATGTGGATTTCTCGCAACTTCGATCACATGAAGGTTCGGGTATTGACGCTGATAGGCACTTAACAAGTGAGCTGAATCGTCTACTGACTGATGGTTGATGACGATTACTTCGAATTCAGGATAGTCCTGTTCAAGAATGTAAGGCAGATTTTCAAATAGATTATCTGCCTCATTCCGAGCAGCGATCACCACCGAAACCGGAGGAAGTTCTGTTTCAGGAAGAATTGATCTTTCTCTGTAAAAAGCCAGCTTTCCGAAGATGAATAAAGTGTACAGGATCTGAACCAAAGCCAGAAAAGAGAAGGCGAAGAACAAGGTTGTTTCCTGTAAAGAATCAAATGATGGCAAGAACTGCATCTCTTTGTAAAGCTTTGGTGCAAATATGGGGTGCTAATCCAAATAGCCTTATCTTTGTTTCGTTTATTTTTCAACAATTTATGCACTTCGATCTGCAAATAACTGATACTGCGTCTAAAGCAAGAGCAGGAGTTCTTCACACTGATCATGGAACAATTGAAACTCCCATTTTCATGCCTGTTGGAACGGCAGGAACTGTAAAGGGGGTGCATCAGCACGAATTGAAGGATGATATCAAGGCGCAGATCATACTGGGTAATACTTATCATTTGTATCTCAGGCCCGGGCTTGATGTGCTGGAAAAAGCCGGGGGACTGCATAAGTTCAATGGTTGGGATCTGCCAATCCTGACGGATAGTGGAGGATATCAGGTATATTCGCTTTCCGGTTCAAGGAAAATTCAGGAGGAAGGTGTGAGATTCCAGTCGCATATTGATGGAAGTTATCATTTTTTTACTCCGGAAAGAGCTATCGACATTCAACGTACGATCGGTGCAGACATCATAATGGCGTTTGATGAATGTACACCATATCCTTGTGATTACAACTATGCCAGACGTTCTATGCACATGACCCACAGATGGTTGAAGCGTTGTTTTGAGCAAATGGACCGAACAAGTCCAAAATATGGATTTGAACAAGCACTTTTCCCTATCATTCAAGGTAGTGTTTACAAGGATCTGCGAATGGAGTCTGCTGAAGTGATCGCTTCACATAACGCAGTCGGAAATGCCATTGGAGGGTTGTCGGTAGGGGAGCCGGATGAAGATCTGTATGAAATGACGGATCTCGTTTGCAGCATTCTGCCAAAAGACAAGCCTCGATATTTGATGGGGGTTGGGACACCTGTTAATCTGCTGGAGTGTATTGCTTTTGGTGTGGATATGTTCGATTGTGTTATGCCAACACGTAATGCAAGACATGGAATGTTGTTCACTTCGGAGGGTATCATTAACATAAAGAATGAAAAATGGGCAACTGATTTTTCGCCAATTGACCCCAATGGGACTGCTTATGTCGATTCGTTTTATTCAAAGGCTTACTTGAGACACTTAATAAAGGCTAAGGAAAATCTGGGAATTCAGATTGCATCCATTCACAATCTTGCGTTTTATCTGCATCTCGTAAAAGAGGCCAGAAAGCAGATTCTCAACGGTACGTTTACTGAGTGGAAGAATAAAATGATCCCCAAACTTCAGAATCGATTGTAAATGATCAGGATACTGGATCGATATATCATTCGAAAGTTTCTCACTACTTTTTTCTTCATGATGGCGATCATCATGCTGCTTGCGATGGTGTTCGATCTTTCTGAGAAGTTGGGTGATTTCATCAGCTATCAAGCTCCGGCATCAGCGATTATTTTTGACTATTATCTGAACTTCATTTTATACTACGGGAATCTTTTTTCCCCAATGATCATATTTGTTTCGGTCATTTGGTTCACTGCAAAAATGGCGCAGGATACAGAGATCATTCCTATGCTGAACAGCGGAAGATCCCTTGAACGGTTCATGAGACCATACATGTTAGTGGCAACATTACTCATGTTGATTGCGCTGGTGATGAACCATTTTGTGATACCGGTCTCTAATGCATCACGACTCGATTTTGAAGAGAAATATTACAGGGATGCGATGTATATTCAGAATTATCATGCTGAGTTTCCCGGAAGTAAAATGGTTTATTTCAGGTCATATGCATCTGATGACAGTGTCTTTACCGATTTTGTGATCGAACAATGGTCAAAGAATAAGGATTCAATTGCTCATTTTATTAAAGCAAGAGAGGCGAAATACGATCATCTGAAGACGAGATGGATCTTAAAAGACTACTACGAGAGAACTGTTGGTTATCCTAATGATCTTATCAATGAAGGGCAGGAAAAGATCTTAGATCTTGGCTTCGACTTGGATGAGGTAGCGAAAAGGGATAATGTGGCCGAGGCAATGACCTTTGGGGAGTTGAAGTCGTTCATCGAAAAGGAGAGAGCAAAGGGTTCGGGAGGTGTGCCTATGTACGAGGTCGAATTGCATAAGAGAACTTCGCTTCCTTTTGCGACGTATGTGCTTACGGTAATAGGTGTATCTGTATCCAGTAAGAAGAGAAGAGGTGGGATCGGGATCAATATTGCGATTGGGCTCCTGATTATCTTTGTATACATTTTTGCGATGCAGGTGACAACTGTAGCCGCTCTAAAGGTCGGGTTTCCGGCTCAAATTGCTGTTTGGGTGCCCAATATAATTTTTGGTGCCGTGGCATATTGCATTTATAAACAAGCGCAAAAGTGAGAGCGTTAATTGGTGCGATATTCTCTTGTTTACTTTCGGCAGTCTCTTTATCACAAGTGGTTAATATAGAAAATCGAAGGATCTATGATGATACAATTGGATGGAGTGGTGTGATTGATGCCTCGTTTTCCGCTGTGCAGAATAAGGATCTACTCCTGACCGGTGCTTTTCGTCCAAGGATACAGTATAAGACAAGAAAACATTATTATCTCTTTTTAACCGATTGGGTTTATTCCAAGGGCGCAGACAGGGTTTATGCCAATTCAGGAATGGTCCATTTTCGGTATGCTTATCGGCTCAAAAGTTTTTCGGATACCATGAAAAAAAGTCCGTGGAAGTGGGAAAGTTACGGACAGGTCCAGTATAACCAGCTTTTGGATCAGCGAATGCGATTATTGTCTGGGAGTGGACTTCGTGTAAAAGTGCTCGATGTAAAGGGATATAAGTTCTTTGCAGGATCTTCTTTCTTTTACGAATACGAGGATATTCAGAGTTCAGGACAGATCATTCAGGATGTGAGATGGAGTAATTACATATCCTGGTTTTTTGATCCTAAAACTAATTTCACCTTTTCTGGTGCAACCTATTTTCAGCCAAATGTTCAGGCTTTTGAGGATTTTCGAGTTTTGGGTCAATATGCCTTGTCCTTCAGATTTTTTAAACGTGTAGATTTCAGAGTTGAATTCACATCCTTTTATGATACTCGACCCCCGGAGAATGTGCGGAATTGGATCTTCAGCAGTTCAGCAGGAATTCGAATTCGATTGGGTGAGTAATGTATTGCGATGATAAAAGAAAAGGCCGGGTGACCGGCCTTTTCTTTTATCAAGATCTTTATTGTTGATTCAATAGGTTTCTAATCTCCTGAAGTTCCTTTTTCATTTCTTCGATCTGGATCTGCTGTTCTTTCATTCCTTCAATTAAAATAGGGATCAATGAAACAGTGCTCACAGACTTGATCTTATAAAGGTCTCCTGAAGGTTGATCAAAACTTCTCGACTGAATTGGAGAAAAGTCCTTTTCTTTAACCATATCAGGGAAGACTTGCTCGATCTCTTGAGCCATGAATCCATAATGCGTTTCCCCCATTCCTAAGAAAGGTTGATTGTATTCGTAGCTGTAAGCTTTGAGTTTCATAATATTTTCTAGTGCGCTTCTACTGCTTACAGGTTTGATATTTGTTTTTACCCTTTGGTCTGATGCAACACCAAAGAAGCCTGTGTAACCAAGGTCGTTCAGGAACAACCCTCCCCATCCAGCTCCGCCGGCTGGTTTCTGTCCTGTTACTCCGCGGTGAGTTGTAGCACCTGCTAATCCGCTCACTCCACTGTTGTTAGCTGCAATTGATGGGTCTGATTCTCCCTGAACGGATCCCCATGCGCCGGTTGCTCCTGCTTGACGCAGACCGTAAACTCCAGCTCCATTTTGGTTGGTATATCCGTTGACTGCCCATGGAAAAGTAGCGTTTCCAACACCGTTCATTAGATCTCCAGGTAGCGCTGTTACAGTTGTGCCGATGAAGAATTCACCAAGGTTTGACAATCTTCCTCTTACAATACCGTTCGAAACAAAATCCCAACTTTGATTAGTTGATGTACCAATGAATCTTAAACCGGCATTTGCATTCGTACTTGCTGCTGAGGTTCCAACTAACCATGCCGCGTTTGT
This sequence comes from uncultured Akkermansia sp., assembly GCA_964593935.1. Taxonomy (GTDB): domain Bacteria; phylum Bacteroidota; class Bacteroidia; order Flavobacteriales_D; family Crocinitomicaceae; genus M0103. Next base: position 861,399 of record CAZQKN010000001.1, on the reverse strand, counting down.
GGAAGTAATTGTTGCAGGTTGGTCAGTGACAATCTGAAGATTCCCTGTTGAATTGAAGTTGTCTGAAACTATATTCCATGTTGGTCCAGCAGGTCCTTCCGGCCCTTGTGCTCCATCTGCTCCCGTTGGCCCTGCCGGTCCCTGAGGTCCTGCCGGTCCTTGTGCTCCATCTGCTCCCGCTGGCCCTGCCGGTCCCTGAGGTCCTGCCGGTCCTTGTGCTCCGTCTGCTCCTGCTGGCCCTGCCGGTCCCTGAGGTCCTTCCGGCCCTTGTGCTCCATCTGCTCCCGTTGGCCCTGCCGGTCCCTGAGGTCCTGCCGGTCCTTGTGCTCCATCTGCTCCCGCTGGCCCTGCCGGTCCCTGAGGTCCTGCCGGTCCTTGTGCTCCGTCCGCTCCAGCTGGCCCTGCTGGTCCCTGAGGTCCTGCCGGTCCTTGTGCTCCGTCCGCTCCTGCTGACCCTGCTGGTCCCTGAGGTCCTGCCGGTCCTTGTGCTCCATCTGCTCCTGCCGGTCCCTGAGGTCCTACAATTCCTTCACACAGGTTTTCCCAGCCTGTCGCAGTTTTGAAATAGAAGAAGCACTGAACATCTGTGTCATATACCAATAGGGAATTGGCTGGATTAACGATTGCCGTTCTTTGAGCAGTCGTCATTCTGGGTACAAGCATTCCTTTGTCTATTGCGCTTAGCTCCAATACTGCGCTTGGGTCAGGCGTATTGGTACCGATACCGACATTGTCCTGTGCTATCACAATAGATGACAGGCCAAGTGCGAAAAGTACAGAAAGAGTGAGGTTTTTAGGGGTTTTCATAAGTCAATTGTATAATAGTCGTTCTTGGTTAATAGTTAATTTCCGTTTAAGGTCACGTGACCTTGTTTTAAATAATCTTTCGTATTCGATTTTGCTTTCAAAATATAGAAATAGGTTCCATCAACACATTTCTTTCCATCCGAAGTTCCATCCCAAGATGCATTCACATCTGTAGATTCAAAAACGGGATTTCCCCATCTGTTTACAATCGTAATATTGTATTCAGTGATTCCCTTTGAGTTAACAAAGAATACATCATTCACACCATCTCCGTTTGGTGTAAAAACGTTTGGCACAGTAAGTTCATCACCGATTGTCACCAGGATATACGGGTGATATTTAGAATCTGTATCCCATGAAGAACGCTCGACGAAGGTGTAATTACCCGAATTTAGCTCCGTAACATCTCCCATATTAGTCCAAAGTGAATTGGATGGCTCCCAGTTTGCTAGATTGAACCATTGTCCATCGGCATCGGAGAGGTATGAAATAGCAATCTTCGCATTGCTGCTTCCTGCAAGTTGCTCAATGGAATGATAGAAAAGTGCATTGGCGGATTCAATGTCGGTATCGTGTTGAGCGAGAAGGTAACCGTCCAGGTCGGCATTGTAATTGTTCAGGCGAGCGGCAAATACATTTTGTCCACCTGATTCAGGATAGATCCTGACTGGTCTGTAACGAAGGGTTCCCGAAGACGATCCAAGTGGGAAGTCATAAGTCAAAGTACCATCCATTTGTCTCACGAAATAACCTGGTTCCAAGCTGCTTACAAAACCTTCATTACCGAAAGTGGTCGAATTGCTGACAGAATTGGTTGACTGATTGAGAACCGTAAAGATGAATTGATCAGTATTCAATTCCCGATCGTTAATGGTCAATACTCCATTCACTCCTGTTGATGCGTCAACCCCATAAAGTGTTTTTCGACGATTTTGATTGGTTCCTGAACCTTGAAGGGTAAGATTGTTGAATTCTGTTGAAGTTCCATTGCTGCTTGTTATCAGTTGCTCGGTATTGCCATACAGGAAAACAGTGCTGTTGTCTCCGTTAAATTGCCCGTCGTTGATCCAGTTTTGTTCGATGCGATAGCTTCCGTTTCCGGAAGAAGTAGAGTTGGTCCCTAATTTGAAATTTCCGGATTCTGCAAGACTTGAATTCTTTGTTGTAGTGATCTGTCCATCATTTGTCAGTGAAGTACTGGATTCAAGGAAAGCGCCGCCGTTGCAATGAAGAACTCCTCCGGATTTTACAGTGATGTTTGCGCCTTGGGAATAGAAGATTTGTGCATTGGTTTTTGTGCTGCTCAAAGTCGCTGACAAGGTCAGGAAAAGTAGTAGATCTCTCATTTAGTAGTTTGTTTGGTCGTTAGACTGAAGAAACGATAAGCAAGTTGCACAATTTCAGATCAAAACGCAATTTTTTTTCGCTTAATTTTTTCAACATTTCTTTGAGTGTATGTGGATGCTTTGAGGGCATGTCTCTCAAATATTTGATTAACTTTGTCCATCATTGAAATCTATGGAAAGCACATTACAGCAGCAAGCAACTCTTGAGCAAGCGGTCGAACTTGGTCTTCGTCCCGATGAATTTGAAATGATCAAGGAAATTCTTGGTCGCACACCGAATTTTACAGAAACAGCAGTTTATTCGGTTATGTGGTCTGAACATTGTTCTTACAAAAATTCAATTTTATGGTTGAAGAAATTGCCGAAGGACGGACCGCATATGCTTGTAAAAGCAGGTGAGGAGAATGCAGGTCTTGTGGATATTGGTGACGGATTGGGTTGTGTTTTCAAGATAGAATCACACAATCACCCAAGTGCTTTAGAACCGTATCAGGGAGCCGCTACGGGTGTTGGAGGGATCAACCGCGACATCTTTACCATGGGGGCTAGACCAATTGCTCAGTTGAATTCACTGCGTTTTGGAAACATTGAGAATGCACGAACAAAATGGCTCGTTAAGGGTGTTACCAAAGGAATTGGGGATTACGGAAATGCATTTGGTATTCCGATCGTTGGAGGAGAGGTGTTCTTCGATGATTCTTACAACACGAATCCACTTGTTAATGCTTTCTCTGCCGGTATCATCGATACAAAAAGAATCATCTCTGCAAAAGCTACAGGACCCGGTAACCCTGTGTTTATCGTAGGCTCTGCGACAGGAAAGGATGGTATTGCCGGAGCAGCTTTTGCTTCAAAAGATATTACAGAAGAATCTGCGAATGATCTTCCTTCTGTTCAGGTTGGTGACCCGTTCATGGAAAAACTTCTTCTTGAAGCTACTATGGAACTGGCACAAACTGATGTTATTCGTGGAATGCAGGATATGGGTGCGGCTGGTATTACTTGTTCGACCTGTGAAATGAGTGCTGCAGGAGGTGTGGGAATGGAAATCCATCTTGATCGCGTTCCAACTCGTCAGGCGAATATGTTGCCATATGAGATCCTACTGTCAGAATCACAGGAGAGAATGCTGGTTGTAGTTCAAAAGGGTCAGGAGTATGTGGTTAAAGGTATTTTCGATAAGTGGGATCTCCATGCGGAAGAGATCGGAGTGGTTACTGATACTGGTCGAGTACGCTATTACATGCACGGAGAACTGGTTGGCGATGTGCCTGCTGAATCACTTGTATTGGGAGGTGGGGCGCCGCAATATCACAGAGAATATAAGGAGCCTGCATATTACCAGGAGTACAAGAAGTTCGATCCGAATAGCGTAAAACAACCTGAAAACCTTAAAGAGGTTGGATTCAAACTGCTGCAATTGCCGAATATTGCTTCAAAGCGATGGGTTTATGAGCAGTATGATTCGATGGTTGGAACGCGCAATATGACAACCAATAAGCCTTCTGATGCGGGTGTTGTTAACATCAAAGGCACGAACAAAGCACTGGCAATGACGGTGGATTGCAATTCGCGTTATGTAAATGCTGATCCTGAATTTGGAACGATGATCGCTGTCAGTGAGGCTGCGAGAAATATTACTTGTGCAGGAGGTGAGCCAAGTGCAATTACGAACTGTTTGAACTTTGGAAACCCTTACAATCCTGAATCATATTGGCAGTTTGTCGGTGCGATCAAAGGAATGTCGGCCGCTTGTCTTAAGTTCAGTACACCTGTAACCGGAGGTAACGTTTCATTCTACAACCAAACGGTTACAAATGGGGTTGAAGTACCAGTATTCCCAACTCCAACTATTGGAATGATCGGAATCCTTGAAGACAAGGATAAGATGATGACACTGGATTTCAAACAAAAGGGTGACCTGATCTTTGTTCTTGGAGAATGTACTGATGACATGGCGTCGTCGGAGTATCTTGCTTCATATCATGGTATTAAAGCTTCCCCTGCGCCATATTTCGATCTTGATAAAGAATACGAATTGCATCAGGCCGTAAAAGGACTCATCAAATCAGAACTGATCAATGCTGCTCACGACGTTGCTGACGGAGGTCTTTTCGTTACATTGGTTGAAATGGCAATGCCACGTGATCTTGGTTTCGATATCGTTACTGATTCAGAGATCCGTGAGGATGCTTTCCTTTTCGGTGAAGGTCAGGGAAGAGTGGTTGTAACCGTTAATGAAGATCAGGAAGATGAATTCCTTGAGTTCATGATGGGGTCAGGTATCTCATTTACACTTTTGGGTCATGTGACGAAAGGAAAGATGATGATCGACGATGAGCATTTTGGATTCATTGCTGAAGCAAAGGATCTGTATAACAACGCACTGGGCAAATACCTGGAGAACTAATATTGAGGTATGGAGGTCAGTCAACAATTGAAGGATATGGAATACAATACCACCAGAGGTCCCCTTATCTTACCCGAATATGGCAGAAATGTTCAGAACATGATCGCTTATGCCATGGAGATAGACGATCGCGATGAACGTAACCGTGCGGCTCAAGCCATTATTGAGGTGATGGGACAGCTGAACCCGCATTTACGTGATGTGGATGACTTCCGTCACAAACTTTGGACACACCTTTTTGTGATGTCTGATTTTAAACTGGACGTTGATTCGCCATACGAGAAGCCCAAGCCTGAGGTGCTGGCTGAGAAGCCTCAGATCATGGATTATCCTAAGAGTAAGATCCGCTATGGACATTACGGTCAGTATACTCAACGAATTCTTGAATCAGCGGCTTCTATCACTGATGAAAAGGAAAAGGAATACATGAAGAATACGATGGCCAACTTCATGAAAAAACAATTCCTAGCTCACAATAATGATGCTGTCGAAAACAACGTGATCGCACAGCAGTTAAAGGAACTTTCAAAAGGGGAGTTGATCCTCGAAAATCCGGATGAATTGGTGAACACCAATACCTTGTTGCGTTCAATGGGGCTCAATCAGAACCAGAGCCAGAAATGGAACAAGAACAAGAAAAAGAATCAACAGAAAAAGAAATTTAAAAAATAATCGACCGCTATGGCTTCATTTGAGATCTACGGAGGAAAACCACTGAAAGGGGAGTTGATCCCGCAGGGAGCGAAGAACGAAGCACTTCAGGTGCTTTGCGCACCGCTACTGACCTCGGAAAAGGTTACTATTTCAAACATTCCGGATATCGTTGATGTGAACAAACTGATCGGTTTGCTTCAAACAATGGGTGTGAAGGTTGAAAAAGTGGAAAAAGGGACCTTTATCTTTCAGGCTAAAGACATAGATCTGAAGTATCTGGAGACCGAAGATTTCAAGAAAAGAGCCAGTGCCTTGCGCGGATCTATTATGATCGTGGGTCCTCTCTTGGCTCGATTCGGTAAAGGTTTTATTCCTAAACCGGGAGGTGATAAGATCGGACGTCGACGTTTGGATACTCACTTCGAAGGATTCGCAATGCTCGGAGCGAAGTTCAACTACGACGCAGGTGAACATTTTTACTCAATTGAAGCTAAAAAACTGAAGGGGACCTACATCCATTTGGACGAAGCGTCGGTGACAGGAACAGCCAATGTTCTTATGGCTGCGGTAATGGCAGAAGGAACGACAACCATCTATAATGCCGCTTGTGAGCCTTATTTGCAGCAGTTGAGCAAAATGCTCAACTCTATGGGAGCTAAGATCTCAGGGATCGGTTCTAACATGTTGACGATCGAAGGTGTCAAGGAATTGGGTGGATGTTTTCACCGTATCCTTCCTGATATGATCGAGATCGGTAGTTTCATTGGCTTGGCGGCTATGACCAAGTCGGAGATCACTATCAAAGATGTGAGTTGGGAGAATTTGGGTATCATTCCAAATGTATTCCGTCGTTTGGGAATAAAACTCGAGAGACGAGGAGATGATATTTATATTCCTGCTCAGGATCACTATGAAATTGATACGTTCATCGATGGATCCATTCTTACTATTGCAGACGCACCATGGCCTGGTTTCACGCCTGACTTGTTGTCGATTGTTCTGGTAGTAGCCACTCAGGCTAAAGGGTCAGTGCTTATCCATCAGAAAATGTTCGAGTCTCGTTTGTTCTTTGTAGATAAGCTGATCGATATGGGGGCACAGATCATTTTGTGTGATCCGCATCGTGCTACGGTGATCGGAATTGATCGTCAATATGAATTGAAAGGTATACAAATGACCTCACCGGATATTCGCGCTGGTGTTTCCCTGTTGATCGCTGCGCTTTCTGCTACGGGAAAATCGGTCATCCACAACATTGAACAGATCGACAGAGGGTATCAGGACATTGAAATGCGCTTGAATAACCTGGGTGCGGATATCAGAAGAGTTGGATAATGAAGAAACTACTTTTTTTAGCCTTGTTGTCCATCGGTGTGCTTTGCGCTTACCAACAGAAATCAGTACCACAAGTGAAAGGTGAAAAAGCACCGGAGATCGCCTTGAAATCACCACAGGGTAAAACCTTGAAGTTGTCAAAGCTGAAAGGTAAAATGGTGCTTGTTGATTTTTGGGCTTCCTGGTGTGGACCATGTCGACAAGAGAACCCGAAGGTTGTTGAAGCCTACAATAAGTATAAGGATATGAAATTCCAGAATGCAAAGGGATTCGAGGTGTTCAGTGTCTCTCTTGATCGCAATGAAGAGGCTTGGAAAAAGGCCATTCAAGCTGACAAACTGACTTGGAAGAATCATGTGTGGGACAAAGCAGGTGAGGCATCTCAGAAATACAAAGTTCAGTTCATACCCTCCGCTTTCCTTGTTGATGGTGAAGGAAATATTGTTGCTTCAGGGGAAGAATTAAGAGGGATCAAGTTGCATATGACGCTCGATAAGTTTCTTAAAACAAAATAATACTCAATGGAAGAGTCGATTGATCTCTCCAAACGAACTTCTTATGATTGAAAAGTTGAAACAACGAAGCGGAGGTCAATGTGAACTTTGTGGTTCCAATGACTCTTTGACTGTCTATACTGTTGAACCCGGAAACAGCACTGTTGCTGAGCAAAATGTGTTGGTGTGCGGTACCTGTTCCGAACAGATCAATTCAGGAGAGATGGATCCTAATCACTGGCGTTGTTTAAACGAGAGTATGTGGAGTGAAGTTCCTGCCGTAAAGGTACTGTCATGGAGAATGTTGCACCGAATCAAAGCCGAAGGCTGGCCTCAGGAGTTACTGGATATGCTATACCTGGATGATGAATTGCTAAGCTGGGCAAAAGCGACCGGTGAAGATCGTGAACAGGAAGCGGCTGTGAGGCATATAGACAGTAACGGTACGGTTCTCGAAAATGGGGACGCTGTAGTGCTGATAAAAGATCTGGATGTGAAAGGCGCAAACTTTACAGCAAAGCGAGGAACAGCTGTTCGCAATATTCGACTGGTGCATGACAATCCTGAACAGATCGAAGGAAAGATCAATGGTCAAAGTATTGTGATACTGACTCAGTACGTGAAGAAATAAGTAGGCTATCTACTTGTTGCCTGATACAAGAAGATCATATTCACGACATAGAGTACAAAAATTACCATGGTGTCCCATGCCATGATGAATCGCTTCCTGTGATAAGGGAAAGAGAAGCCTATAATAGCAACAGCTGACATCATGATCACAAAAAATACGGAAATCAGATTGTTGTCTGAGGCCTCTTTTAAGAGAAGCCCATCGGTATAAAAGATGTCATCTATAAACAGGATGAAGACGTTAAAAATATTACTGCCCATCAAGTTTCCGACAGCCAGATTGGTATAACCCAACCGAACAGCTGCCAACGATACCGCTATTTCCGGAAGTGAGGTCGAAATAGCAAGGAAAAGTGTACCGACGAATGATTTTTGCAAATTTGAGCTTTCCGCAATTCCATTTGCAAAAGTGGGCAGCAACAAGGATACTCCAATGATGATCGCAGATAGGACTGAAAATCGGATATAGATCTGTTTGTTCGATAATGTATTGTCTGTAGGATGCTCACTCTTTGTTTCCGGCTGTATGTGCTGAAAGTTATAGAGGGTACGCATCGACAAAAAGTAGATGAGAGCAAATAAGACACTGATCATTCCAATTGACGGTATCAACACAATGTCCCGATCAAGGTATAGCCCCAGACCGCAGAGTACGATCAGTATTATTCCGAATGAAGCCGCAAGAATATTGCTTTTTGAAACATCATTGAACAAAGGTTTGTCTTTTGGAGTGAATATGTCCATTAGCGATAAAATGCCCAGGTTGAAGGCACAACTTCCGAGAATATCACCAACGGCGAGGTCCGCTGAACCCACTATTGCGGAAGAACCGATGCCGACCATTAGCTCGGGAAGTGAGGTTACGGTTGCCATAAGGATCATTCCGATCCATGCCTGACCAAGCCCGGTTCGCGTAGCAATGACGTCTCCATAAATGGACAGTTTTCGTCCACTTAGAAAAATGATAAACGCACAAATAACGAAACCGACGATGTGGAACAACATATCACTGCTTTATCATACAAGTATAATTAATTCAAAGCAAATCGCTCAATATATTCCAATGTGCCAGACTCAATGAATCTTCCTTATCTTTGCACCGTGGTAAAGATCCGTGATATCGAATTGGGTGAATTTCCCTTGTTGTTAGCTCCCATGGAGGATGTCAGTGACCCACCGTTTCGTGCCTTATGCAAGAAGCACGGGGCTGATCTGATGTACACTGAGTTTATTTCTTCAGAGGGCCTCATTCGCGATGCTGCGAAAAGTGTCATGAAACTGGATATATACGAGTATGAACGACCGGTAGGAATTCAGATCTTCGGATCTGAGATCGATAGCATGAAGGAAGCAGCCAAGATCATTGAGAAAACCAACCCCGACATTATTGATATCAATTACGGTTGCCCGGTAAAGAAGGTGACTTGTAAAGGAGCAGGAGCAGGTTTGCTGCAGAATATTCCAAAATTGATCAAAATGACCGAGGAGATCGTCAAGGTGACGAATTTACCCGTGACGGTCAAGACCCGACTAGGTTGGGATGACAATTCTAAGTTCGTTGTTTCAACGGCGGAGGCACTTCAAGATGTGGGTGTTGAAGCCATTTCTATTCACGGCAGAACTCGTGTCCAACTGTATAAAGGAGAAGCTGACTGGACCTTGATCGGTGAGGTCAAGAATAACCCCAGGATGAAGATCCCTGTTTTTGGAAATGGTGATATCGATTCACCGAAGAAGGCCGTTGAGTATAAGGCGCGTTATGGAGTAGATGGAATCATGATCGGTCGCGCAAGTATTGGATATCCGTGGTTCTTTAATGAAGTGAAACACTTTATCAATACAGGTGAGCACCTCCCTGCACCCGGTATTAAGGATCGTGTGGAGGTTGCAAGAGAACATTTGCTCATGTCCGTTAAATGGAAGGGAGAACATCTTGGTATTGCAGAGATGAAACGTCATTATACGAACTATTTCAAAGGAATTGCTCACTTCAAAGAGTACAGAACAAAGTTGGTGAGTTCATTTGATCTGAATGAGATCCTCGATACGCTGCAATACATTGCTGAGCATGAAGAGGAATTCTATTTTGCTCAATAGATCGATCTTTCTGTAAAAGGAATCTTGTTAAAGGCATGGGTCAAATGCCAAAATCAAATTATCTTTAAGCACTAAAAAAATTTAAGCATGCAGCGCTATCAGAATTATGTTCTTGGAAAATGGGTGGACGGTGAAGGAACCGAAACCAATCTTTACAATGCGATAAACGGCGATCTTATTGGAGTCGCTTCTTCAGCAGGACTAGATTATGCTGATATTCTGGAGTACGGTCGCCGCAATGGTGGATCTGCGCTGCGTAAGATGACTTTTCAGGAAAGAGGCCGCATGCTGAAAGCACTTGCTTTATTTCTGATGGAGCGAAAAGAAAAGTACTATCAGGTAAGTGCATGGACCGGTGCAACGAAAGTGGATTCATGGATCGATATTGAAGGTGGGATCGGAAACCTTTTTGCGAATGCATCCTTGCGTCGTCAATTTCCGGATCTACCGTATTACGTTGATGGCGTAGCTGCACCGCTTTCGAAAGGAGGCAGTTTCATTGGTCACCATATCATGGTTCCAAAACGAGGTGTTGCCGTTCATATCAACGCCTTCAATTTCCCGATCTGGGGAATGTTGGAAAAGATCGCTGTGAACCTCATGGCAGGTGTTCCTGCGGTAGTTAAGCCATCTGAATATACCTGTTACTTAACTGAGGTAATGGTGCGTGACATCATCGCATCGGGAATTCTTCCGGAAGGCTCTCTTCAGCTCATCTGTGGATTGGGACGAGGAATAATTGATCATGTGGAAGCAGAGGATACGGTGACTTTTACAGGAAGTGCATCTACCGGTAAGATGTTGAAAGCACATCCGCGTATTTCTGCAGAAAGCGTTGCATTCAACCTTGAAGCCGATTCATTGAATGCCATGATCCTCGGTGAAAAAGCCGTTCTTGGCACAGAAGAATACGATCTTTTCATCAAAGAAGCGGTGAAAGAGATCACGATCAAGGCTGGTCAGAAATGTACGGCGGTTCGTCGTATGATCGTTCCTGAAAATATGATCGATGAAGTAGAAAAAAGTATTGCTGCCCGTCTGGCAACAACCAAGATCGGTGATCCGAGTGTGGAAGGTGTGCGTATGGGGGCGTTGGCAACAAAGAATCAGGTTTCTAGAGTTCGCGCTAGCGTTGAAGAACTTGCTTTGTCTCAAGAGATAGTTTACGGTGATCTTGATCGTTTCGAAGTGCACGGTGCCGACAGAGAGATCGGTGCTTTTTTCTCTCCAATTCTTTTTAGAAATAACGATCCGTTCAATAAAACGGCTTGTCATGATATTGAAGCCTTTGGACCGGTTTCTACGATCATGCCGTATAGAACTCTTGACGAGGCAATCGAACTTGCTCGTATGGGAAAAGGTTCTTTGGTGTCATCCATTGTTACACCTTGTGACAAAGAAGCAACTGAATATGTAGTGAACGCGGCGAGTATGCATGGTCGAATCCTCGTATTGAATAAAGATTGTGCGAAAGAATCAACCGGACACGGTTCTCCAATGCCATTGTTGACACATGGTGGTCCGGGTCGTGCAGGAGGCGGTGAAGAAATGGGAGGTAAAAGAGGTGTGCTTCATTACTTACAGCGCACAGCGATTCAGGGACATCCAACAACGATTACGAAGATCACACAGCAGTTCCAGGTTGGAGCAGAAATGCCTGAGGCGAATCCACATGTCTTCCGTAAGCATTTTGAAGAATTAGTGATCGGGGAGACCGTGTTCACTCACAAGCACACCGTTTCGGACGCTGATATCGTGAATTTCGCGAACGTCTCCGGAGATAACTTCTATGCTCACATGGATGCAACATCCCTGGAAGGAACGATCTTCGAAAAACGTGTCGCACACGGATATTTTGTTCTTTCAAAAGCTGCAGGACTCTTCGTGGATCCGAAGAAAGGTCCGGTATTGCTGAACTACGGAATCGATGAAGCTCGTTTCACGAAACCTGTTTATCCGGGTATGACGATCGGTGTGCGCTTCACAGTAAAAGAAAAGATTGATCAGGAAAAACGTTCAGAAGACGACATCGCCAAAGGAATTGTCAAGTTCCTGGTAGACGTTTACGATGAAACCGGAGAAACCGTAGCGCTGGCGACGATCCTTACGATGGTTAAAAAGTTGTATCAGAATTGAGGATTAGGAGTAATCAGTGATTAGTAATCAGTGATCAGTTCTGATGTTTCGGGATCATTGATCGTTTTTAGTATATGGTCATGCGCAATGCTAAAACACCGCTTAGAACAGTTATGAATTATGTGTACTCAGTCTTTAAAAGAAGTTTGACTACTAGTAGTGGCACGAATTCCTTTATCCAAATCCAAGTTTTTACACTATTTATTCTTTTCGGTAGGAGGCTTACTTAACCTACTTGGATGTTATTGGTATACTGATTTAAAAAACTTGTTCTTTGGTGTATTCATGGCAGTTGTGATAGCAGTCGGGTGGATAATAGTTCCTGGATACAAGTACCTTGAAAGTGTAAAGAGTTATTCAGATATTCAAGCACACGTGATAACAGTAATCATCCTATTAGTGTCTACTGCGGTGTTCCTACTTTCAGCCTATATACTGGCTGAAATTAAAAGCGTATAGCAGCACCTACACTTCAGCGCAACAGTCATTCTTCGAATGATCGTTCCGCCATCCCCAATTCATCTTGCATTAAAAAACCATTTATTCGGGAATTACGCCGAAAGCCTAGCTGCCTAACGTTTTCCTGATTTTTAAGAAGCCTTTAAAACTGGAAGTAAACGAAGGGTTTGAACGTATCTGAAACGGCCTGGTACATCAAGAACACGATCGCAGCAACGGCAACTACTTGCAGAGGCATTGGTGTTCTGCTGAACAGTCGTTCCCAGGAGTCCTTGATCTTTTGTGGTAACCAGTGTATGATGTAGCCAAATAAAATGATCCAGAATGCACTTCTGAAAGTCCACAAGACGAGTACGAAAGTGTCCCAGGTGAAATTGAAATGATTCCAGATCTGATCAAGCATTGCCAGTGGAGCACCGTCCTCTTCCAGGCGGAACCAGATCCTCGTGAAAGTAATGAAATTGAAGGTGAGGAAGATCTTCCAGAAATGGACGATCCACCAGGTCTTGTTCTCATACGGTGAGATCTGCTTCCAGTATTTGTAAATAACCAATGCTGCACCGTTCATCGCTCCCCAGATCACGAAGTTCTCACTTGCTCCGTGCCAAAGTCCTCCCACTACCATGGTGATCAACAGGTTGAGGTCGCGGTGAACGTATTGTTTGAAGTTGGGAACAATAAGAATACCGATCGCATAGATCGCCATCAATCCGGCATAGACGAAGATCAGTTCGTACCATTGTGTGATGAAGATCAAAAAGACAAAGATCAGCGTGGTTGCAATATAGGTTCCTATGCCACCTGTTTTGTTTCCTCCAAGCGGAATGTAGAGGTAATCACGCAACCAGGAACCGAGTGATTTGTGCCAGCGACGCCAGAAATCCGCTACGTTAATGGCTTTGTAAGGTGAATGGAAGTTTTCCAGCAGCTTGAATCCCATTAATCTGGAGATTCCGATCGCAATATCTGTATATCCGGAGAAATCACCGTAGATCTGAAGGGAATATCCCCACATGGCAAGTACGCTCACAAATCCAGGATAGGCTTCCGGAGCATCCGCTACTTTGTCGATGAAATGAATAGCAATATAATCGGCGAGTACGATCTTTTTGATCAATCCTTTAACGATCTGGATCACTGCCCAACTGAATTCATCCTTGTTCAATTGAAAAGGCTGACGGATCTGAGGAATGAAATCACGCGCACGAACGATCGGACCGGCGACAAGTTGAGGGAAATAGGTAACGAAGAAAGTGTAATCAAAGAAGTTCTTCACCGGTTCAACTTCCTTGCGGTAAATGTCTACTACATAACTGATACTCTGGAAGGTGAAGAAGGAAACTCCTACGGGAAGAATGATCTTTGTGATGAAAGTTCCTTCTCCGAAGAATCCGTTGGCCCAAACGGCAAGTTGGTTGACAACTTCGAAATCCGTGTGAAACATCTGATTGAAGGAATCCGTGAAAAAGTAGGCATATTTAAAATAGCCCAGCAAGGCGAGATTGAAAACTGCAGAGAGCCCGATGATCCATTTTTTTGAAAGATCCTTTTGACTTTTGTGGATCATGTTCCCCAAGCCATAATTCACTACAAGGCTCAATCCAAGCAAAAGAACATAAAGTCCTGAAGTCTTGAAGTAGAAGAACAAACTCGCTCCCGTTAGGAAAATACTGCGCACAAGATAGTATCTGTGCATAGCCGAGAACAAGATCATAACTGCCAGAAAGAACAGCCAGAAATCAAGCTGTGTGAAGATCAGCGGTTCCTTTTCATTAAAAGAGAAAGCTTGTATTAATCGATCCATTTATTGAGGCGTATTAAGTTCGTTGATGGTATGCATCTGGTCCATGAATTTCAGAAATGCATCGGTAAGTAAGGTTCCTTTCAAGTGATATCCGTATCCCGTGAAATGCACGAGGTCGGATTGCATCAGACCTTTTCTGTACCAGGTTTTTGAAGATCCCAGTTCTCCCATTATACCGTAAAAATCCCAAACGGGCATCTGGTATTGCCGAGCCAGTTCTTCGATCACTTCGCGCTCCCTTGCGATGTTACGGTTAAGGTATTTGCGACGATAATAAGAATCGTTGGGAACGGTGAGGAGTATCGCGCATTTCGGATTGGCGGCAAGTACCCGAAGCATCATTTTTTCAAGGTTATTCTTGTAGACTTGCGGGTCAAAGTCGTCGTAAGGTACGTTACCATCGTTGGTTCCGACGGAGAATGCGAAGAAATCCGGTGGTTCCTGACGAAGCTGTTCTTCAAAGTTCTTATTGGCGAGGTAGGTGTACAGTCCCGCACCATTGATCCCAATCGATGTATAACTGATGCCCGGATCATCATTGAGGAATTGAAATCCATAGATCTCCAGCTCCAGTACTTCCGATGTGATCCTTGAGAATTGCAGATCCAGTGTGTCGATGGGATCAGTGAACCAGATCTCCGTATATCCGATCTCAGGATTTTGAATACACTCCTCAACAAGGATCTCTTCCTCTCCAAAATTCAGATCGAAGGGCAGTTCTCCTTTGTTGTGGTAGATACGGATCTTACAGAACGGAGGACGAACATTAGTGCGGTAGTGTTTGAAGGTGATGTTGATCACTGAGTCGCGGCACAGCAGCACAGCGCCCATTAATCCATAATCAATGTTTACGGCTTTGTGCACAACCGAACGGTAGGCCGTCCATTGATTGGGTGATTGAAATTGATAATTCGAAGGATTATTGGTTCTTGCCAGATTGAAAGGGAAAACCATGCCTCTTTCTCCGGGTGCATTGGGCCAATAGGTTTGTAAGAACGTTCTGACATCGTGAGTGTAGATGTCGGCCTGAATATGGGAGCCACCTATGTGATAGAAATTGAGTTTTCTGTGTTCTCCATTGTTGAGGGCATCCAGGTTGTCGTATAGATGTTCCCAGTTGGGACTTCTTTCCGAAAAGAACTGAAAATTGTTCTTTTCAAATACGATAAAAGGGTATTGTTCTTTGACAGAAGAGTCGATCACACAGTAATCATCAAAGCAGAACAAATTCAGGGAATCACTGATCACCAAATCGCCCCATTGTCCAGAGGAGGGAAATGATAACAGCAAAGTGAGTATGAAAATGAACTGTTTCAAGATCTGATCAGGGTTCAGTACTTTGTTTCCATTTAGCGAATTCGGCAGCGAACGCTTCGAAGAAGAGTTGTGAGGCAATACTCGCCCCCTTGGGACTAAAGTGGATGTAGTCTTTTCCTGCCCAGCCCTTTTCGACCCAGGCCGGCATGGAGTTCTTTCCACCCATGGCGCTGAATAGATCCCAGTATCCGGCTCCGGCTTCAACGCTTAGTTTCTTCATTTGATCCACCAGGTAAGGCAGCAGAGGATAGGTAACGAAATCCGTTCCGTCAGGAATAGACATGTCACTCGGTCCGATCACGATGATCGCAGCAGAAGGCCTGAGTTTTCGGATCGTATTCAATTGTCCCTTGAAATACTTGGCATAATTGCGCACACCGGCGCTGTCCTTGAAGGCCGGAACAGAATTCCCTCCGAATTGCATGATGAAAAGCTCCGTGTTCAGGTCGCTGTACATGGTGGAAAGAAGTGATTGATCCATTGAGCCGAAGATCGTACCGCTCGATCCGCGCATTCCGATGTTGGAAACCTGGATCCCGTAATCTCCTTCCAGCGAAAAACCGCTTATCGTTGGACTTATGGATGAGGTAAATACATATTTCAGTTTACCCGGAGTTTTTTCAAATGACAAGTGTACTTCGTGCGCTTTTCCATCGGATCTCAGACTGTCTTCATGGATCAGGCTTCCGTTCTGATAAACCTTCAACATGCAGGGTTTAACGCAACTGTTGTAATACATGGTCACGTTGTTGAATTCTTTGGAACGTGAATAAGCTGCCGCAGAAGGTTCGAATTCGATCCAGGCTTCCTGTTCCGGACCAGGATTCCTCATCATGGAACTGTCAGGTTCAGGGGTGAATCGAGCGGCACTTCCCATGGCTCCGTAGCGTTTGTTCTTGAGTTTTTCGCCACCAAAACAGGTGTAACGCTTGAAGTTTTCGGAATAGGTCTGTTTGAAGGTCATGGTATGATAGACATTCATAGCCGGTATAAGTCCAGGCCCTGTACCACCGAACTGATTCTGGATACGCTGACGAATGTATGCGGTCATACGATCTCCTTCGATCTGAGAATCGCCGTAGTGAAGGATGTGCAATTTTTTCTTTTCGCCCGCTGCTTTTTCCAGCTTGGAGAATAGGTTCTCCAGTTGTTGTCTGCCGGCATCGTTGAGATGGATCTCGGTGCTGCTTTCAGCCGAAAGATCACCCCCGGATGGTGCGCCCATGTCTCCTTTGGAACCGTTCTGATGCTGAAGAAGCGGGTCTACTTCAATGTCGATGTTCGAAGTGTCTATTTCTGCCAGTTTAGAAATATCAGCCTTTTCATTTTTCTCCGGGTGAAGGAATTCATGCTGTGTCATGAAACGCAGGTTCACTCCCCAGAGGTTCCAGCCTTTTTCCGGTGCGAAATAGACAAGAGGGGCCAGGATCAACATGACACCTATGACGTACAAGAGTACTTGATATGGTTTGATTTCTTTCAAGTCTAAGCAATTGAGGAACAAATTTAGTCAACAATCGGGAAACTCTTTGCTTTGGAGTCGTCGGATACTACAATCTTGAAAAGAAAAGAAGATTAAGATGCAGTTGTCGTTCCAACTGACTTTAAATGTCAAGTTTTCATTGTGACAGCGCTTAATTATGACAGAGTGTCCGAAATTCCATATTGGCAGTATCTTTGTCGGGCAGAAAACGCAAAAAATTGAAAACATGGCGGACGAGAATACCAAAAAGGAACAAGAGCAGGAGAACGAAGGAACCGAACAGCAGGAGACAACTCAAGCTCAATCGGAAGGAACAGATGAAGGCCAGGCGAATTCGGCAGAATTGAGTCCTGAGGAAAAATATGCCGAGTTGAACGATAAGTTTTTGCGCCTTTATGCCGAGTTCGACAATTACCGTCGCAGGACGAATAAAGAGAAGATCGATCTGATCTCCAGTGCTGCAGAAGGAGTTCTAAAAGACATGCTTCCAGTAATGGATGATTTTGAACGTGCAATCCTGAATAATGAGAACGCAAACGATATCGAAAGTGTAAAGGAAGGTTTCCATTTGATCTTCAATAAGTTCAAGCATACACTTGAATCGAAAGGATTAAAGAAGATGGAGGCTAAAGGAGAGGTGTTCGACAGTGAATTGCACGAGGCGATCGCTAACGTTCCGGCTCCGTCGGATGACCTGAAAGGTAAGGTGATCGACGATGTGGAAAAAGGTTATTATTTGAACGAGAAAGTGATCCGCTACGCGAAAGTTGTAGTTGGACAGTGAGAGAAGTATAGAACTTAGAGTTCAGAATTTAGAGCAATGAACAAAGAGGAAACTGATCACTAATCTCTGATTACTGATCAGTCCAAGTTCTAAACTCTAAACTCTAAATTCAAAACTAAATCCCCCGGGGGTATGAGTGAAAAAAGAGACTATTACGAAGTATTGGGTATTTCTAAGAATGCCGACGAAGGAGAGATCAAGAAAGCCTACCGCAAGCTGGCGTTGAAATATCACCCTGATAAGAATCCTGGAGATGCTGCGGCGGAAGAGAAGTTCAAGGAAGCGGCTGAGGCATACGAAGTGTTGAGCAATCCGGAAAAGAAGGCGCAATATGACCGTTTCGGCCATGCCGGAATGGGGCAAGGCGGATTCGGTGGCGGCATGAACATGGACGATATCTTCTCACAGTTTGGCGATATTTTCGGAGGAGCGTTCGGAGGAAGCTTTGGCGGAAGTCGCGGAGGAGGAAATCGCGTTGTGCGGGGGACTAATCTTCGTGTGAAAATGAAATTGACGCTCGAAGAGATCGCTGAGGGCGTTAAGAAAAAGATCAAGGTCAATAAACTGGTGAACGCCGACGGTGTGACATACAAAAACTGTCAGACCTGTAATGGGACCGGTCGCATTACGAGAGTTGCACAGACCTTCCTCGGTGCGATGCAAACACAGTCGACCTGTCATGTTTGTCAGGGTGCTGGTAAAATGATCGATAAAAAACCTTCAGATGCCGATGCTCAGGGATTGAAGCGCCAGGAAGAAGTGATCGAGATCGAAATTCCGGCAGGTGTAGAAGAAGGAATGCAGTTGAGTGTTACAGGAAAAGGTAATGCCGGACCATTCAATGGGATTCCGGGAGATCTGATCGTTGTGATCGAAGAAGCAGAACATCCTGAACTGAAAAGAGAAGGAGAAAACCTGCATTTCGATGCACATGTTAGCTTTATTGACGCCGTTCTTGGAGAATCTATTGAGATCCCTACGATCGGTGGTAAGGCGAAGATCAAGATCGATCCGGGAACGCAGAGCGGAAAGGTGTTGCGTTTAAAAGGTAAGGGTCTTCCAATACTTCAAGGCTACGGACAAGGAGATCTTTTCGTGCATATCAATGTTTGGACACCGAAAAAAGTGAGTAAAGAAGAGCGTGAAATGCTGGAGAAATTAAGGGAAAGCGAAAATTTCAAGCCGAATCCGGACAAAGATGACCGAAACTTTTTCGGAAGAATGAAGGATATGTTCCATTAGGATCAAATACAAGTTAATAAATTCGACAGTGGTTGACCTTGAGTGAACCACTGTTTTTTTTTATCATTGCCTCAGGATGGAGAACATGAATTTTTTGAAAAATGCGCAACAGGGGAACAACCATTTCAGAAGTTACCTTTTCACCTTGGCACTGGTGATATTTTCGTTCCTGTTCCTCGGATTGATCCCGATGCTCTTGCATGCCTTCATCAAGACAATGATCAATGGTTCTCAATCTTCTGATTTTGTGGAGATGGAAGATCTTTTTGGATCCAATCTCGAATTATTCTATTTACTTGTCCCGTTCGCATTCGCATTGGGTGCACTGCTCATCGGAATCAGATTCATACACGGCAGATCAGTCCTTTCAGTCTTTACTTCGCGTTCGCGGTTCGACTGGTCGCGCTTTTTTGTTGCAGCCGGAATTTGGATGCTGGTCATGTGCATCTTGCTAATTGTAAGCATCCTGATCGGTCAGCCGATCGAATGGAACCTTGATCCTTCAACATTTATCCCGCTGCTACTTATCTCGCTGTTGATCATTCCAATTCAAACCACAGCGGAAGAAGTCCTGTTCAGAGGGTATTTTATGCAGGGATTTGGACAATTGTACAAAAAGGGATTCATAAGTATCCTGCTAACTGGAGTTTTGTTTGGACTGATGCACGGTGGTAATCCGGAGGTGGCAGAATTGGGTTATGGTGTGATGGCCTATTATATCATTACCGGAATTTTTCTCGGGATCCTCGCAGTGCTCGATGACGGACTCGAACTTTCCATGGGCTACCACGCCGCCAACAATATCTTCGCTTCGTTGATCCTCACTAACGACTGGCAGGCTTTTCAAACGGATGCAATGTTCATCGATCACACACCTCCCAATTTTGGCTGGGACAGTCTGATCACCTTATTGATCCTGCAACCGGCGCTTATCTTGTTGTTTTCAAGGATCTACAAGTGGAAGAACTGGAAAGAGCGACTGTTTTAGAGCAAGGAACAAAGACTTCAATCTTTGCTCTTTGTTCCTTGTTCTTTGTTCCTCGCTGCTTGTTCAATTACAAAACTCCAAACATTTTCTTAGTTTTATCCCAACTTAAGAAAGCGTATGCTCGAAGTAAAGAATGTATCTAAATCCTTTTTCCGGAAAGTCGCTCTTGACGATGTGTCAGTGACCGTAAATGCCGGTGAGATCTTCGGATTACTTGGACCGAACGGCGCAGGGAAGACGACCCTTATCCGTATCATCAACCAGATCATCGAACCGGACAGCGGCCATGTCCGCTTTCAAGGTGACCTGATGACCTGTAAACACCTTTCCGAGATCGGTTATCTTCCGGAAGAACGTGGACTTTACCGCTCCATGACCGTTCAGGACCATGCGGTTTTCCTGGGCAGGTTGCGCGGATTGTCGACAGGCGATGTCCATAAACAGCTCGACTATTGGTTCGATAAGTTCGGGATGAACGACTGGCGTAAGAAGCGCATTGAAGAGCTTTCAAAAGGAATGGCGCAGAAAGTTCAGTTCGTTTGTACTGTGCTGCATGAGCCTAAACTATTGATCCTGGATGAACCTTTCAGTGGATTTGATCCGATAAACGTGGAGTTGATCAAGCAGGAGCTGATCGAAATGAAAGCCAAAGGAAAAACGATCATTCTTTCGACACATAACATGCGCAGCGTGGAAGAGATCTGCGACAGGGCGGCCTTGATTCATCAGTCGAAGAAGATCATGGAAGGTCGCATTTCTGAATTGCAGGAAGAACGTAAGGCCGGACTATACGCGGTGCGATTCAGAGGAAATATGATCGCTTTTGTCAATGCACTTTGGTCGGGATTTGAAATAGAAGATAAAGATATTCTGGGCGATGATCGCTTCGTGGTACGTGTTCGCATGCGCGGAGACAATTCCTTTGAGGACCTTTTGAAAGTCTTGATGGGTCAAGTGCGAATTGAAGCAGCCTGGGAGGTTCTTCCATCGATGCAAGACATATTTATTGAACTGGTACAAGAAAAAAAGGAGGTGAGCCATGAATAACAGTTGGTTGATCGCTTTGCGCGAACTGAAGGAAAGGATCGGTACGCGCTCTTTTGTACTGATGTCCGTGATCGGACCCTTGATCATTTTGCTGATCACCTATATCCTTTTCGCATACGGTGGTGAAGGAAAACAACGCTGGAATGTGCTCATAACCGATCCTGCGGGGATCATGGACAATAAGATCCTGGCAAACGAGGATAAGTCGGTGACCTATTCGTTTGGAGACGGTTATCTCGAGATCGAAGAATTCCGTGATGGTAAGCGTTTTCAAGGTTTCGACGCCATGGTCGAGATCAACGAAAAGGTGCTCCAGAATAAAACGGTCTTTGTCTTTTTCAGAGAAAAACCGGCAGTCCGAACACAGACAAAAGTTCAGTTCCATGTCGAGCGTCGCCTCGAAGAGCGAATGGTGGATGAATTCACCGACTTGTCGATCAGTGAGTTTCGCAAGATCAAGCAACCCATGAATGTTGCTTTCCGCAATGTGTACGACCCTATGGATGAGTCATCCGATAAGCGCGGCTGGGTGGGCTTCTTCTTCGGGACGATGATCTTCGTCTTTATCTTCCTTTTCGGAATGACGATCCTCAGAAGCGTTTCCAGAGAGAAGAGTAACCGAATTGTGGAGGTATTACTCGCCAGTGTTCACCCACGTCAGTTGATGTTTGGTAAGATCGCCGGGATCGGGCTTGCGGCCTTTATTCAATTCTTTATCTGGTTGGCGGTCATTGCAGCCGGACTTTATTTCATGCGGGCTTACCTGTTTGTCGATATTTTTGATGCCTCAAATTTGGATGCCGTTCAAATGACTGCAGAAATGCAGCAGCAAAGCGGACTTGAACAATTGTTCGCCGCACGCGAGTACAATGAGTTCGTCGACCTGATCTATCAGCGCGTGAATTTCACGACGATGATCTCTTATTTCCTTCTGTTCTTCGTGGCAGGCTATTTCTTCTACGGAGCCTTGTTCGCTGCTATTGGTGCAACTTCAGGTTCAGAGAGCGATGGACAGCAGTTCGTTTTGCCGGTCATTTTCTTGCTGATATTTGCGGTTTACGCCGGGTATTTCACCATGCAGAACCCGGAAAGCAGTGCAGTGAGGATCTTTGAATACCTGCCGTTCACCTCACCGGTAGTCGTCATGGTTAAACTGTCTATGGGCTATGCTCCCGGACAAACTTTTCACCTTTTCTTGTCCCTGATCGTTTTGATCTTGAGTGCATTTTTAACACTGGCCATTGCCGGACGTTTGTATAAAAATGGTATCTTACAGTTCGGGCACCGCATACGTTTTGCGACCTTGATCAAGTGGTTGAAAAAGAGCTGACATGAGAAAAGCAGTGATCGATCTGGGAACGAATACTTTCAATTTGCTCATAGCAGATGTGAAAGAGAATTCCTTTGAGGTCGTGCACACCGAGAAGGATGGCGTCGCACTGGGAATGGGAGGGATCAACGATGGTGTCCTCACGGCTGAAGCATTTGAAAGGGGCATGAGTGCACTGAAACGTTTCTGTGCGAGCTGCACAGTAATGGAAGTAGAAAGTATTCATGCGATCGGAACTTCAGCACTCCGAGGTGCTTCCAATGCCGGAGAGTTTATCACTGCCGCGCATGACGAGCTTGGACTGGACATAGAAATCGTTTCCGGTCTGCGTGAGGCAGAGCTGATCTATAAAGGCGTAAAGTGGTCCTACGATTTTAAAGATCCGGGAGTGATCATGGATATTGGTGGCGGAAGTACTGAATTCATCTTCGCCGACAGCAAAGGTGTGAACGATATGATTTCCTTGAACATCGGGGTTTCGAGGATCTACCAGAAATTTGCATTCAATGATCCACTCACGCCGGAAGATATCCTGAACATTGAGAACTGGCTGGAGGAGCGCGCAGAAGGATTTTTCGAGGGAAAGCATTCTGACCTGCTGATCGGTGCTTCCGGTAGTTTTGAAACATTCTATGAACTGGTGCACTACGAGCCGTTTCCTGAGAAATTGCATTCGATCGAAGTGAACTTTGACGAATTGTTGCAAAGCCTCGACGAGATCATCGCTTCAACACAGGTCGAGCGGGATAAAAATCCATGGATCATCCCGATAAGAAAAAAGATGGCTCCTATCGCTGCGGTCAAAACGAGATGGATCATTCGAAAGCTCGGGGTAAAGAAAGTTCTCATTTCACCTTGTTCGCTGAAAGAGGGAGCATTGGTTTAATGAATATGCCATTTTTTTTCACCATTGAATCATTAGTTCATATCTTTTGTTTTCTACATTGTTTTAATACTCCCAACCAAGATCAATGGATGTTTGAAATCCTCTTTCTGTTATCTTTACAGAAAATTCAACAACATTCATGGGAAAGATCCTGATCATAGATGACGAACGTGCTATACGCAGAGCATTGCGTGAAATACTCGAGTTTGAGGAGTTTGCAGTAGATGAAGCGGAGAATGGTAAGGACGGTTTGGATAAAGCGACGTCCACACTTTACGACATTATCTTTTGTGACATCAAAATGCCTTTGATGGACGGGATGGAGGTGCTTGAAGCCCTACAGAAAGCCAAGGTGGAAACACCGGTCATCATGATCAGTGGACATGGAAATGTGGAGACGGCTGTTCAGGCCATCAAAAAAGGTGCGTTCGATTTCATTGAGAAACCGCTTGATCTGCCGAGGATCCTGGTTACCATTCGCAACGCCAAGGACCGCACCGTGATGGTGGAGGAAACAAAGCAATTGAAATCAACTGTTCGTCGCTTCAAGGGAAGTTCGATCATCGGTGAATCCGAAGGGATCAACCGCATCAAAGATATGATCGAAAAAGTGGCTCCATCAGATGCACGCGTGCTCATCACCGGAGGTAACGGAACAGGAAAAGAATTGGTGGCCCGTGCTTTGCACGATAATTCGAACAGAAGGAAGAACCCGTTCATTGAGGTCAATTGTGCTGCTATTCCATCAGAATTGATCGAAAGTGAATTGTTTGGTCACGAAAAAGGAGCCTTCACTTCAGCAGTAAAAGATAAAAAAGGAAAATTTGAATTGGCATCGGGTGGGACACTGTTCCTGGATGAGATAGGGGATATGTCGGCAAGTGCCCAGGCAAAAGTGCTTCGTGCTTTGCAGGAAAACGTGATCCAAAGAGTAGGAGGGGAACGAGATATCAAGGTCGATTGCCGCGTATTGGCAGCAACGAACAAAGACTTGCGCAAAGAGATCGAAGAAGGACGCTTCCGTGAAGACCTTTATCACCGATTGGCAGTGATCCTCATCCACGTACCTTCGCTGAATGAGCGTCGTGAAGACATTCCTTTGCTGGCAGAGCATTTCATGACCATGATCTGTGCTGAACACGGTGTTCCTAGAAAGCAATTCAGCGACGACGCGTTGAAAGCACTTCAGGAAACGGACTGGACCGGTAACATTCGTGAATTGCGCAACATTGTGGAGCGTTTGATCATCCTTTGCGGAAACACGATCAGCGGAGAAGAAGTCAGGCTTTTCGCTAACCCACGCGTGCTTTAAGAATTACAAATGACGAATTACGAATGACCAATTTTGTTGATCATCCGTAATTATCCATTGTCCAAAGAGTTGGTCACCCTCCTCAATCCTCCCTCAAGGGAGGAAACTATTCCCAACACTCTCCAATTGTCCATTGTCCATTGTCAATTGTCCATTCGATAAAATTATCCTCCCATCGCACTGAACGAAGAACCCGCATGTGTTCCTTCGACGTCCATCGTCAATAATGGAATATGAAGATCATTGTATGCCAGGGTTTGAACGAAAGATTCTGTGAAAATGTGAACATGCTGCTGATAGTATGTCGCTGCGAGTAGATCAGCACCTTCTTCCACACAAATCTTGAAAATGTTTCCTACGAAATCCTTTCCGTCCACGAACACGATCTTGTGCGGAATATTTTGCTCACTCAACACTTTGTTGCAGACCTGAAGATTAATGTTTTGGCGCTGACGGTCAATGTCTGTTGTTTTTTCCTGTGCTACAAGAATGATCTCAGAATTGAATATTCTACTCAGGTTGCTCACCATACGAAGGATCTGAACACTTTCTCTTTCAAGATCGATCGTCATAACGATCTTCTTAATGGCTTTGAAAGAAGCTTCTTTCTGTACGATGATCAATGGAACGGAAACCTTCTCAACGATCTTGAAGGCATGACTTCTGAACATTTTCCCAAGTCCGGTGATGCAATGTGTTCCCATGACGATCAAGTCTATTTCCATGATCTTGGTCACGTTCTCTATTTCCGTAGCGAGTGAACCGGCAACTATTTTTGTAGTAAGCTTGGCAACACTTCCTTCAAATTCCGAGGAGAATTGGTCCATCTTCATTTGAGCTACATGACGGTCACTTTCGTTTCCGATGATATGTAATAAAATGATGTGATCCGTTTCGTTCTTTGCAAGTTCGATCGCAAAACGCGTTGCACTGACTGCTGCAGGCGTAAAATCAACTGGTACAAGGTAGTTGGCTGAATGAATGTCCATTGTTAGTTTAATTAAGTTCATGTCAAATGTACCGAGTCCTCATGGATCAAATTATGACTTTTGTCATGCTAATGGAAATTGTGTGAATTTTCGGTTAGAAGAGATCTGCTAACAATGTGATTTTTTCCACAACCCGGCCATTTTCTCCAAAAAATAGACCAAGGACACAAAATCCTAGTAACTTTAGACCTGTTTAGGAAAACACGAACCTTTCGGTCAGATGTTTTCCTGAAAGATCGTTTGTTTTACAAGAGTTAAAAGGATGAATCAAAAACTAAAAACATTTTTACCACACATCACGGCTGTTGTCTTGTTCATCGTACTGTCTGCGGTTTATTTCTCTCCTGTTTGGGAAGGTTACAGCCTCCGACAGTCGGACGTGAAGCAGTTCAAAGGAATGGCGAAAGAGATCGTTGATTACCGCCTCGTGAACGATGCTGAACCGCTTTGGACCAATTCAATGTTCAGCGGTATGCCCGCCTACCAGATTGCAGTGAAGCACGATGGAAACCTTTTGACAAAAGTCGACCGCATCCTGAAGTTGGGCTTGCCACAACCGGTTGGAATGTTGTTCATGATGATGCTGGGCTTCTACATCTTTGCCTTGTGTTTGCGTATCAATCCATGGCTGGGAATATTGGGGGCAATTGGATTTGGTTTTTCAACGATAAATGTCCTTTATCTTGGGGCGGGACACATCACCAAGGTCAATGCGATCGCTTACATGGCGCCTGCATTGGGTGGAATGATCCTGGCGTTCAGAGGTAAATGGTTGCTCGGTTCGCTGGTGTTTGCCCTTTTCTTCGGTTTGAACCTGACAGCGAATCACTTCCAGATGACGTATTATCTTGTCTTCTTGCTTTTCGCAGTGGCCGTGGCAGAGACAATTCGTCTGATCATAGCAAAAGAATTTTCCTTTTTAACTCGGTCTATCGGTGGTCTCGTTCTTGGTTCTCTTTTGGCCGTTGCTCCTTCCATGAGTAACTTACTGACCACATACGAATACAGCAAGCATACCACTCGTGGTGCTTCGGATCTTTCGATCCAGCCTGATGGTGCTGATCGCGATCCAAACGGTCAGAACGGTTTGAACAAAGACTACATCCTTGAGTATAACTACGGAAAAGGAGAGATCCTCTCTATTATCGCACCTAACGCTAAGGGTGCGAAAGACGATTACATCGGTAACGATGAAGACATCATGATGAACGTTGACAACAAGTACGCTCAGCAAATATCGCAGATGAATCGTTATTGGGGTGGTCAACGTATGAGTGGTGGTGCATTCTACTTCGGAGTGATCATGGTTGTATTCTTCATCTTTGGTCTGTTCTTCCTGAAGGATTCACTGAAGTGGCCGATGTTGGCACTGACCATTCTTGTGCTGCTGCTTGCGTCTAAGGATCCGGGTGGGATCAACGATTTCTTCATCAATAAATTCCCGCTTTACAATAAGTTCAGGGATTCGAAAATGATCCTTGTGCTCTTGCAGGTAATGATTCCTGCTTTGGGTGTGCTCTTCCTTGATCAGTTGCTCAAAAAGGATGGTTTGATCGGAAACAAAAAGACCTTGTTGATCGGAAGTGGTGTCTTGACATTCATTGGTGTTGTCCTGTTTGCTTTCCCGGATATTTCCGGTTCCTTCCTTCGCACAGAAGAAATGGATCAGTTTGCCGATGCGATTGCGGGCTCGCAGGATCCTCAACAGATCTCATACCTCGAAGGATTGCGTGAAGCATTGGTCAATACGCGGATCGAGATCTATAAAAGCGATGTTGGACGCACACTCTTCCTTATCCTTGTAGGATGCGGACTCATTTTGCTTAGTGCCTATACCAAGATCTCCAATGCTATCGTTATCGCAGTGACTTCGATCGCTGTGCTTGCCGATAATATGTCACTGGCAAAGCGCTACCTGAACAATGAAGAGGACCGAGGAAGGTACTTGAGCTACGAAGAAGCGGATGCTACAGGAATTCCTTTCCGTCCTGAAAATGCGGACATGTCGATCCTGAACGCTGAAGCTGGGCAGCTACCGTCATTCAATGAGAAGCAAAGAACTCTCAAAGCGAAGATCGCTGAGGACAACGAATTTTACGCGGGAATCGAAAAGAATGATGATCAGGAGATCCTGGCGGCCTTTGGTGCATTGAACTTGAATACCGATTACCGCGTTTTCAATTTTGCCAATCCTTTCAATGAAACGATGACCAGTTATTTCCACAAGAGTATCGGAGGATACCATGGTGCGAAGCTTAAGCGTTATCAGGAGATCATAGATTTCTACATCGGACCGGAGATGCAGATCATGAACAAGGAGATCAGCGCCGAGAAAAATAAGAAGCTTCAGTTGTATGCTATGACAATGCCGATCGCACCGGATCAGGCTCAGGCCGTATTCGATACAATTCAGGTGGGTGCTGTTCCTTTCTCGGATTCTGTGGCCATATTGAACATGTTGAATACGAAGTATGTGATATTGGACCGTTCAAGACCGGCGGTTCGTAACTTGAATACGAACGGTGAAGCATGGTTTGTATCTTCGATCCGCAAAGTGAATTCCGCAAACGAAGAAATGTTGGCGCTGAAAGGTCTGAACACGAAAAAAGAAGCGGTTATCCACACGGGTGATTTTTCATCGGTGGCAGGAAAACTGAAGTCAACGTACGCGGCTGATTCAACAAGCACGATCAAACTGGAGAAATACGGAACAAACGTCTTGACGTACAAGTCGAGATCGAAAGCGGAATTGCCGGCAGTATTCAGCGAGATCTATTATCCTGATGGCTGGAATTGTTATATCGATGGTAAAGAGGTAGAGACCTTCCGTGTGAATTACATCCTGCGTGCGGCGATGGTTCCGGCAGGAGAGCACACGATCGAATGGAAGTTCGAACCGGCGTCGTTCAAAACAGGTTCTACCGTTGCGTTGATCAGTTCGATCCTTCTTCTGGGTGCTTTGTTAGGCGCAGGGTATATGGAATGTAAACCGAAAAAGGCGTAAGATGGCAAAGATCGGAATACTGGTAGGTACCCGACCCAATTTTGTAAAGATCACTCAGTTCCGCAAAGAGCTGAATCATTATCCGCAACACAGTTTACGGATCATTCACAGCAATCAACACTACACGGAAAGTGTGTCTTCGGTCTTTTTCGAACAGTTCGGATTGAGCGTTGATACCATACTTCCTGCTTTTAATGGTCACCCTGCCAGTCATCTTGGACACATTATCTTTCATCTTTCAGAAGACCTGATCAAAGATCCGGTTAATCTGCTCATTGTTGTTGGTGATGTGAACACAACCCTTGGAGGCGCGATCGTTGCCAATAAAATGGGGATCAAACTCGCTCATCTGGAGAGCGGATTGCGAAGTTACGATCGCGACATGCCGGAAGAGATCAATCGCATCCTAACGGATGAGATCACGGATCATTACTTTGTTACCGAGCAGAGTGGTTACGATAACCTGATCCGGGAGAACAGATCAAAGGACCGTATTCATTTTGTGGGAAACACGATGATCGATACGCTGGTCGCGTTCAAGAATGAAATACAACAAGCCGAGACGACAGTTGACACGAGCGGTGAATATTTGTTGTTGACTTTGCATCGTCCTTCGAATGTCGATACAGAAGAAGGAATCCTCAAAACACTAAAACTTCTTTCCCGACTGACCGAAAGAAATAAGGTCATCTTTCCGATCCATCCGCGAACGGAGAAGAAATTCCGCGAGTTCGGATACTACGACACACTCGTTTCACTGGAAGGACTGGAGTTGTGCGAACCTTTAGATTACTTCACCTTTCAGAAGCTCATTTCCGGTGCAAAAGCCGTTATTACAGATTCGGGAGGAATTCAGGAGGAAACGACTTTCTTGCAGATCCCTTGTATAACGCTTCGTGAAAATACTGAGCGACCTGTAACAATTGATCTGGGTACCAACATACTCATGGAGTTCGATCCGGATGCGATCCTGGATAGATTGGAAAACGCAAATACGGAAGGAAGCATTGTTCCACCGCTTTGGGATGGAAAGGCTACACAGCGTGTTGTTCAGGTGTTGGATCAAATTCTATCCGAGGGCTGATATGTATACCATGATCCTTGATGGCAGTTATCCGCAGGATATCCGGGTGAGGAAAGAAGCGGAGTCGATGGCAGCCGCCGGGATAGCGCTTCGAATTATCACACGATGGAAAAAAGGGGAGCAACGTCATGAAGTGATCAACGGGGTAGAGGTTTATCGTATCGGTCGACATTATTCCCATCAGGTGAAGGGGATCAACGACATGGTCACTGCGCTCTTTTTCGTAGATCTGCTCTTTTATTTCGGATTGAAGCGCTTTTTCAAGGATCACAAGGCTTCCACTTTACACGTTCACGATCTCGCATTGATCAAAACGGTTCTGTTGATGAGAAAAGATCAAAAAGTGATCCTCGACATGCATGAGAACTATCCTGAAATGCTGGAGGAGTTGCGCTTTTCAACCAAAGGTTTTCTGAAGGAACTGAAGGACAGGATCTTTTTCTCATATAAACGCTGGAAGAAATACGAGGCACGCTGGATCCGAAAACCCGATCACATTATCGCAGTTGTTGATGAAATGAAAGAGAAGTTGATCCGCGAATACGGGATCAGCCATGAACGGATCACAGTTGTTTCAAATTATGAAAAGCTTGATTTCACCGCGCAGTCGGAACCGGATGACTTTATCTTTGAAAAGGACACTTTTTATCTGGGTTACGTTGGTGGTATCAGTCCGGTAAGAGGACTTGAGACGATCATTGATGCCGTGAAATTGTTGCGCGACGGAGGTGAAAAGGTGGCCTTTGTGATCGTTGGAGGAGGAAATACCGCTTATGTGAACAGTTTAAAAGAACGTGCGATGCATACGGGCTATCCTGAGAGTTTTGCGTTTCAGGGATACCGAAATTTTAAGAAGATCAATTATTATATTTCCAATGTTCAGATCAATGTGATCCCTCACATCAAGAATGAGCATACGGATCACACCATTCCTCACAAACTTTTTCAGATCATGCTGCAGAAAGCACCATTGTTGGTCAGTTCCTGTAAGCCCATGATGAGGATCCTTGGTGAACATAATGCCGGATTTGTATTCGAAGCCGATAACGTTCGATCGTGTGCAGATCTGATCCGTTATATCGCGGATCACCCGGAGGAAGTAAAAATGAAAGTGGAAAATGCGTTCAATCTGGCGCAGAATGAATACAACTGGGATCTGGACTCCCAAAAACTGATCGAATTGTCAAAGGTATATGGCTGATAAGAGACTTGAACAACTGAAGAGAATGGACAGTGGCCTGTTCACTGTAAAACGCAGTTACTTGCGATCAAAAGGAGAAAAAGGGTATCTATTGTACCGTATTTTGCGACCTATTTTGAAGGTGCGCTATTCCTCGTTCAGAAAAGCGAACGATCCGTGTCCATGGCTTTCTCCTTCCAGTGTTCGCTTTCTTAAAGATCATCTGACCAAG
Source organism: uncultured Akkermansia sp. (assembly GCA_964593935.1). Classification (GTDB taxonomy): domain Bacteria; phylum Bacteroidota; class Bacteroidia; order Flavobacteriales_D; family Crocinitomicaceae; genus M0103. The sequence goes on along the minus strand of CAZQKN010000001.1, from coordinate 830,349 downwards.
GACATGGTCGGCCTGGAGTTCGGTTCAGGGATCAGTACTTTGTTCACAGCTCCGAAAGTAAAGAAGTTAATCTCTGTCGAACACAATGAAGACTGGTTCAAAATGATCAGTGAGCGCTTTAAGAAGGAGGGTATCGACAATGTTGATTACCGATTTGTTCCATCGAATAATCCGGGTGAATTCAAGGATAAAGAATTTGAAATGGAAAAGGAACTTAATTTCAAGGTTCGCCGTGATTACGTCAACTACTTCCTTGCTGCACAGGATCTTCCCGATAATAGTCTTGATTTTGTTTTGGTGGATGGTCGCGCGCGACCTGAATGCCTCTATTATGCTCTTCCCAAAATGAAGAAGAACGGGGTCGTTATACTTGACAACAGCGAACGCGATCATTACAAGGTTGTCTTTGATCTGCTAAAGGATTATCCGATGTACAATACAACGAATGGCTTAACAGATACTACCTTCTGGTTTCTGCAAGGATCTAATTGAATTCCTTCAGCCAGTAGTGAAGGCTGGCAAGACGCCATACAAGGTTAGCTTTGGAGTTGTCGCCTTTCTTGAAGTCATGGAGCACTTTCTCAGCTCTTTCTTTATTGACGAAAGGCATTCGCTTGAGGTCGATATCTAGCAAATGAGACAATGGTCCGCGTAACCAAAGAATTTCTCCAGGTGTGACGAAACCTTTTTTATCTGTGCGCCATTGGATCTGCTCTGGTAATACTTTTTCCATTGAAGAACGAAGTATGTATTTCGTCCAGCCGTCTTTCATTTTCAATTCATCGGGAACGGTGAAAAGCAATTCGACCAATCGGTGATCGAGGAAGGGAACGCGGCTCTCTATGGAATGCGCCATCGAATTGCGGTCCTCATAATGCAGCAATGTAGGCAAAGATGAATACTTCATTAAGGCGTAATGAAATGAATTCAGTTTGCCGGAGTTGAACGGTTCAAAATGTTCCCAATCCTGTTTTTTGTCCAGCATGAAAGGGAAGTAGTTGAAATACTCGAACTTGTACAGCGCATCCTCATTCATGATCGTGCTGAGCGCAGATTTGGAAGCAAGGTTTAATAACTTGGAACCGGAAGCCTCATGGATCTTTCGGTAATTTTTCAATTCACTGAGTGCTTTTCCAAATTGTAGTTTTCTGGCTTTTTGAGCGATGGAACGGTAATAGGCATGCATGTACCCACCCATGTAATCGTCGGCTCCCTGACCACTGAGGATGACTTTGATGTCGTGTTTCGCTGCCAGCTTCATTACGTAATATTGCGAAATGGGCGAAGAACCGGAAAGAGGCACATCCATCGTATGACTGATCGCATGAAAATCCTCAGCGATCTCCCTGTCATTGGGTGAATAGTATTTCAGATCAAATTTTCCGCTATATTTTTCACGAATGGTCTCGATGAAAGGTCGCTCATCAAAACCGCTGGTCCCTTCGTAATAGATCGAAAAGGTTTTCAATTGATCGCTGAGGCCATTGTTCAGCATGGAACACACGATACTCGAACTGTCGATCCCACCGCTCAGCGTTGCACCGATCGGCACGTCGCTCCTGACATGTAATTTAAGTGAATCGTTGAACAGATCCCGAAATTGCTCAACGGCTTCATTCAACTTTAACTTTCTTTCTTCGGAAGGATAGTTCCAATATGACTTTATTTCAAGTTGGCCATTGCTGAAAGTAAGGTTACAACCTGCTTCGAGTTGTTTGATGGATTGAAAATAGGTTTGTTCTTCAAATCCGACCCATCCGAGTTGTAATCCGCGGCCTACTTGATTAAGATTGAGTTCCGAACTGAAAACAGGGGTCTGTCTCAACGATTTGATCTCCGATGAAAAGTACAGTTCATTCCCGCTATGGATGTAATTGAAAGGTTTGATCCCAAAACGATCCCGCGAACAGAAGAGGTCCTTCGACTCTTCATCATAGATCGCGAAAGCCCACATTCCTATGAACTTTTCAACGCATTTTTCTCCTTCCAACGCAAAACTTCTCAGGACAACTTCGGTGTCTGAACTAGTGGTAAACGTGATGCCTTTTTGCAGGAGTTCTTCGCGCAGCTCCTTGTAATTATAGATCTCACCGTTAAAAACGATCCAGTGTTTACCGAAATGCATCGGTTGATTGGCTTCTGCTTGAAGGTCAATAATGCTCAATCTGTTGTGACCAAGATATGCGGGATGCAATGCCACAGTTTCGCTGTGATCCGGGCCACGATGCAGGGTTGAACGCACCATCCGCTCGATCAGTTCACGTGAACTTTGTTGTTCCCTTTTCGGGGAGATGAATCCGTGTATACCGCACATATCAGTTTGGGATTAAGGCTGCAATTTGTCGGGTTAAATTTCTTCTGGAATACTTCATTCGTCCCTTTGAAGGTTCAGTATATGAGCTGTTATCGAGTCTTTCCAGAAAGCTGATCATATGATCGACCTCATCTTTTTCTATTGTCGCCGATTGGGAGAATTCAGATAGGATGCGTGCAGCGTCACCATCTGTCGGTCCAATATTGATCACCGGTCGGGAAGTGGCGATGTATTCAAAGAGTTTTCCGGTCAGGATGCCTTTGTTCTCTTCAATTTCAGGAATGATCATTAACAAAGCATCGGACGAGATCATGTAATTTACCGCTTCATTGTGTGGAACGTAGGAAACGAACTCTACTTTGTTGTTCAGATCCAGTTCTTCAACATTTCTTTTCACGCCGGGATGGCAATTGCCGATAAAACGCAGTTTCCAATTCTCATGGTCTTTCGAGAAAACGGTGAAGGCTTTCAGGAAGCCGTTCACAGGATATTGTGGTCCGAGGTTGCCTATGTAACTGATGTATTGAAACGTACTGTTCTTTTGTGGGACTGAATCAGGAAAGTCTGCCTCATCAAATCCGTTGGGTATGACATGGGTCTTGTTCAGTACATCCTTTTTTCCTTTCCCGAATGATCGGCGGATTGCGTCGCTGACAACAACAAGATGATCGGCCGAGTATAAAACGGCATCTTCGAATCGTTTATCCTTGTCGATGGCTAATTTCGTTCGGTGCAATTCCTTATTGTAGAACAATTCACTCCATGGATCTCTCAGATCGGCAATCCACGTTAGGGGAAACTCTTTTTTCAGTTGAAGTCCGATGAGTTGGGTAGAGTGGGGAGGTGAACTGGTAATGATCGTATCGATGTTGTGTTCATGAATGATCTTTCTGGCTTGTTCCAGTGCAAATTTATTCCAACCTATGCGAGCATCGGGAATGAAAAAGTTGCCGCGAATGAAACGAAATACTTTGTCTGTCCAGCGCACTTTCTTTTCGTTCGCAAAACCGGAATGAGGGGCTTCTTTTCCTGAGACTTTGCGGTAAAGATCGAAGATGTCTTTGGATTTCGTTCGGTAGATGATCAATTCAGGGGATACATCCCTCAGTAAGGATTCATCGCGGGCAGGATAGGTGGCGAATTCAGGGTCAACAGTAAGTATGATCGGTTGAACACCGAACTCCGGCAGGTACTTCACAAACTTCAACCAGCGCTGCACACCACTACCACCGCTTGGTGGCCAATAATAGGTGATAATGAGTACCTTTTTCACAACTCACCAAATTTAATAAAAATCGACAAGTGGTCATTATTCGATCGGAGGGTTTATCTTTGTTTCATCGCCTATGGGAATTGTTCAAAAAGATGCTTTTCGTACCATGTCGTTGTCTTACATCGGGATAGCGCTGGGATACCTGAACAAAGGCTTATTGTTCCTGATCATTTTAAGTACGGAGCAGATCGGATTAGTGAATCTATTGGTTTCGGTGGGAACACTCTTTGCACAGTTTGCCAACCTGGGAACCGTATACACTACCTGGAAATTCGCCCCTTTTTTCAGGAATAAGGAAAAAAAGGATCACGGATTTTTGCCTTTAATGCTGCTCATTGCACTTTTCGGAGCAGTTCTGTTCACCCTCTTAGCACTCATCTTCAGGCAAGAGGTCGAGGATTTGTACCTGAAACGATCTGAATTGTTTGTTGATTATTATTTATGGATAATACCCATCGGGATCGCCTACGTGTTCTTCCTGGTTTTCGAGGTTTATCTTAGGAGTTTTTACAAGAATATTGTGGCAGTTGTTGCCAACGACATCATTTTGAGGATTTCGCTTACTGCATTGCTTGGGTTACTGTGGTTTGATCTGATCTCATTCGATTCGTTCGTTATTCTGCACAGTATTTTCTATTTCATTCCAACGATCATTCTGATCGCCTATCTCTATCGGATGAAGGAGTTGAATCTCAATTTCCGATCGATCCAGATCTCAAAAAGGTTCAGGGCCATTCTCATTCAATTCTCTGCGTTCAATTATGTCAATACACTGGGATTTGTGATCGTCAGTTCACTTGATGTGATGATGATCGCACAGATGGAGGGACTTGAAGCGACTGGTATTTACAGTACGATGGTTTTCTTTACGAGTGCATTGATGGTGCCGTACAAGTCTATGCATCGCATAAGTGTTCCGCTTGTTGCTGATCATTGGAAACACAGGGAAATGGACAAAATGCAGATCCTCTACCGAAAATTCAGTTCTGTTTCGTTGGTCATAGGATTGGCCTTCTTTCTTTGGGTTTGGTTGTCAGTTGATGTCCTGTTTGGATTCTTGAAACCGGAATTCCTTCCGGGGATCTGGGTTTTCTTCTTTCTGATGATGGGGAAGGTACTCGATATGTATTGCGGACTCAACGGATCCATTTTTGTCACTTCGAAAAAGTATAAATACGACATACTTTTCACGCTGTTTTTGATCGCAGCAGTATTCGTAATGAACCTTTATTTCATTCCTGTTTGGGGAATTATCGGAGCAGCAATTTCGACCGCCGCAGCATTGCTTGTATACAACCTCGGAAGAGTGATCTTTGTTTGGTATTATTACAAACTTCATCCATTCGAACCAAAACAGTTTGTGGTGATCGCTCTTGCAGTGTCAACCGCCTTAAGCGGTTTGCTCACTGCAGATCTGTTTGATCATGCTTTGCTGCAGTTTATTGTGCAAACTACAGTAGTACTTGTCCTTTTTATAGCACCAGTCTATTTCTTCCGACTCGAACCGGAAACTATCTCATATATTCACAAGGGAACATCTTTCCTTAAGAAAAGACTATACAAAAAATAGGGAGCGTGAAACCTTAGAGTCCCATCTTTTGCCGGATCTCGCTGTAGGCAGTTGTCAGTCCACCTGCATTTTTACCTCCGGCCGTTGCGAAGAATGCTTGTCCACCACCACCACCATTGATGTGTTTAGCCACTTCTTTCACAAGGTTACCCGCATGAACAGTTCCTTTGTTCACCAACTCGTCAGATGCAATGATGCTTATAGAGCATTTATCACCGTCTTTTCCGCCGATCACACCGACAAAGTTTTCCACTTCTCCTTTTAGCTGGAAGAGGATATCTTTTATCGAAGCTCCATCGAGGTCAACCGTTGCTTCCAGGTAGTTGATGCCATTTATGTTGACTATAGCTGATTTGAGAGAACCCTTGACGTTCGATGCTTTTTCCTTTTGAAGTTGCTCAAGTTCTTTTTGTAATTGATTGTTCTTCGTTTGAAGATCTTCAACCGCTTTTACAATGTCTTTTGGATTGCGAAGTGTCAATGCCACCTTGTCGAGCAATTCTGCCTTATCGCGGAAATAATTCTCCGCGGCGGAAGAGGTGATCGCTTCAATTCTACGAATTCCGGCAGCAACGGCTGATTCCGAAGTGATCTTAAAGATTCCGATCTTACCTGTCGAAGGCACGTGTGTTCCACCGCAAAGTTCAACCGATTCACCAAACTTGATCACACGGACAGCATCACCATATTTCTCACCAAAGAGCGCCATTGCACCCATTGCTTTTGCTTTTTCCATTGGCACATCACGACCTTCTTCCAAAGGCAAATTGGCGCGAATAGCGTTGCTCACCAATTCTTCAATTTCTGCCAGTTCTTCATCCGTAACTTTTGCAAAATGAGAAAAGTCGAAACGCAGATAATCAGGATTTACCAATGAACCTTTTTGCTCAACGTGGGTGCCCAGAACAGTGCGTAGGGCATGATGCAACAAGTGGGTTGCTGAGTGATTGCTTGCTGAAGCTTCTCTTCTTGTTGAATTGACCACAGCTTTGAAGTCACCTTCAACGTCCAAAGGAAGTTTTTCGCTTAAATGTACAATAAGGTTGTTCTCTTTCTTGGTATCAAAAATGAAGGTTTTTTCTCCGTTGGCTTCAATGTATCCTTTATCCCCAACCTGCCCTCCTCCTTCAGGGTAAAAGGGAGTAATGTTGAATACAAGCTGGAAGAACGTTTTTTGTTTTTGAGTAACCTTTCGGTATTTGACGATCTTGACAGCAGTTTCCAGGTTGTCATAACCTACGAACTCTTCAACGGCATCGTCCGATAAAATGACCCAGTCATCTGTTTCGATTGCAGTAGCTGCGCGTGATCTGTCTTTTTGTTTTTGAAGTTCTGCATTAAAGCCTTCCTCATCGATGCTCAGGTCGTTCTCACGAGCAATGAGCGAAGTAAGGTCAACTGGGAACCCGTAAGTATCGTACAATTCGAAAACGGCCATACCGTCGATCAGCGATTGACCACTTTCTTTTAAATTTTGAATGATGCTGTCTATTCTTCGAATACCTTGTTCTAGGGTACGGAAGAAACTCACTTCTTCTTCACGGATCACTTTCTGGATCAATTCACCTTGCTGGATCAGTTCCTGAAATGGATCTCCCATTTCTTTGCCAAGTACAACAGAAAGATCACAGAGGAATGGTTCTTTTAGTCCAAGGGTTTGGTAACCATAACGAACTGCGCGTCTCAAGATTCGGCGGATGACATAGCCTGCACCGGTGTTGGAAGGAAGCTGGCCGTCTGCGATCGAGAATGCGATGGCACGAACGTGGTCCGCGATCACTCGCAAGGCGATGTCGGTCTCTTCTTTTTCTCCATATCTTACACCCGACACTTCTTCCATGTGACGAATGAGTGCTTGGAAAAGATCTGTATCGTAATTGGACGTTTTTCCTTGAAGTGCCATAGCCAGACGCTCAAGGCCCATGCCTGTATCGACGTGTGTTGCAGGCAACGGTTCGAGGCTTCCATCCGCTTTACGGTTGAATTGCATGAAAACGTTGTTCCAGATCTCGATCACCTGAGGATGATCGTAGTTTACTAATGTCTTTCCATCGATCACTTCGCGTTCTGCTTTGGACCGCAGATCGACATGGATCTCCGTACACGGTCCGCATGGACCAGTGTCGCCCATTTCCCAGAAATTATCTTTTTTGCTGGCAAGGATGATCCTGTCGTGGTCGATGAATCTTTTCCAGATCTCAATGCTTTCTTCGTCTCTGGGAACACCATCTTTTGCGTCGCCTTCAAAAACGGTGACGTATAATCTATCTTTTGGGATCTTGTATACTTCTGTCAGCAATTCCCAAGCCCATGAGATCGCTTCTTCTTTAAAATAGTCACCAAACGACCAGTTCCCGAGCATTTCGAACATGGTGTGGTGATAGGTGTCAACTCCCACTTCTTCCAGGTCATTGTGTTTTCCGGATACACGTAAACATTTCTGCGTGTTGGCGATCCTTCTGTACTTCGGTTCTGCGTTACCAAGAAACAGGTCCTTGAACTGGTTCATTCCGGCATTGGTGAACATCAAGGTTGGGTCGTTTTTGACAACCATCGGCGCAGATGGTACAATTTGATGTCCTTTGGATTCGAAGAAATCGAAGAATGTTTTACGGATCTCAGAAACTGTCATGATGTGTAGTGCATTTTATATTGCGCAAAAATAGTGCTTTAGTCGATTGGGAAACTATTTCCTGTAAATGGTTTGAGTTGGATAGGCAAAGTCCAGACCTTCGGCATTGAAACGTTTCAGGATCTCCAGATTTACTTCAGTCTGTGTGATGAGAATGTCCTTGCCGGGTTGTATGAAATAAATGAAAGTGATACCAAGGGCAGAAGCTCCCCAGCTATTGAAAGAAACCATCGAATCTTCTCCAACGGATTCATTGTTGGAAGCGATCTCTTTCAGTATGGTCATGGCCCTTTCCATTTTTTCGGGGCTTGTTTCATAAGTTAATCCGAGATTGAGAACTATTTTTCTTGCCGGCTCCCGTGAAATGTTTTCGATAGGACTTTCACTGAATTGAGCATTAGGAATAGTGATCTGTCGGCCCTCTAGCGTTCGGATCCTTGTACTTCGGATTCCAATTTCTTCCACAAAACCGTCATGGCCACTGATCACAATGCGATCACCGATCTTGAATGGTTTATCGAGATAGACCATGATCCCGCCGAAGATGTTTTTTACTGTATCCTGTGCTGCCAGTGCAAGTGCCAAACCTCCGATCCCGAGACCTGCGATGAGCGCTGCGACATCAAATCCTGCATTATTCAAACCAATGATGATACCCATGCACCACAGGATCAGTTTGAATACCTTTCTGAGTAGAGGCATCAGTTGATCATCAAGATCCGATTCTGATCGCTCCACGAAGGGCATAATATATTCCTCAATAATGGCATCTGCGGTTCTTACGATCAACCAGGTTACATTAAGCGTGAAAACAATCGTAAAAACGTGTTCAAAGAACTTGTCAATCCCTTCGCCGAAATGAAGACGGTGAAATCCCCAGTAAAAACCAAGGATGCCAATTGCGTACACAACAGGTTCTTCCAACTTGTCGATCAAAAGGTCATCCAATTGGGATTTGGTCTTTGCTGTTAATCGTTTAACATATTTCCCGATGATCCAGTAGGTGATTTTGGCAACTACAATTCCTCCGATCAGGATGCCAAATGAGATCAGCCAGTTTTCGATCTTATTTCCGTAAAATTCCTGTCTTAAAAATTCATTCATTACTCAGTTCATTATGTTTTGACCGCGAATATAGGTAGAAATTCAGGCATATAAACGAGAGCTGGACCTTCCATTTATGGTTTTTTAAGATGGTTTATTGAGATAAGCAAGCTACCTTTGCACCATGTCAAAAAAGCGGTATCGGTATAATCCTCAGACACTTTCTTACGAGGAAGTGAATGATTCATGGGGAATGAAAGTGCTGAAATGGTTGCTTTATCTTTCCCCAAGTATTGTTATGGGATTGCTTTTTGCCTTCTTGTTCTCAAAGCAGTTGGATTCACCAAGGGAGAAACTGATGAAGCGGGAGATCGAAATGTATAAAGATGAACTGGTTCGAATGCAGGCTGATCTTGATCTGATCAACAGAACGCTCGATGACGTGGAAAAGCGGGATGAAGATCTTTACCGTATTGCCTTATATGCAGATAAATTTCCTGAAGAATTGCGCACTATGGGTATTGGCGGAAGTGATCGCTATGCCTATCTTGACGGATATACGAACTCTGAACTTTTGAAGAGTACCGCATCAAAAATGGATGAATTGGAGAGAAGACTTCACGGTCAGAGTTTGTCTTTCAAGGAGTTGCTCGAGTTGGCTAAGAATAAGGAGAAAATGTTGTCCAGTATTCCGGCAATTCAGCCAGTTCGAAATAAAGAACTAAAAAGAATGGCTTCCGGTTTTGGTTACCGCATCGATCCGATCTATAAGACCAGACGAATGCATACCGGAATGGATTTTACTGCGAATGTTGGAACAGCCGTTTATGCCACAGGCGATGGAGTGATCGAAGCAACAGAAAAAAGCGGATGGGGCTATGGGAACAGTATTGTGATCAATCACGGTTTCGGATATAAAACGCGTTATGCACATTTGAGTGCATTTAAAGTCAAACCGGGACAGCGTGTTAAACGCGGTGAATTGATCGGTTTAGTTGGGAATACAGGTAAATCAACAGGTCCACATTTGCATTACGAAGTTGAAAAAGGTGGTAAAAAGGTGAATCCGATCCACTACTATCATTCGGATCTATCGCCGGCACAATACGAGAAACTGATCGAAATGAGCAAGAATTCATTCAAAGCTTTCGACTAATTTGAAGAAGAAAATGAAGATAGCACTTTTCTCTATTGCACTTGTCGGAGGTGTATTCATGGCATTTGTGCCATTTCGATCGAAAGCGAAGATGCCTTTTAAAAGATCGGTTATTCAGGAACCTGAGCCGCTCGACACCTTGATCACTTTAATCGCGGTTGGTGATATTATGATGGGGACCAATTTTCCATCACCATCCTATTTGCCTCCTTCCGATCTTCACCTGCTCGAGCCAATGCACTCTATTTTAAAAAGTGGAGACATTGTATTTGGAAATTTGGAAGGAACCGTATTGAATGAGGGTGGCAAGGTCAAAAAGTGCTCCGATTCAACCAAATGTTATGCTTTTCGTCAGCCAGAATATTTTGTTCCTCAACTTAAAGCAGCAGGATTTAATTTTCTGTCTGTTGCCAACAATCATATGGGTGATTTTGGGGAAGAAGGTCGTGTGAATACACAAAGAGTTTTACGCGAGGCCGGAATTCGATATGCTGGACTGGAAAGTTGCCCTTGGGATACAATGACAGTGAAGGGTGTGAAAATTGGAATGACTGCATTCGCGCCAAACACAGCCTGTTTACAGATAACAGATTACGAAACACTTCGTTCAGTTGTTCAGAAACTGGATTCTATTTGTGACATTGTTATCGTTTCTTTTCATGGAGGGGCTGAAGGATCGTCGAAGACACACATCACCAGGAAGACGGAGATCTTTTATGAAGAGGACCGGGGTAACGTGTACGAATTTTCACGCGTCGCAATAGATGCAGGTGCTGATGTCCTGTTGGGGCATGGACCGCATGTTACACGGGCTATTGATCATTACAAAGGACGCTTCATTACATATTCAATGGGTAATTTCTGTACTTACGGAAGATTTAACCTGAAAGGAGTGAGTGGAATGGCTCCGCTCTTTGAGTTGAAGTTGACCCGCGATGGTAAATTTGTTAGTGGAAAGGTGATCTCGACAAAACAGATCGGGGAGGGTGGACCTAAGCTGGATCCGGATAAAGGGGCATTTCTGCAGGTGAAACAATTGACCTCTGTTGACTTACCTGAGTTAAAGGTTAAATATTCGTCGGACGGCAGCTTCGTTTTTCCCTAGAACGATCACTTGTTCATTTCATCGATCTTGTCTTGCATTTCCGTTTTCTGCAAAGAGATGTTGTATTTCCCTGTGAATTCTTCTTGTGCTGCCTGCAATGCATTGTCCAGTACGACTTCTCTCGCTTCAACACTGGCATTGATCTCCTCCAGTCTTTTTAGGTCAACCTCTGTGATTTCTTCACCTTTCCTGAGGATGTCGATCATTTCCTTGTATGCATTTTCACATGTCATGCGATAAAAGCGGAAAAGTTCGATCGCAGCGTCACGAAAACGAATGTTACCTTCATAATCAGATAGTCCTTCCAGTACTGTCAATGAAGCCGTGCATTGGTCGATGATCTTCAGACGCGCCTTATCCAGTTCATTTAACTGATCTCCCTGCAATTCAGTGAAGGCAACAAACATTTCAAGGATCTTCGTCTGTTCGTCTACGATCACATTGTTGTAATCCAACGCCCCACTGCTGGAATTCAGGTTGCAGGAAGAGACACTGATAAGGGTTCCGATCAACGTAAGAAGTATAAAGATTCTCATGGCGGCGTTTTTCTCAAATGTACGCTTTTCCATTTTGGAATTTATTGATTGACCATTTCTTTGTCACAAAATATGACAATTCGACAGCAAATGAACTGAGTTTTCCACCTGTTTCTGTCATAATTGACACGAATCTGACTGAAAAAGACGATGGCACAAAGCTTGTCAAATGTCAGCAGATTTTAATCGAAATAAAACAAAGTGATATGGGAAAGATAATTGGAATTGACCTGGGAACTACCAACTCGTGTGTTTCTGTAATGGAAGGAAATGAGCCGGTAGTAATTGCCAACTCGGAAGGAAAGAGAACGACGCCTTCAGTTGTGGCATTCGTAGAGGGGGGTGAGCGTAAGGTTGGTGATCCGGCAAAGCGTCAGGCCATCACGAACCCAACAAAAACGATCTATTCGATCAAGCGATTCATGGGGACTTCTTTTGATGAGTCTTCAAAAGAGATCAGTAGAGTACCTTATGAAGTAGTAAAGGGCGACAACAATACGCCACGTGTTAAAATTGATGACAGACTTTATTCTCCACAGGAGATCTCAGCGATGATCCTTCAGAAAATGAAGAAGACAGCTGAGGATTACCTTGGACACGAAGTAACGGAAGCTGTAGTTACAGTTCCTGCGTATTTCAACGATGCTCAGCGTCAGGCGACGAAAGAAGCCGGGGAGATCGCTGGTCTATCGATCAAGCGTATCATCAACGAGCCTACAGCTGCTGCTCTGGCTTATGGTCTTGATAAGAAAGGGAAAGACATGAAGATCGTTGTTTTCGACTTTGGTGGAGGAACACATGACGTTTCTGTTCTTGAACTTGGAGACGGAGTATTTGAAGTATTAGCAACAGACGGAGACACGCACCTTGGTGGTGATGATGTGGATGACGCGATCATCAACTGGTTGGCAGAAGAGTTCAAGGCTGAAGAAGGTTTGGACCTTCGTCAGGACCCTATGGCACTTCAGCGTTTGAAAGAAGCAGCAGAAAAAGCAAAGATCGAGTTGTCATCGACAACTTCAACGGAGATCAACTTGCCGTACATCATGCCTGTAAATGGAATTCCAAAGCACTTGGTAAGAACTCTGCAGCGTTCGAAGTTCGAGCAATTGATCGCTTCGATCGTTGAAAGAACAATTGCTCCTTGTCGTTCGGCATTGAAGAATGCAGGATTGTCAACAAGCGATATCGATGATGTGATCCTGGTAGGAGGTTCAACGCGTATTCCGATCATTCAGGATGCAGTAGAAAAGTTCTTTGGAAAGGCACCTTCAAAAGGGGTGAATCCGGATGAGGTGGTTGCGGTTGGAGCAGCTATTCAAGGTGGTGTTTTGACAGGTGAAGTGAAGGATGTCCTTCTTTTAGATGTCATTCCACTTTCTCTTGGAATCGAAACAATGGGTGGTGTCTTCACGAAGTTGATCGAAGCAAACACTACTATTCCTACGAAAAAATCAGAAGTGTTCTCAACAGCATCGGATAACCAGCCTTCAGTTGATATCCACGTGTTACAAGGAGAGCGTGCAATGGCAAACGACAATAAGACGCTTGGACGTTTTCAGCTGACAGATATTCCACCGGCACCAAGAGGTGTTCCTCAGATCGAAGTAACTTTCGATATTGATGCGAACGGAATCATGCAGATCTCAGCAAAGGATAAAGGTACAGGTAAGCAGCAATCGATCAAGATCGAAGCATCTTCAGGACTTTCTGACGAAGAGATCCAACGAATGAAGGCGGAAGCAGAAGCACACGCAGAAGAAGACAAAAAGCGTCGTGAAGAAGCTGATCTTGTGAATAAGGTTGACTCGACGATCTTCCAGACTGAGCGTCAGTTGAAAGAGTATGGTGACAAGATTCCTGCAGAAAAGAAGCAACCGATCGAAGATGCGCTTGCTGAATTGAAGAAGGAGTTCGAAGCGAAGAACATGGCAAATCTTGAGCCGGCAATGGAACGATTGAACAATGCATTCCAGGCAGCTTCTCAAGACATGTATAACGCCGCTAACCAGGGTGGTGATGCCGGAGCAGGAGCTCAAGGTGGATCAAATCCGGGTGACGAGGTGACAGATGTAGACTTCGAAGAAGTGAATGATAAGAAGTAAATAGTAGTTTTCTTCATACTAAAGCGGGGGTTCGAAAGGGCTCCCGCTTTTTGTTGGATAAAGGCGGTTCGTTTAAAAACAAAAAAAATCCCGATGAGACTCACCGGGATTTCTGTGTATAGAGTATAATTTTATTTACTTCTTCACTGCGTCAACAACCGCCTTGAATGCTTCAGGATGGTTAAGTGCAAGGTCTGCAAGAACCTTACGGTTCAATTCGATCCCACTCTTGTGTACAGCTCCGATGAATTGAGAATAGCTCATTCCGTGCTGACGTGCTCCCGCGTTGATACGCGCGATCCACAGTGAACGGAAGTTTCTTTTCTTTTGCTTACGTCCGATGTACGCGTAAACGAGACCTTTTTCGATCGCGTTCTTTGCTACTGTCCAAACGTTCTTTCTGCGTCCAAAGTATCCTTTAGACAGCTTCATCAAATTTTTTCTACGCGCTCTTGAAGCTACGTGATTGACTGATCTAGGCATATTTATTTAGTTTTTTGATAAATGGTGCTCTGTTGTTCCAAGAGACTTAGTTACTCATGTACCGGGTTAAACAATAAAAACCGAATCGTGCATAATTCACCGCAGTGAATTACTTCATGCACAATTGCAATTTAATATTTGACAAGTCAGAACCATCAACTAGTCCTGCATGTGTCAGGTTACGCTTTCTTTTTGTCGACTTCTTTGTTAAGATGTGACTTTTGAAGGCGTGCTTTCTTTTGATCTTACCGCTTCCAGTGATAGTGAATCGCTTCTTCGCACTGGATTTAGTTTTCATTTTTGGCATCTCTCTTCTTTTTAAAAGTTAACTCTATACAGCTTCTTTTTGAGTTTAGAATTTAGAGTTATGAATTCAGAGTGCTTCACTCTTAGTTCTATGTTCTAAACTCTTAATTTATTTTTTCTTCGGGTTGATCATAATGATCATTCGCTTTCCCTCCAGTTTTGGCAATTGTTCTACGGCACCAATATCTGCAAGTTCCTGCGCAAACTTCAACAAAAGGATCTCTCCTCTGTCTTTGAATACGATCGTACGACCGCGGAAAAACACGTATGCTTTCACCTTGTTTCCTTCTTCAAGGAACTTTCTGGCGTGAGCCAGTTTGAAGTTGAAATCGTGATCGTCTGTGTTCGGTCCAAAACGAACCTCTTTCAAAACAACCTTACTTTGTTTCGCCTTCAATTCCTTTTGCTTTCTTTTCTGATTGTAAAGGAATTTACGGTAATCCATTATTTTACATACCGGTGGAACTGCATTCGGAGAGATCTCAACCAGGTCAAGTTCCTGCTCTTCAGCCATGCGTAAAGCCTCACTTGTTGAAAGTACCTTTGGCTCTTCGCCTTCCATTACAAGACGGATCTCACGCGCGGTGATCTTCTCGTTGATCTTGTGTTCTTCCTTTTCCTCTCTTACAAAAGGTTTTTTAGTGTTTTTTCTCATTCAATATTTAAAGGTTAGAAGATAGCTCCTCTTCGATCGTTCTTCGAACCAGGTCACTGAACTGCTCAATACTCATTGAACCTTTGTCACCTGCTCCGCGTTGGCGAACAGAAACTTCATTTTGTTCAGCTTCTTTCTCACCAACAACCAGCATGAACGGGATCTTTTTCAATTCAGCCTCCCTTATTTTCTTGCCAATTTTTTCGTTGCGATCGTCAACGAATCCGCGAATATCGTAATTATTTAGCAATTGCGAAATATTTTGTGCGTAGTCGTTGTATTTCTCTGAGATCGGTAAGATGGCATATTGCTCAGTTGAAAGCCAAAGCGGGAAGTCTCCTGCACAATGTTCCAACAAGACAGCAACAAAGCGCTCCATTGATCCGAATGGTGCTCTGTGGATCATTACAGGACGATGTTTTCCGTTATCTGCACCTGTATATTCGAGTTCGAAACGCTCAGGAAGGTTGTAATCTACCTGAATTGTTCCCAGCTGCCATTCTCTACCCAAAGCATCTTGCACCATGAAATCCAATTTCGGACCGTAGAAAGCAGCTTCTCCAAGTTCAACTACTGTCGGAAGTCCTTTTTCTGCCGCGGCTTCGATGATCGCTCGCTCTGCTTTTTCCCAGTTTTCATCGCTGCCGATGTATTTAGTTGGATTCTCAGGATCGCGAAGGGAGATCTGCGCTTTGAACTTGTCAAATTTGAGCGTTTTAAAGATGTACAATACAAGATCGATCACCTTCTTGAATTCATCCTTCACCTGGTCCTGTGTACAAAAGATGTGTGCATCATCCTGAGTAAAGCCACGAACTCTCGTTAATCCATGCAATTCACCTGATTGTTCGTAACGGTATACGGTTCCGAACTCAGCAAATCGAGCAGGAAGATCCTTGTACGATCTTGGCTTTGATTTGAAGATCTCACAATGGTGAGGACAGTTCATCGGCTTCAACAGGAATTCCTCATCCACATCCGGAGTTCGGATAGGCTGGAAAGAGTCTGCACCATACTTGGCATAGTGCCCAGAAGTGACGTAAAGTTCTTTATTTCCAATGTGTGGAGTGATCACCTGATCGTAACCAGCCTGACGCTGAGCTTTTTTCAAGAAGTTCTCCAGTCTTTCTCTTAACGCAGCACCTTTCGGTAACCATAACGGCAAACCTTGTCCGACTTTTTGAGAGAAAGTGAACAGTTCCAGTTCCTTTCCAAGTTTACGGTGGTCACGGCGCTTTGCTTCCTCCAATCGTTGCAAATGCTCTTCAAGCTCTGCTTGCTTGGGGAATGTTACACCATATATTCTTGTCAACTGCTTGTTCTTCTCATCTCCTCTCCAATATGCTCCAGCAATGGAAAGTAGTTTAACGGCTTTGATGAAACCTGTGTCAGGAATATGTGGCCCACGGCAAAGGTCCGTAAAGTTTCCTTGCGTGTAAAAGGTAATGTCACCGTCTTCCAATCCTTCAAGAAGTTCCAGTTTGTAGGGATCATTCTTTTCTTTGAAATAGGCAATGGCATCTGCCTTAGAGATCTCCTGTCTCACGTAAGGATTTTTCTCTTTAGCAAGTTCTTTCATTTTCTGTTCGATCTTCTCGAGATCCTTTTCAGTAATGTTGTGCTCCAGAAAATCTACGTCGTAGTAAAAACCGTTGGCAACAGGAGGACCAATCGCCAGTTTCACTCCCGGATAATAAAATTCGATCGCCTCTGCCATCAAGTGGGCAGATGAATGCCACATGGTCGACTTCCCATCCTCATCGTTCCAGGTCAGCAACTGCATCGTACAATCCGCATTCAAGGGGCGAGTCGCATCTACTACCTGACCGTTCACTTTAGCAGCCAGGACATTTCGTGCAAGACCTTCAGAGATACTGCGGGCCACATCCAAAGAGGATACACCCTGCTCATATTGTCTTACCGAACCATCGGGAAGTGTTACATTGATCATTTTATCTGTAATTTGAGAGCGCAAAGATAAACAATCAAGCGGATATACGATTGATATGTCTTGCTCAAGAAGAGATTAAACCTTTAAAAATCGTCCGATCCGAAAATATTGCTTTTTTTGTATTCAACATGTTGAATATCAACCTGAGCCTATATTACTATTCGAAACCATTCGTGTTTATCTTCAGCTGCTTCGCTGGTGGAGTTTTATTGGGCTCAGTAATTGGATCCTCGGACCAATATCTTGCGGCGATCTCGTTTGCATCTCTTGGATTTCTTCTTCTTGCTATCAAAGGGATCATAAGAGGCAGAGTCTTCATGTTGCTTTCCGGATTGATATTGTTTGCTCTAGGGATCTTGCATCAGCAAATGAACAGTGGTTTGCGTCAATCCAACGATCTTGTTTCCTCTCATCGGGAAGATGATTCCTATATTATGAAGGTCAGTGAGTTTTCAGTCAGTGCAAGTGGGTGGAATAAATGCGTTTTGGACGCAGAACAAAGGATACGAAATGGAAAACCTGAAAATATATCAGGTAAGGTCTTGGCGTACGTGCAGACTGGTGACTTGACGCTTCAACAAGGTGATAAGATCTTGTGTCCAACGGAAATTAACAGGATACGGAACAATGGGAATCCCGGTGAGTTTGATGCTGAGAAATATTGGCGTTCGAAGGGGATCTCCGGAATGTTGTTTGTCGGAGAGGAGGATTTTAAACTTGTAGATCATGCTGCTCCAGATGTGTTTTCCTCTACGGTTGAAAAGGTCAGAAAGTATTTGTCTGAAACGGTGGATGACAATTTTGTTGGTGAACAAAGGGCCGTCGTAAAAGCTATTGTGCTGGGCGATAAAGCACTTTTAGATAGTGAGATACGCGAAACGTTTGGAAATACCGGAGCAATGCATGTGTTGGCTGTATCGGGTTTACATGTCGGTATTCTTTTGCTTTTGTTGATGTTTTGTTTTGAACGAATCTCCTCATTCATATCCAGAAGAACAGCTCTCGTCAGCGTATTGCTCATTCTGTGGTTCTATGCTTTTCTTACCGGGTTGTCGCCATCGGTGATACGTGCGGTTTTCATGTTCTCCATTCTGGTAGCGTCACAGGTTTTTTATAAGAAGTATAACCCGATCAACGTGCTGTTTTTTACGGCATTTGTGTTGATTCTGGTGAATCCGAATTATGTGATGGACATCGGGTTCCAGCTTTCATACCTCGCAATGTTGGGGATTTTCGTGTTTTACGGTCCTATTGAAAAGTTACTCAAAGTTGAAAATTTTATACTTAATAAGGCCTGGCAAGGAACTGCTGTGGGATTAGCGGCACAGTTGATGACCCTTCCTTTGATCTTGAGTTATTTCCATCAGTTTCCTAATTATTTCGCATTGTCCAATCTTGGATTGATGTTATTCTCGGGATTGATACTCGGGCTTGGAGTTACAGTATTCGCCTTGTCTTTTTCTTCTTTTCTGATCAAACCTGTTGTCATACTGCTCAGTTTCATTCTGTTCCTGACGATCGGCTATCTTCAATGGATAGAAGGACTTCCGGGAGCAGTTGCAAGAGGTTATGACGTTAATATAACCCAACTGTTATTGCTTTTTATACTCCCTTTCTTATTATTCAGTTCGACTAGAAAACGGGTATTGTTTTCAGTAATGGGGCTTACTGTTTTACTTGCAATCTGGGTATCGGTAGACCGATACGAGCGAATGAATAACAATGAGCTGATTATATACAATTCCAGAGCAACGGTTTTTAGTCTTAAACAAGGAAATAAGATCGTCTGTGGGTATGAGGCCAGTAGGATAGACAAAGAGAAAGTGCAGAGAATGATCGCGGATTATACAAAATTGTATCCGGGTAATGTTAGATATATTCTACTTGAGAACAAGAAGGTGAAAGTTAGTGGACAGTATACGAATATGGAAGTTGTTCCTTCTAAGGATCACTATACGATAAAAGTTGGTGGCGAAAAGATCGATCTGATCCGTTCTCTATTTTATTCATCTGATGACGGGAAAAGCAAACGTGTTGCTATGCCATGGTTAAGGACAGGGGCGGATCATTATTTGAATAAGGGAGCCTTCCGGATGCTCATTCCTGTTTAAAGTTCGGTGTGTGAGATATACCGAAGGTAAGTATCGAATTTGAAATAATATTGCTTTGGTGGAGCGCCTTCCTTTTCTGCGTAGCTCAGTATGAACCAGTAGCCTGTCAATTTTCCATTTGTTGCGTCGTTGTCCTCGAAGATCTGATAAACATCGGAGGCTATTTCTTCTTTGAGGGGCTGTATTTGTCCGGAGAGAACATTTCTGGCTTGAAAGAGAAGGAGTTGTACCGTTCTGATACTTTTCTTCTTGTGACCGACCTCCATGAGTTCAAGAATGTGTAGAAGAAATGCATCGCTGTCTGTAGTTTCATTGTTCAGGAGGGCATTTTTGTAAAATTGATAGAATACCTCTTCTTCGTCAGTAGCCATTGTGCCCGGATAAAGGAAAGACTCACCAAATAAGAACTGCTTGTAGCGTTCCATATGTCTGTTTGGAACGAAGTAGCTTGTTCTTACCTCCTCACTGAGTATCGTCATTTCTTTATTGATACGAACATCAATCTCGACAATTCGGTAACCACTGTCCTCTGGAAAGCTGAAAACATGATTTTCGAGGTAAATGATCTTTGCAGTGTCCTTAGCGAGAACTTCTCTTTGAAACAGGATCTTTTCCTCCAGCTCCTTGTCCGTTATTTTCTTTTGTTCGTTCTGATACTTGAGTTCAAAAAGAGAATCCAATGTTTTAAAGGATGCCGGCTTGAGGATTGTTGTCTCGCCAAATGCCAGAGAGGTATAATTCAATGAATCCTTTTGAAGTTGATTAGTGAAATGTGTTTCAATCGCAAGATGCCTTCGCTGTTCAAAGGATTCAGGTGTTTCTGGCGGGGTGTATCTTAATCCACAGGAATAAAGGTTCAGTAAGAACAAAAAAGTGAATAGAAACTTGAATGAAATATTCAATTGACCCATCTCCCAAATTTAGTGATTGCTTTCGAAAGTTTCTTCGAAAAAAAATCCACCTTGAGGGGTGGATCTTCAATCTTATAGTAAAGAATTATCTGTTCAGCATTACCGGCATTACAAGCATGAGAATGTCCTCACTTTCATTGTCTTTGATCGCCGGCATGAGCAGACCTGCACGGTTTGGCTCGCTCATTTCCAATCTGACTTCAGGTGTGTCCAGGTTGTTCAACATTTCCATGAGGAATCGCGAGTTGAATCCGATCTCCATATCATCGCCGTCATAGTTACACGTGAGACGTTCATTCGCTTCATTTGAAAAATCGATGTCTTCAGCAGAAAGCGAAAGTTCCGATCCAGCAAGTTTCAACTTGATCTGGTGAGTTGTTTTGTTCGCAAAAATAGAAACCCTTTTGATCGAACTCAGGAATTGCTGACGATCGATCGTCAATACATTAGGATTCTCTTTTGGAATGACTGCCTCGTAATTAGGGTACTTTCCATCGATCAAACGGCAGATAAGTACAAGATCATTGAACGTGAAAACGGCGTTTGATTCGTTGTACTCCAACAATACTTCTTCCGATCCGGAAAGATTCGAACGAAGAAGGTTAAGAGGCTTTTTTGGTAATATGAAAGAAGAACTTCCACTTGCTTCAGAATCCGTTCTTTTATATCGAACAAGTTTGTGAGCGTCAGTTGCGACGAAAATGATATCCTGTGGAGTGAATTGACAGAAAACACCGCTCATTACCGGACGCAGGTCATCATTTCCGGTAGCAAACAAGGTTTTGTTGATCGCCTTTGAAATGATCTCACCGGAGATCCTTACTGAAGAGCTGTTTTCAATTGAAGGAGTTCTGGGGAAGTCATCTCCGTTGAATCCAACCATTTTGGACTTTCCGTTGTCGTATGCGATCTCAATCGAGAAAGTCTTTGTATCAACCGTAAAAGTACAAGGCTGATCAGGAAGGTTCTTCAGGACATCCAGCAACAACTTGGCAGGAATGGCGATCTTTCCGGCTTCGTTGGCTTCAACGTTCAATGTAGTGCGCATCGTCGTTTCAAGGTCCGAAGCGGAAATGGTCAACTGACCGTCATTGATCTCAAAAAGAAAATTGTCAAGGATCGGCAGGGTGTTACTTGTGCTTAAAACCCCTGAAATACTCTGTAAATGCTTTAATAGTGTTGTGCTGGAAATTAAAAAATTCATTTCTCCTCGATTTTAACTCAAAACTAGGAAAGCACCTGCGATAAATTGCAAGTGCCTCCTTCCTTTTTTTTAATATTTATCAACAAATAAACGAAGTGCTGGAGATATCAATCTGTTCGGACATCTTTCATGACCATTGGGAAATAAACATGGCCAAGGAGTATACGGTTGAATACGAAATACTGACATTTCACGACCTGGCCATTTGGAAGTTCGCACCAGAATTTGTTCATGTCCATATTCACGATCTCCCCAAATTCGTTTCGCTGTTCGTAATCTGATTTGATCCTGAACATTTTCAGTTTTGTTGTCTTTCCTGATGTTTCTTTAACCGTCATTATTGCAAATGGCTGCGACCTTTTCAAACTGTCTATCTGTTTATTATTCAGCTCGTAATTAGGAATGTCAAAATGGATCTTTTTAAATTCCTGAAGATACCTGAAGATCATTGAGGTATCAACATTCTGAAGTTTTTTCCCCTGCTGATAAACGTCCAGTTTATTTTTGTTTTTGGTTACGGTAAAGCTGCGAGTAGGTTCGTCGATGAATTTAACATCCACTTTTGCGATCTTGTCGATAGTCAGAGCAAAAATGTTCGTGCACATCCATTTTCTTTTATCGGCAAAGAATCGTGGTTCAATGATTCCGTGCATGCCTTTGATTTTCATCATTACCGGCATACTACTCTTACCAAGTTCAGCATCATCCAATAGCATGATTTGACCATAGTGGTCCTGAGCTGCAGGTCCAATGTACCATGTCTTGATCCATTCTCCATTCTGGTAAATGTCCACTTTTGTGTGCTGACCGGACATCATTTTTGTGAATTGTTTGTGAGAATTGTCAGGCAGATAACCTTTGAATTCAATGTTTTTGAAGGCATCAAGGATGAAATTCACATTCTCTTTTGTTACGCATGAGCCATCGCCGTCTATCCATCCGTTTTCTGAGCGGATCAACTCGATCTTATTTGAAAATGGGTCGGCAATTATGATCTTGTCTACGATCGATGTGTCTTCAACAGCAAATTCTATCAATTCACTGACCGATTTCCCTTTGTTTCCCATTAACTGAAAAACATAATAACTGAGTCCTGCAAGAAGAACCAGAGAGGCAAGAAGAAGTATTAATTTATTTCTTTTCATGATCAAGCTGTTGCATATTTTTTCTTGCGAATAAAAGCCATAACGAAGGCCAGTGCTAAAATGCTTCCTATTGGGATCAAAAGGTTGATCACCTTGAAGAATCCGGCTTCTGCTTTAACTTTTTCGTTGTCTATTGCTCGGATATCGATCTGTCTGCTTCGAATATCGATGACTGAATTATCCCCCATCATATAGTCTACCATGTTCTGAAAGAACTCCTGGTTACCAAAAAAGAGAGGAATTCTCAACTCTGCCAGTTCAGGGTCCATTCTAAGGTCATTGATAGGTTTCGGTCGGTACATGAACTGATCACTGTTCCTTGCCGGCATAGAGTCATATTGGTTGGCGATGAATCGACCATTTCCCACCAGAATAACTTTTCCTTCTTTAGTACTTTTTTCAGTGTATTTTACAATGGGATTTCGTGCAAACTCATCCACGATACGGTTTTTGAAATGCGAGTCAAAATTTCCTTCTGCAAGACCTGCGAGACAGATCTTGTTGATCTCATCGGTCGGATTGTCCACCAATTCGGGCTTATTGCCATAGTTCAAAGGCATGGCTAAACTCACCATTGGAGCTAGGCCTGTCACATTCGAATTCGTTGAAGAAGTCAAGATCGGAGTCAGCACTTGCTTTTTATTGTCGACGAACTGGATCTCACTCACATACTTGAGTGAAACAGGATCAACATTCCTTGCAATTGGATGTGAGGTAGGGGTTGCCAGAACATGAAAGAACCAAGGGATCAATGATTGTTTTGCAAATGGAACACTTTTCGGTGCGCAGCTCACATCAACGACATAGTTGTCATTAAGTTTTAATCCATAATCGAATAGCATTCTTTCCAGACCTGTACTGTAGCGTGTGGTGTGCGTTAGCCCTTTTGCATTCAAGCTGTCTTCATTCAAGTTCAATGCGTCAAGGAAACACATCAATCGCCCGCCTCTCATTACAAACTGATCGATGATGTAGAGGTCCTTGTCTGAAAATCTTGATTGTGGACGAGCAATGATCAATCCATCGATATCGTTCAATGCGGCCAAGGAATCGTTGAGAGTAATATCGGCGATAGAATAATAGTTCGATATCAGTGCTCTGGCTCTCTGCGTTTCTGCAAAGGACAACTCACCATGACCCTGTAGGAAAGCGATCCTTGGTTTTCTTTTGATCGTTGATCGCTTTATGGAGCTGATGAGCATGTATTCCAGATTGTTGATGGAATTCTCGATCATCTCGGTCATTTCCTCGAGTCTGTATGGTTTGCCCGGTTGCGTTCCCGGCAAGAATTGTACATTATTGACAGTAGATCCGCCATAGTCGATCACAGCGCCCGGCCAGATCAACATTTGGCTCTGCTCTCCATCTTTGGTGTACACAACATCCATGGGCATGATCCCTTTTCCTTTCGCATAGAGCGTTTCGTACAATAACTGCTTATCTTCATCTGTTCCCTCGTTTGGATTGATGAAAATATATTCGATTCGGTCGCCTGCAAATTGTTTGAATTCCTTGAGTTTGTCCTCAACAGAATTTCTGAACAATTTGAGTGAAGCGGGAAGGTTACCCTCGAGATAGATCTTGATCGTAAGGCGGTTCTCAAAGTTATCCTTGTTCTCCAGGAAATTGATGGTTCCTTCTGCAAGAGAATAGCGCTTGTCCTCTGTCATGTCGATTCGTTTGTACACGAACGAACTAATGATATTTACAAGAATGATCCCTGCAATGAAGATAGAAAGGAAGGTCCAGTTGAATAGGCCTTTGGAAAGCTTGTTTTTTGCTGACATACCTATTTTTTTATGGATTTAATTACCGTAAGTGCGGCAAATATGAAAACAGCGATGACCGAAAGAAAATAAACGATGTCGCTCGTATCGATCACCCCTCTTTTAATGGCGTCGTAATGGAATGATAGTCCCATGTATTGGACTATATAGTCAAATTTACCCATCAAGTTGAAAGATCCCAGCAGGGTTAAACCGTCATAGAAGAACCAGCTCAGGAACATCGCGATGATAAATGCAACGATCTGACTGCTTGTGATCGATGAAGAAAATATTCCAATAGCAACGAATGTTGATCCCAGAAGGATCAATCCGACGTAGGAAGTGAAAGTTGCGCCGTCATCGATAATTCCGACAGGTTTCCCCAGATAGTGCATCGAAAGATAGTACACGAAAGTGGGGATCAGTGCAATGACAAGTAGGGTGACTCCAGCAAGGTATTTGGCCATGAGGATCTGAAGATCAGAGATAGGACGCGTAAAAAGAAGTTCGATCGTTCCTGTTCTTCTTTCCTCAGCGATCGAACGCATAGTGATCGCCGGGATCAGGATCAGAAAGATCACCGGTGAAAGGTTGAAAAATGGAATGAGATCGGCTTCAGTTCCCTGAAGCAAGTTGGTGTTCATAGATATGATCCAATGAAACAAGCCTGAAGCGATCAAATAGATCAGGATGAAAATGTATCCTATGATCGAACTTAAAAAGCTTTTAATTTCCTTAATGTAAAGTGCCCTCATGTATAGCGCTTGATAGTTGGCTTCAAAATTAAGATTTCCTTTTCAAAGTAAAAGAGGTGTTGACTGAGAGGTTATGCCTATTGCGGCTGTTGAAAAAGTAAAAGTCCCGCCGATCAGGGCAGGACTTTTAAGAATTCATGAACAAATATATCGTTAAGCCAACTTTACATTCACTGCATTTAATCCTTTACGACCCTCTTCAAGGGTAAACTCTACTTCGTCGTTTTCCTTGATCTTGTCAACAAGACCTGTGATGTGAACGAAGTACTCTTTCTTCGTGTCTTCGTCAATAATGAAACCGAAACCTTTCGCTTCATTAAAGAACTTTACTACTCCTTTACTCATTTGAAATTGATATTAATTGTTGTAAAGGTAGACTTAAAATTGAGCCGACCAAGAAAAATAGGTGAATTCTTTAATGTTTCAATTACTCAGAGCGCGAGTCAATTAGCCTTATTTTGATCGAAACCATTGAAATGTTCGTAAACACTCCAAGCCTCGGGCTTTTCCTTGAACCAGGGTTTGATATTGGGCCAGATCTCACCGAAAGTCTCGGAAGTTCTATAATTCTCCAGATCATCGGCACTTTCCCAATGACTATAGGTCATGATCACATTGGGGTCATCTGTACCTCTGAGGAGTTTCATTCCCAAACAGCCCGGGAATGAATTCACTTTGAATTTTATTGTTTCGAAGAAAGCAAGGAATTCTTCGGTTCGATCTTCCTGAAAATGAAGTTTTACAATTCGAACTAGCATCAGAACAAAGATTCAATGGTCGCATGGGAACCTCTCGGTGTAAACTCAACTCTCACCACGTCACCAACACGCATTCCAAACAATTTCTCGGCTCCACCATTTCCGGCATTGGCACCTCTGTTGATAGCGATCTCGAGTAATCCGTTGCTGTTGAATACAGCTACTTTTTCGCCGCTTGGAACGGAGTTGTAGGTTGCTGAGATCTCGTCTATGAAATAATCTTTGTTGCGATAGCGAATGGTAAAAGGTGTTTCCTTCCCAAATCGATCGAACAAGGACTGATGAATATTGGTGATGAGATTACCGTAACTGTCGATGTGGACTATGTTGCCTTTTATAAGGTTGGGTTCAATAACGGCAGTTTGAGTAAAAGCTCTTTTGAACGAAGTGAAAGAAGAAGCGAATGTGTCTATTGATTCGCCATTCAGAATTCTGCATGCTGCGGGTATGAGCATATTTTTAGTTGGGAATCGGAAGAGTCCCATATTCGACAATACATCGTCTAGCCTGTAAAATTCCTCGATCTCCTGTTCCCCAAGAAAACTGCCGAAAAATCCATTGTCGTTGGAAACAAAATACTGGCCTTTGTGCTTAAGGATCGATGGGAATGAACCTTCTGTTCCGGAAAAATTCACCATTGGTTCACTGTCCACTCCTACTACATGTACAGTGCCTTCAGGGAATGACTCATAGCAAGATGAAACATAGTACGCTGCCTGCACAACATCAAAGGGTCTGACATGATGGGAGATATCAACGATACGGGCATCCGGCAAGCGACTGAGTATCGCTCCTTTCAGAGCAGCTACGTAGTGGTCTTGCACCCCCATGTCTGTTGTCAACGTAATTATTTGCATGTCCCTTTGAGCGGAAGTTTTTTGTGCAGATTTATTTCCTAATTTTGGCTCAAAAATAACTTTATTCAGGCTATTTTAAGCTAGAATCAGCACAATTTATTCGCCTTGCAGGAGAAAAAGATCGAAATCACAGGGGTCAATCCCGTAGAGCTGTTTGGAGTTAACAACACCAAATTTAAGCACATTAAAAGTTTCTTTCCGAAATTGAATATCGTTGCCCGTGGAAATGTATTAACGATCACCGGTGATGAAGAAATGATGGATCAGTTTGAACGCAAGTTTGATTTGATCATACAGCATTACCATAAATACAACAGTGTAACGGAGAACAACATTGACAACCTGATGCTTGAAGAAGGGGATAAGATGATCTCTTCAGATGATGGGTCAGAGACCATAGTTCATGGTAACCAGGGAGTTAAGATCAAAGCGAGGACCCTCAATCAAAAGAAACTGGTTGAAGCGGTAAACAAGAATGACATGGTTTTCGCGGTGGGTCCGGCCGGAACAGGTAAGACCTACACGGCAGTTGCTTTGGCTGTTCGGGCACTTAAAAATAAAGAGGTTAAACGAATAGTTCTTACTCGTCCGGCAGTAGAAGCAGGGGAGAACCTAGGGTTCCTTCCCGGAGATCTTAAAGAGAAGCTAGACCCTTATTTGATGCCTTTGTACGATGCATTGAGAGATATGATCCCACCTGAAAAACTGGGTGATATGATCGAGTATGGTATCATAGAGATAGCACCTCTCGCCTTCATGAGAGGGAGAACTCTTGATAAGGCATTCGTCATTCTCGATGAAGCACAGAATACAACCTCCATGCAGATGAAGATGTTTCTGACACGAATGGGAATGACCGCAAAATTTGTCATAACCGGTGATATGTCGCAGGTTGACCTTCCTCACCGTCAACGATCAGGACTGTCCTATGCATTGGATGTTTTGAAGGATGTTGAGGGGATAGGGGTTGTTAGGCTTGGACAAAGCGATGTTATTCGACACAGTTTGGTGAAGCGTATCGTAGACGCATTTGATAAGGCGGAGGCCAAAGAAAAAGAGTTAAAATTTGAAAAGGAACAGAAAAAAGGCAATGATAGAAAGCCTCATGATCTGTGAGAAATAATCTTTAATGTACACTATGAGCAAGGCACTTGTTAAAACAGATTTCAGTTTTCCGGGACAAAAAAGCGTTTATAAAGGTAAAGTTCGGGATGTCTACACTTTGGATAATGACCTTCTGGTAATGGTCGCTTCTGACAGGATATCTGCTTTCGATCATATTTTGCCAAAGGGAATTCCTTTCAAAGGTCAGGTATTGAATCAGGTTGCAACCATGTTTCTGGATGCCACAAGAGATATCGTGCCGAACTGGCTTCGCGCAACTCCGGATCCGAATGTTGCTATTGGTGTGGCTTGTGAACCTATTAGGGTTGAAATGGTTATCCGCGGTTATCTTGCCGGTCACTCAGCACGTGAGTACAAGGCAGGCAAAAGAGTGCTTTGCGGAGTGGCTTTGCCT
The DNA here is from genome assembly GCA_964593935.1 of uncultured Akkermansia sp. GTDB lineage: Bacteria > Bacteroidota > Bacteroidia > Flavobacteriales_D > Crocinitomicaceae > M0103. The sequence goes on along the minus strand of CAZQKN010000001.1, from coordinate 802,193 downwards.
GAAGGAATGAAAGAAAATGATCGTTTTCCTGAGCCTATTATTACGCCGGCGACTAAGGCCGAGGAAGGTCATGATGAAGATATTTCAAGAGAGGATATACTCGCTCGTGGGATCGTTCCTGAAGAAGTATATGTTCAGATGGAGAAGTATACGCGTGCCTTGTTTCAGCGTGGAACTGAAATGGCCGCGGAAAGAGGTTTGATCCTGGTGGATACGAAGTACGAATTTGGTTTGTATAACGGTGAGGTCACACTGATCGATGAGATCCATACTCCGGATTCATCGCGTTATTTTTACGCTGATGGTTATGCTGAGCGCCAGGAAAGAAATGAGCCGCAAAAGCAATTGTCCAAAGAGTTTGTTCGCCAATGGTTGATCGAGAATGGATTCCAGGGACTGGAAGGTCAGGAAATGCCATTCATGCCGGATGATTTTGTGGATACCATAACAGATAGATACATTGAGCTTTACGAGCGAATAACAGGAAGAAAATTCGATAAAGCTGACACTTCGAACATAGAGCAAAGGATTCTTCACAATGTAGAGTCCTATCTTACTAACAAGTAATTTCTACTAAAGTGAAAAAAACGCTTGTTATAGGCGCCAGTCCGGAGCCGAGCAGGTATTCATATCAAGCCATTTTATCTTTGCGAAGGTCTGGGCATGAAGTGGTCGCTTTTGGCAAACAAAAGGGGCGTGTCGGTGACGTTACTATCGAGCAGAAGTGGAGCGATTCATGGGATCCACACACAGTTACTCTATATATGAATCCAATCGTACAGGAGTCTTTCTATGATAAAATAATTGCTCTGAAACCGAAACGTGTCATTTTTAATCCTGGTACGGAAAACAGGGGCTTTCAGTTAATGCTCGAAGAAAATGGTATTGGGTGGGAAGAGGCATGCACACTTGTGCTGTTGAGCCTTGGCCAGTACTAATTTACTTTTGTACAGTTTCACTTGCTTTGGAATCGACCTTGTTCAACTCTGTTCTCAGCCAGTCTATTGCGGAATTCCTGTCTGTAAATAATCTGGTTTTAATGGAAGGTTTGTTGACGCTCAAGTAAAAATTCCCCAAGAGTCGGTGTCCGATGTTTGTTACGAGTAAGGCCTTGGCGACTGTTTTTCGCTGAAACTCTTTTGAGGCGATCAGTTCTCTCGCTCCCTGTGAAACTTCAGTCAGGTGACCAAAGATCACTAGAACGGCATAATTGTCATCGTTGGTAAGTTCTACGTTGACTTTTTTCAATTCCAGAACATCATCCGCTTCCAGGGTGTACCCGTCGAGAACTTTATTTTCAAGAAGTCCTGGCTCCAGCAAAACTGCCCTGCATTTAGAAGTAAAGATCTCCTTTTGTAGAGTCATTCAATGAAAGTGTTTGATGCAAGAATACTTATAACTTCGTTAAGGAACAAAAAAAGAACAATTTAAGTTGATATTGGTTCTAACTTGTGAATTGATCGACAATTACTTTTTAGTCTCTGAACTTCATTATCACTTGGGCAATGCGTATTTTTGTGAACAATAAATAATTCTGATGGAAAGTATTTCCCGTTCATTTTTCTCAATGCGGATGATGGCAGTTGCCATGATCGTGTTTCTGGTTGCTATCGGCGCGGCAACATTACTTGAGTCCGCCTATGATATTCAAACTGCAAAGATCCTGATCTACAATGCATTGTGGTTTGAGGTCTTGCTGACATACTTAGGGATCAACCTGATCGCAAATATTTTCAGGTATAAAATGTATCAGCGTGAAAAGATCGCGATGTTCATGTTTCATTTGTCCTTTATCATTATTCTTGTTGGAGCGGCAATCACCCGTTTTGTCAGTTTTGAAGGATTGATGCTGATCAGGGAAGGGGAGAGTTCCAACTTTATTTATTCATCGGATCCTCATCTCTGGTTAAGGATCAACGATGGGAAACTGCAGTATACCTATGCTGAAAAGATGTACATGACTGAGCTTAAACCGCTTGGAATGAATGTGAACGACTTTAGTATTCCGGTAGATTTTCCTGGTCACAAGACGGATATTAAGATTGAATATATGGGATTTAAGAAGAAAATGGTGGATTCCCTCGTTATCAATGATTCGATCAACGGAATGGTCCTGGAGATCATGACAAACGGGATGCAGCCCAATCATGTCGAACCGGGAGGTTTTCTGATGATCGGTGATGTGGCACTGTCTTTTGAGAAAAAAGATGCGATGCCAGGAATTGACGTGTTCAGAAAAGGTCAGGCTATCATGATGCGTTCAAAGCTGCCGCTAAGGTATCTCCCGATGGCAGAAATGCAGAAATATCGTCAGTTGGGGACTGATGTGCCGGATTCTTTGTTCATAGAAGTGCCAACCGACAGTCTGGTTCGTTTTCAAACGACAACTTTGTATCAGGTTGGTCAACAACAGTTTGTTTTTAAGCAAGTGATCAATCACGCCAAGAAATACCTCTTACCTTCCGGAAGAAAAGATGTCGGTTCAGATTACCTGACTGTTAAAGTTACGGATGGAAAGCAGTCTAGGATCGTTCAACTTGAGGGTGGGATAAACCTTATTCCCGAGCGAGAGATGTTCAATCTGAATGGGTTGACCTATGAGATGGAATACGGTTCAACGAGGATTGAACTGCCTTTCTCAATTGCATGCCGCGACTTTCAGCTTGACAGATATCCGGGGTCTTCTGCAGCATCATCCTTTGCGAGCGAGGTGACCATTATCGACGATGAGAAGAAGTACAAACGCGATCAGCGCATTTTTATGAATAATGTGATGGATTACAGAGGATACAGATTCTTTCAGTCCAGTTATGATCCAGATGAAAAAGGAACCCGTTTGAGCGTAAATCACGACTGGTGGGGTACCAATATAACCTATCTTGGATATCTCTTGATGAGTATCGGTATGATATTGTCGCTGGTAGCACCTGTAGGACGTTTCAGGGAGTTGAACGGTTTGTTGAGTAAATCACGGGAAAAACGGGAAAAACTGATGCAGGTTATTTTGATCGTTTTTGGTTTGACCGGTTTTAACTCTTTGGCTCAGGATCATGACCACCATGAACATGATGGGCATGACCATTCTGCTCACACTGATCATGTTGCTGAAAAGAAGACCAAAGCTGTGTTCAATGTTATTTCGGTCGAACATTCAGATGAACTTGCATCACTGTTGGTTCAGGACTACGACGGAAGAATTTCTCCAATGCATACGATGTGTGACAAGATCCTCCGTAAGATCCACAGAGAGAATACATATGGAGAGTGGAATGCCGTTCAGACAGTGATGAGTATGCATATGTATCCAGATCATTGGATGAATGAAAAGATCATTCATGTTTCTTCCAATTTGCGGGAAAGACTTGGAGTTGGTGAATTTGCGAGTTACACTGAATTGGCAGATGAAAGAGGAGAGTTTAAGTTAATGAACGCTTATGATGAGGCTCATCAAAAACTCGAATCAAGACGGAACGAATTTGACAAGAAGCTAATAAAGTTAGTTGAACGTTTTCAGGTTGTTCAATCTGTTTTCATGTGGCAGTATATGCGGATCATTCCGGCGAAAGGAGAGGACAATAATACGTGGTTCGTACCTTTCGATAAAACCTTGATCCAATACGATACAGTTTCATCAGGAATGGCTTTGAGGTATTTGACAGCTCTGGACAAAGCGGCTAAGGACAATACCTATGGACAGGCAGAGGATCTTTTGAAAGAATTGAAGGATTTCCAGCGTGAGGTGGGAAGATCTGTTGCTCCTTCAGAAAAAGTGGTAAATATCGAGATACGTTACAACAAGATGAACATCTTCAAAAACACCATGCGTGGGTATTTGATGCTTGGTTTGTTGCTCATGCTTATCTTTTTCTTCAGGATTTTCGCGAAGCCTTCCAGTAAATTATCGGGCATTTTCAGAAGGTCAGCTCAGATACTTACACTATTATCCGTTGTGTTTTTCATTTATCACGGAACAGGTTTGGCCTTCAGATGGTACATTTCAGGTCACGCGCCGTGGAGTAATGGTTATGAAGCCGTTGTTTTCATCGCCTGGGTGACGATGATCGCGGGTTACAGTTTCATGAGAAAGAATCCTGTAGTCCTTGCAGGCACACTTGTTCTGGCTTCGCTCATGATATTTGTTACTGAAATGAATTTGCTCGATCCGGAGATAACTCCATTGCAGCCGGTATTGAAGTCTTACTGGTTAATGATCCACGTTGCGATCATTACGGGAAGTTACGGTTTCCTTGGTTTGGCAGCAATTCTTGGATTCTTCAATTTATGGTTATACATCTTCAGAAATGAAAGGAATGGTAAATTGATCACACTCAACATTAATGAGTTAACCTACATTTCGGAGATGACCATGACGATAGGTCTTTTCATGTTGACAATAGGGACTTTCCTTGGAGGGATCTGGGCGAATGAGTCCTGGGGTCGTTACTGGGGATGGGATCCAAAAGAAACATGGGCATTGGTTTCGGTGCTCGTTTATGCCGTGATCTTACACTTAAGGTTTATACCGTCGTTGAAAGGAAAATTCCTTTTTAATGCTGTTAGCTTGTGGGGCTACTCAGCGATCATCTTCACTTTTTTTGGTGTAAACTTTTACCTGGTAGGGTTACATTCATATGCTCAGGGTGAAGGATTGGGTACAATTCCTACTTGGCTGTGGATGACGGTAATGGCTTTCGTAGCGTTTACACTGATTGCTGTCCTGATGAATAAGAAATACACACAAAAACTGAGAGAAGATGAACTTTCATGATTTCAGTGCTCAGACTATTGATGGTAAAGAGATCAGCCTGAAGGATTTTAAGGGTAAGAAGGTTCTTGTTGTCAATACTGCTTCCGAATGCGGTTTAACACCACAATTTTCTCAATTGGAGGAATTGTATAAGACGTTTGGACCTAAACGGTTTGTTGTGATCGGATTTCCTTCCAATGATTTTGGTGCACAGGATCCCGGAACGAATGAACAGATCGCTGACTTTTGTTTACGGAATTACGGAGTTTCCTTTCCGATGATGGCTAAAATTAAAGTATTGGGTGAAACTGCTCATCCGCTTTTTAAATGGTTGAAGTCAGTGGCCAATACAGAGATCTCCTGGAACTTTCAAAAATTTCTCATCGATGAGAATGGTAGTTGCGTGAGATCCGTATCCCCTGTAACTTCTCCATTGGATGAGGAAGTGATGGAATGGATCAATTCAGAGAAATAATCAAATAACTGATAACTATGAAACTAGATATCCTTGCTTTTGCTGCCCACCCGGATGATATCGAATTGTCTTGTGCCGGTACTTTGATGAAACACATCAGTCAAGGTAAAAAAGTTGGAATAGTTGATCTCACCCAAGGTGAGCTTGGTTCAAGAGGGACAATCGAAACCCGATATGCAGAAGCAGAAGCGGCATCGGAGATCATGGGAATCCATTTCAGGACGAATTTAAAGATGCAGGATGGTTTTTTTGATCTTTCAGAACAGAACAAATTAGCTATTGTAGAGCAGATCCGACTCCACCGACCTGAGATCATTCTCGCTAACGCTATTGAAGATCGCCATCCCGATCACGGTAGAGCTGCCAAATTGGTTTCTGAAGCTTGTTTCCTCTCCGGTTTGCGCAGGATCGAAACTTCTGTGAATGGAGTTAAACAGGATGCCTTTCGTCCAAAGGCGGTCTACCATTATATTCAGGATCATTACATAAAGCCGGATTTTGTTGTTGATGTAAGTGACTTTACAGAGAGAAAGATAGAATCTATCAAAGCCTACAAGACGCAATTCTATGATCCTGAATCTACTGAGCCGCAAACCCCTATTTCAGGTGAGGAATTTTTTGATTTTATAAAAGGAAGAATGCTGCAGTTTGGTCGTCCGATCGGCGTGCGCTATGCAGAAGGTTTTACTGTTGAAAGGGAGCCTGGTGTAAGTGATCTTTTTGATCTGATCTGATTCATTTTTAGAAAATTTTCAGGACTTCGATCTTTTTATTTTGCCAATTAATTTGGTCACCCACCCTGGTTGAAAGAAGCAAGGCGCCGATAGGAGACTGCGGACTGATACAAAAGATTGTCTGTCCTTCTAATTTGATCTGACCTAGGCCAACGGACAGATAGAACCATCCCATTGTGGTCTCGATCAATGAACCGACCTGAACTTTTTCTGCTTTTATCTCGACATTAATTCCGGAAAGAAGAGAAAATTGTTTTTCTGCCTCCAGTAATTGTTTGTTGAGCTTCTCCTGTTCCAGTTGACCCATCGCTCGAGAAGTTTCATGTTTGTCTCCCGCTGTGCTCTTTGTCTCTGAGATCAGACCTTCTCGGTTATCCTCGATAAGGGTTCTAAGCATGCTGATCTTTTCACTGACGTGTCCGAGTGCTGAATCATGGACAATTTGCTTGCTCAAAAATGTCATATTGACTTATTTAGTACTGAGCGGTAGATGCGGTCGAATTTTTCTCCTATCGATCGATAACTGAAATGCTTCAAGGCATATGATCGCAATTCTGAAGAATCGAATGATGTGGAACCATTCAGTATTTCCTCAATTGCCATAGAAAGGCCATTTTCATCTCCTTTTTCTACAAGGATACTGTTCTTTGGGTTGGCGTATTCCGGAATACCGTTCACGGAAGTTGCAATGACAGGAATACCACTCATCCAGGCTTCAGGAATGACACAAGGGAAATTTTCGTAATTGGAGAAAAGGAGCATTGCGACACTTTTCCGAACCATTTCGGCAACTTCCTCAGTGGATTTCGTTCCATGAAAGAAAACGAAAGAATTTAGTATCCCCAGTTCTCTTGCCAGTTCATGGGCAGCTTTTGTGTCTCCATCACTAATGATCTGCAACGTGAAATCATTCCTTTTTAAACTGAGAACTTTGATGGTCCTCAGTATTCCACTCAGGTTCTTAGCAGGTTCAAAAGCAGTTGAAACATGAATGAGTTGCTTCTTATTTTCTTCCTGTTTTCCGGGTAGAAAAACAGCTTCATTTACGACATTTGAAACAGGGGTTATCTTGGAGCCGGGACTCAATTTTTTGATCTGCTGTCCCAGGTCATCGCTAACCGGCATGATGACGCTTGCTTTACGGAAAACCGACTTGCATAGTGACAAAATAGAAGCGGGATATCTCTGAGGACCATTTTGAAAACCGCTTGAGTGTTCGCTGATCACATACGGAATTCTTTTTCTTGATCTCAGCCAGCTCGCCCAGATACCGATCGGGTAGGTGACGTTCAGGTGAACGATGTCAGGTTTTCCTATTTTTTGAACAGCCAGTTTATAACCTTTCAGGAAAGCCCTACGATGAACGAAATATTTGGTGATTTTCCCCCATAAACCTCTTGGAATGTGGTAATAAACGATGATCTCATGAAAATTTCCTTCGTCTTTAATTGAGAAGGACATATTTGTGGACTCCGCATCATTTACAATGGATAAAACACAAATTGTATTCAATTGAGCAGCTGCTCTCGCGTGTTTTTCGACAAAATTCCCTAATGTTGGCTGTTTGCGGTTGGGGTACCACGAACATAAAAAAAGGACTTTTAGAGGATTGTTTTCCATTGATCAAATTGAGATCAGACCAGTGTTTTTTCAAATACACCTCTAACTTGTTCTAGCGCAAAATCGATTTCGGTCTTTGTCGTATAACGCGAAAATGAGAATCGAACATTTGGTCGTGTCATATCTGCATTAATGCCTTCCAGAACATGAGAACCCTTTGTAGCACCTGAGGAACAAGCACTTCCCCCCGAAACAGCTACACCCTTCAAATCCAGCGTGAATAGCAGCATTCCGGCTTTGTCAGTCTTTGGGAAACAAACATTTAGCACGGTATAAAGTGATCTTGCAGGATCGGTTTCACCGTGAAAGGCAATATCGTCGAACATGCTCTTCAACTTGTCGATCATGTACGATTTTAGTTCCTGAACATGTTGTTGGTGACCTTTAACGTCTTCATAGGCCAGCTCCATCGCCTTGGCAAGTCCTACGATACCGTATACATTTTCTGTTCCTCCACGTAATCCTCGTTCCTGTGCGCCTCCGTGTATAAGTGCCTCTGCTTTTATCTTTTTATTGATGTACAGGAATCCGACCCCTTTTGGTCCATGAAATTTATGTGCTGCACACGTGATAAAGTCAACATCCAATTCCTGAAGGTCAAACGGGTAATGACCCATAGTTTGAACCGTGTCGGAATGAAAGTAAGCCTGATAACGGCGACAAAGTTCGCTAACCGTTTTCAAAGGAAGTAAGGTTGCTATCTCGTTGTTGGCGTGCATGAGTGAAACAAGCGTTTTGTGATCTTGTTTCAGCAGATCTTCCAGGTGTGAAAGGTCTATATGCCCTTTGTTGTCAACATTTACGTAATCGACTTGAATATTTTCAGATTTTTCCAATGCCTCAGCCGTATGACCAACGGCATGGTGCTCAAGTCGAGAAGTTATTATACGCGTTACGCCCAATAGATGAACGCAAGAATGAAGTGCCATGTTATCCGCCTCTGTACCACCTGAGGTAAAAATGATCTCGGAGGGCTGGCAGTTCAAATGCTTGGCAACAGATCGGCGTGACGTTTCGATCAATGCTTTAGACTGACGACCATAAAAATGAGTAGATGAGGGATTGCCAAATCCGTCTCTTAAAACGGGGATCATTGCATCAACCACTTCCGGAGCTATTGGTGTGGTGGCGGCATTGTCTAGGTAAACACGCATTGAAAATAGTTTTCGCGAAGATACTTAATTGATGCTGAAAAGAAAGTTAAAGTTCGTGGCATTCTTGATGTCTTATGCTTCAAAAACAATTAAGTCTTGAATAATTATGATTATTTTGAACCGGATCGATCTTGCGATGTAAATTCGACTTAATGAAATTTACTTTCTTAATTATCTTTTTTCTCGGCTTCTTCAAGTTCATGGGTTTGACACAGAACGATACCATTTATCACCCTTTTTACGGTGATGTTCAAATGATCGAAATCAGGCCTTCAAAACAAGTGAATAATCAAAAGGGTTTCATTCAAATCGACAAAAGTCAATTTTCTCTAGATCAACTTCCAAAGTATTTATTGAGGGATAGAAATGGTGAAATAACTCAAAAGTTCAATTTTCTTCAAGGTGACCTAAGTGATTTAAAGTTGAGAGATGTCTGGTTAGAAAATTTTAATCTCAAACCACATCAGTTAAAAACCAAGAACACCTCAAGTTATGTCGGAAATGACGATTCTGGTTTCAATATTGTTTATCCCGTTTTTCATTGCGCAGATGTTGAAAGAGGTAAATGCATCGATATGAAATTAGGATTGATCGATACATTAGGAAGGATCGTTTTGCCCATTGAATATGAACAGATCCGATGGATTGACTCTGTATTCATTACACAGAAAAATGATAAGTATTTTCTCTATTCGCATGATTTCAATTTGCTTTTGTCAGATTATCAATGGATAGAATATGTGAATACATTCAGAGACCACTTAATAGTCAAGAATAACGAGAAATACGGGCTTGTTCATCGGTCAGGAAAAAACTTGTTGCTAAAGGAATTTGATCTTATTCGGAATTCAAAGTACATGAACGGACATTATGAATTTCTCAAAAATGGCCTTTGGGGATTCGTTGATCATTCTTTTACCAACTACATGGAGCCATTTTCTCCAACGCCCAATTTATTTCGACGCGACGGGCATTTTCAATTCATGGACGAATTTGGAATGTGGAACGTTATTAATTCTTCCGGCAAAGTTTTACTAAGATCCAAATTGGAAATGTATCAGGTCATTTCTCAAGATCGCTTTTTGGTTTTCAGATATGTGAAGGATATTGGTTACGAGCGTTTTCTTGTTGACTCAAGAGGCATTGTTCTAACTGATTTAGTCTATTATGATATCTGGCGAATGAATGGCAATACATTGATCGCAGGGTATGATGCCAGCATCCATGATGATTCGAACATAAAGAAGTCGAGTAAATGGGTGTTGTTGGATGAAAATGGTCAAAAAAAATCACCTAGAGTTTACAAGAGTATTCAATTAATTGATGAGAATTTTCTTGGTGTCTGGACCTACAAGAATAAATTACACGTTATCGATAGCTACGGAAATGATGTTTTAGGGTATGAAATTCAAGACGTTTATAAATACTCTGATCATTTGTATAAAGTGAAGATTAAGGATGAACATCAGTTTTTAGACTTGAACGATCCAAAGTATATTTCAAAAAGGTACGATCAGCTGCAATGTGTAAAGGATAATAGAATTGGTGTTCAAAACGATGGGTTATGGGGCTTTGTCGATGCTGAAACATATCGAGAAATATTACCTCCAATTGCAGATCAGATCATTTGTTTTCAAAATGGCATAGCTTGTTATAAACGAAAGAACAAATGGATCATCATAGATTCAATTGGCCGTCCATTATCTAAGGATCTTTTTGATAATGTAAAGCAATTGGAAAATGGATTTGTTATTGTTGAGATCAAGGGATTCTACGGGGTGGTTGATCGATTCGGAAAATATGCCATTCCCCCAATTTATGATGAAATAAAGTTTGTTATTCAGAAAGGAGATAATTCATATGCAGGAGTTGGTAAGTATGGTAAATATGGTATTATCAATTTACGAAACGAGATCGTATACCCCTTCATTTTTGAGTCGTGTGCCGAATTGACATACCATGCAGCGGGTTCTCATGGAAGAAAGGATGGGTATTATGCTTTTCTGGTTATTAAGAAGAGAAATACGATCGAGTATTATTCGCTCAATTTTGATTCGAGCAAAGACCATATTAGAGTTCAAGCCAATCCACATAAAGGGTTTAGGGTATTTGAAGAAGAATGTACTCAACAACCTAGTGGGAAATGTTTTGGAGTTGTGAATTGGGACGGGATGCAGATAATTCCACCTGTTTATGCTCACATCAAAGATTTGAGATACAACACATTTGAGATTTATTCAAGCAAAGGCGTTGGACTTGTTGATACAAATGGTCGGATTCTCATTCCGCCAGTTTACAAATATTTATATGAATTAGCGGGTGATTCAACGCTGTTACAAGTGGGTCGACATCAAGGTTGCTGGGGTTTGTATGCTAGGGATGGTAGGAAAATAGCAGATACTCTTTATGGCGGTTTTGATAGTCCAGTCTATTCTCTTATTCCTTTTTATGCCGATTTCAATTATCGCTTTGAGGAAAGTAAATGGGTTCATGATCCAAAAAAGATTGGATTTATGAATCGAAACGGAGAGATCATCATCGATGCTTTGTATGACAAGTTCTATGTCGATTCACCTCAAAAAGGAATGATACGCCTTATTTATGGTGATCAAACCTGCGTAGTCAATGGTGATGGAGAATTGCAGGAAGGAAAATTGGCACAATACGAGTTGAATCAACAACATCAGGTTGATCAACAAAATGTCCAACCAGATAGGATTAACAGGAAAAGCGCAAAAAAGAAACGTAAACGTATCAGGTGGGTATGATCTTTCTACAGAACCGTTGTTAAATCCAAAAACAGAATCCTTATTTGCCTAAGGTAGTCGTTGGATCTTAACGTTGTAAATGCTGCATAAACGATACATATCATTTATTGCGAACGTAGATAAGCTTAAAGCGTTTATTCGATTGGTCACGCTGCTCGATCTCAAATTGATCAAGCGAGCGGAACAGCAATGTCAATTTTTCAAAGCCATAGTTTCTAGGATCGAAATTTGGTTGCTTTTTGAGGATCAGCGATCCAACATCTCCCATGAATGCCCAACCGTCATCATCAGCCGTATCGGAAACAGAATTTTTCAGAAGTCGTATGACATTAGGACTGATCTTGTCCACAACAGGTTTTGTTTTCTTGCCGTCTTTGGTATCCTCTTCCAGGTTCTTGTCCAAAATTTCGAGATAAATGAATTTATCACAAGCAACGATAAATGGATCAGGTGTTTTCTTTTCACCGATACCAAAAACCTGCATTCCTGCCTCTCTAAGACGAGTTGCCAGTTTTGTGAAATCACTGTCAGATGATACAAGACAAAAACCATTGACCTTGTCTGAATAAAGAATGTCCATCGCGTCAATGATCATAGCAGAGTCAGTAGCATTTTTACCGGTAGTATAGCTGTATTGTTGAATAGGAGTAATAGCATTTTCAAGTAAAACATTTTTCCATTTTACCAAATGCGGTTTTGTCCAGTCACCGTAGATTCTTTTAATAGTTGGTGTCCCGTATTTCGTTATTTCTTCCATCATCTCTTTAATGTATCGAGATGGTATGTTGTCGCCGTCAATCAGGACGGCAAGTTTAATGTCTTTGATCATATTTGATCAAGTTACTCATAATTAATGAATCACAAATAAAAAAGGCTCCAAAATGGAGCCTTTTGAAATTTTATAGTGATAGAACTTTGAATTCTGTTCGGCGGTTCTCCTGATGCTGCTCATCGGTACACTGAACTCCGTTCGCACATTTGTTTACCAGTTGAGTTTCACCATATCCAGCCCATTTGAGTCGATCGGCTGCAATTCCTTTGGAGGTCAGATAATCTACAACTGCTTTTGCTCTTTTCTGAGATAATTCCTGGTTATAAGAATCAGATCCTCTTGAGTCTGTGTGGCCTCCTAATTCGATCTTCAAAGTAGGTACATCGTTCATCAGTTTTGTCAGACGCTCAAGCTCAGCTGTAGATTCCGGACGCAATGTCGCTTTGTCAAGATCAAAGAAGATATTTCTCAAAACGATCTTGCCACCAACAGCCAACTTTTTAAGTTCAACATCTTTGTTCACTTCCTGGAATGCCGCAGTTGCCGGAATGTCGAAGTTTTCGGAATGGAACAAATAGCCTTCTTTTTTCACTGCTATTCCATAGTTTTTACCTGCCGGAAGAGAAACCAGGTATTTTCCAGTTGATGAGTTTGATTTGAATGTGGCGATTACTTTATTTGCCATATTGTCGACGATCTCGATCTCAGCACTTAATTTCTCTCCTGTCAAAGCGTCCGTGATCACACCTTTTAGAAGGGTTAGTTGTGCTTCTTTCACTTCAACTGTTGGTGCAACAACCGTTTCCTGTACTGGTTTTGCCGCACTTGCGATGAGGTTGTCCTCGTTGTTCAGGATCATCGGTTTTTCCGGTCCAAGGAACGTGATGACATAGAGGTCACGAAGTCCGAGACTGCTCTTATCTGCTGAGGTATAATAACCTCTTTTTCCACTTGCGGATAGCACAAAGAAAACATCGTCATCCGGTGTGTTCACAGGATATCCCATGTTCTCTGGTTTGCTCCAGGTTTTTGTAGTTTCGTTGTAAACTGAATTGAAAATGTCGTATCCACCCATAGAGTTATGACCCTGAGAACTGAAATACAGTGTTTTTCCATCAGGGTGCATGAATACCGCTTCTTCCCCGAATTGAGTATTGATCATTAAACCAAGATTAACCGGTTCTCCCCATTTGCCTTTCGAGTCTTTGTAAGAAACATAAATATCATGGTCACCTTGTCCTCCTGGTTTATCGGAAACGAAGTACAAGGCATTCCCATCAGGTGAGTAACATGCCGATGGTTCGTGATATTTTGTATTGATATTCTTGTTGAATGCTTCCGGTTTTGACCAAACCGTACCTTCCAATGTGGATTCAAACAAGTCTCCTCCGTTATCTTTTCCAAGGTAGATGATAAATTTCTGACCGTCGGCCGATACACCGGAGTTTGAATCGTGGTTGTCAGTGTTGATTGGTTTTGGGAGGTTTTTTGCTTGTGTCCAAGTACCATCAGCCTGTTTGTAGGTGATATAGATGTCTTCAAACTGTTCATTGATCCCTTCGTCAATCTTGTCGCCTGTGGATCCCGGTCGACGAGAGGTGAAAAGCATCATAGATTCATCTGCTGTGACAACAGCCCCGTATTCATTGTATTGAGTGTTTACATTCGGTCCAAGGTTGTCTATAAAAACACGAACAGGTGACTTAACGAGCTCTTTGCCATTGTAACATTGCTTGATGCGTAGCTGAACATCCTGCATGATCATTTGATCCTGTGTAGCCATGGCAGATTTCTGGAATCGACTGAAAGCTTCGATCGCTTTATCAAACTGCAGTTCAAGGTGATAAGATCTTCCAAGATCGTAGTATATAGCCGGATCGATTGAAGGATTTAATTTAATTGCTTTTTCAAGGTGAGGAAGGGCTTTGCTCTTTTCAATAGAAGCCAAATAGCATTGTCCTAACTTGTAATTCAAGGATGCATTGTTTGGATTGAATGCGTTCGCTTTAAGGTAATAAGGTAAAGCCTCTTTGTAAAAAACAGGTCCTTTCACAAAGATTTCATCACCGGTCTTTAAATTTTCCTTGGCTTGTTTAAGTCCGTCTTTGTCTTCTTTGAAGTTGTCTTTATCGAACTCAATATTTTGAGCCGCAGAGACAAAGGAAAACATCAATGTTATGATAAGGATAATGGATTTCATAGTTCGATTTTTTCAGATAATGATCAATTACAGTCGCCAAGGTTGCCTTTAGCACTTTCAACACCAAGTTCACTTGCTTTTTTCCAGTCGGAACATGCACCTTTATCGTCTCTCAGCATTTCCAGTGCATTTCCCCGGTTCAGATATGCATAGCCATTGTTGGGGTTAAGATTTATGGCTTTACTGCAATCTTCAGCTGCACCTTTGTAATCCTTCAATTTGAATTTTGCAGCCGCTCTATTGTTATATGCATAGGCATAATTCGGATCAAGTTCAATCGCTTTGGTAAAATCTTGAACTGCACCTTCATAATCACCAAGATCATATTTTGCGCTGCCTCTGTTGTTGTATGCGATCGTATATTTGGGATCAAGTGAAATAGCCTTGGAATAGTCTATTACTGAACCCTTAACATCACCGTCCTTGCGTTTTGCACTTCCAAGGTTATTGTAAACAAAGGTCAACGACTTGTCGATCTGAAGTGCAGTGTTGTAATCTGCTATTGCACCTTTGAAATCGCCTAATTGCCGTTTGGCACTACCACGGTCGTTATAGGCATAAGCGTATTGCTTATTTGCGTTGATCGCCGAAGAAAAATCACTGACAGCACCCTGATAATCTTTGTTGTTGAACTTCAGAACTCCACGATAATAATAAGCCTGTGAATGATCTGACTTCAACTCGATAGCTTTCGTGTAGCTGGAGCTGGCTTCGTCTGATTTATTGAGGGCTTCAAGACATCTACCTTTTGAAAAATAACTTTCAGCGCCAGCACCAAGCTGGATCGTACTGTCAAGATCGGTTAAAGCATTGTTGTAATCCTTCAGTTCAATGAAGGTCATTGCTCTGTTGTAGAATGCGAGTGAAAAACCGGGTTTTAATGCTATTGCTCTGGAGAAATCGGCCACTGCTTCATTCAGTTTTCCTGATTTGAAGTTTTCGATGCCATTGTTGTAAAGTTTGTCTGCCTCTGTATCGGCTTCACCAATAATGGTAGCCTTAACGACAGTTTCTTCCTGAGCAATTAGGGCATGAGAACCCAAAAAGAAAAGTACAGCAATGCTTACATATTTCATTTTGTTCATAGGAGTGGTTTGTTTAACGTGCACCCGAATTTACAAAAATGATTCCGAAATGGTTGATTTGAACAAAATTTCAGATCAAAAAGTGCTTAATTGTTCAATAGAGCAAGGACATAGTTGAGTTCACTTAGCGCAAGTCTGTTCTTTAGAACGATCTCCAATAGTTTCAACTCGGCATTGATCAGTGCATTTTCTCTTGTATTAACGAGGAATAATGAACTTTCACCGCCATCGAAAAGTTGTTGTTCCGCCTCGAACAATTTTCTGTAGTCTGCGGTTGTTCTGGAAAAAAGGTCGAATTGGCTATCGGAGTTCATCCATGTATTCATCGCTTTTTCGGTTTTGAAACGGATCTCAGCTTTTTTAAGCTCCAGATCTAATTGAGTATCCTGCATTTTAGCCTCAGTCAATGAAACAGCACCACGTTCTTTTCTAAGAAACAAAGGCATGCTGAAATTTACTCCCCACTTATAGTTATTGACACTGTATGCAGTCAACGGATCTCCGCCGATCGGTTCAGAGATCGCATTATAATTTAGGTCGAGAACAGGTTTAAGCATTTCACGCTTAAGTCTTAGATCGACTTCGAGTGTTGAGATCTTCAGGGCAGTTAGTAGGATCTCCGGATGCTGTGCCAAAAGTGAATCCACTTCGTTCAAGGTTTGTCTTCCAACCATTTGCACCTGAGCTGCATTATCGGAGGAAGGGATCGTTCGCGGATCCAATTCCATGGGGATCTGTCCATCAAGCCATAGGAACATTTCTATTCTGGCCTTCGAATTAGCAAGATCGACTTCAGCTTGCAGGAGTTGCTGTTGTCTTTGTTGGAATTGGATTGATGCTTCTAATGTATCAATCGACGGACGATCTCCGAGTTCAGCAGATCTTCGGGTTGCTTCGTATCGCTGCTCCGCAAGGGAAGTGCCTTCTAACAGAACATTATAAGCATAATTTGCAGCATACCAGTTCCAATAGGCGAGCGAGGCCTGAAAAGTAAGTTCATTAAGAAGGATCTTTCTTTCGAGTTCCGTTCCTTGTCTGTATAATTGCCCCTTTTTTAATTCAGCACGTCTTTCATCCATTAACAAACCCCTTCCCAGTGTGATGGATGCCCCTGCATACCATAGCCCATTATCGGGATTGCGATTCTGAGGATTCAGGTAAGTACCTTGGTTCTGCTCAAATCCGGATTTCACCTCTAAACCGAACCAGGTGGGTAGTTTTAATCCTGCATCCAGCAGACTGAAGTATTTTGACCCATCAAAATATTTTTGATCCAGTGATCCGAAGGCTTTTGGATCAAACGCACCTCTCGCCATCTGGACTGCGGCTTCTCCGAAAGTTTCCTGCAGATCAGCCTTTGCCGACATTGGGTGGTTGTCAAGCACAATGCGCATGAACGAATTATAGTCCAGTACAGTGCTGCTGGCGGAATCTTTAACCTGAGCATTTAATGCATTGGCATTAATAACACTACTCAAAAAAAGAAGCCAAGTATATTTCAAAAGGACTTTTGTCATTACTTTCCGTTTTGTTTCTGACCTACGCTCGAATTTACAGGCTTGTAGTAATCAGGTGGGAATCCGTTGATGATTCGCCATAGTTCATACCATACAGGAACATCTTTTAACAAAACCATGGAATTGGAACCTGCACCAACCCTTAATGCCTCCGGCCATGGGTGATCATTTTTGTCGGGCGCAACCAAGACTCTGTACATTCCATTGCTACTAACGAAATTATCAATTGCAAAGACGGTTCCTCCGTAAGTTCCGTAGCTGGTGTTTGGCCATCCCGAAAAAACTATAGCAGGCCATCCGTCAAATTGAATACGCACATGCTGTCCTTTCGTAAGTAGGGGTAGATCAATCGGTTTCACATACATTTCGACAGCCAGGTCAAACTTGGCAGGCATGATACTGATTATTGCCGTTCCTTCCTTGATCGTTTCTCCTATACCTGACTGGAGCGCCTTAGTTACGTAGCCATCCTGCGGGGCGGTAATGTAGTACATGCCTGTTCTTATGGAATAGTTCATAAACTGATTCTGAAGTTTGGTGACAATTGCCTCTGCGTCATACATGCTCGAAAGTGCAGTGAACTTTTCCGATTCTGCCTTTGAGATGTCATCCCTGTATTGCTGCTGAATAGAACTTAATTCAATCTGTGTATTTATAACCTCATTTCGACTGGAAAGCAACTTTTGCTGGGCTGAGATCATGGAAGCCTGATTCCTCTGCATGGTGTTCTTGCGGTTTTCAAGGTCCGTAAGTGACTTTAACCCGTCCTTGTACAATTTTTCCATACGTTCGAACTGATCCTTAGCAATGTCGTAATTGATCCTTGCTGCCTGGTAATCCATGCTGTCGCTTGTTACCCGAAGTTTTGCCTGCTGATTTTTGATTCGAGCCTGCTGTAGCTTTAGTTTGCTTGTTTGAAGCATGGCATCTATCTGATTATCCAAAGATCTTACCTTTTCACCATAGGAGTTTACAGCCAATTCTTTCGCTTTTAACTGTTCTTCGGTACGTGACAAGAGATTTGGGTCGAAGTATTCGTCCTTTGTTTCTGAAATGAACAGAATGGTATCTCCTTTCTTTACAAAATCTCCTTCGCGGACGAACCATTTTTCAATTCTTCCGGGAATAACAGAATGAATGGTCTGAGGTCGCTGTTCAGGGTCGATAGCAGTTACATTTCCTTTAGCCCGGATATTTTGTGTCCACGGGAGAAACATGGTTACCAATGTGACCACACCAAGCCCTATGATAAGTCTGAGCAGAACATTTCCGGAATTTTTGGATTCTACCGTTTGAAGTGATCTGAAATTTTTCGGATCAATTGAATTGTTCTTGTTATCTGGAGAAATATTCAACATGACTAAATAAGATTTTTCATTGATTCGTAATTGCCAATTGCTTCAATCCTTCCATCTTTCATCAGTGCTATACGATCGCATTTTTGAGCAAAATAAGGGTCTGATGAAACGGTGATCATGGTCCAACAATTTTCTTCAGAGGTTAGAAAATCAATGATCTTTCTTCTTTCTTGCTCATCAATATGTTCAAGAGGGTCCTCTAAAACAATCAGTTTGGGTTTATCGACAATACATCTAGCCAGAAGAAGCTTTTGAACTATGCTTCTTGGTAGTCTTTTTCCTTCCGGGTCAAGCATGGTATCATATCCGTCGTTCAAGCTGCTAATGAAATCCCTTAATCCAAGATTCTCTACCGCCCATTTAACATTATCGAAACTGGCATTCACTTTTCCCATGGTTATGTTTTCCATAATGCTGCCCTGGAAAAGTTGTTCTTGTGCCAAGTAATCACCAATGATAGATCTCAATTGACCTAAATTGAGATTTTTCTTCGGAATGCCATTAAAGTGAATAGTGCCATGTTGCACGTTGTAAAGAGCAGCTATTATATAAAGCAAGGTACTTTTTCCGGAACCATTTCCGCCCGATAATACCAGATTTTCCCCGGCAGAGATACTGAGATCCAGTTTGTTCAGTGTTTTCTTATTGTGATCAGGGTATGAGAAGGTCACTCCTTTCAATTCAACTTCCACACCATTTTCGTTCCTATCCGGATCGATGGTTGTATTTTCATATTCTTCGAGTTCAAGGTCGGTCACTTGTCCTATTTTTTCTAGAGAAGTCAATACATCATATATGGTTTCCAAACTTAAAATTAGTTTTTCAACGGAATTCATGATCAACAGGATAATGATCTCGGCTGCAACGAACTGTCCAATGTTCATGTGCTGTTCCATCACCAAGATTCCACCAATGGCCAATAATCCTGTTGCGATCAGAACCTTAAATCCAATAAGAAGAGAGTATTGTTGAACTAAAACCTTGAAATGGCTTTCTCTGGCATCGATGTAATCGTTTACGTGAACATCTGCTCTTTTCAGAGGGAGATCGGTTTTTCCTGCCAATTTGAATGTTGTACTGATTCTTGCTACTTCTTCCAGCCAGTGAGCGACTTTGTATTTGTGCTTAGACTCTTCAAGACTGGTGCTAAGTCCTTTCTTGGATGTAAACCTGAATATAGCGTACACCAGAGTTACCAGGATCAAACTGAAAATGATAAAGAATGGA
Source organism: uncultured Akkermansia sp. (assembly GCA_964593935.1). GTDB lineage: Bacteria > Bacteroidota > Bacteroidia > Flavobacteriales_D > Crocinitomicaceae > M0103. The sequence goes on along the minus strand of CAZQKN010000001.1, from coordinate 782,536 downwards.
TGGTAAAGTGACAGAAGGATCAGTCCGAAAATAACCTGAAGCGCAGCGGCAGAGAAATCGATGAGTATTTTCGATAATCCTTTTTGTACGTTCATGATATCGAAGAAACGATTCATCAATTCAGGCGGATAATGCTTATACAAAGCTTCCATTTTTATGCGAGGTATTCTGTCAGCGAATTCAAAGGCCGCCCGTGCAAAGATCTTCTGCTGCAAATTCTCTGTGATCCTTAACTGGAAAATATTCATTAATCCTGAAACCGCTACCCCTGCAACAACGAAAGATACAAGGATGATCCACGAAGTGCTTATCTGTCCACCTTGAATGAGGTTTACGATGGCCTGAATTCCCAAGGGGAGAGAAAGATTGACGAATCCATTGAATATGGAGTATACATATACGTTTCGAATATCTTTTGTGTCGGGCTTCAAAAGTAGCCAGAAACGATCGAGTGGTTTGATTTTCTTATCCTTGTTTTTCATCAGTGAAATATTGGCTGTCGATTATTGAAAAAGTCATCTTCTTGTAAAATACGTTGACGCTGTCTTCTCCTTCAATGCAATTTGTCAAACGTGGCAAATGCTCTGAAAAATAGCGCTGATGATGTGTTCCTTCAATTACTGTGGATATCAACATCTCAGGGTAAGGAAAGTTCGGATTGATCTCGCTAACAATTGAACTCACCCTGGACACTAACTGTTTGTAGCCTGAATATAGTCCTTCTTGATTAACATCGTCTACCTCTTTTATTAAATAGGCCTTTGAAGATTCGGATGAAACGATACGAAGCAGCTTTGATTCGTCAATGTGTTCGAACTGTTCGTCATTCATAATTGGTAAGGTCAGAACATCCAATGCTTTTTCCAAACGATCTGATGGAGACGGAATGTTCGCTGTTGCAAAAAGTACTCTGTAATCCATCCATGTCCAATACCATGAAGTCAGATAAAGAAGGACCTTGTGCTTATTCTCAAAATAGCGATAAACAGAAGCTTCCGGACTTTCGATGTGTTGACCAAGTTTTTTGAAGGTGAAATTTTCAAATCCGATTTCATCAATAAGTTCTATGCTACCTTTAATGATTCTCTGGCCGAGCTGACTACTCTCCGGATTTCGAAGATAGATCTTGTCGTTGATCTGAATAATTATATTTTTTGGCAACTCCATTTTGTAAGTTTACAACGCAAATATAATAGTAAAGCTATCATTAATGATTGTAGCTGTGTTATTTTTAAGTTTTTTTAATAAAAAAAGCCGTACCTGAATACGACTTTTTTAACTAACTACAACTATTACTATGAGTGGGGATACTCAAGAATGAGCAGGATTCCCCTATGAAACCTAACAATTCCGGATCAGAGCCATTTGCCAACAAAAGCGTTGAACTCACCTCTGATATCATTAAAATTCTTCTCGAAAGATTCAACCATATCTTTCTCTGCTGCATGGTATTCCATTTTTCTATGGTCTACAGCAACTGGATTACTGTTCACTTCAGCCTGGATTTTTTCCTCATTGATCTTAACCGCATGAAGCGCTTCGTCGATATTATTGCGTTGAATGATCAACTGATTTTGAAAATGCTCCAACTCAGCTAAAACTTCCTGTGATGAATTCTTTGTTGCTACCTCTTCAAGACGACTTGTCATGATCTTGATCTCATCCTTGTAGAAATTCAGTTTGTTTGTCCATTCTGTGTTCTCCGCGTGCTGAGTGTAAATGTTTTCTTTTGATTCCATATTGCGTTTTTAATTATTCCAACATATGGTACAAAGATCAGGGATGGACAGTAAATTAAACATGATATAAATCATGATTACAATTGATTTTAATCAGAAATTCAGGTTTTTTAAATTAGATTAATCTCGAGTGTAATTTTTTTCAGTTGCCTTTTTCATGATGCTTTTTTGAACCGATGTACCAAAATCATCTACTTCACCGGCTGAAGCTCTCTTTTTTCGTTCTTCATCAATATATTTCTGGCGTTCGGATGCAAGTTCATTTATCTTTTGCTGATATCGTTGTCTTTCCTGTTTTTTCTCTTCTATCAAGGCTTTCTTCTCCTCAAGTGTCTTGTTCCTGAATTCTTGAGGTAGTTCTTCATCCTTCATGGTGGAAAGGTCCTTTTTCTGATCTTCAACGGCATCGATCAAATCCCAGGAGGCGTTACTGTAAGCAGTTTTTGATTTAGCGATCGATCTTTCGGCTTTAACGGCCGCACCTGTGCTTTCTGCATTGATATCCTGGGAAACTTGTTTTGATTTTCCACTTTCGCCCAGAAATCCGTAACCAACATACGTTTTGTTGAGGGAATCGTTATAAATATTGATCTGTGCGTCATAAGGTGTGTCAATATGTGTGACTGTTCTGTCTGAGTCAATATTGAAGTATTCTCCTTTTGCGATTTTTGCGCCATCCAACCAGAATTCACGAACACCCTGGTCATAATTTCCACAATAAATGGTGTTGACAATAATGTCTTTGTTTATAGCGTTTTTAAGGACATCCTTGTAATTAGAGGGACCTTGATTGAAAGGCTCATTTCCTGCGATGTAGATCATACGGAGATCCTGTGGATGAGAACTCCATTGAAGTTCAGAAATGGAAGAGTTGATAACAGCTCCGCAGTATTCCAGTCCACCGTTGGTGCGGAGACCAAATAGTTTTTCAGAGATTACATCAAGATCGCTTGTGAGATCAGTTTGTTTACGGATATAATTCAATTCGGCACTTATTCCGGAATTACCATAGTCATACAAAGCTATCTCGATCGTTGGTATGAGTCCTTGATGGCGCAAACCGCTGAGGTCATTGACAATGTTCCATATTCTCGATTTGGCCTGATCGATAAGACCATCCATACTGTTTGATGTGTCGAATAAAATGGCTACCTGAACTTTACGTTCACTTTTAAGTGAATCAGAAAGTTGAGCAAAAGAAAAGAGGGAGCTGAAAAGGGCAGAGGTAATAAGCGTGAATTGTTTCATGACTATTTTTTCGGCCCGTACAATTCAACATGAGTTCGGTTCAGACGACTGTCATTTTTCGCAAGTATCCTTTGAATGACAGCAGCTCATTTCTACTTGTTCATCCTGTTGTTCGCTAACTACTGTTTTCATTTGAGGACTGATGAAAGGAATGTTGAGGTTCATACCTCTCAAAACGATCAAAATTCCAACTATCGTCAAAAGATAAGGAACGGCTTTATTCAGTTTTTCTCTGAAGGATAAGCTCATTCTGTTTGCTGCATAACCTACAGCGATCATAGAAGGGAGAGTCCCGATCCCAAATGCTGCCATCGCCAACGCACTGTTCAAAGCAGACCCTCCGAGTAATGCATTTCCCAACGCAAGAAAAACCATTCCGCAGGGTAGCAATCCATTCAGTGACCCTAATAAAGATAGTTTAAAAGGTAGATCGGAGTGAATAACCTTGCCAATATTGCGGCTGATGAACATGTTAACCCCCGGAATAGAAATTTTCGCCTCAAATCTGGAACCGATCCATTTTCTCCATGCAAAAATGATCAAGATGATACCGGTAATGATACTTAGCCATTGTAGTACACCGAATGTCGTTGCTGTTATGCCTATCATTCCTACCAAAACTCCTAAGGCAGAATAGGTAAGGACCCGACCCAGATTATATTGTAAAATACCAGAAAGTATTGTCCAGTTATTACTTCGGTTAACGGGAATGGCCATAGCAATCGGACCGCACATTCCAATGCAATGCAAGTTAGACGTTAATCCGATTATAAATCCGTACAGAATGATGGAATCCATATCAAATGTATATTGTTTCTTTTTGCAGACATTCTTTACCCTTGAAAGTGTAAAGGATCTCTAATTTGTAGGCTCCCTTCGATAATTCACTTTTTTCGATCAGAAAAGAGCGGGTATCATCAAAAGAATACTCCTTATCCAGTGTGTTGTTGTCAGGTCTGATCAGTTTTATTGAAACTTTTCCAAAGTCACCTTCTTGCGGTAGTTGCAAAACAATATGATCTTCCTGCGATATAGCTTTTATTTTCTCTTCGATTGCCTCGGCATTCCGCATGGCGACTAACTCTTTCTCATAACTGATCTCCTTTGAGTAGTAATCAGCACTCTCCAGATTGACATTCTGTCTCATCAATATAATGACCAGAACAAGGATGAACACTATGAAAAGACTCATCCCCAATACAATTCCTTTTCCCCAATTCATTTGTCTTCTTTTATTAAAGTGAAGGTCCGATGAATTTTGTTGTAACCCTTTGGATCTCCTTACCGTTTCCTAATACTTTGATCTCAATAACTTTCTTTCCGGAGCTAACTTCCTTCAAAGGCATTTTAACGATAAAACGTTCTTTCAAACTTCCTTCTTTTGGCAGGATGAGGTTCTTTACAACTGTTTCTATCTCACCAACGTTATCCTCAAGTACCAATTCTACCTGGTAGTCTTTTTGTGTTTTGTTGATAAGGTTGACCTCAAAAATATTACTCACTTTACCTTCCACCATCTGATAAGTGGTACCCCTTTGACGAATTATGGTTGTTTCGAAATCTTTTCTTGTAATCAACAAAACAGCCAATATACCCATGATGACAGTCAACAAAGCTGTGTAGGCAATCACCCTTTTAGTCCATTGGAATGGTGTTCGGTTCTTTATTCCATTCTCAGAGACAATTCGAATGAGCCCTTTTTCCTGACCAACACTTTCCATTATGGTGTCGCATGCATCCATACATGCTGTACAGTTAATGCATTCTAACTGAGTTCCGTTGCGTATATCTATTCCTGTTGGACAAACATAGACACATTGCATGCAATCAATACAATCACCTTTTACTTCTTCTTTGCGGTCTTCTCCTTTTTTGAATTTTGCTCTGTTTTCACCTCGCTTATAGTCGTAACCAACCACCATAGAATTCGGATCAAGCAGAACGCCCTGAAGTCTGCCGTAAGGACAGATGGTTGTACAGACTTGCTCTCTCAAACGAGCAAATACCAAGTAGAATACGGTTGTGAAAATGATGATCGCTATGAGTCCTCCAAAGTGTTTTCCTACGGGATCCGTTTGGATCTTCCAAAGTTCTTCGGATCCTATAATGTACGCGAGAAATGTATTTGCAATAAGAAACGAGATGCCCCAGAAAATAAGGTGCTTTCCAACTCTTTTGAGGATCTTTTCTCGATTCCAGGGCGAATTGTCAAGTTTCTTTTGATAGGTCCAATCACCTTCAATAAGGTACTCGATCCTTCGGAACAGCATTTCCATGAAGATGGTCTGAGGACAAACCCATCCACAAAATACTCTTCCATAAATGATTGTGAAGAGGATGACGAAAACTACAGCGCTGATAAGTGTCAGGGCGAATAGGAACATGTCCTGTGGCCAGAAGACTTTACCAAAAAGAATGAATTTGCGTTCTATCAGGTTGAAAAGTATCATTTGATGTCCACCGATCTGAATATGCGGGGCAGCAAACAATAAAGCCAGCAGAAAATAACTTACCAGTTTTCGCTTGTTGTAAAATGAGCCTTTGGGTTTCTTTGGGAAGATCCAAACCCTTTTACCGTCTTCGTTTACTGTGGCGATCCTGTCTCTGAATGCTTCCTCTTCTTCCTGATTGTATTCCATCTGACCATTGTTTAATTTGACCTCTCTGACTAAGGTAATGGTAGTAGGTTAAGTTGTAAGTAACCCGGATCGCATTTGAAATACGACCCGGGAACTGGGATTATTTGTATTCTTTTCCTTCGGCTTCTTTACCTTCCGTGAACGGCAAAGAAAGTACGAAAGAGGCTACTTGTTGCAATTGAACAGGATTCATTTTCGATGCATGTTCAGGCATACCATTAGGCGTTCCGTATTTGATCGTTTTGAAAAGATCTTTTATGTCCGGACCATATATCCAATGTTTATCAGTTAGGTTCGGACCGATGTTTCCTTCACCTTTCGGATTGTGACATGCAACACAGTTTGTTTCGTATAATGCCTTTCCTGCAGAGATGTCTTTGCCTTCTGTCAGCAATGTTGCATTCGTTTCATCTACATTCATCGCCATTTTGGAAAGGTATGCATCCACATCCTTTTTGGCTTGAGTAACTTCCTTGTTATAGGCTTCGATCTGTAGATCTGAGGTTCCAAGAATGTGATAATTGAATAGATAGATCACAGCGAAAATGATCGTGGCATAGAATCCCCATACCCACCATGGTGGAAGGTTGTTGTCAAGCTCGCGGATACCGTCATATTCATGGTGCATGAGGATCGTATGCTCTTCCTCGATCGGAACGACATCTGTGAGGATCTTGTTCAGCTTTTTGATAGCGTCTTCCTGTTCAACTTCCACTTCTTTTGCCTTTCTGACCATTGAAAGGAATTCTTTGAACATTCTTCTCAAATAAAGAAGTACACTGATCAGGATGATGTTTACAACGACCATTGCGTAAAGGTCACTGTCCTCAACCATTAACCACGGCATCCCTTCAGTAGCTTCGCCAGGGCCGTTGAATGTTAAAGCGCTTGCCGTATTGTTGGAAGCCATGAATAGGAAGGAACCCACCAGAACAACTATCGTAGTGATTATTCCATTATTTCCCTGACTGTTTTCTCCAAGTTTTTTCTTGAAGTAATCTGAACGAACAAGTGACGTGATCGTTGTGGACATGATGATGATCGCAATCAGCAAAACAACTGTACTTCCGAGTAACCAGTAGAACAAGGTTAAATTCTCACCGTAATTTGTTACCGTAACAACTGTTTTTTCTGTACCTGAATTATCTCCTGTCGGTGGAGCAACTTCTTCCGGTGCATAGCTGTCAATGTATCCAAGTATTGCATCGATCTCTTCATTGCTCACAGCTTGAGGAGTCATGTCTGTCGGACTGAAATTCTTTGATTCAAGTGCGACCTTACTTTTTCCAGAAGCGATCAGGTTTTGTGGATTTTTCACCCACTCATACAAGAATTCTCCTTCTCCGGCATCATTCCATTTTTGCTTTACACCTTTTAATAGTGGCCCTGTAGAGTTTTTGTCTACCATGTGGCAGGTGTTACATTTAGCTTTAAACAGCTGTGCACCGTCCTGGGCAACTGCAGTTGTAGTCCCCAGAATAACCGCTGCGTAAAGCGCTATATTTTTGAGATAACTTTTCATAATTCTGTTGTTTAGAATGTCATTGGTTGATATCATCGTTGATTAGAGTGGCATCATTCAGTGGAAGATCACTTAACTCAGCTACCTCTGCTTTACTCATTCTGATCACTCTGGTCAATACTAAAGCAAAGAACAGAACGAAGATCATCAGGGAAAGGATCGGAAAGATCTCTATTCCGTTGATACTTGTCAGGTTGTGTGTGATAAAACGCATCATAGTGATCAGTTTTTAGCAGTTTTCGTATCAGCTTTAATGTCAACTCCAAGGCGCTGCAAGTATGCGATCAATGCAACGATCTCTTTTTTCTTAAGCTTGTTGATCTCCTCCTGTTTGTTAAGTCCAGCAAGTACTTCTTTTGGCAAGTTGTTGACGATGTCTTTCGCGATAACTTCAGCCTGAGTTTCCAGATCCTTGAGGGCCTTTTTGTCATATCCTTCTTCGTAAGGAACGCCAAGTGTCTGCATTGCACGGATCTTCTTTTCGATCAGTGATACATCCAGATCATTGTCCTTCATCCATGTGTAAGCAGGCATGATTGAGCCAGGTGATACGTCTTTCGGACGGATCATGTGCTGATAGTGCCAGAAGTTACTTCTCAAACCACCTTCACGAGCAAGGTCCGGACCTGTTCTTTTTGATCCCCACTGGAATGGGTGGTCATAAACGAATTCTCCTGATTTAGAGTACTCACCGTATCGGGCTGTTTCAAATCGAAGTGGACGAATCATTTGAGAGTGACAGTTATAACAACCTTCTTTTACATAAAGATCACGTCCTTCCAGCTCAAGCGGCGTATATGGCTTTACACTTGCGATGGTTGGTACATTACTTTTTACGATCATGGTCGGTATGATCTCAACTATACCTCCAATAGCTACTACAATGATCGCTAATATCATGAAACGTACAGGTTTACGTTCGATGGCACGGTGCCAGTATTCACCTTTAGTTGCTACCTTCAAGTCCTTTGTGACCGTTGCCTCTGCTTCTTCGTTGGCAAGGAAGTTTCCTCTTTTAGCGGTCATTACAAGGTTGTAGAACATCATGATCGCTCCAACGATGAACAACAATCCACCTAATGAACGAAGCATGTAGTATGGTTTCAATTCCGTTACCGTTTTAAGGAAGTCTGCATTCGCAAGTGTGCCGTCAGGATTAAAGTCCTGCCACATTAAACCTTGCATGAATCCTGCGATATACATTGGAATTGCATATAATATTATACCCAATGTCGCGATCCAGAAGTGCTGGTTAGCTAATTTCTTGGAGTAAAGTTCAACACGGAACATTTTAGGGAACAACCAGTACAGAAGACCGAAGGTCATCATACCGTTCCACCCAAGACCACCCACGTGAACGTGAGCAATTGTCCAATCAGTGAAGTGAGAGATCATATTCACATTCTTCAACGATAGAAGTGGTCCTTCGAAAGTGGCCATACCATATGCTGTGAGTGCAACCACCATGAACTTCAACATCACATCATCACGTACACGATCCCATGCTCCTCGAAGTGTAAGAAGTCCGTTCAACATACCTCCCCAGGATGGAGCGATCAACATCACAGAGAACACTACACCAAGAGACTGTGCCCAATCAGGAAGGGAAGTATAAAGAAGGTGGTGAGGGCCCGCCCAGATGTAAATGAAGATCAAAGCCCAAAAGTGAATGATGGAAAGGCGGTAAGAATATACTGGGCGCTGTGCTGCTTTAGGCACAAAATAATACATCAAACCAAGGTACGGTGTGGTTAAGAAAAATGCCACGGCATTGTGTCCGTACCACCATTGTACAAGGGCATCCTGAACTCCGGCGTACCATGAATAACTTTTCAGGAAGGAAATAGGTAATTCAAAAGAGTTGAAAATGTGAAGTATGGCAACCGTCACGAACGTTGCGATATAGAACCAGATCGCCACGTACAAGTGCTGAACTCGTCGATTCAGGATCGTCATGAACATGTTAAGACCGAAAACTACCCAGATCAGTGCGATCAGGATGTCGATCCACCACTCGAGTTCAGCATATTCCTTACCACTTGTGATCCCGAAAGGAAGGGTTAGAACGGCAGTTACAATTATAAATTGCCATCCCCAGAAGTTTAAATAACTCAGCTTATCACTCCACATTCTTGACTTCAGCAATCGCTGAAGTGAGTAATACACCCCCATGTAGATCCCGTTACCTACAAAGGCAAAGATCACTGCATTGGTGTGCAGCGGTCGGATCCTTCCGAAGGATAGGAAACTGAAACCCAGGTAATCGTTGAAAAATTCCGGGAATGCTAATTGCAGAGCCGCAATAAGACCAACGAGCATCCCGATGATCCCCCAAATAATGGTTGCGTAGGCGAAATACTGTACGATCTTATTGTCGTAACTAAACTTCTGTACTTCCATTTGACTTTTTGTTTGATTTTTGATTTGTTTCTTCATCGAAGAGAATGCGCACTGAAGGAGTGAAATCATCTTCGAATTGACCTGTTTTAGTGGCCCAAAAGAAAGAGCCCAAGAAAAACAGAGCTATGATTAAACTTACGATCAGCATTATATAGATCATTCCCATGGGACAAAATTGCTTACTATACAACTTTCAAAACATGACATTTGTCAGCTTTTGTCACAGAATTGTCATAGAACTAAAAAAATATCTGAAAAATTTATTTTCTCTTCAGCAGTACAAGGAAAGTTGATAGGAAAACAACCGTAATTGAGCTGATCGGCATCAGAATGGCAGCGATTAAAGGACTAAGATTACCGGAAATTGCAAAACTCAATCCAACAGCGTTGTACGACAAGGAAAAGATCAAACAGGCTTTTAGCACTGTTTTTGAAAACAGAGAAATAGATATTAGTCGGTCTAACTGTGATAGTTTAGAAGCTTCGATTATGGCATCAGAAGCCGGTGTAAAACGGAAAACATCTTCTGATACAGAGATTCCTACATCTGCTTTTCCCAAAGCGCCGGAATCATTCAATCCGTCTCCTATCATCATCACTTTTTTGCCTTCTGATCTGAGACGTTCAATGTAATCCAATTTGTCTTTAGGGGTCTGTTCGAACAATATCTTACTATTATTTGGAAAGATCGAACCGAGTAATTCTTTGTCCTTGTCTTTGTCGCCTGACAACACATGAAGTCTGTAATTATCGAGTTTACCGATCATCCCGGCGATCCCTTCTCTGAGTTCAGATGAGAAGACAAAACGTCCTGTCTTCTGGCCAAATCGGATGTAAGTAGCGGTTTCATTCTTGTCAAATGCCTCGATACCACAAAATATAGCGCTACCAAGTCGAAATTCAATGTCATTGTTGATCCCGCTAACACCTTTGCCCTGTAATTCTTCAAAAGAAATCATGTCTTGATCACCTCTTATTCCTTTAGATTTGAAATAATTGGAGATCACTCTGGAAAGTGGGTGAGTGGAGGAGTTAGAAAGAGAGTTCAACACCGAAGATTCGTAGTCATTCAATTCATCACCGTAGTACTGTATGTGATGCTCACTGCCTTTTGTCAGTGTCCCAGTTTTATCAAAAACGATGTCTGTGACCTCATTCAATCGTTCAATCACAGCGGTATTTTTCAGGTAAAGGCCTTTTCTTCCCAAAAGTCGCATGATATTTCCATAGGTAAACGGTGCCGACAAGGCTAGAGCACAAGGACATGCGACGATCAAAACAGCAACAACAATGCGAACGATCTCTGTAGGTTGAACGAAAGCCCAGATAATGGCTGAAATCGAAGCAACAATGAGTAAGCCAATTAAAAAGTAAAAAGACAGCTTGTTTTGGTAGGCAAAACCTTTTTGGTCCTTTTTATCTGACTTTACTTCGTTCCACATACGAGTCAATTGACTTCTATTGGTTTCTTTCAGAACCTTTAATTGTACCCTTTGTCCCAAAAGTTTTCCTCCTGCGTAAATGAAATCTCCTTTTTGTCTCGTGATCGGTGCTGATTCTCCTGTGACAAAGGAATAGTCAATTCGTGCGATATCGGATGTTAGCTCAGCATCACATGGAAGTACTTCCTCATTTCGCAAAATAATGTTATGACCTTCCTTAAGTTGTTCGATCTCAACGATCTCCTCCTGTCCTTTTTCGATCTTTGTTACGGCAAGAGGGAAATAGGAAGTGTAATCGCGCTCGAAGGAGAGCATTTTGTAGGTTTTGTTTTGAAACCATTTGCCGATTAGCAGAAAGAAAATGAATCCTGCAAATGAATCCATATACCCCGGACCATCACCTGCAAGAATGCTGTAGGCGCTTTGAGCATACAATGCAATAATTCCTATTGTGATCGGCACATCAAGATTGAGACTTTTGTGTCGAATGGCCTTCCATGCAGAAATGAAATATTCGCTTGCAGAGTAAAAAAGTACAGGTAATGAAACAGCGAATGATAACCAGGCAGTAAAGTTTCTGAATTCAGGGTTGTCATCTTCTATACCGAGGTATTCAGGGAAACTCCATAACATGATGCTCCCGAAGGCGAATCCCGCTATTCCAAGCTTGTACATGAATTGCTTATCCAATTTTTTTTCAGCTTGATCGCGATTCCCAAAATTTGGAGAGTATCCTATTCTGTCAAGGAAAATGGCTAATTCGGATAGCTTCAAGTCGTTTTTCAGAAATACGATGGAAGCCTCACGTTTGGCAAAATTGACCTCACAACTCAGGATCGACGGTTGAATCCTTGAAGAGTTTTCCAACAGGTAGATGCAGGAGGAACAATGGATGCTAGGCAAATAGAGATTTACAAGTGCCGTTTTATCGTCTTCGAAATCAATTATTTTGCTTCGAATGGATTCTACATCAAGAAACGAATATTTATGCTCATTACCTTCTCCCGGACGAATTCCTGCTCCCTTTTCCAATTGGTAAAAGTTTCCAAGATCGTTGTCCTTTAAAAGAGAGTAAACGGTGCTGCATCCCGAACAACAAAATGAATGACCATCCGAAATAACCGGTTTTCCGATGATCTCGTCACCACAATGGTAGCAATTGTTCTCTGTCATATTGTCCTGGAAAACATGCGTTCAGTTGATGTTTCAGGCTTTAGATTCTGATCGAATACCATGCAGCAGTTTCTTACAAACGGAACTCCATCCTGAGTGATGCGTACGGTATTTTCATCCAGTTCTACCAATCCGTCCGAGATCATTTGGCTCAATCCTTCTTTTATATTCTCGTGAATCTCCTTGTAAACGGATGAACTGTCAAAAGTGGTTTCAAAATGACACATAAGATCCAGGATGTAGGTCCTGATCTCAACGTCCAGCTCGCTAAGGATATGCCCTCTGAAGATCGGTAGTTCACCGTTCTTTATTCGTTCAGTGTAGCCCTCCACCGACTTGTCATTTTGTGCGAATCCGAACCAGCTGTCGGAAATGGCAGACATGCCCAAGCCAATCATTGTGTGTGTGCTTTTGGTTGTGTAGCCCATAAAATTTCGATGCAATTTACGTGCTTCGAAAGCTATGGCAAGATCGTCATGTGGTAAAGCAAAATGATCCATTCCAACCTCTAAATAACCGGCATTCAACAGAAGTTCTTTTGAACGTTCATATAGTTCTCGCTTAACTTCGCTTTTAGGAAGATCACTTTCGTCATATCCTCGTTGTCCGGTGCCTTTTACCCAAGGAACATGCGCATAACTGTAAAGTGAGATCCGATCAGGCATCAATTCCAGTGTTCTTTCAACAGTGTAGAGCATATCCCTCAATTGTTGTTTCGGAAGACCAAAAACGAGATCATGACTAATGGAGGTGTATCCGATTTGTCGAGCTTTATTGTGGACTTTTTCTACTTGATCAAAAGGTTGTATACGGTTTATTGCTTTTTGGACCTCGGGATTGTAATCCTGAACACCAAGACTCAGACGTCTGAAGCCGAACTTGAATAATTCCATCAGATGTTCGTCTGTTGTATTTTTTGGATGCGCTTCAAAACTCAACTCGACTTCTTCAGGGTCAAGGCTTTCCGACTGAAACAATGCTTTGACAAGGCGCGTAAGTTCGGAAGATCTGAAAAAAGTCGGTGTGCCTCCTCCTAGATGCAGTTCTTTTATCAAGGGGGAGTAGGATAATTTTTGCTTGTACAGGGACCATTCGGCCAAAAGGGTGTCAACATACGGTTCTTCAACGGAATGGTTCTTAGTAATTCGTTTGTGACACCCGCAAAATGTACAAAGACTTTCGCAAAATGGAAGATGTACGTAAAGACTGATCTCATCTGAAGAAAAGAAATCTTTATTTTTCTCCATTGAAGCCAACCATTGATCCATATCCAATGGGTCGTTCTTCCAGAAAGGTACTGTTGGATACGAAGTATACCGAGGTCCGGGTACATCGTATTTTTTTATAAGATCCTCCATTATTTGTTTTCTGACAGGTCAAATTTACGTGTACAAAGGCCTGTAAAAAATGACTTAAGTCATCTTTGACTGCATAAAAGATAATTTCTTAACTTAGCAGAAGGAAAACCTATCTTTCTATGTTGGATAAATCGCACAAACACGTGAGTTGCTCTACATGCAACGCACGAACTAATTCTTTATTTGCTCATCATTGTGAGCATGAATTGCAGGAACTTGATGATCAGAAGGCATGCTCATATTACAAAAAGAACCAACCTTTATTTGTTGAGGGCAGTTACCCTAGAGGTGTATTTTGCTTAAATCAGGGTAAAGTGAAAATCTTTACCAGAGGAGACGAAGGCAAGGAGCAGATCATTCACATAGCTAAAGAGGGCGAGATCATAGGATTCAGAGCCATGTTCAGCGGTGAATCTTATAAGGTTTCCGCGACTACATTAGAAGAATCAAATATCTGTTTTATTGGTAAAGAGGATTTCCTTAATATGATCGATACTAATGCTTCCTTGAGGAATGGTATCATGAAGGAGCTTTCAAAGGAATTAGGTGACAGAGCGGTGTTTATTACCAATATGGCTCAGAAGTCAGTTAGGGAGCGATTGGCTTTTGCCCTCATGTTATTGGATGATATCTACGGCAAGGAGAAGATCAATCTTACCAGAGAAGACATGGCAAATTTTGTAGGTACGGCTACCGAAACGTTAATTCGATTACTAAAGGATCTCAAAGAGGATGGTATTATAGAGATCCATACCAGAAAGTTGGAAATCCTCGATAAGGATAAATTGCTGAGAGTGGCCGGAGCCCACTGATCACCAGTGAGCGACCGGATATTTGCTGGGTAAGAATTGCATCTCTGCCAGAATGTGACCTAAATGTTCGGAGTGTTTTCCCTCTTTTCCACCTTTGATCTGATGTGTTCCGTCAGGGATCGTTAATTGTGACAGAAAACAGATTTCCTTCACTTTTTGAATCCAATTTTTCTTGAGTTCCTCCAGATCGACGCCGATTTTTTGATCGATCATTTCTTGATCAGCCTGTGTAGGAGTGAACAATTCATCGGTATATTTCCACAAGGTGTTTAACGCATGTTGAGCTCTACGATTTCCTTCTTCAGTACCATCACCTAATCTGACCATCCACTCAGAGCTTCTGCGAAGGTGATAGGTAGATTCCTTGATCGTTTTTACTGCGACTGCAGCCAGAAAAGGATCTTTACTTTCTGAAAGTTCAGAGTACAATTTGTAATCGAAAGCATCCATAAGGAATTGACGTACTACTATGAACGCAAAGTCAGTGTTGGGCTGTTCAGTTAATAGAACGTTATAGAATTCATTTTCCGGTCTTCGGTAAGCAAGATCATCGGCACTTCTTCCTTTTCCTTCCAGTTTTGCGGCTCCTTCCAATACACTTTCTGCAACGCCGATCAGATCCAGTGCGACATTGGTGTTAGCGAGGTCTTCCTCCAGAAACGGAGCACGACTGCAATATTCACTTAAACGGTGAGAAAGAATGAGTGCGTTATCAGCAATCTGCAGGTAGTATTTTAGCTTTGAATCCATTTTCTCACATGTTAGTTACTCCCTCGGGAATAGTGTAGAAAGTCGGGTGCCGATAGATCTTGTTGTCAGCTGGTTCGAAGAAATATTCTGTTTCTCTAATGGATACCGCTACTATATATTTGCTCGGAATAACCCAAAGTGCCGTTCCTTCACCTCTGCGGGTGTAAACATCCCTGGCATTTTCAACGGCCATATCCTTGTCATAGGCATGCACACTTCCGGCATGCTTGAATGGTTGTCCCGGCTTGGACTGTATGAAGACTTCATATAACTGTCCTTGGTTTTCTATTTTTTCCATATTTCAGTATTTAATGGATTTCTTTGATGGTATAAGTGTTTCCAGAAACTGAGAAGGTCTGCCCGTTTTGAAGATCCTTCATCTCACGATAAATTGGAGAATCTACCGAAATTCCAACGATATGATCACCGTTGTGATCAAATGGAGTTGTAGCGCACGCCACGATAAAATTGAATTGCTCCGTTCTGACAAAGGCTCCCGGTTCAACCTTGGATTTTGCGCTAAAATCGATTTGTTCAATGATACTCAAGTCTATTTTTGCTTTGCTCAGTTGTTGTTTGAAAATGTGCTCAGATTCAGCAGATTCTGACTGATGCGACAAATCCTCAGGATCTATCGTGTCCGACTCATCAACATCTACCATGGAATGAGTTGTATTGATCTTCTCTTCCAGATTTGCAACTGATGCCTTCTGAAGTTCGATTAGTTTATTCTTAAGTTCTGTCTTGTTCATTTTACTTTAGTTATGCTGAATGTTTTTGATTTGCCGCGTAGGCGGATTCTCTAACCCAAGCACCTTCTTCATGCGCCCGAATATGATGCTCAAGTCTTTGTTGATTGCAAGGGCCATGACCTTTAACAACGGCCCAGAACTCATCCCAGTTGATATCACCATGCTTATACGTTCCATCTTCAAGTCTAACCAGGTTTGGATCAGGGACTCTTAGACCAATGTGCTCTGCCTGAGGGATCGTTTTATTTATGAATTTCTCCCGGAGCTGATCATTTGATTCTCTTTTGATCTTCCATTTCATTGCGAGACTTGAATGCGGTGAATCACTGTCATGAGGGCCAAACATCATAAGTGCTGGCCACCACCAACGATCGATTGCATCCTGCGCCATTCTCTGCTGATCTTTGGTGCCTTCTATCATTCGCCACATGATCTCGTAGCCCTGTCGCTGATGGAAGGACTCTTCTTTACATATTCTAACCATGGCTCTTGAATATGGGCCATACGACGTTCTCTGAAGAGATACTTGATTTGTAATGGCTGCCCCATCTACAAGCCATCCGATTGCGCCAATATCTGCCCAGTTCAATGTAGGGTAATTGAAAACGGAGGAATATTTCGCTTTGCCCTCATGCAGCCATTGTATAAATTGTTCGCGACTGACCCCAAGAGTTTCGGCTGCACTGTATAAATACAATCCATGACCTCCTTCATCCTGTATCTTGGCCAATAAGATCTTTTTGCTTCGAAGAGATGGAGCTCTGGTTATCCAGTTTCCTTCCGGCTGCATTCCGATCACTTCGGAATGAGCGTGCTGTGAGATCTGACGAATTAGATGCTGACGATACTCATCGGGCATCCAGTCATTAGGTTCGATCTTGATCTCAGAATTGATCTTGGATTCAAATTCTTCCAGGAGTTTTTCCTTGCTTAGAGTTTCTGTCAGCATTGTTACTTCTTTTGAGGATTTCTTTAATGCTTCTTGGAGAAAAATTCAATCTCCTCCAAGTTACTAAGCAAAGTAACAACATGAATCAGCAGACGGAAATGATAAAATTCAATTCAAAACATGATTAATGTCATGAAATGGAGATCATTCAGACTTAATTAAACGCTGTGTTTTAGTTTCTGTTGGACTGGAAAAAGTTAGAAAGTAAACACCTCGAATCAGCTCCTGAGTCGGAATCTGGACCAGTTGATCGGTGTAGTTCGAAATGTCTGTTGAGTAGATCAATTCTCCCGTTATTGTGTGCAATTCAACTGTGGTGAACGATTGAGGGGATTCAAAATAAATGGCATCCTTAAATGGATTTGGAAAGGAACGAGGGTGATTTTCCACATGAGATTCCGGAAGGGAGCTTGTCTCAACCAATTTTACCAAACCGGCTGATTTAGTACCGATCCATATTGTTTCGTTTGAAGTTTTCTCAATACAGAGGATCTGATCGTTGGGTAATGGACTATTAGCACTCGTAATATTTGTGAAAGTAGAGGGAGGAGTGAAGATCACGAGGCCATTTTCTATTGTGCCGATTAGAAAGCTGCCATCTTGCTTGTACAAAATAGATGTTAATCCATTGCTTGGGATGGACGAATTGCTCATGTTGTAACTTGTCCACTGTTGCAAACCATTATCAGTAAATAATCCCCCTGATGGGCTTGCGAACCATGGATTGTCGTTTGCATCGAAAGCAATATCAATGGCTGAATTATCTGGAATTCCACCTTCGAGAATTGTGTATTGTGTGAATGAAATGTTGTCATAGTAATGGAGCCCACCATTAATGGATCCAATGAACTTATCATTTGTTGTATTGACTCCAACGCAGCTGATGTTGTTGGAGTTCAGTCCAGCATTGTCAATGGTCCAGACATCCCAGATGGTACCATCGAATCTGGCCAATCCTTCAACAGTTCCAATCCACATGTGGTCGGTGAGATCTCTTTTGATCGTTCTGATGAAAAAGTCTGGGAGCAGTGAATTGTCAGGTGAAATATTCGTCCAGTTCAGGCCGTCAAAAACGAAAATCCCACCGAAGGTTGTTCCGATCCATAACTCTCCATTTGGACCGAATTCCAGGGTTCTTATTGAATTATCTGTTAGAAGACTATTGTTGGTGTTGAAATGGGTCCAGTTGGTTCCATCAAATTTGGAAAGTCCAAGATCGGTACCTATCCAAAGAGAATTGTTCTCATCGGGCAAAATGCATCTTACTGTGTTATCGGGTAGTTCAGAGTTTTCCATGGAGTAATTTGTCCACTGGTAATTTTGAGCGGATAAAAAAAAGCTTCCGCTGCAAAGCAACGGAAGCCATATTTTAAAAATAATTTTCATTACTAAGTTTACTCTGTAATGATCTTCTGAGTATAGGCCTTTCCTTCATAGATGAGGTTAAGGATATAAACCCCTTTCGCCAGTTTTGAAGAATTGATCTCATGTGACACCTGACCTGTTGCCTGAGAAATAGTCTCAGTATAAACACGTGATCCAACGATGTTGATCATTTCGATCTGAACATCAGCCTTGTTAACCGCATTGAACATAACTTTGAAATCACCATTGTTAGGGTTAGGAGCTACGCGAACTGAGTTTTTGAATAGAACATTCTCTCCAAGGCCAAGACATTCATTAACCACTGCCTGAACAGGTACCAATTCACTCGGGCATGCACCGTTGCTTGTTGTTACCTCCATATCATAGAAGTAATAGTAATACGATGCACCGGCAGAAGCTCCTGTGATCTTCATTACGTTATCGATTGTATATGGGTACGTTGCTCCATTGTTATTACGGTATAATCCTGTGCCTGTAGTGATATTCTTACCGATAAGTCTGTAGTTGTATCCAAAAGGAACATTCCAATTCAAAGTCACTCTGCTAGCTCCTGCAGGAACTGAAACTGTCATTGTCTCCATTAGGTTGACGCTTGCGTCTCTCAATTCGATAGTAAAACTTCCGGCTGCTTGGGCATAGACCAGTACGGAGTTAAGTGTGAGATCAGTCATTGCATCAAAACTCTCGTATTGTTCGCTTCCAATGTAACCTCCACCGCTTGCGTCCTGATTTGTATTTGGCTCACAGAAAAAAGTTTCTGTGTAGTTGTCTACGTTCTGAACATAATACGTTGTCGTTGTATTGAGGACTGGTGTTTCAAAAGTGTCTCCCAATTGAAGGAAATTTCCATCACCATCATACCACTTTAATGTACCTGTTCCAGATGCTGTTAGTGTCATGCTTCCTTCAACGCAAACTGTATCTCCTTCTGCAACAGGAGTATTTACTTCAACTTCACTTACAGTAAAGGGAGCAGAGGTGCTCGTACCGCAATAATTGGTCACTGTACATGTGTACTCACCTGCCTGAGAAACAACGATACTTTGTGTGGTTTCTCCTGTTGACCAAAGGAAAGAAGATCCTCCTGTTGCAGTCAAAGTTACGGATCCATCACCACAGATATTGGTCGATCCATCAGCCCATACATTAGGGACCTGAGGTGTTCCTGCTGGATTCTGCATTGTTAGTGTAACAGGTACTGCTGTCCAGTTGTTTTCCTCGTCTTCTTCCATGAAAACATTGTTCTTGTCAACTTCAAGAACGATCCAGTAATCTCCGTTACAAGTGTTTTTAGGAATATTGATCCACATTCCGTCAAGGTGTTTTCCATAAACATCTGTCCATCCTGAGGAAATTCCTTGTTCGATAACAGAACAGTTATAATTACCTCCTCCCAGGTTCCAGTTAGGGAAATCTGAATTGTGCATAGTATTTCCCTGAAGGTAATATCTGTTCTCATCACGACAGTGTCCATCGTATGTTGACCCTGTAGAACCACACTGTCCGTAATCCATCAAACAGAAACCGATCTTTGCACCTTCACCAACGATTGGCCAGTTCAGCGGATTAGGATCAGAAGTTTCCACTCTTAATGTCATTACGGCCCAATCATCTACGTGATTGTGTCCGTGTGAAGGGTGATACGTCATACTTCCACTCCAGAAATCAGTATAGGACATAGTGTTCCCGTTTTTCTGGTACACTCGCTGAATGATCAGCTGTTTTGGGTTTGGTTCACCGTTAGGACAAGTAAATGCGCCAGTTGCATTTACATTAAAAATGGTATCCGAACCACAAACGAAAGCTCTCTTGCCACTTGCATCCTGACCTCGAACAGTAAAAGATCCATGTCCAATGTTCGGTGTTGAGGCAGTTACTCTCAAACGACCATCATCCGGACCCTGACCTGCATAATTGGTTCCAGCTCCGCTTTGTGGGTATTCAGTGTATCCATTGTTTGAAATTCCTTTCCATGAGGCTGTAATATCAGGTAATAGAAAACAGCTATTGGAGTTGTCCTCACAAACGCATGAGGTAGCGTTTGTAGTCGTACACTGAGCCTGTGCAGAATACACTCCAAGCAATCCAAAGGAAATAATGAGTAATATATTTTTCATAGTTTTGATAGCATATTTTAGCGCGATAAAGATATAATATATTTTTATAAATATCATATCGTTTATAAATGACAGATCATATTGCTGTTATTAAAATTGTGATGAAGGTGACATTTCTTATTGGAACTTTAAGCTAGCTTTGTACAAAATCAGGTGTTATGCTGACTAAAGGGACTAAGTTGTACAGTGTATTTAAAGGTAAATGCCCACAGTGTCATGAAGGTGATTTTTTTGTCTCTCATGCATACGATTTGGGATACATTGGAGATATCAGGGAAACCTGCTCGGAATGTGGGCTTAAATATGAAAAAGAACCCGGCTTCTATTATGGTGCCATGTATGTAGCCTACGCATTGGGCGTTGCGACTTTCGTTACACTTTGGGTGTCCATGAACTTGTTTTTTGATAATGTTTCTTCAGGTTGGCAAATAGGAATTATCATTTTTGCCATTATAGCAACTGGACCTTATTTGTTCTCCCTTTCGAAGATTATTTGGGCCAATATGTTCATTTCCTTTAAGGGAAATAAAGGAAAAACAAAATAATACGGCAATTTACATTTCAAATGTGAACTGACTATTTTTCTATTTTTACGTCAACAATCAAGCGTATGGAAACAGTTTTTGTGGTGACGGGCTTACCCAGATCTGGTACATCTCTTATGATGCAGATCTTCAGTAAATCAAATATTCCTGTACTTTCTGATGGAGTCAGGTCAAAGGATATCAATAATCCAGAAGGGTATTATGAATTGGAAGCAGTTAAAGGGATCGTAAAGGATAACTCTTTTTTAGCAGAAGGTAAGGGTAAGGTAGTTAAAATTGTGGCTCCTTTACCGACGTTCATGGATAAAAAACTCCAGTATAAGGTTGTGTTCATGCGACGTGATATGGATGAAATTCTTCGTTCTCAAGAAAAGATGCTTGAAAAGGATCAATCTTCGGAACGCGAAAAGTTCAGGACCATCTATGAGTTTCATTTAAAGAAAACTTATCAGTTCTTCAAGGATAATAATATTCAATATTTAGATGTTCAGTACAAAGAGCTGATCAATGATCCGGAAAATGTATTGCGTTCGTTGATTGAATTTTGTGACATGAAAGCTAATCTCGAGGATCTCGTTACGGTTGTTAAGCCCGAATTGTATCGAAACAGGTGATGATGGATAAAAACGAAATAAGAATTGTGACCCTTAATGGAAAAGAGTTTCAAGTTCCGCCAGGTGGTTCCTTAGGATTACTTGCACTAGGTAATATTGGCGTCAGAGCATGGAGATTGGCTCAAAAGGAGTGGAGAGAGAAAGAAGGAAAAGAACAGGGTAATGGCAAAAAATAAAGTTCTTCTGGTTGGCTGGGATGCTGCTGATTGGAAGCTGATAGATAAACTCATGGCCAATGGTTTAATGCCGGCGATGAAAAGTCTGGTCGACAACGGTGTAAGAGGTAAACTAGCGACGTTGGATCCACCACTTTCACCTATGTTATGGACATCCATGGCAACGGGCGTCAGACCATACAAACATGGGGTTATTGGCTTCGTTGAGCACGATGGCAAAGGAGGAGTAAGAGGAGTCTCATCCCATTATAGAAAGGTAAAGGCTGTTTGGAACATGTTTACCATGGAGGGAATACGCTCCAATGTTATTGCATGGTGGCCGAGTAACCCCGTTGAGAGAATTAATGGTTGTATGGTTTCCAACTTGTTCCATCAGGAGAAAAGAGGAAAAGAAACGGTTGACGCTGATAAATGGGATATTCCTGAGGGAAGTCTATATCCGGAGTCGCTGAATGAAAAACTCAGGGATCTTAGGGTGCACCCTTCAGAAATTACTGGAAACCTGGTGATGCCTTTCGTTCCTCAGGCGGTAAAACTGGATAAAAAACAGGACAAGCGTTTAACGATTATTTCAAAATTCCTTGCGCATGCCACGACCGTTCATTCCGTTTGTACCGAATTAATGGAAACAGAAGAATGGGATTTTACAGCGGTTTATCACGATGCCCTGGATCATTTCAGTCATGCCTTCATGAAGTACCATCCTCCTAGAATGGAAGGGTTGGACGAAGAGATGTTCGATATGTTCAAGGATGTTGTTCTGGGAGCCTATATTTTTCATGATATGATGCTCGATAGGCTGCTGAAAATGGTAGATGAGAACACTACGGTTGTTGTGGTATCAGATCACGGATTTCATTCAGATCATCTCCGTCCGACACACGTTCCAAATGTTCCTTCTGGACCTGCCATTGAGCATGCCCCTTACGGAATATTTGTAGCCAGAGGTCCAGGCATCAAAAAAGGAGAGCACGTTTATGGCGCGAGTGTTCTGGATGTCACTCCAACCTTGCTCACACTTTTCGGTCTGCCCGTAGGTCGTGACATGGATGGGAAACCGCTGATCGATATTTTTGATCACCCGAGGAAGGTTGAATATATTGATAGTTGGGAAACCATTGATAAGAATGGTGGATCCATCGTTAAGGTTGAGGAAAATGATGTCGAAGCCAATGAATCGGCCCTTCAGCAGTTAGTGGATCTTGGATATATTGATGAAGTTAAACTGGACGGTACGACAGAAGAAACTGATGCTTATTTGAAAGGAGTATTAAAAGAGAACCGCTTTTATCTTGCTAAATCATATTCCAGTGGTGGTCAATTTGATGATGCTCTGGAGATTTTATTAGAGATCGAGGATAAGGCGCATCCCGATTTTAGGATTATCATGGAGATCATTCAATGTGCGATCAAGACAAGCAGGTTTGATTTGGCATCCGAATACCTTGATTTTGCTGAAAAAAAGGAGATCTATTCCGAAGCATTCGTTTGTTCCCTAAGGGCAAAAATAGAATTGGGAAGAAATGAGCCGGACAAAGCAATGTCTTATATGAAAAAGGCATTCAAGCTTCAGCCGGAAGCGATCGATGTTTTGCTCGACCTTGGAAAACTGTACAACCTTACACGGACCACAAAGGAAGCAAGAGCTTGTTACCTGAAGGTCATCGAAAAGGATCCTGATAATCCTTATGCTTTTCACGGGGTTGGCTTGTCTTATTTGCGTGAAGAGAAATATGAAGAAGCGCTCGATTATTTTCTGCAAGCGATAGAAAGACTTTATCACTATCCTCTTGCGCATATACATCTTGCGGAAACATTGGCGCTCATGAAGGATTATGAGAATGCTATCCAGGCTTTTGAGTTGACAGCAACTTTGTTGCCGGATATGCCGAAGATCTTCCGTTGGTTGGTAGATCTGAACGAATTGATCGGTAATGAGGATAAGGCTGGATTTTATGGAAAGATATTAGCAAGTAAGATAAAAGGTGAAAAGTTAGTAATCACAGGTTTTCCAGGGAATCGAATGGCTGCAATCCTTCAGGAGCTGGAGAATGAGGGATTGACAGTAGATAACTCTTTATTGTCTGGTGAGGATGCGAAACATTCAATGCTCGAAGTAAATTGGATAGACAATATTCAGGAAAGGGCAATTTTTGTCCCTTTGCATCTGATTACAGCGCTTACAGCGAGGTATAACTATCAGTTTTTATTTGTTTCAGAAGAGAAAGATGAATTGGTTAGTTTGATACATAAAAATAGGGGCTTGCGTGAGCCGACATACGACCAGTCATTGATTGAAGGATTGCGGGATCTTGAGCGAAAAGTTATGACTTGGTTCGGACAACAGCCGGATATTGATATTCTGTACGTGAAGGAAATAGTAGATGTTAACATAGAATTGCTCAGAAAATTCAGATCTCTTTAGGTTGGATTAATTTTTTTGTCTTAATATTGTGTTCATAATTTATTGTGCTTAAAAAATTAAACTTATGAAGAAAAATCTACAAAACAAACTTACACGTTACACTGCAGCTGCAGCTGCAGTTGTTGCTGCCTCTGGTGCTAACGCACAGGTTGTTTACACGGATGTGAATCCGGATGTGACTGTTGATGACAACCAAGACGCGGGAGGATTTTCTATAGCCGGGCTTGATCTGAACAACGACGCAACACCGGATTTCATTCTTGCAGCTCGTGACAGTACATATTCTGGTACGCGTGTTCGTTTCACATTGGTTGCACCAGCAAACTCAAGCAATGCAATTGCAGGGGAGACCCCGACTGCTTATGATTATGCTTTGGCTTTAAATTCAGGTGACATGATCAACAATACATTGAACTGGATCGCTGCCACTAACACAATGGCTTACAACGTGGCAAGTGCTAATCCATACAATGAGAATTGGAACGGTGTTACTGATAAGTACCTAGGACTTCAGTTCGTAGTAGGAGGAAACACTCACTACGGATGGGCTCGTTTGGATGTTGATGCTATCGGTGATGTATTCACTTTGAAGGATTACGCTTACAACGCAACTGCTGGTGCTGGTTTGATGGCAGGTGAGACTGCAGGTTTGGAGAATGGTACAATGGAATCTATGGTTCACTTTGTTAACCAGCCAGACAACACTGTTAAAGTTGTGATCAATGAAGCACTTACTAATGGTGTTATCACTGTGGTTTCTTCTACAGGAGCTATCGTTCAAACAGGTACTGTTAATGCTGATACATTTACGGTTGACATGAACGGACTTACTGCTGGTATCTATGTGATCTCTGCACAGTTCAACGAAGGTACGATCAACAAAAAGATGATCGTTCACTAAGAACTAATGAACATTTATTGGAAAAGCCGGTCATCGACCGGCTTTTCTTTTTTTGGTTATTTTTGAATTCATGAAAAAGGAAAAAGAGATCGTTGTAAAAGTCATGCCGGAAGGCTCATTAGGACTTTTGGCTCTCGGCCACATCGGATTGGACAAATGGCGTGAAGCTGTAAGAGAGAAAAAACGGCATTCAGAAAAAGGAAAAAATGGCAAAGAAGCACACGAATAAGATATTGATCATTGGTTGGGATGCGGCGGACTGGGATGTCATTGATCCATTGATTAAACAAGGTCGCATGCCTGCCCTACAACGATTGATCTCAGGGGGTGTTTATGGTCGTCTTAAAACGATGGATCCACCTTTGTCACCGATGCTTTGGACCAGTATTGCAACAGGTTTACGCGCTGATAAACACGGAATTTGTGGATTTGTTGAGCCAAGTGCTGACGGCGAAGGACTTAAACCTGTTTCATCATCGTCAAGAAAGGTTAAAGCACTTTGGAATATTTACTCTCAACAGGGCTTAAAGAGTAATGTTGTCGCATGGTGGCCAACCAACCCTGTAGAAAAGATCAATGGTGTCATGGTTTCCAACCTCTATCAGGTGGCACAAAAGCCATTTGATCAGGATTGGGACATGCCGGAAAGTACGATCCATCCTGCTGAATTTCATGAAGTGCTGAAGAAATACAGGGTTCATCCAGGAGAGATAACCCCATACATGGTGCTGCCGTTTGTTCCGAACATAAAAGATGATGTGGAACTCCGAAAGGATAAAAGGGTAGCTTCAGTATCAAAAATTCTGGCCAATGCTGCCAGCGTTCATGCGGCTTCGACGTATTTGATGGAAAATACAGAATGGGATCTGATGGCGGTTTACCACGATGCAATTGATCATTTCTCCCATATTGCTATGAAGTACCATCCTCCGAGACGCAAGCATATCGACGAGAAGGAATTTGAGAACTTTAAAGAGATCGTTGAGGCAGGATACATGTTTCATGACATGATGCTTGAGCGTACACTTGAACTAATTGACGATCAAACAACAGTGATCCTTCTTTCAGATCACGGTTTTTATCCCGACCACCGAAGGCCGATAACTCTTCCAAAGGAACCTTCTGGACCTGCTGCTGAGCATAGTCCTTATGGGATCATCGTCATGAATGGGTCTGGAATAAAAACCGGAGGAGAGCGCATTACCGGTGCTTCAGTGATCGATATAACCCCCACAGTTTTGGCTCTTTCCGGCATGCCTGTGGGATCTGACATGGAAGGAAAGGTATTGCTACAGGCTTTCGCCGATCCTGTTCAGCCTGATTTTATAGAAAGTTGGGAAAAGGTCGAAGGTGAATGTGGAATGCATGACCCTTCCGAAGTAGAAGACCCATGGGCCGCACAGGAGGCACTGCAACAGTTGGTGGAGTTGGGATACATCGAGGAAATGGATGACGATAAGCTCCAGATGGTCGAACGTTCTAAGGCTGAAAGTGAATATTACAAGGCCCGGAATATGATCGACGGGGGAAGGGTGAAGGAAGCGGTACCTGTATTGGATAGGATCTTCTCCGAAACGGGAATCATACGCTATGGTCAGCGTCTTGCCTTTGCATATTTGCAATTGAAGAATTACGATAAGGTTGCAGAGGTTATTGAAAAGCTTCGCCTGCAGGAAAAGGCAGATCTCGAAAAAGCAAAGGAGATCAAAAGGGCAGAAAAACCTGATGATCCGTTCTTGAATATTGAGTTTGAAGAACCCAAATACCTTGATTACATTGAGGGGTTAATGTTCCTTGCGCTGAACAGACCTTTAAAAGCGCTAAAACTTTTAGAAGGGGTATTAAAAAAGAACCCTAATAGTTTGGAAGTTCCATTGAACATAGCAAAGATCCATTTGCTTCGAAAAGACTTTAAACGTGCCGAAAAGATGTACATACATGCTCTTGCGGTGGATCCTCTGCATGCTCAGGCACATCACGGTTTAGGTTTGTCAATGCTTAGAATGAATAGGGCCGAGGGTGCGGTTGATGAATTCCTCTCTGCATTGGAAAGTAATTTTTATCTGCCGAATGTTCATTATCATTTGGGAGAAGCGCTTTTTAAATTGGAAGATTTTGAACACGCCGCCGAGGCTTTTGAAATGGCTGTTCGATTGTCACCAGGTATGACTAAAGCCCGTAAATGGTTAAAGTTGATCTATAATGAACATCTCAATTTGCCGGCTAAAGCCAAAGAACACGATGATTTCCTTCAGAAGAATATCAAGGGTGAGGTTGTTGTCATTACCGGTTTGCCGCGTTCAGGATCATCACTTGTTGCTCAAATGCTTTCAAAGGGTGGCTACTCTGTTTTTACTGAAGATGATAAGCCTAATAGTCGTAAAGAAGGACTACTGAAAGAATTCAAGAAAATTGCCGAAATGTCGGTTGGATCCTCTTTGATCAATAGTGGCCAGGGAAAAGCTATTGTGGTACCGGCAAACCTACTTAACAATTTGCCGCAGGATTTCAATTACAAGATCATAAGACTTGAACGCGACCTTGGTGATGTACTGGTCTCTCAGCAAAAAGCACTGGGGCGTAAATTGAATCATGATACCATTCCGGTAAGAATGTTTAACACCATACAGAAACAGAATACTCATATTGACACTTGGATCAATTCCTTGCCACAATCGGATCTTTTAACCCTCGATTTCGAAGAGTTACTGCATGAGCCTTTGGAGCAGGCGATGATAATTGCGGATTTTGTTGGAGGGGATCTTGATCCAGAGAAAATGTCAAAAGCAGTTAAAAATTAAACTTTCATTGAAAAAATATATTTTTTATATTAGCGCTCAAAATCAGTACTATGAAGAAAACGACTACTATTAAAAAGAACTCTAGATTAGCTAACTATTCTGCCGTTGCCGGCGCTGTTTTGGCAACTGGAGCGGTTAACGCACAGATCCAGTACCAGGATGTCAACCCGGATGCCGTTATCAACAAGAACAACTCTCCGTACAACCTGGACTTGAATAATGATGCTACAAATGACATCATTTTAGGTGTGACTGAATTGAATGGATCAGGAACATCTTACTATCCAGGACTTGGAACATTCACTTTCACATATGCTGGTTCATATGCGGTTGTTCAGGCTGGTGTCGGAGCAGGTGTTATGGGAATGGTTACAGGAAGCAGTAGTACTTTCGCACCTATGGCTCTTAATGACGGTGATGCAATCGGTGCAGCAGGGAATTTTGCAGCCGAAGGAGCATTGGCAATTGATGCTTTACTTACTGTTCAGGCTTTCTCTTTTACATACCCAGTGCAACAAGGGGAATGGATTGGAGCAACTGATAAGTTTTTAGGTGTTCGCTTTACCAACGCAGGAAACATCCATTATGGATGGGTGCGTATGAGTGTTGCTGCTGATGCTTCAACTATCACTGTTAAGGATTACGCTTACAATACGCAGGCTACAACCGCTATCAACGCGGGAGAAGCACTTAACTTGGATAATATTGCGGTTGAGAACAAAGTTACTATCCGTCCTATGTTGGATCAGGCGGTTATCAATGTAACTCCAGACCTTGTTGGAGGTGAGATCGTAATCGTTGATGCTGCAGGTAAAGAAATTAAGTCAGTTGCTATTACTGATATCGATACGACTGTTGAATTCTCTGGATTAGAAACGGGTATCTACCATATCAGTGCGCAGTTCGAAGCTGGAAAAGTTACTAAGAAGATATACGTTAAGTAATCAAAACTTAGATAAAACAAAAAAGCGAGGTCATTGATCTCGCTTTTTTGTTTTGATTTAATTATATCAGATCCTTCCAGGATAAACTTTTAATGCTGCCTCCAGGCATTCAACGGCTTTTCTCAGAGATTCCTTATTCAAAACATAAGCGATCCGAGCTTCCTGCTGACCGAGTCCTTTTGTTGAGTAAAAACCATTCGTCGGTGCCATCATTACAGTCTGGCCCTCATGACTGAAATCTTCCAGCAACCACTGGCAGAATTTCTCAGCATCATCCACCGGAAATTTAGCTACGCAGTAAAAAGCTCCGCTTGGTTTAGGACAGAAAACTCCCGGGATGTTGTTCAGTCCATCCACCATGATATTTCTTCGCTCAACATATTCGGTTACCACATCATCGAAATAGGATTGTGGTGTATTCAAAGCTGCTTCCGATGCAATCTGGTCAATAGTTGGTGGGGATAAACGAGCTTGACCGAATTTGAGCGCGGCGTTCAACACTTCCTGATTCTTTGAGATCAAGGCTCCAATTCGTGCACCACACATTGAATAGCGCTTCGAAACCGAATCTATCATGATCACGTTGTTTTCGATACCTTCTAAATTCATCACGGAAAAAGGAACAGCACCATCGTAGCAGAATTCACGATAAACTTCATCCGCAAATAGGAAAAGATCATGCTTTTTTACGATATCACGCAATTGCTCCAATTCCTCTTTGGAGTATAGGTATCCGGTTGGGTTTCCAGGGTTGCAAATAACGATCGCCTTAGTTTTCGAAGTGATCTTTTTCTCAATCTCCTCAACCGGAGGTAATGCAAATCCACTTTCAATGCTAGCAGTAACAGGAACGACACTCAGTCCTGCCATTACGGCAAAACCATTATAATTCGCATAGAACGGTTCAGGAATGATGACCTCATCACCTGTGTTGCACGTTGTCATAAATCCGAAGATCAAAGCCTCCGATCCACCGGTAGTAATTATGATATCTTCCGGGTTTACATTTATTCCGGTCTTCTTATAATACGCCGAAAGACCATTTCGGTAGGATTCAAAGCCGGCGGAGTGACTATACTCGATCACCTTCCGATCCATATTTTTCACCGCATCAAGTGCGACCTGTGGAGTTTCTATATCAGGTTGACCTATATTCAAATGGTAAACGATCTTTCCCTCTTTTTTTGCTTTTTCCGCGTAAGGAACGAGTTTACGGATCGGTGACGCAGGCATTTCAATCGCCTTCTGAGATATTTTTGGCATTTCTATTGGTTTTGTGGATCCAAATTTACGCAGAATGTTGGTTTTGACATGAATTGAGATTGTTTTTCGATCTTTGAATTATGAAGTATTTCTTCTTTCTGTTGATATTGGTTTTACTGTCGTGTCGTACTGGTGAGGCAGATGGAACATCTAGTCTCGAAAAAGGGATTGAAAATGATAAGGTTGATGCGACTCTTGTCTCGGATTCTGTTGAGATGAAGGTGCCCGGGATTCTTGATAGTTCATTGAATATTTTAAACCTTGTCGATGTTCAGACACTTGAACCGTTGATCAGGGTAGACCTCAAATATGCCGGGACGGATAACTTCATGAAGACAAAATTATATGAACGTCTGACCAAAGCTTATTTGCAGAAAGATGTTGCAGAAAGATTGGCCAGATGTCAGCAGTATTTGACGAAGGAGCATCCCCATTTGCACTTATTGATCTATGATGCGGTTCGTCCGGTTAGTGTTCAATTCAAGATGTGGCATGCACTTGACAGCATACCGGTGTCCAGGAGAGGTAAGTTTGTTTCCAGTCCGTATGGTAAAAGTGTTCACAATTTCGGTGCGGCCGTTGATCTGACGATTTGCGATGAAAATGGCGTTCCACTTGATATGGGAGCCGGATTTGATGACATGAGAGAGATCGCTTACCCATCCAAAGAGAAATATTACCTGGAAAAAGGTGAATTATCAGTACAACAGGTGGAGAATAGACAATTGTTGAGAAAGGTAATGCGCTCTCAGGGTTTCAGGAATTTATCTACCGAATGGTGGCATTTTAATGCCTGCTCAAGAGAGGAAGCAGCAAAACGATACAAGGTAATTCAAACAGAACCTTAATGGTTTGATCTTGTAAATCGAATTCCCAAAACGAATCTAATTCCCTGATTCGGCGCGAAAACATAAGTTGGGTCAAAAGTTAAAGCGTAGGGATTTTCCTCTGTTGCTTGCGCTGTGCCATGTTCATCAAAGACAACAAGATTATCGAATGGATCATGTGATCTTGCGATCAAAAAAGGAAGGTTTTTACCCGGAAGGAAGTTCAAAAGGTTTTTTACACCTCCGTAGATCTCAAACTGTTTGAATCCTGAATAATTCATCTGGATATTTTGTATAGACCACCATGGTGAGAGGGTTGGACGTGGATCCAGATCACCCGCCAATGGTAGCTCCATTGGACCATATACATTGCCCGTGAAATCGACCTCCAAAGGGATCTTTTTAAAGGAGTAACTAATTGTCCAGTTGAAGGTGGTGCGTTCACTCAAAACCTGCCTTGTTCGAATTCCTCCCGTAACACTGGAGACATCCATGAAGGTTGCGGCACAGAGTATTTTCCATTGTGAACTACGGTACTCGGTGGTAATTCCAATTCCTTTATTCTCAGCAAATCCCACTGTATTGGCATAAATTATACTGTTTGGATCACTTTGATAATCAGGTAGGATCTTATTGAAAAAGTAGGAGTAAAAAGGACTGATATCCAGTCGGATGAGGTCGCCATTTTTCAGATAAAATGTCCCGTTATAGTTTAAATTTATGTTGAGTGAACGCTCTGGTTCGAGTTCATCGGTAAATATGACCTTGCGGGCGCCGGTAAGAGCAGCATGATCCTCTGTGAATATATTGACGATCCTATATCCTGATCCGGCATTTAGGCGCAAAATGTTAGATCGCTTAAGATCGAATTTGTAACCTATTCTGGGCGTCAGGATCATTCCATGTATAAAGGAATGATCCCATCGTGCGCCAAAAAGTAGTTTTTGATGTTCGCTTATTTTCCATTCATCCTGAAAAAACAATCCAGGTAAATGAATTATCTGTGGATTATTTAATGTTCCTGTGCTATCAGCGGTCGCGAAGGTGTTGTCATCGTATGCGGTATATCTGTATGCTCCGCCGATGATCATTTCATGCCGTTGAAGATCCTTTAACCAGACAAGTTGTGTAAAGGCTGTATGTTGTCGCGCAAAGAATGAGGTAGATCCGTAAAAGCTATTTTGATCGTGGAATGCGTAGGATCCGGAAAGCTGGATGTTTTCTTTACCGTTAAATTGATGCTTTGCAATGATCTCAGCGCGATTTGTATAGATACTTTCTCCATACGTGTTGCTCCCTCCGCGATCTGAAGCAGTCCATGTCATCTCTCCTCCCCAACGATCTTCGTATACATATCGTGTAGCGAAAGATGTTGACCCAATTTTATTTTTCTCAAGTTGAAATCGATTGAACAAAGAAAGGCGTTTTTGAATGGTAAGATCTGTAAAACCATCATTGTTATCATCTCGCGGATCATCATAATGAAAGTAGTTCAAACCGGTTAGGACTTTCATTTTTCCAAGTCGACTGGTGAAACTTAGATCCAGATTCATCTCGTTCCATGACGTCCCAAAAATATCAGCGAATAGTTTGGAAGCTTTGCCTGGATCTTTTGTAATGACATTGATGAGGCCTCCAATGGCCTCACTTCCATACAACACAGCTGAGGGACCTCTTACGACCTCAATTCTCTCGATCATTGAAAGAGGTATTCCGGCCAGACCATACACAGTGGCCAAACTACTCACGATAGGCATACCATCGATCAAAACAGTAGTGTAAGCACCTTCCAATCCATTCATGTGAATGTCGCCGGTATTGCAAATATTGCAGTTGAGTTGTGGACGAACACCGTTTATTTGCTGAATGGCCTCGAGAAGATTGGGAGAAGGATTTTTTTGCAGGAATTTTTGATTGTATATCTCCACGGGAACAGTGGTCTTTAATTTTTCGACCTCCTTCAATGATCCCGATACAACTACTTCCTCTAATTCTTGTTGCTTTTGTTGGAGATGTATAATCCATGGTTCCCCCGTTTTTATATATTGACATTCTACAGTTACTGTTTTTTTTTCAGAGAGATAGGCATCAACTTGTAGAGTGATCCTTTCTCCTGAACATGGAACCCGAATTTTCCCTTCGTTATCCGTGAAAAATGTCTTTTTTAACTCAGGTATAGCGATCAAGGCATTGGGTACGCTCTTGTTCTGCAGGCGCAGTTCGATGGTTAACAGCTCCTGACAAAGCACATTCGAAAATGTCCAATAAAATACAATCAGTACATAAAGGCGCATCAGAGTTTATTATTTCTATTTACAAAATTATAAAAGTTAGATAAGTCTAACAATTATTTTAGAAATAAATAATTAATTAGTTTTGAATATGCTTTCGTATACAGAAGAGAATTACTTAAAGGCGTTGGTGCAGATTGGATTTCAGTCGGTTTCATCTCAAGGAATTGGGACCAATGAACTGGCGGCATATTTGAATGTGAAGCCGGCTACCGTGAATGACATGCTCAAGAAATTGCGCGAAAAGCACTTGGTAAGTTATGAGAAGTACGGGAAAATAACCTTGAGTGAAGAGGGGAGAAGAGCAGGGTTGATAGTGATCAGAAAGCATCGTCTTTGGGAAACATTTCTCGTCGAGAAGCTAAATTTCTCCTGGGATGAAGTACATGAAGTTGCCGAACAAATGGAGCATATCCAATCAGTTAAACTGGTGGAAAAGCTCGATGCACACCTTGGCTATCCGCGCTTCGATCCACACGGAGATGCTATACCTGACGCGAACGGAGATATATTGATCCCTTTTCGAATTCTACTTTCTGAATTACCGGTTGGAACGACATGTAAAGTCGCTGGTGTCAAGGATAACTCAGCGGAATTCCTACAGTACGTGGACAGACTGGGAGCAGGTATTGGTTCAGTGATAAATGTGTTGAGAATCGAAAATTACGATGGGCTCACGACCATTAAAACACAACAAGGGGAGAGCACTGTTTCCAATAAATTTACTTCAAATGTGTATGTTGTTTGCGAAAAATGCAACGTAGGTAAAGACTGTAATCAGCAGGAGTGCTCTTTCAGGGTCCAGCGAATTATCTGATCTTATCCTCTTTCAATACATTGATGAAATGAAAACCTCTCGGTGCGAATCCGTTATTGTAGAAGAATTTATGTGCTTTGTAATTAGTCGTGTAGGAGTCAAGAGCCATCATCGTGCATTCTTTTTCAATAGCCTTTTCTGACAGATAATCAAATATAATTTGACCGACTCCTTTTGATCTGTACTCTTTTTTTACCACAATATTGTCTAGTTCCAGGTACTTTCCGCACCACAATTTAGTTCCCAGCCAAAATCCGCTTATTCCTACGCATGAATCACCGTCAAAGACTGCAACCTGACCGTAATTATGAGGCAGCATATTTTCCAGGTCACGTTCATATTCTTCTTTGGTCAATGAAGGATACAGGTCGTTCAGTACATGAAGGTATTGAAGCATTTCCTCTTTGCTGTTCAATTCGCGGATGATCATTTTTTTGCTTTTAATATGAGTTCAGTAAATAACATTTCATAGATCCTACGGTATTCGTCATACCAGGAATAACTCTCTTTAAATCCATGGGCCTCAACCGGAAAGACGGCGAGTTCCCAGTTTTCTTTACCCAGTTCAATGAAGCGCTGGCTTAAACGCACAACATCCTGGAATTGAACGTTGTCATCTACCATGCCATGAAGCATCAAAAGACGGTCTTTCAGACCATCTGCAAAATAGATTGGAGAGCTTTTGCGATAAGCATCCGGATCAGTACCCGGATAATTGAGAATGTTGCTGGTGTATTCGTGATTGTAATGGGCCCAGTCTGTAACGGAACGAAGAGCAGCACCACATTTGAATTCACCCGGTGTTGAAAGCATTCCCATCAAGGTAATGAATCCCCCGTAAGATCCGCCGTAGATCCCAACTCTGTCAGGATCAATATTGTGATTTTCCACAAGATATTGCTTTCCGTCGATATGATCTTGCAGATCTCTACCGCCCATGTGACGATAGATCGCTGTTCTGTAATCGCGACCATATCCTTCTGATGCACGGTAATCGATATCGAGAACGGTGAAGCCATTATCAGCCATTAAGTTATGGAACATGTATTCACGGTGATATGTACTCCAGTAATTGTGCGCATTTTGAAGGTATCCTGCACCATGAACGAAGATTACAGCAGTTGAATTTGCTGTTTCGTTGGCCGGTTTATATAGTCGGGCATAAACATCTACACCATCCGATCCTTTGAAGGTAATAACCTCCGGTTCTCTCCAGTTGTATTTATTAAATTCTTCATTAGTCGAATTCGTAAGTTGTTTCTTCGATGCTCCCTGTTGATTCAAAGAAGAATAAAGTTCCCAAGGCTTGTTTTTGAAGGAGTATCGAATTGCGAGCTGCTTCTCATCGGGTGAAATCGTTACCTCATGATAGCCGGATTGTTCGTGAATTGGGATCATTTTTTTTGTAATAACATCCAAATGGTAATACCCTCTGTCTCCCGGGTGTGTTTTATTGGCTGTCACAAAGAATTTCTTGCCGTCGTGTGAAAGAATTGCCTCGTGAACTTCCCATTTCCCGCTGGTTATTTGAGTTTTGATCTTTGTTTTGGTATTCAATGTGTAAAGATGGGAATAACCACTTTCTTCAGATTGAAAATAGATTGTTTCATTGTCCTTTAGCCACCCAAGAACGCCTTCTTCCATATTCCATGATGATATTCCAGGTCCTCCGATCCATGCTTCGTCATGTTGCTTTTCCAACTCCTTGAGATTACCGTGCTTTAGATCAATTTGAATGATCCAACGATCTTTATTGTCATAGGAGCGAACATCACAAACTGCTTGATCGTCCGAAATATTGAAATGAAGACTGTGCATGACGATCGCCCGATCTTTGTCATATGGGGAGTTGTCATTCAGGTACGATGGTTTCTTTCGAATGTCGGTAAGGCTTGAAAAGTCAGCGAAAAAGACACTGTCTCTCTCGGTATCCAATATTCCCAGTTTATGGGAAGGATCATTGTTGCTAACTTTTGGTCGGGCTTTAAAGGAAGAAGTAAAACCATCTTCACTGATGAACTGCGTTACTTCGGTGTCTTTGTCAGGAGCCTCATAGTTCAAGCGGAAACTTATGTATTTGCCATTTGGAGAGATCTGTATGTTGTCGATATATGCCTTGCCGATATAAATCGCTTTGGGTTGATCGAATCTTTTGGATTTTTCTTTCTCTTTCCAGCTTTTTCTCTCATTCTGGTCACGGTGGTATTGGAATAAAGACAGTTCCTCTCTCATGAGAAAGGTAGAATCACTAGCGGTTTTTTCATCGCCCGAAACAAAATTCGTAATCTGCCGAATGTTCGAGTTGAACTCGTCGTAAATGAATAAATTGTTTCCTTGCTGGAATGCAATAAGACGAGGGTCACTAAGTCGTTGTACATTACGGATCGGTGATAGAGATTGTATGATAACTTTAAATTCATTGGTCTTTTTGTTGACTGAAACGAGACAACCTTCCAAAACTGAATATTGCTTTTCAAATTTGTGTTGTGTTCGATCGTATGCAACAGGAATTTGCGCTCCTTTCACCTTGACTGCTTTGGCATCTTTCTGCAAAGGTTCTAACGTGTAGGTCGAATTTCCTGGTTCATTTTGTGGGTTCCACTGGAAGATGATCTTTTTACCGCTTATATCCCATTGTATATTTTCCGGCTGGTGACCTACGAATTCATTCCCTTTCATGATCTCTTTCAGATCAAGGGATGATCTGTTCGGCAAATTTTCCTGGCTAAATGAAACTAACGTCAGAGAAAGGAAGAAGGAGGAAAGTATACGCATTCTTTTTTTTCGTAAAAATAAAAAAGCTCCGCGATAGTGCGAAGCTTTTACCTTTGGTAAAGACACAGGAATCAATTCCTGCTGTTAATTGGTTTTTTACTCTTTTGAACATTGAAACCTACATTGACTCCAGCCATTCCTCCGCCTCGTTGTGAGGAGTAGAATACATTGACAGGAATGTTAAGTGCACCTGCTCGGAATGTTCTTCCGAACGCAAATACAAAGAGTGTACTGATTGAAGCATTGCCTCTTGCGTCTGCGTATTTCTTGTCGAAGTTGTAGTTTGGGTTGATCTCTGTCGGAGTTGGTGCTACAAAATAGCCTTGCGTGTTGTATTGCGGATCATTACCGTAAGTGGTAACCGCGTGTTGATCCCAATCAGCTTGAGAATAGTATCTGCTTTCTCCAAAAGTGCCTTCGGTGTCAAAGAATCCGTAAGATGTTTTTCGAACACTGAATCCAGGTCCAAAGGCAATTTCCCATCCGGCCTTTCCAAAACGGAACCCGTTCATAATGGTTAGTGAAGGAATAAAAAGTCCTTGTTCGAGTCCATTGATGTTGATAATACCTTCCACAAGTGCAGAGAAATTTTCCGTTCCCACGTACTGTCCCTCAATTTGATAGCCGATCATACTGACACCAGGGAAGATGTCAAGTCCACCTTGTGACTCTGGTCTCGTAGCGAACTCATTCATGGAACCTACAAGGTATGCGTATCCTATGCGTGGGCCGGAGTTGTTGATCTTTCCTACATTGTTCGTGGTGATGAGTTCATTCTTGTATGCGATCCTGTCAGCTACTTCCTTTTGAATGGGTAAGCCGTACATTTCTTTTAGTGTGAGTTCAACCATTCTTTGAAGTTCAGGCTCCTGATCATCAAACTCCTTAACGAGTGATTTGAACAGTGTGGCATTTTTGACATCAATGATTTTTATGGTCACAGCAATTTTGTTTCCTAAAGCATCAAAACTTCCACTGGCAACATAGTCGACTTTTAGTGCGCTGCCCAATTTGGAAAGGCAATTGATTCCTAAACAACCTGATTGGAATTCGGGATTTGATTTTGTTACGTCGTTCATATCAAATTCATCCAATACAACGTGCTTATCCATTTTGATCAATTCGAGTCGCATCATTTTTGCGATACTCTCAGCCTTTGTTGTGATTCCATTGATGTTTGGGTTCGAAACTGCGATCGTTGGTTTTTTCTCTTGCGCAGAACTGTAGGTGATCGATACTGAACTTAACAATGCAAAAAGTAAAATTCTTGTTTTCATGATTTTTCAATTTAGTGTTGAGCAAATATTCAGTTGAATTCGCAACAGAACTAAATTGAATCACGCATGTCGCTCTACTTGATTTGCGTTTATCGCAAATAAAATAAAACTTGTGGTGCTTTTATTTTTGAAAAACGCAAGATTGAGACATGGAAGCTCTTCAACAATTGTCTTTCGCAAACGAACAGGGGATTTAATGAGCAGATTTATCAAAAATTCAGATCAGCTTCTATTTTTTTTCGGAAGGAGTTGATGGTTCGTTCGAAATCATAAAAGAAATTGTTGCGTTCTTTTTCGTTCACCACACTTATAAGACTCGAATTGGCCATTTGTTTATCGATGATCATTTTGGTGTCATTGATGTAATGCGTGTTTGTTGTCTCGAGATAGTTCATGATGTTGTGTGTTACATATAGTCCTTCCATCTCTTTGGTTTTATAGTAGATATTAGCATCTGAATTGATCGTCTCATTCAGGTACATCTCAAAGTCATTTCCTGATGCCGGAGCCTGAGTGCCGAAAATGAATTTCTTACCACACGTCGCCTGTTCTTTAAGGTGAGATGAAAGCAAAAGCACACGGTCACATAAGAACAGGGCGTATTCGGGGTCCTCGAAAAGATGAGAATTGTAGTAATAGTGTATTTGTCGAAGGAATCCCCTCATGAATTCAGAATCATAGACTTCTTTTGAGGGTATTGAATTGTAAACCTGCAAGATCTCTTTTCCAAGAGCAAAGGCATTATCACTTGTTTTTTCATGCTTGAACAATTCATCGTGATAACGTTCTATTTGTAAATGGGTCTTTGCCCAGAAGAATAATTTGAATCTAACCAGTTGAGGAAAGTTCAATAATTGCAGGAATTGAATATTGTTAACGGTAAGTATGATCTCAGGTGAATTCAGGCTTTTTAACCTTTGAAAAGCCTTTAGTATGCCTTCCAGATAAGTTTCAAGTGAAAAATCGTATGAATTGAAAGGAGGATAAGAGAAAAGAACCTTTCCTTCTCCCATTTCGCAAAGTGCGTCGAAAGAAATATTGTAGTGCTGACATAACTTTTTTACTTCCTGTATAGTAAGTAGTGTTTCACCCCTGTATCGCCGGTAAACGGCATCCGGACTAATGCTCAGAACGTCCGACAAAGCAGATCCAATAGAATCTTCACCGGTAATTCTTTCTTTGATGATTTGAAGCAATGTATGTTGAATGTCAGTTTTCATGGTTAATGGAATTGAAACTTGAAAGTATATAATATTCTGCTGTCAGCGACCAGATTTTCAATTTTACGTATCTGTTGTATGTTTCAGTTTTATGACTATCTTTGCACCCTTAATTCATTTTTTATAAACCGGGGTTTCGCACCTCATATTGTAAAACACACTTATGGCAACTCGAATCAGATTGCAAAGACACGGAAAGAAAGGGAAAGCTTTCTTCCACATCGTAGCTGCAGATAGCAGAGCGAAAAGAGATGGTAAGTTCATCGAGAAATTGGGAACATACAATCCAAACACAAATCCTGCAACCATCGACATCAACTTCGACAGCACGTTGAAGTGGGTTCAGACCGGAGCGGAAATGACAGACACTGCACGTGCGATCCTTTCGTACAAAGGTGTATTGTACAAGAATCACCTTTTGAATGGTGTAAAGAAGGGAGCTTTGACTGCAGAGCAAGTTGAAGTGAAGTTCAATGCTTGGTTGGCTGAAAAGGATGCAAAGATCTCCGGAAAGTCTGATAACCTTGCAAAAAAGGCTGCAGATGATAAAGCTGCTCGTTTGAAGGCTGAAGCTGATGCAAATGCGGCTAAAGCTGCTGCGATCGAGGCTAAAAATGCACCGGCAGTAGAAGAGGCTCCTGAAGTTGAAGCGGTTGAAGCTTCTGCTGAAGAGGCAACTGAGGAAGCAACAGAAGCACCTGCTGAAGAAGCTGGTGAAGAAGAAACTTCAGCAGAGTAATTTAAAGCTTGAATGAACAAAGCAGATTGCTTTCATTTAGGATATGTAGCGAAACTTCACGGATTCAAAGGTGAAGTTTCGCTGTTTTTAGACGTTTCCAATCCTCAAGATTATGCGGACTTGGAAATGGTTTTCATTGAGATCAACAATCAGCTGACTCCATTCTTTATTGAGTCATTTA
Organism: uncultured Akkermansia sp.; assembly: GCA_964593935.1. Lineage (GTDB taxonomy): Bacteria > Bacteroidota > Bacteroidia > Flavobacteriales_D > Crocinitomicaceae > M0103. The sequence continues at coordinate 742,453 of CAZQKN010000001.1, read as the reverse complement.
AGTTGAAGAACAAAGGCTTTGCAGCTGTAAAATTCGAAGGTGTTGATACTGAAAAAGATGCTCGTTTCCTTCAACGAAGATCACTTTATTTACCGGCAGAAGTATTACCTGAACTAACTGGAACTAGTTTTTATGATCATGAGATCCTTGGCTTTACAGTTGTCGATACCGCTTTTGGTGAAGTTGGAGTTGTTGATGAGGTTTTGGATTATCAGGTTAATCCGTTGTTAAGGATCATGAACGGTCAAACAGAGGTATTGGTCCCTTTGATCGATGGACTTGTGCAAGCGGTGGACAGAGATGCCAGAAAACTGACGATTACCGCTCCGGAAGGACTGATCGAAATGTATCTGGGGTAATTCTCCTATGAAGATGTCCGTTTTTCATTTCAAACATTTTAGTGTTCAGCAGGAAAACAGCTCAATGAAAGTTGGTACCGATTCCATGCTTCTGGGTTCGCTGACCAACGCTAAAGATCCCCTCAGGATTTTGGATATTGGTGCTGGAACAGGAGTGTTGGCGCTGATGATGGCGCAAAAATTTCCAAAATCGGCCATAACAGCGGTGGAGCTGGATGAGTTAGCAGCGGTGGATTGCGAATGGAATTTCACACAATCTAAATATTCGGATCGACTGACACTTGTAAGGTCGGACCTGTTTGAGTTTGACCCTTCTGAAAAATTCGACCTCATTATTTCCAATCCGCCTTTCTTCGAAAATAGTATGAAGAACCAGAAGAAAAGCAAAACACTTGCGAGGCATACGGATTCCCTTCCGCTGGATAAATTGATCGAAAAAGTTTCTGCTCTACTCAGCCATAGTGGGGCCTTTTGGGTTATTCTACCATTGGAAAATGCTGAAAAGTTGATCGAAATGGGCAAACATTCGGGACTTTATTGCTGCAGCAGAATTGACATCGAAGGAAAGCCAGCGAGCCCCATTAGAGCGGTTATCGAATTAAAATTCGGTGAACCTGACCAAGGGAAGAGTTGCAGGATATGTATCAGGGATTCAGAAGGTTCGTACACTGAGGAATACCGGGTTCTCACACGTGACTTTCATAACAGGTCTGTCTAGAGAACTGATTCGCTCAACGATCTGCATATCTCTTTCTGAATATCTTCCCCTTTATTTTCATTGTACCATTGCTGTAAGGTGATTTTGACCTCTTCAAAAGGTGCGTTGGAAGCCTTGAGGTCTAAATAAATTTTTTGACAAACAGAAGGACGCGGTCCCCAATGGAAAATATCATTGTAGTTTTCATCCCGAACAATTAGCATGGGAATTGATCTCCCACCATTAGTAAGGTACTTATCGATCTCGGAATTTTCTGAATCGCGTAATTGAAGCGTTAGACTGATCAGTGGATTCAATTCGGCCAACATATAAATGAAGGGTACGATGTGCGATGCATCACCACACCAGGGCTCTGTGATCAGGATCCAATTTTGTTTCTGGGAGATCGACTGAATAGTCGATATTGTTTCAGCTGATAATTTCCCGGTTTTTAACCAGCGATTTTGACGGGAAAAGTTAAGTTTGGTATAATCCAGATAGTCTGATTTGTTGTACGGTTCCGTGGTAAGTTCTCCATTTAGAATGAGGCTGAAAAGGTTTTGATATTCTTTGAAATCCATCTTTGTTTATTGTTTGTGTAGAAAAAAAATCCCCAATCGCTGAACGGCTTTTGGGGATCAAAGGAGTATTGCTTAATTCTTAATATATAGGAGGATAATTTTGCGGATCAACCTCGTTCATGATCGAGTAGGCTTTTTCCACGATGTCGTCAATACTTGGCTTGGAGAAGTAATCTCCATCCGAACCATAGGCAGGGCGGTGATCTTTTGCGCTCAGCGTTTCCGGTGCAGAATCCAGGTGGAAATAAGCTTTTTGTTCTACAAGGATCTTATCGAGAATAAACGCTGTTGCACCACTGCTTACATCTTCATCTACAATGAGTAATCTGTTCGTTTTTGCTAAAGAATCTTTGATCATGTGGTTCACGTCAAATGGAAGAAGGGTCTGTACATCGATCAATTCGACATCTACACCCATTTCAGCTAGTTGTTGTACTGCGACCTGACAAAGGTTGAAAGTTGATCCATAGGACACAAGAGTAAGATCTTTACCTTCTTTAACAATTTCAGGCACGCCTAAAGGAATCTTAAATTCACCAATGTTTGTTGGCATCGGTTCTTTGGTACGGTAACCGTTCAAAGGTTCAATAACCAAAGCAGGTTCATCAGCTTCCATTAACAAATTGTAGAATCCTGCTGCTTTCGTCATGTTACGTGGAACACATACGTGAATTCCTCTGATGGAATTAATGATCATGCCCATTGGGGAGCCGCTGTGCCAGATTCCTTCCAAGCGATGGCCTCTTGTACTAACGATCAAAGGAGCCTTTTGTCCACCTTTTGTCCGGTATTGCACTGTTGCCAGATCATCGGACATAACTTGGATCGCATAAAGCAGATAATCCAGGTACTGGATCTCAGCGATCGGACGAAGTCCGCGCATAGCCATACCAATTCCTTGACCGATGATGGTGCACTCGCGTATTCCAGTGTCCGATACGCGTAATTGACCAAATTGCTCCTGAAGTCCTTCAAGGGTTTGGTTTACGCCACCGATCTTACCTGCGTCTTCCCCAAAAACGAGAGACTGCGGATACTTTTCAAGTATGTATTTGTAGTTATCCCTTAGAATGATGCGGCCATCTTCCATACGTCCTGAACCATCGTAAGTTGGTTCAACAGGCTTGATCTTACTGACAGAACGATCTGAATGGGAATATAAGTAAGAACTGTAACGATCATAATTACCTTGGATCATCTGTTTTATCCAGGATGCCAGAGCTGCTTTTGAAGCCGTCTTTTCTTCGCGAACCATTCGCAAAACCTTTCGAGCGACATTCATGATGTCCTTTCGAATCGGTTCGAAAGCCTTTTCAAGGCCTTCTGCTTCTTTTTCAATAAAAACTCGATTAGGACTTTCTGATGCAACTGCCTTGATCAATGAGATTGCCGTAGACAGATCATTTTTGATGTCATCCGTGAAAGCTTTCCAAGCTGCATTCTTTTGATCTCGTACACTGGTCTTTGCTTCCTTCTGAATAGTATCCAGTTCCTCAGCAGATGCAAGTGTGTTTCCGTCAGCATTGAAATTCAGTATCCACTCACGAAACTTATTGATACAATCGAAATCGGTCTCCCATTGAAGACGTTCCTCTGACTTGTAGCGCTCATGGGATCCTGAAGTAGAATGGCCCTGCGGTTGGTTTACTTCTTTTACATGAACAAGAACAGGAACGTGTTCCTCTCTTGCGACTTTTACAGCCTTTTCATATGTTTCACAAAGGTGAGCATAGTCCCATCCTTTAGTAACAAAGATCTCATAACCCGGCTTGTCTTTTATTCGTTGCATACCTGCCAGTGCCTCTGAAATACTGCCTTTAGTAGTCTGGAATTCTCTTGGGACCGAAATTCCGTAACCGTCATCCCAAACAGACATGACCATGGGAACTTGAAGAACACCGGCAGCATTGATAGTTTCCCAGAATGGTCCTTCCGAAGTTGAGGCGTCACCGATCGTTCCGAATGCTACTTCATTTCCATTGTTGGTGAATTTCTTGAATTCATCAAGTTCTTTAAGTGCAGGGTGATTTCTATATATCTTGGATGCCTGAGCCAATCCTAACAAACGAGGCATTTGACCTGCGGTTGGAGAGATGTCTGCGGAACTATTCTTTTGCTGCATTAAGTTCTTCCATTCACCGCTGTGGTCGAGATTGCGGGTAGAATAATGTCCTCCCATCTGACGGCCTGCTGATTGTGGCTCTGAATCAACATCAGTGTGGGCATATAATCCGGCAAAATACTGCTGTACGTTCAACTGATCAATGGCCATCATCAGCGTTTGGTCACGATAGTATCCTGAGCGGAAATCACCATTGCGAAATTGTTTCGCCAACGCAATCTGAGCAAGTTCCTTTCCGTCACCAAAGATTCCGAATTTCGCTTTTCCTGTCAACACCTCTTTTCTTCCCAATAGAGATGCTTCTCTGGAAATGCAAGCCAAACGATAATCATTCAGAACTTCTTGACGAAAGGTTTCGAAATCCAGATCCACGTTTTTTTCAACCGCTGCTTCTTTTGCCATGTCAGATTTTTTAAGGTGAACAAAGATAATAAAATTGAGCCATTCATGCGGGGTGAGTAAAGTTATCATTGAAAAAAACAGACTTCTTTTTTTTGTACATTTGGGAAATGGAATGGCGAAAAGTTGTTAAGAAGTACGAGCCCTATTTTGTCGATGTTTGGCAGTATGTTGTGCTTATTATAATTTTTATCCTTGCGGCAATATTCATCCTTTGATATTACTCTATGCGAAATGCACTGTTTTTTTTGGTCTTCACCAATTTTTTCTTCACCAATTTAAATGCACAATTGAATATCGATCTTGTTTCTCAGGTTGATTATAACGAGCTGCATAATTCTGATCTGAACGATATTTGGGGATATGTTGACGAGACAGGTATCGAATATGCTTTGGTTGGGGCGCAAAAAGGTACTTCGATCGTAAGTTTAGCAGATCCACAGAATCCTCTTGAGATTTTCTGGGAGCCCGGAATGGAGTCGGTCTGGAGAGATCTAAAAACATGGGGAAATTATGCATATGTTACGACCGAAGCGGAGAACGGACTTTTGATAATTGACATGAATCCATTGCCATCGTCTAATTCACTGAACGTTAATTATTATTTCGGTCCGGCGGGTTCGACCTGGTCCAGTGCTCATAACATCTATATTGATGAGAATGGATATGCATATATTTTTGGCGCAAATCGGGGGAATGGTGGTGTGATCATTCTCGATGTTCATACGGACCCTATGAATCCGATCGAAGTTGGGGTGTTTGATAACTGGTATTGTCACGATGGTTATGCCAGAGATAACATCTTGTATTGCGCTCATATTGAGGCCGGTTTTTTTTCGCTAGTTGATGTCTCCGATAAAGCTAATCCGGTCTTACTTGGTACAAAAACAACCCCTTCTACCTTTACACACAACATTTGGCCTTCGGATGATGGTCAGTACGTTTTTACCACAGATGAGGTCTCCGGGGCGTTTTTAGCCGCCTATGATGTTACCGATCCTACAAATATTGTTGAAGTCGATCGTATCCAAAGTTCTCCAGGGCAGGGAGTGATACCTCACAACGCGCATGTCTTCGGTAATTTCCTGGTGACAAGTTACTACTCTGACGGTGTTACGGTTCACGATCTCACGTACCCTCACAATATGGTGGAAGTGGGGTATTACGACACTTATCCACAGCAGACAACAAGTTATGACGGGTGTTGGGGAGCATACCCGTTTTTGCCTTCCGGCCTTCTTTTGGCAACGGATATTACCGAAGGCTTATTTGTCTTGAGTCCTAACTATGTCCAGGCAGCTTATTTAGAGGGGATCGTTACGGATCAAAATACCAGTATGCCGGTTTTGGGAGTGACGGTGAGGATAACTGCTCACGATCAGGATGATATCACCAATGCTCAGGGAGAATACGCTACCGGGATCGTAAATGGTGGTGTGTATGACGTTTCATTCAGTAAGATAGGGTATTATCCCGAAACACATCAGGTTACCTTGGTGAATGGACAAGTTGTAGAATTTGATGTTCAGTTAGAGCCAATACCGCCTTTTAATTTTACTGTGAACGTTCGCGATGCAGTTTCAAATGCGCCCATTTCTAACGCAAAGATAAGGCTGGAGGCAGACTTGCTGGATCATGATGGTGTGACCAATGGAATTGGCATAGAGGATTTTGTACTGTATTATCAGGAAGATTATCGCATTTATGTAGCCAAATGGGGATACATTGCCAACTGTTATAATCTTGAGATAAACGAAACCACAGGTTCTGTTACAGTTTTACTGACTAAAGGTTATCACGATGATTTTGAGTTCGATTTGGGCTGGCTAAGTTCTGGCAATGCTCAGAAAGGTTCGTGGGAACGAGGGGTGCCTAATGGTACTTCAAGTGGTTCAGCTCCGGATATTGATGCGGAGTTTGATTGCGGCAAGATGGCATTTGTAACGGGTAATGATCCTAATCCTAATCCCGATGCTGACGATGTGGACGGAGGTACAGCTGTCTTACTGAGTCCGCAAATGGACCTAACGAGTTATACTGATCCATATTTGAATTTTGCGGCGTGGATGTACTGTATGCATGGTGCGCCACCCAACGATTCTCTTCGCGTGATCATAAGCAACGGAACGTCGACTGCATTGGTGAAGGTTATTGGATCGGATCCCAACAATGATTTTCAGTGGAGGACATACAGCGTACGTTTGATGGACTACATTTCTATAACGCCAACGATGCAGGTTTTCTTCAGGTTGGCGGACCTTGATCCGGAAGTGAATATTACAGAAGGGGGAGTTGATTATTTTGAGATCAGCGAACAACCACTTGCTTCGGCCGATGTGGTGAATAAAACAGCAGTCAATGTTTTTCCTAATCCGTTTAACACTGATTTGCAAATTATGCATGCAGCAGGAAGGGATTTTGCATTGATGGATCTCAACGGTCGGATTTTGTTCAATGAGTTGCTTGAGTCAGATGCCGTTAACTTCAACTTCGCAGAACTGGCAAGCGGGTTATACCTGGTTAGAGTGGGAGATGAGCTGTTCAAGGTTTTAAAAGACTGATTGTTGATGAATAATTTGTTGGGATTGTCATTTTCGCAGGTCAAATATTAATTTTGGAACATGCATAAAGAACTTTCATCAGAGAGCCCAGAACTTTCCTTGGTTATTCCTCTTTACAACGAAGAAGAATCTTTGCCTGAATTGCATGACTGGATAGTTAAGGTTGTGAATGAGTCCGGATTGAGTTATGAGGTTATTCTGATCGATGATGGCAGTAAGGATTCTTCATGGAAAGTGATTGAATCCCTGAGAGAAAAAGACCGCAACGTTAAGGGGATCAAGTTCCAACGGAATTATGGGAAGTCCGCAGCGCTTCAACAAGGATTTGAACTGGCGTCCGGAAAAGTGGTGATCACTATGGATGCTGATCTGCAGGATTCGCCGGATGAAATTCCTGAATTGTACAGGATGATAACGGTTGACGATTATGATCTTGTTTCCGGTTGGAAGAAAAAGAGATACGATCCGATCACCAAAACCATACCGACCAAATTATACAATTGGGCGGCAAGAATGATCACCGGTATTTACTTGCATGATTTCAATTGTGGTTTAAAGGCATACAAGCTCTCTGTGGTTAAAAGTATCGAGGTGTATGGTGATATGCACCGATATATTCCGCCGCTTGCAAAGTACGCAGGATTCACGAAGATTGGGGAGAAAGTGGTTACGCACCAAGCAAGAAAATATGGTTATACCAAGTTTGGACTAAATCGCTTTGTGAATGGACCTTTGGACCTGATGTCTGTTGCTTTCATGGGAAAATTCGGAAAGAAACCCATGCATTTCTTCGGGGTCCTCGGGATCATCATGTTCCTTGTTGGTTTCGGATTCAGCTTTTATATCGGGATCGATAAGCTTTTCTTCGATACCTCAGCTCGATTGATAGCGCAGCGCACCGAGTTTTATATTGCTCTTACTGCAATGATCATGGGAGTTCAATTCTTTTTGGCAGGATTCTTGGCGGAAATGATTGGAAGATCCTCCTCTACCAGAAATTTTTACCTGATTGAAAAACAGATCGGCTAATGCATTGGTCGGTGGATAGAAGCTGGACACTTTTTTTGGACAGAGACGGGGTTGTGAATGTTCGGATCGAAAATGCCTACGTTAGGAATGTTGATGAATTTACTTTTCTTCCAGGTTCCGCAGAGACGATCGCAAAAGCTTCCTCTAAATTCGGACGTATTTTTATTGTTACCAATCAACAAGGAATTGGAAAGGGGTTGATGACAGAAAGTAACCTTTCCGATGTGCACGATTATATGTGCAGAACCGTTGAGTCTATGGGGGGGAAGATCGATGAGTGTTATTTTGCACCTCAACTGGCTCAGGAAAACAGTGAAATGCGAAAGCCGGGAACGGGAATGGCTTTAATGGCAAAGGCTGATTTTCCAGAGGTTGATTTTGAGAAAAGTATTATGGTCGGTGATTCAGACTCCGATATAGAATTCGGAAAGAAACTTGGCATGAAAACTGTGAAGATCGATGCAGATCTGAAGGATGAATCTGGTGCGGATCTTTGTTTGAGGAGTTTGAGTGAACTTATGAATTGGGTACAATGAGAATTTTTGCGACTTTATTTCTGTTTTTCTTGTCTGTTACAGCTGTTGTAGCTCAGCAAAATCAGGTTGATGCTAAGGGTAGGAAGCAGGGGGCCTGGACAAAGACCTACCCGAACAGTCGGGTAGTACAGTACAAAGGACAGTTCAAGGACGATAAACCCGTTGGTACGTTTACGTATTACTACGAATCAGGAAAGGTTAAAGCCGTTATCAAACACGATGTCAATTCGACTCGATCCTCGGCATATTTTTACCATGAAAATGGCAATGTGATGAGTCATGGGATATACAGGAATATGAAAAAAGATTCCATTTGGCTGAATTTCCTTCCTTCGGGTAGACTAAGCAATACCGAGACGTACTCCAATGATCTTCTTCACGGTAAGAAGGTGGTCTTTTATGTTCCGGAAAATATTGAAGATAAATCACGAATCCCTTCTACTGTCTATAATTACAAGAATGGAAAGTTGCACGGGGAAACCATCGATTATTTCGAAACAGGTGGCACTAAAATGAAAGGCCAATTTGAAAATGATAAGAAGATCGGAGTTTGGGAATACTATCATCTCAGTGGTAAGAAGATGATGGTGGAGCGATACAAGAACGGTGTTCGTCATGGGTGGCATTTTGCTTACGATGAAACAGGAAAAGAGACTGGGAAAAAGTATTATTATTATGGGCGTTTGCTTGAGGGGAAAGAGTTGGAGGAGAAGATGAAGCAAATGAAGGAAAAAGGTATTAATCCTAACAACTAAATCATATTATCTTATTGATGGTTTTTGTAAATTAGCCTCATGATCCGAAGGTATAGATTTCTTTTAGTAGTTATTTCAGCTCTTACAGTGATGATAAGTGCTTGTAAAAAGGACGAGGTAGTAGTCGATTTCAACTATGACTACTATGATCTGACACCCGGGAGATTTTTAATATATGATGTCACTGAGATCAGGCACGATGAGGGAGCTTTTATCAAGCATGACACATCAAAATATCAACTTAAAACAGTAATTGGCGATACTGTAATCGACAATATTGGCAGAACAGCCAGAGAATTCTTGCGTTACACTAGAAATACCAGTTCGGATCCTTGGGTACTGAAAGACGTATGGACTACTATTGTCGACCAGAACCGTGCTGAGTTAATAGAAGAGAATCAACGTGTGGTTAAACTTATTTTTAAGCCAACTGTAAATAAATCCTGGAATGCGAATGCCTTTAACGCCTTCGACCCATTGGATTGTTATTACAAGAATTTGCATGATCCGTTTCAACTGAATGCGAATTATTTTGATTCAACCCTTACGGTTGAGCAAGATGAATTCTTCACTCTCGTAGATTACCGAAGAAAGTTTGAGGTTTACGCAAAAGGTGTCGGACTGATCAAAAAATATTACAAGGACCTTGGCATTCAGAACTTTGATACGATCAATGGAGTAAAGAACGGCAACGAGCTTTTCTACAATCTCATATCCTTTGGGGTAGAATAATAATAATTTGAATCCCCTTTATGCGAATTTCCGTTTTTTCGGCTTTTTATCCTTTCAGAGGTGGTATTGCACAGTTCAATGCACGTTTGTTTAGGGCTCTGGAAAAGAAAAACGAAGTAAAGGCATTTACCTTTTCAAAACAATATCCGGATCTGCTATTTCCTGGAAAAACCCAGTTTGTAACTCCGGAAGATATTGCAGATCCTATTCCTGCAGAACGCATTGTGAATCCATTTAATCCACTAACGAACTTTAGGGCTATTAAAAAAATCAGGAATTCAAAACCGGAGATCCTGATCGTGAATCACTGGATGTCCTTCTTTGGATTTAGCTTCAGGTTCTTATGGTGCGGTGCAGGGAAGGACACGGTTAAAATAGCCTTGATTCACAACCTTTTTCCCCATGAAAAGAGATTCTTCGATAAAATGCTGACCTCTTTTTTTATCAAAAGGGCCGATGGTTTTATTGTTTTGTCGGACACAGTTAGAAATGACCTTCTTTCCCTTCTGCCAAGGGCCTCTTTTATACAGATCGAACATCCTTGGTATGATCATTTTGGAGATAAACAAGATAAAAAAAAGGCCTGTGGCTATTTATCTATTCCTTCAGACAAGAAAACAATTCTGTTTTTTGGTCTGATAAGAGAGTACAAGGGGCTGGATCTTTTGATAGAAGCTTTTTCTGAATTATCGGAAGATTGTCAGTTGCTGATCGCTGGTGAGATCTATGGTGACCATACGAAATATAGGTCAATGATCAGTTCTAGTAAGGCATCCGCGCGAATACACTTGATCGACCGATACATCAGTGATGAAGAAGTGAAGTGGTATTTCTCAGCGTCAGACATCTGTGTTCTCCCATACAGATCAGCAACACAAAGCGGGGTTACTGCAACTGCTTTCCATTTCGAAGTCCCCGTCGTTGTAACTGATGTGGGTGGTTTGAAACAAACGGTTGAAAGTTGTGGTGGAGGGGTAATTGCCGAAAATATCGATCCGACATCGATCAGCAAGGCAATTGAATCATTAATGATTGATGCGAATTACGAAAATGCAGTCCGGAATATCAGAAAATTTGCCCAGGAAAATTCTTGGAATTCCTTTGCTGAAAGGACTGTGCAATTTGCAAAAGACTTAAAAAAATAAGTCTGTTAATCCTCCGAAAAAATGCGTGTTAATAAAGTTAATGTAATCGATCCCAACTATTGTTGACATTAACAAAGGTAAATTCTATATTTGCGGGCTTAATTGATAAACTAACTCTTTTACGAAATGCGTAATAAAGGATTTTTTTGGTTTCTAACGATTCTTCTTGCTGCAGTATGTGTATACCAGTTGTCGTTCACTTTTGTTTCTGAATCTGTTGAGACAAAAGCTAAAAAAGAAGCTACTGAACGAGTAGAGCAGCTTAAATTAGATGCTGCAAAAAACAATAACAAAGGTTATTTGCCGAACAACACAGAAGTTGATTTCAATCAGCCGGAAGCTGAAGAGTTGGCGCATGCGGCGTTCATTAATCAGATCCTCAAGGAAAAGTCTGAGAACAAGGTATACCCGATCCTGGGTTCAACATTTGCTGAAGTGAAAAAGCGAAGTCTGGCTTTTGGTCTTGACTTGGTTGGAGGTATGAGTGTAACAATGGAGATCTCTATTCCTGAGTTGGTAAAAAGTCTTGCCCGCAATCCAAGGGATCTTCAGTTCAAGAAGCCATTTGAAAGTGCTTATGATATTTACACTTCAGAAGGTGGTGATTTCATCGAGATCTTCCGTGATGAACATAAAAGGATCAATGGGTCTTTGCCTTTGGTTAGACTTTTTTCAACTACAGATGCTGAAGGACTTGGAATGAAGTCATCGGATGATGATGTAGAGAAGTTCATCCGTGATCTGGTTGCATCATCTATGGACGGGGTTGAGCAGATCATGAACAAGCGAATCAACCAGTTCGGTGTTGCGCAACCAAATATTCAAAAAGATCCTGCGAATAATCGTCTTTACATAGAACTACCTGGTGTTCAGGATGAGGCAACAGTTGCATCAAAGTTACAGTCAACGGCTAATCTTCAGTTCTTTGAAACATATTTCCCAACTGAGATCAACGCTTCTTGGCAGCAAGCATCAGTATTGTCTCGTTCTGCTGAAGTAAAAGTTGAAGAGACAGAGGTAGCTGATACAAGTTCAACCGGTGATTCGGTTAAGAAAGCGGATAATTCATTGACTTCGCTTTCCACAAATCAGAAAGGTTTGGCAGAATTGGTTGTTCCAATTGGCAATTATGCGATCGGATATGTTCTTCCTGAAAATAAGAGCGCAGTTGATGTTTTGCTGAAGAGAAGAGATATCCTGAATACGTTCCCTGACGACTTGAAGTTCATGTGGTCGGCTGATCTTGAGCAGGTAGATCCAAAATCGAAAGAAAAAGCGTTCATGCTTTATGCCATTCGTGTTCCTGAATCAGGTAAGGCAAAAGTAGGAGGGAAAGACATCAAGGCGGCTACAACAGGATATGATCAAACCAGTGGTAAGATCACTGTAGATCTTTCAATGAGCGCAGAAGGTGCTGATAAGTGGGCATTAATGACATCTGATAATGTTGATCGTATTGTTGCGATCACCATGGATGATGTTGTTTACAGTGCTCCGAGAGTTATTAACGCGATCACAGGTGGTAATACACAGATCTCAGGAACATTCACGATCGATGATGCGAAGGATCTTGCCGGACTATTGAATGGTGGTGCGCTTCCTGCTCCATGTGTGATCAAGGAGCAAACTAAAGTTGGTCCAACTATCGGTGCTGAAAATACACGTGCAGGATTGATCTCATTTGCTGTGGCATTCCTTCTTGTTTTTGCTTACATGTTCTTCTACTACGGTAAAGCAGGGCTTGTTGCAGATATCGCATTGCTTGCCAACGTGATCTTCATTTTTGGATCATTGGCGTCATTCGGTGCGGTATTGACCCTTGCGGGTATCGCTGGTATCGTATTGACCATTGGTATGGCGGTGGATGCCAATGTCCTTGTTTTCGAAAGGATCCGTGAGGAAATGGCTGCAGGAAAGGATCAAGCTTCAGCTATTGCGGAAGGTTTCAGAAAGGCATTGTCTTCTATTATGGATGCCAACATCACCACTTTGTTGACAGCGATTGTACTAAAGATCTTCGGAAGTGGACCAATTGAATCTTTCGCTACAACTTTGATCATCGGTATCTTTACTTCAGTGTTTTCTGCATTGATCATTTCGCGTTTGATCATTGAATATATGCTGGCGAAAGGTAAATCGATTGATTTTGATACGAAAATGACACGCGGTGCATTGAAAGGTTTCAATTTCAACTTCGTTGCAAATCGTAAAATGTACTACCTGGTTTCTGGTATTTTGGTTGCTGGTGGTATTGTAGCATTGTTTACTAAGAAGTTGAATCCATCAGTGGAATTCTCCGGTGGACGTACATTCGGTGTTAAGTTCGAACAAGCTGCGGGTACTGAATTGAATTATCTGAAAGAAACTCTTGGAACGGTATTCGTTGAGGATGGAAAAGTTGCTTCTATCGATGCTAAAACGAAGTCCAATAACTACTTTGTGGAGATCTCGACGAACTTTAAACTTGCTGACGAATCTGCTGGAACATTGGTAACCCAAAAGTTGAAAGAGGGTCTAGAGAAAACAAAAGAGAAGTTGGGGAATTACGAGATCATGGAATCAAGAAGCGTTTCGGCTTCGGTTTCTGAAGAATTGATCTCTTCATCAACAATTGCAATTGTATTGTCTTTGATCATCATTTTCGCTTATATTCTATTGCGTTTTGGGAAATGGCAGTATTCTTTGGGTGCCATCCTTGCGATGGTTCACGATGTTGTCTTGGTATTGGCTGCTTTTGCGATCTTCCATGGTATACTTCCATTCAATATGGACGTGGATCAGGCGTTCATCGCTGCGATCCTTACGGTGATTGGTTATTCGATCAACGATACCGTGATCGTATTCGACCGTATTCGTGAAAACCTGAATCTGCATAAGCATTTGTCACATACTGAGCAGATCAATACTTCATTGAACTCTACACTTTCAAGAACGATCAATACTTCATTGACAACCTTCATTGTACTACTAACGATTTTCATCTTTGGTGGTGCAGCGATCAAAGGTTTCGTCTTTGCATTGATGATCGGGGTGGTTGTAGGTACATACTCGTCATTGTGCATCGCAACTCCGGTGTTGATCGATTTGTCAAAAAAGATCAAAGCTTAATAAAAACATATAACATTGAAAAGGCCGGTTCAACCGGCCTTTTTTTATGTCTTGACTTTTAAAACAAGATCTTTTGGATTTTATTCTTTCGGAGGAAAACAGATAGAATGGTTCTGCTGTCTCTACTCTCTTGATGGAGTTCTACGAACCTGTTCCATCGGTACACGGGCATTGAGTTAAAATGATAGGGAGCATATCCGAATCCGGCGTAAATTCCTCTTTCCACCATTACTAGGCTCTTTTCCCCCTTATGCCGCCCCTTATCAATAATGAAAAATGATTCTTTTCCGAACATTTGGGTATGGATCAGCTCGTCAACACGCTTGTTGTAGTCTTGGGTTGATTCCTCACCAATGCAGGCGCCGTTGCACTCTTTTATTGAATGATGAAAACAGGCTCCTGAGGAAGAGTATAGATCGCAAAGTTTCTGACAAAGTTGATACTTTTCACAAATGAAGGTCAGGTAAGATGTCGCTTCTTTCTTTGTGGTAAAGCTGGTGATGGGCGTTTCGTGATACTTTGATGTTTGTCCGATCACAAGTCTGCGATAACCTTTTTCATCTGTGTAATCATAAAGACCATAAGGATACTTATTCTTTCTTAGCATCCTGTTATAAAGAGGTTGCATCGTTTTTACCAGTTCAGCTTCCAAAAGAAGAGCGATGAGTTCTGATCCCGTAAGTTCGTATTCGATACGGGTGACTTCACTCCTCATCTGGATCGCTTTTTTAGTAGTGCTGTTACGCAGATGTTGTTCTACACGTTTTTTAATGTCTTTACTCTTGCCTATGTAAATGAGTTGATGGTGTTCATTGTAGAACTTGTAAATACCCGTTTTTGAAGGTAATTCATCGAGCGATTCAAGGTCGAGATTAGGGTGGAGGATCCTTGGATTTACCTCTTGCTGAATGAATGTCTGAAGATTCGCCGGGTCTTTGTCGTAAAGTAAAGTAAACAAGTGTGCCGTTGCAAGTGCGTCGCCACCAGCTCTGTGTCTATTTTCTAGTTGGATGCCTAACTCTCGGGTCAATTTTCCCAACGAATAAGAAGCCATTCCCGGAATGACATACCTTGATGCGCGAACCGTACAAAGGTGAGGTCTGCGGTAATCATACCCGAGCATTTTGAACTCATTACGCAGAATACCATAATCAAATCCAACATTGTGCGCTACGAAAATACAATCACTCGTAAATTCAATTATTTGTTTTGCTATTTCATAGAATTTCGGTGAATTTTCAACCATGCGATCGGTAATGCCGGTAAGTCGACTGACAAATTCCGGAATGCGCATTTCCGGGTTGACAAGACTGGAGAATTCATCGATCACTTGCAAGCCGTCATGTTTGTAGATGGCAATTTCCGTGATCTTGGAATTCTTTGGACTTCCCCCGGTCGTTTCTATATCAACAATAGCATAAAGCACGCTTAAAATTAAAGCTAATCAATTAGTCGACGATGCTTGCGGTAATTTATTTGTGCACAAGTCAAAAAAAAATCTAACTTGGCATGGTCTTAGTTATCAGGCGTCAAAAAAATAAATAAATGAAAAATACTATTACTCTTGCCTTTCTGTGTTTGAGCTCATTTTTATTCGCTCAGAGTACATTGACAATTTTTAATAATGGTGGTCAACAGTTTTTTGTCATTCTGAATGGGGTCAAACAGAATTCAATTGCTCAGACGAATGTATCCATTTCAGGGATCAGCAACGGGTCCTATTCTGTTAAATTGATCTTTGCCGATGGGAAAACGAAAGATATCGATAAGAACTTTTTTCTTGAAGAGCCTTCGTTTATTACAACTCGCGTAGTGTTTAAAAAGGGCAAGGGCAAACTTCAATTGATAGGTATGGAGCCTGCAGGTAATCAGAAGCCTGCAGAAAATATGGTGGTTTACAGACCCTCAAATAATGCGGTATATTCCGATGCTCCGGTAGCCCAGCCATCGAATCCGAATGCTCAAAACGGTACGATTCAATCCCAGGTCAATACCAATGTGACGTCTACAGGGACCAATACTTTAAATCAACAAATGAATATGAATGTTGGTACCAATGTCAATGGAGATCAGTTAGGGGCGAATACTTCGGTTCATGTGACTGAAACACAGACAACCAATACAACCTCAAATACTAATTCCAATCCTCAGGGTGAGAACGTTAATATCAATATGAATGTGAATGTTCAGGATCCAACAATGAACGGGCAGGGTGGTGCAAATATTTCGATTAACATGTCGGGAACTGGCACGGGTACACAGACTCAACAAGGTACATATCAACAGACTACTACCGTGACAACAACCAGTACACAAACGTCTTCAAATGTTGGTTCGAATCAACAAATGAATAATTCTAACCAGATAAATACTCAGGTGAATAATTCAAATTCAGCTGCAGCAAATAATTCTTCAGCGGTGACTTGCAAGAATATTTTAGGAAACGAAAAGGAATTTATTGATGACCTGAATACCATGACATTTGATGAAGACAAAAAAGAGATCGTACTGAAGGATCTGGCAAATTACTGTTTAACGGGAGCACAGGCGTATAAGATCGTCGAGGTCTTTACTTTTGAAGCAGATCGCCTTGAACTGGCAAAGTTCCTTTATAACCGTATGATCGATAAGGATAGTGCAAAGAATTTGCTCAATCTCTTTACTTTCGATGCAACAAAAGTTGAATTCAGAGAATACATCAGACGATAAAATGAATTGAGATGAAAGAAAAGGCCGAAAGGCCTTTTTTTATTTGAGGAAACTGTCAATGGCCTTTCGAACAGATCCATGTTCTTTCAATAATTCTTCGGCTCTTTCGTATTGCACATTCAATTCTTCCATGATCATTTTAACACCGCGATCCACAAGCTTATTATTGCTTAGCTGCATGTCAACCATTTTGTTTCCTTTGACTCTTCCCAGTTTGATCATCAGGGAGGTGGAGATCATGTTCAATATCAATTTTTGAGCTGTTCCCGATTTCATTCGCGTACTTCCGGTTACAAACTCGGGTCCAACTATCGGTGTCATAGCATGATCTGCCAGTATTGATAGCGGTGAATCCGGATTACAAGAAATACCACCGGTAAGAATTCCACTTTCTTTTGCTTTTTCAAGTGCTCCAAGTACATAAGGAGTAGTGCCGGAGGCTGCAATGCCGACAACACAATCAAGTGCGTTAATGTTGAATTCCAGAAGATCCTTCCATCCCTGTTCGCGGTCATCTTCAGCAAATTCTACAGCTTTTCGAATAGCAGCGTCACCACCGGCGATCAAACCAATTACTAATCCGTGAGGCACTCCGAACGTTGGGGGACATTCACTGGCGTCAACGATACCCAATCGGCCACTTGTACCCGCGCCAATATAAAAGAGACGACCTCCATCCTTCATTCTGTCGAAGCATGCGTCGACGAATCGTTCAATGGAAGGGATTTCCTTTTCTACCGCTAAAGGAACAGTTTTGTCTTCAGAGTTGATGTTGGTGAGTAATTCGGTTGTACTCATCTTTTCAAGATGATCGTATCTTGAAGTGGATTCGGTGAATTTTTTCATATTAAATAGGCTCGTACTTCACCTTCAAGTTCCACTTCGACACGCTCTTTTAGAGTGGTGCTTAGGCTGATACCTACAAAATCTGCCTTAATAGGGTAGCGACGGTGGGTTCTGTCAACAAGCGCAACCGTTTTGATCGCTTTTGTCGGTTGCTCCAGGATTTTCACCAATGCATGTTGCATTGTTTTTCCTGAGTTTAGGACGTCATCCACCAGAAGAATGTAGCCGTGTTTAAGCTCCTCTTGAGGAATGCTCAATAAAATGGGTTCAGACCATGGTTCGTCCTTGTTGATCTGGATCTCAAAAACAACTATTCGCTGATCACTTTCTTTTTCAATGATCTCCTTAAGCGACTTCGCAAGTTTGATCCCATTGCCACAGATCCCGCCTATAAAAATTGTGGGTTCTTCGAAGCAATTCTCCAGAACCTGATGTCCCAGACGCATGATCTTTTGTTCGATTTCCTGACGAGATAATATCTGTTGCATTGCTTGGCAGTTTGAACAAAGATAAAGACTATTGAACAAAAGGAAGTAGGTGTAAAAACTTATTTATTGTTCTTTCTTTAAAGAAGTTGTGACCACTATCAATTACAGCAATACTGTCGATTAAACCGCATCGTGAAATAAATGACTCGGCTTGTTTCGGTCGGATAACCTGATCGTATTTGCCCATTATGATCAATAACGGTATATCTTTTTCTTTGATGGTTTTCCCGATCAACACAGGGTCAGGTTCTAGTTTGCGGAAACATCTCCAGGTTTGTGAAGCACGTTTAAACGCCTTTTTTGAAGAGGTGAATTCACCGACAAATGTTGCGACTTTTGGTCTGACGAGTCCTAAGGATCTGCCTAATTTGCTGATCCGATATAACCTTTTTGGATCTCTTTCCCAATGTTGCATTAGTTTTCTTGCCCACCACTGTCTTGACCCCCAATTGTAAAAACTGCCATTATCCATTCCATCAGGGGAAATGAGCGTAAGGCTCTTTATCCTTGAAGAGAAAACAGGTAAGAGGCAAAGTGCAAATCGACCACCCTGGCTAAAAGCAAAAAGATGAAAAAGGTCTATCATTTCAGTTTTCATCAGAAGAGAGAATATTTCGACTGTTTCTTTCAGGTTGAGAGGACTAGATTCGATCCGCTCACTTGGAAAAAAGGAGTTGCCATGAAAGAAAAGGTGCACGGAGATCACAGTTCTATTCGGATCAGACAAAAAAGCAAAGTCCTTAGCACTTCGACCATGTCCGTGAAGGCAAATAACCTTTTCCTGCCCGTCTCCATAGACATAATACTCCAGTTGAAGTTCTCCTAATCGAATTTCTTTGATCTCAGGAGATTGGTTCATGGCAACTGTTTCAAATTATCCTTAGCCCATTGATTCTGTGGATCCAATTTGATGATCTCCTCATATTTGCTTCTGGCTGCATCGTAATTCCCTTTAAGGTGCAGGTCATAGGCTTCATCGGTCAGAAATGACACCTTTATTAAATTCAGATTTTTTTTCGCCAGCCCATTGTTTCTGTCTATTAACAATGCTTTTTCATAGTATGATCTGGCTGAGATAAGATCCTCTTTTTCATGTGAAGTTATCCCTTTTGCGCAGTTCCATTCAGAGGACCATGGTGCCCAAAACAGACTTATAACCGAAAGCGTATTAATGGTGATGATCAAGGGTAAGAAAATGTGAATTCTATTTTTTCTTTTAAGGTTCGCTACAAGCACTCCCCATACGAATCCACCTAAAATGGCAGCCAAACCGAAATTCCAGTTGTGAAAGATATTCAGATAGAGTTGAATGAAGAAGAGAGAAACCATTACCGGAGTCATGTACCGGGAGGATTTGGATCTGAATCTTTTATCGATGAGTTGTCTTCCTGTAATAAATCCAAATAGACTGAAATTAACTCCTGCAAGGCCTAGTCCGGCATCATCTGATAAGGTGAGTTGAATACAGGATGTTACTGTGGACGCCAGTAAACCGAGGATGAAAAGTTTGTATGGTCCGATACGTTGCTCAATGAAACTTCCCAACCAGAAGACGATCGATATGTGAACAATTATTTGAAACCAGTAGATGTGAACAAAACTGTTGAAGATCACTCCCCAGAACTGACCTCTGTAGATGTCTACTGCATACGGGGCACCGAAAAGCTCGTAGGTTTCCTGACTAATCTTCAGAAAATCGGACAGATAATTGATCGCGAAGTAAATGACCGTGCACAAGATGCTCAAGGAGATCGTGTAATAAGGTATGCGCTTACTCTTTATCGGATTCATGTGCTCTATGTGGGGCTGTACAAATCTAGTCTTTAACAGCTAATTCTTTTGTGTTTTACCTAAAATGAGCCTTTTTTGATTCAAGTTATCCACGTTTTTTGTTAAAAACAACTTACTGTAAGCTTTTATTGCTCGGTTCAAACCATTAAATTTGCACTCAATTTGTTGAATACATTTTGAACCCCTAAAGAGCAGAAAATGCCAAAAGACACCTCCATTAAGTCCGTATTGATCATAGGTAGCGGACCAATTGTCATCGGACAGGCATGTGAATTTGATTACTCAGGATCCCAAGCAGCCAGATCGTTAAGAGAAGAAGGAATTGAAGTAACATTGATCAATTCAAATCCTGCAACCATTATGACTGATAAGGTTGTAGCTGACAATGTATACCTGCAACCTCTTGAACCGGAAAGTATCGTAGAGATACTTAAACAACACAAGATCGATGCTGTACTTCCGACAATGGGAGGTCAGACTGCTCTGAATTTGTGCATTAAGTGCGATGAGATGGGGATCTGGGAAGAGCATGGTGTGAGAATCATTGGTGTTGACATCAATGCTATCGAGATTACAGAGAACAGAGAGGCTTTCCGTGATCTCATGACTGAGATCGGAGTGCCTATGGCGCCTCAGAAAACCGCGAAATCCTTCCTGGAAGGTAAGGAAATCGCTCAGGAATTTGGATTCCCACTTTGTATTCGTCCTTCTTACACGCTCGGGGGATCTGGGGCTTCGATCTTATATGAGCCGAAGGAATTTGACGACCTTTTAGAAAGAGGATTACAGCTTTCTCCGATCCATGAGGTGATGATCGATAAAGCTTTATTGGGTTGGAAAGAATACGAATTAGAGTTGCTTCGTGATTCAAACGATAACGTAGTGATCATCTGTTCGATCGAGAATTTTGATCCGATGGGAATTCATACAGGAGACTCTATAACAGTAGCACCTGCGATGACACTTTCGGATACGACTTTCCAGAAAATGAGGGATATGGCGATCAAGATGATGCGTTCGATCGGTAATTTTGCCGGTGGTTGTAACGTTCAGTTTGCCGTTTCTCCTGATGAAAAAGAAGACATTATTGCAATCGAGATCAACCCACGCGTTTCGAGATCTTCGGCGCTGGCATCTAAAGCAACCGGTTATCCAATCGCAAAGATCGCTTCAAAACTTGCGATCGGTTATCATTTGAATGAACTGAACAATCAGATCACTAAAACTACATCAGCTTTATTTGAACCAACACTTGACTACGTTATTGTCAAGATCCCGAGATGGAACTTCAATAAGTTTCCGGGTACCAATCGCCAGTTAGGACTTCAGATGAAATCTGTAGGAGAGGTGATGGGAATCGGTAGATCATTCCAGGAGGCCTTGCAGAAAGCGTGTCAGTCTCTTGAGATCAACAGAAATGGATTGGGTGCAGATGGTCGCGAATTGACCAATCAGAACGAGATCTTGCACAGTCTTGAATTTGCAAGTTGGAATCGCTTGTTCCATATTTATGATGCGATCAAATTGGGAATACCTTTCAAAACGATCGTTGATAAGACCAAGATCGATATCTGGTTCTTGAAGCAGATCGAGGATCTTATCAAACTGGAACGAAAGATCGAAAAATACTACCTGGAGAGTATTCCTAAAGAGTTGCTTTTCGAAGCGAAACAAAAGGGATATGCTGACCGACAAATAGCTCATTTGCTGCGTTGTCTGGAGTCAGAGGTGTACAAGAAGAGAGATGAGTTTGGTATTCGCCGTGTGTATAAACTGGTTGATACCTGTGCTGCTGAGTTCGAAGCACAAACACCATATTATTACTCCACTTTCGAGTATGAAAATGAGAGTGTTGTCTCTGATCGTAAGAAAGTGGTTGTTCTTGGTTCCGGACCAAATCGCATTGGTCAAGGGATTGAATTTGATTATTCATGTGTTCATGGAGTCCTTGCAGCAAAGGAGTGCGGTTATGAGACCATAATGATCAACTGTAATCCTGAAACGGTTTCCACTGATTTCGATACAGCGGACAAATTGTATTTTGAACCTGTTTTCTGGGAACATATTTACGACATTATTCGCCATGAAAAGCCTGAAGGTGTTATCGTCCAGCTTGGAGGACAGACAGCACTGAAGCTTGCAGAGAAACTGGAACGATTTGGGATCAAGATCCTTGGGACAAGTTTCGAAGCGCTAGATCTGGCAGAAGACAGAGGTCGTTTCTCTAAATTGCTTGAATCGAACAATATTCCGTTCCCTAAATACGGTGTTGTAGAGAGTGCCGAGCAGGCTTTGGAACTTGCAGATGATCTTGGTTTTCCATTGTTGGTTCGACCTTCTTATGTTCTTGGAGGACAGAAAATGAAGATCGTCATCAATAAGGAAGAGTTGGAACATCATGTTGTTGACATCATCAATGAGATGGGTAGCAATCAGATCTTGCTGGACCACTTCCTTGGTGGAGCGATCGAAGCAGAGGCTGATGCTATCTGTGACGGAGAGAATGTCTATATCATCGGTATCATGCAGCACATTGAGCCTGCTGGTATCCACTCAGGAGATTCTTATGCTGTTTTACCTCCGTTTAATCTGGGGGATTTCGTGATGCAGCAAATTGAAGATATCACTCGTAAGATCGCTGTGGAATTGAGAACGGTTGGATTGATCAATATTCAGTTTGCGATCAAAGATGATAAGGTATATGTTATCGAAGCGAATCCAAGAGCCTCTAGAACAGTTCCGTTCATAGCAAAAGCATACGATGAGCCATATGTGAATTATGCAACGAAAGTGATGTTGGGGGATAAGAAGGTGACTGATTTCAATTTCCAACCGAAAAGGGAAGGTTATGCCATCAAGATCCCTGTCTTCTCTTATGAGAAATTTCCAGACGTCAAGAAAGAACTTGGTCCTGAAATGAAGTCTACCGGTGAAGCCATTCGTTTCATCAAGAACTTGAAGGATCCTTTCTTTACGAAGATCTATTCGGAACGAAATATGCACCTTTCAAGATAGTGGTTGTTGAAGCGAGTATAACAGGATTGTTCAGGACGATACTCATTATAATTGGAGTATTCGTGTTGCTTCGATTTCTGGGGCAAATTTTGATCGCTAAGCGCAATATGGAGGAAGAACGCCGGATCAACGAGCAGCGACGCAAAGCCGACAAGGAACGCTCGAGTAAAATAAAGGAGATGGGAAAGATCCGTATTTTGTCTCCTCAAAAAGGAAAGGGTGCTTCCGATAGTGTTGAGGATATCGATTTTGAAGAAATGAAATGATACAAAAAAAGCCTGATTTGATCAGGCTTTTTATTTTGATACAACAATTATTCCTTCACAAAGGCCTGGATATCCAGAAGTACCACTCGAGGATCCGTATTGGCTGTTATAGTGATGTTCTTTTTTTGTTCATTCAGCTGTCCCGGTTTTGGATGAAAGACCACACTGATCCTGTCTGATTTGCCCGGGAGGATTGGTTTTTCCGGTTTTTCGGCAGTTGTACACCCACAACTCACGGAAACATCTTCGATGATCAAAGGGTTCTTTCCGGTATTGGTAACGGTAAAGGTGGCTTTGTTCTCTGTGTCGACTTTTATTGTCCCGAAATCATGAAGTAATTTGTCAAAAGACATTGTGGTTCTGCTTGCTGCTTCCCTCTTAGCTTCTGCTTCTTCTTCTTTACGGATCTCCTCCAAGGATTTTTTTAGTTCTTCTTCGGATTCTCCTCCTGCAGCTACGGCAGATGCAACCTCTCCATTCTTTGACTGAATAGAGGTGTCTGAACTGTTACAGGAAGTAAAAAGTACAACTGATACAAGAAGTAAGATCTTTTTCATTTTATTCTAGGAATGATTTGCTTTTCAAAATTAAACATCTTTCAAATCCTGATCACTTCACAGACATCAGTTTTTCGTATTCTGAGCGTTGCAAAACTTCAACGGCTCTTTGAAGGATCTCATTAGATTCGTTGTAGATCTGGTAAAACTCGTTGTAGCCCCATATGTCTTGAGCTAAAACAGCCTTGATCCTGAGTTTCAACAATGACTCACTTTCTTTGTATTGAGCTTCATTGAACACTAGCTCTTTGTCTTCTTTTTCAACGTAGGCGAACAGCTCTTTCATGAGGTCATCGGTCACAATGAAATTGTTTTTAAAGTGATCAAATGTAGGATGCTGGCTCAGTAATTTGTCTCTGTTGTTTTCAATGTAATCGAGGATAAAGCCTGTTACAAGGCCTTTTTGGATCAAGTCTCTGAAGTAATCCGTTACTCCGCTCGTGTCTATAGGTACGAATACATCAGGCATAATACCGCCTCCTCCGTATACCTCACGCTTTTTAAGTAAGGTGTAATGCTTTAACGAATCTGGGAATTTTATCGAGTCTGCACTGGTGAACTCGCCGTGTTCGTATCTGTTCTTCAGGTCCGATTTGTAGGATTCCACATCATCATATGGTTTTTGAATGAATCGTCCACTTGGGGTAAAATAACGAGCGATAGTAAGGCGCATTTGTGAACCATCTGTAAGATCTATTGGACGTTGAACCAATCCCTTTCCGTACGTTCTTCTTCCAATAATCAGTCCTCTGTCCCAGTCTTGTAAGGCTCCAGAGACGATCTCACTCGCTGATGCCGAATACTCATCCGTAAGAACGATCAGTTGACCTTCTTCCCATAGGCCTTTTCTTCCCGCTTTAAGATCGTTTCGAGGTTGTGCCTTGCCCTCTGAATAAACGATGAGTTTATTGTCTGATAAGAATTCATCAGCAAGCAGCTGTGCTGCGTACAGAAGTCCTCCTCCATTGCCCTGAAGGTCAAGGATCATGCTTTTCATTCCTTGCGCTTTTAGATCCTTCATGGCCTTTTGCATCTCTTCTACCGTGGATCTGGAAAAACTATTCAGTTTAACATATCCGATCTCAGGTGTTACCATATAATAGGCGTCAACTGAATTAATTGGAATATTGTCTCTGGTGATCACAAAATCGAGGGGGCGCTTACCGTTCTTCCTCATGATCTCTATCTTCACTTTTGTTCCAAGTTCACCCATAAGGCGTTCCCTGACCATGCTGTTTTTCAATCCAATTCCTGCAATATTCTCGTTCTCGATCTTCGTGATCTTATCACCGGGAAGAATACCCAGTTTCTCTGATGGTCCTCCGGGAATAGTGCTGATCACCATCAGTGTGTCTTTATGGATCTGGAATCGGATTCCAATACCGACGAAACTTCCATTGATCGATTGATTGGCTTCATCTACTTCATCTTTAGAAATGTAGGTTGAATGTGGGTCGAGTTTTTCGAGCAATGCAACGATTGCTGCTTCTGTGAGCTCTTTGTCGTTTACGTCATCCACATACATTTTATTTACATAGGTAAGAACCTCCTCGAACTTTTGAGTCGTTGAGATTTTCGACTGATCAACTTGAGCAGTTGAAGCAAATGAGAAAAACAGTAGGGATAAACTAACAGAAAACAACCTGTTCATCGAATAAAATTTCATGGTGTAACGTAAAGATATACTTTAATAACGCTTAAATCAATGAAAAAGTAACGGAGCGGTCTTAAAAAAAGTTAAGCTTATAATGACAATAAACAGTTCGGTGTTAACTATAATCGGGTTTAGGGCTCATGAATCGATGATATTATTTGTTATTTCGTGGACACGGCCGATACATATGTTAAGATATTTATTCCTAATACTGATCTTTTTTTTACTGACCTCAGAGGTCAGTGCACAAGTTCCGCAGTTCGATAAACTGGAAATGTTATATGCCCAGGGGCATTACAAGATGGTGTACGGAAAAGCGAATCGCTTATTGGATCAGCCGGATTACGATTATTCTATTCTGCCGTCATATTATAAGTCGCTAAGCCTGTTTCAACTTAGCCAGAATCGTCATTGGCTGATCCGAAATCCTAATGCCTTAGATGAGGCAGTTGATCTTTTTACTGAGATCAGGAAATCATCTGACGGTTTTAAAGTGCTGAATGCACATATCCATGAGGTTTCTGCCTTGAAACACGACTTACTTTTGTGGGCAGAGGATCTGAAACGTCAGGGAGAAAAAGAGACCTTCGACAAGCTTCAAAAGATCATGATGAAATTGTTTGAAGATGTTCCGGATATGCAATATGACGGGGAGGTCAGTCCTTCAGAATTGCCTTCATCCGGTGTCGCTGTGTCGAAGGATAGGGAAGAATTGATCGATTACGCCAAAAAATACCTTGGAGTACCATATGTATGGGCCGGTAATGATCCTTCAGGTTTTGATTGCAGTGGTTACACCAGTTTTGTTTTCAAAAAAGCGGGTCAAGAATTACCGAGACGAGCTGTTGATCAATACGAGGGATCAAGAAAGATAAAGGAGAAAACTGTTCAGAAAGGAGACCTTGTCTTCTTCGACAACGGATCTGGAATTTCACATGTTGGAATAATAATCTCCGATCCTGGTCAGCCCAAAGTGATGATCCATGCTAGTTCATCTAAAGGTATCATAGTGACAGATATCGAGAAATCTGAGTATTGGACTAAGCGCGTTTATGGATACGGAAGTTATCTGGATTAAGCGCCCGATTTTTTTCTCGGTAATAAGTAAAGGATCAGATCAGCGAAAAGCACCAGTGCGCTTAGAAAATTGATACCGTGCCATAACCAGGTGTTATCGATCTTCAGTATGAGAACAGGTAGCAGCAAAAAGATCATTCCATAGTTTATTGTTCGGCCTGTCATAGTGAATCTTGGATTCTTCAACTCAATTGCCGATTGAAGACTGTAAAGAACAACCGTTGCAATACTCCACAACGAAAAAGGATAGAACTCTTTTAGAAAAGAAGGGAAGTGGTAGTACAAAAAGAAGAAAATGATGTTCAGAAAAGCGATCCCGTTGAGAACTGAAAATCGCTTTCCTCTTTTATCTGAAAGAAGAATAGCCGTAAACATAATTACTGCCGACAACGAGCCTAAAAAGACCATCGTCCAAGGAATGAACACAGCACTGATTCCGATCTTCCAAAGGCTGAGCAAGAGAACGGAAAGACTCAAAACTAAATGAACAAGTGATATGAACGTTCGTCGTTTGGTCATTACTTTATGTTGTTAACAAAAGGAGACTCAATGTTGAGCCCGTCGGTTCTTTTCAGCAGCACATACAAGATTCCATAACGCTCGGGCGCCAACGTTAGCATCCCAGTCTCCTGAGTCACCTGGTGAAACTTCGTTCAGGTCAAATCCAACTATCTTTCTCCCTGATTCAACAAGTCTGAAAATAAGGAAATTTACCTCTTCGAGATAAAATCCTCCTGCTACCGGTGTTCCGGTATTTGGACATAGTTCAGGTTTTAAACCGTCGATGTCAAAAGATATGTAAACGTTATGAGGAAGATCAGAAATGATCTCTTCAACTTGATCCGACCACGTTTTACCGTTGAACTGCCCTTCCTTGATGTTCCAGTCGAAATGGGTTACTAATCGACCGTTACTGTTTTTAATGAGTTCAACTTCAGATTCTGATATGTCTCTGATGCCTACTTGAACAATGCGCTGAAGGTTTGAGCAGCTCTGTAAGGCATTGAACATGATACTGGCATGCGACTGTTCAAAGCCTTCATAGGCATCACGTAGATCTGCATGTGCATCAATCTGTAAGATTCCAAATCGTTCACCCTGTTCGTCAATCGCTTCGATCAAGCCAAGTGGGGTAGAGTGTTCGCCTCCAAGAACAGCTACCATTTTCCCTTGGGACATCAATGATTTTGCGCGTTCCTTCAGGTTGTTTTTCAGTGCCAGTTGAGTTCCGTTAATGTGCTCAAGAAGTTGAACGAAGCCAGGATTCTTTGATACATCTCCGCCGTTTTCCAAGAACTGGATATAATCGATCCCTTTTTCACACAATTCGCTATTGATCTTCGACCATTCTTCTGAGATCGGGGCCATGTATACCTTTGTATCGTATGCTTTATCCAGTTTTGGATGATAGAAATCAAGCTGGGTCGAAGCATCCAAAATAGCTTGCGGACCAGCACTGGTTCCTTTTCCATAAGAAGCAGTGGCATCCCAGGGAACAGGAATGATCACAATATCAGCTTCTTCTTCAGTAACCGGGAATCCGAAAATATTTCCGTTGGCTATTCCTACACCGTTTGGATCAAACATGTTGTTTGGTTTTTTAGATTTCTTTTTAAGGATAAAGGTCGACTGAGTGTTCCTTTGTTGATCTCGATACACTCAGCCTGAAGGCTGACCACTCGATCATCAAAGGAAAGTATCGAGGTTCAACCTTTATCCCCCAAATCACTTCAGCAAGTCCTTCACGAAGTTTGGAGTTGCAAAACTTCCTTTGTGAACATCTGAATTATAGTAACGCAATCCTTTAGCGGAAACAAAAGAATCGATCTCTGTTTCATTGGTGATGCTCTTTGGTTGTTGTGAACCTTTTAATCCATACTGGAAGCTCCACATTCCTGTTGGGTAAGTTGGAACGAAGAATAGGGAAACAGGAGCATTTTCTTTTCCGAAAATATCCTGTAGAGTATGGTTCAGTTCGGCAAATGCTTTCTGATTGAATTTTGGCGATTCTCCCTGTGCTACAAGAATTCCTCCTTCTTTCAATGCATTATAACAATTGGTGTAGAATTCAACTGAGAATAAGCCTTCAGCCGGTCCAACCGGGTCGGAGCCATCAACGATAATGATATCATATGACTTCGGAGCTGCATTTTTGATGAATGCAATTCCGTCATCCACTTTAAGGTCTAGTTTTGGATTGTCAAATGCCGCAGCGATCTGTGGTAAATGCTCTTTACAAGCATTGATCACCTCTCCGTCGATTTCCACCATTGTTACTTTCTCAACACCTTCATGGCGTAGGATCTCACGAACCGTTCCTCCGTCACCACCTCCGATCACAAGAATGTTCTTTGCGTTTCCGTGTGTAAACATGGATGGATGCGAGATCATTTCATGATAATGGAATTCGTCCTGCTCTGTTGTCATGACCATATCGTCTAAAGCAAGCATTTTTCCGTACTTGTATGACTCAAGGATTCGAACGCGCTGGAACGGTGACTGAACGTCAAAGAATACTTCACCAGTGAAGCGAAGCGACAATGCCTGATCTTCGTCTTTGTCCGTGAACCATACGTTTCGCGTATAAAAATCAGGGTTTCTCCACTCACTCGCTTTCTGACGCATTGTCGACATATCGAAATCGTTTCTCGTCAATAGATTGACAGAACCACGTTTCATTTCGATTGCAGAGTAAGACTGGGATTTAAAACATTCTTTCAAATGGTCGAAAGAGATCCATGCATCCATATCTCCACAAGTGAACAAGTCTACTGCAGCATAGCCGTATTCCGGCCATGTATGGATAGCAAGGTGACTCTCCTGAATAACTACTACACCGGAAACTCCCCACGGAGAGAAATGGTGAAAAGTTGAATTGATCACAGTTGCCCCTGCTTTTTGTGCTGCGGCTACCATGTCACGCTCAATTCCTGCGACATCATTCATAATGTGTGGGTCGCAGTTCATGAACTCCACGAGAATGTGATTCCCTAATGCTGTACTCATTTTTTTTATATGTATTTAAAATTGAGGGGCAAAGGTAATTCATTTCAGATGATGTATGTGTAACCTAGGTTTTATTATTTAAAAATTGACCTCCGCTGCGCTGCGGTATTCGAAGATTGACCTACGCTTCGCTTCGGTATTCGAAGATTGAACTTAACGTGTCACAGAGACCAATTTTCAAATCTAAATCCTGAGTAAAGATGCCAAAGCATCTTGTATCGAAGGGTCAAATCCTCAATCTTCAAATCCCCCTAATTATCGTAGCATTATCCAGTCTATGTGTTTCAAAATGAAACTTTTCATCCCAAAACGGGAAAGCTCTAAACTCCTATTTTGAACATTTTAAGGTTTTTCGAGGATGAAATGGGTGTTTCATTGAATATTTTTTTATGGCATGGAATGTGAAAAAATGGAATGTCCTCAACACGACCGTCAGACCGTCCTGAGAGACAACATGTTAAACGAAAACTAAACAAAAATGAGAAAAGCATTTTCCAAATTAGATACTCGAGCATTGGTGCTTCTTGTATGTTTGAATGCGTCATTACTCTTTCCGTTCGGATTGATAAGTCAAAACCACGCAGACAACAGTGAGCGACAGATGTTTTGGAATAAGCAACCGTTTGGTGCCTACCAAGCTTCCAGTGAATTAAGCGAACGCCGTTCTGCTAACGAAAAGCACTTTCAACGACCAGATGGACAAGTGGAAATGTTCTTCTCTTCAGAGCCTATCAATTATTTGGAAAACGGCAGCTGGGAAACCATTTACAACACGATCATTGAGGATCATAATGGAGTTTACAGGTTCTCAAATCTGAATAACACGTTTAAAAGTTACTATGCTGGAAACGTTCAAGACGGTTTTAAAACCATCATGAATGGTGTAGAACTTCTCGAAATGCGCAACGCGTCCCTGTACTATGAGGTTAATGGGGAGAAAGTGGGTATTCAGAATATCCAAAATTCTCAAGGAACGGTTAATGGAAATGAATTATTGTATAAAAAGGTCTATGGAAATGCGATAGACCTGCTTGTCACTCAGAGCGGTGGTAAGCGTAAGTTAGATTACGTCATCAAAGATCGCTCTGCAATCAATGAAGCATACTCAAATGGGCAGTATTTAGTTTTCTCAGAAGAGATTGTATTGCCGAAGGGTTGGAGTGCGAAATTGGAAAATGGGGTAATTCTTTTGATTGACGATACAGGAGTTGTAGCTTCGGCTTATGAAAAACCAACTATTTTTGATAGTAATGAAAATCTACGAGAAAAAGATGCTCAAACGACCGCATACATAGATCCGACAGTAGGATACATGAAAGCTGAAATTAATGAAAAACTTCAATCTGAGATAAATCAGGGGTCTCAATTAGACGAATACATTTCTTATGACATGCAACTTGTAGACAATAAACTAATTATTCTTACTAAAGTTAGTTTGTTTTATTTATTTGATGAAAAGAGAGAATATCCTGTTATTATTGACCCAACACTCACTGGGGTATGGAATTCAGGAGGTTGGGCTTACTCCTACAATAACTCTTGCAATTTTGGTCCTCAGTTATTAACTTTTACAACTAGTGGTGCACCTAATAGTTCAGCCATAACTAATACGAGCATCAATTTTAATCAAACTCAGCCAATGTATTATCGTTCAGGTTGTCAATGGTGGACGTCTTGGTCTTCTACTACAAACAATTTATGTAATAACTGGTGGGGTTATGGACTTTTTGATTGGGAAACTGGTTCATCAACTTTCGGCCAAGGGTTTATAGGATGCGATTTCACAGTTCCCGATTTTAATTGTAAAAATCCAAATAGAACCTGGGCTGTATCATTATGGTCATTGGATGGTTGGGTTTATGGAACGCAGTACAATTGGAATATAACTATAACCTACGAAACAGTTTCTGCACCCACTTCAATTACAGGCACAACATCAATCTGTTCAGGTTCATCTACTACGTTGACAGCAGCTGGAGGATCAGCTGACGCAGGTTCAACAGCAATTACAAATCAATGGTTTACTGGGTCTTGTGGTGGAACTTTGGTTGGAACAGGAAATTCAATAACTGTAACGCCAACGACATCTACAACCTATTATGTGCGTAGAGTCGGTCAGTGCTCAACGACAAGTTGTGCGAGTGTACTAGTTAATGTTACAGCTGTTCCTTCACAACCGGCTAATTCATTAACAGGTCCTACCGAGGTTTGTGTTCCTGCTACAGAGAGCTACACCATCAACGCAGCTGCTAACGCGGTTTCGTACAGATGGCAATACAGAACAGATAATACACTAGGTTGGTCTACTGTCAATGCCAGTGGTTCAACATCACAGGATGTATCATGGCCAGACATTCAAAGTTCAACTGCTCAGATAAGAGTGCGCGCACAGAACGGGTCTTGCAATAGTAATTGGAGAACATTCAGTAATATTCAATTGAACCAAGCACCAACTTCTCCCATATCCATAATAGGATCGTCTACTGTATGTGCCGGAGAAAATGTAGCATTAACAGCTAATGGCGGCAGTGATGGTTCCGGCGCAACGTTCCAATGGGGTACTGGAACAGTTGGAAGTGATATAATTTCTGGCCAAACTGCCTCTACGCTTACTGTATCTCCAACGACTACGACTACTTATTGGGTGAGAAGAATTGGAAACACGGCATGTTCGAATACAACAAGTGGCGTAACAATAACGGTAACGGTAAACAACCCTACCCTCGCAACTGCTCCGACTAACGGTGATATGGTTTGGAGAGGTGCATCTTCGAATGATTGGGCAACAATTGGAAACTGGTGGCAATACAATGGCACATCGTACGCAGCAGCTTCAGCTGCTCCAACAACTGCACAGAATGTGATCATTCCTGCTAACCAAACATGTGTCTTGAATCAACCAAACACAAATGCGAACATCGGAAATGCGAACTCATTGCGCATTGAGAGCGGTGCAACATTGACTATGGGTTCAGGGAACTTGAATGTGGCAGGGAACTGGGTGAATAACGGATCTTTCGTTCCGGGAACAGGTACAGTAACATTTGCTGGTTCAGGAACGCATACGGTCTCAGGAACTGCTGCAAATCATAACTTCAATAACCTGACAATGAATAAAACAGGTGAAGTTCAGCTCTCAGTTCCAATTACAATGTCAGGAACACTCACTTTGACGAATGGACGTCTCAACATTGGAAACTTAAACCTGGATCTTCCTACAAATACCATCAACGGTGGAAATGCGAACAGTTATGTTCTTACTAGCGGAACAGGTGTCTTGATGCGAAATGTGGGTGCTTCAACTGTGAACTTCCCTGTTGGTCGCGGTGCATACAACCCGGCAGCTTTGACAAATAGCGGAGTAGCAGATAAGTTCAGTGTTCGTGTAATCGATAATGTTACCGATAACGGTGATAACGCTGATACGGATCCAACAACAACTATGGCGGTTGTGAACCGCACATGGATGGTCGATGAGCAAACAGCCGGAGGAAGTAACGTTACGTTGCGTTTAAATTGGAATGGAGCAGGAGAGCAAATCAACGGTTTCCAGGGTGCAAATGCCTTTATAGCACATTATTTTACTTCTGAAGGTTTGTGGGACAATATAGGAGGTACCGTTCCTTCTCTTAATGTGATTGAGACAAGTGGAATCACAAGCTTCTCACCATTTACAATTTCATCCGATAATGCCTTTGCTCCACTGCCGGTAGAACTGATCGCTTTCAGCGCTCATTGTCAGAACGATGATGTAGAAGTGAAATGGTCAACGGCTTCAGAGCACAATTCACAGCATTTTACTCTTCAAGTTTCAGAAGATGGTATGAATTGGTCAAACCTATACGTTGCTCAAGGTGCCGGTTTTAGCAACACTGTAGTGGAGTACTCTTATGTCCATGCGAATGCAGCCAGAGCTAAGAATTACTATCGCTTGATTCAGTATGATTATGATGGTGCTTATGAAACGTACAATACAATTATGTCAAACTGTTCTTCAGATGATGCAGTGTTCATGACTTTCCCGAATCCAAGTGTGGATGCCTTCACGGTTGTGGTAAACGATGAATTACTGAGCGGTGCAAATGTCTTAACCATTTCTGATGCCAGCGGCAAGGTGTTATACTCCATCGCTGTTGAGCTGGAGTACGGATCAGGTTCTTTCGCCTTAGAGGACCTAGATCTACCTGCAGGACTTTACTACCTGCAACTTAACAACGGATCACACACATCACGTGTCATCAAACATAGTTTTCGTTAAAAACTAATTGGTCTGAGAAAGAGGAGCGGCAAACGAGTCGCTCCTTTTTTTGTTATGACGGACCTTCGCTGCGCCTCGGTATTTGACGTTAAAAAATTACAAATTAGAAGATTAGATCTTGCCCAAGTCTGGTATCAATCTTCGAATCTTCAAATCATTTTAATCTTGAAATCTGTAAACATCGAATTTCATTTTCTGAATCCTGTATATAATCGTCTCAAAATGAAACTTAATTCCCAAATATGGAATTTGTTAAAGTTGCTTAATTGAATATTTTGAGGTTTTGTTCGAGTAAATCTACTTTCTCGCTGATCATTTTTCTATGGCACGGAATGTGACTGTTGGATGACGTCCGAAAACAAACCGTCAGACCGTTTGCTTCGGTAATTTATTTTAACGAAAATCTATTATTGATGAAAAATTTATGTTTATCAGGGAGTGATTTCCCAAAACGTCAGTTGACGACTTCACTGACTTTGTTGTTTACCAATTTTATTTTGTTGTTTCACTCAGGTATGTTGTATGCGCAGCAACCTTCCAACAACAGTTGTTCCAATGCGCAGAATATTGTTTTACCGAATCCTGGGCAGTTCGTTAACGTCAACGGAACAACAGTAGGAGCTACGGCCTCATTTGGTAACTCGTTTTGGGCATGTACTCCTAATGGTCAAGATGTTTGGTATAAATTCACAACAAGTAATTCAGTTACATTTTCTGTTGATTTTATTAGAGGGTCAATTGGCAATGGTGTAGAGATTAATTTGTTTTCGCAATGTCCTCCAGGTGGATATTTAGGTTATTTTGGTTGTCAAACCACTGATTTTTCTTTTACCCTGAATTTACAGCCAAATACCACTTATTATATGTTAGTGTATAATGGGAAATCAGGGTCGAATATTGGGCAAGGAACTTTTCAAATGAATTTTAATAACCCTACAACTCTGCCAGTCGAACTCATATCCTTCACTTCAGAGTGTAAAAACAACGATGTGGAGGTAAAATGGTCAACAGCCTCAGAGCACAACTCTCATTCTTTTGTGTTGCAAGTTTCTGAGGACGGTACTAACTGGTCAGATCTTGAAAAAACAGATGCTGCCGGTTTCAGTAACACGAATGTAGACTATGCCTACTTGCACCAGAATGCGTCAAGAACAAAGTGTTACTATCGCTTGCTACAGTATGACAACGATGGTGCAATGAAGATGTATAATATCATTATGGCTAACTGTTCATCAGATGAGGCTGTATTTATGACTTTTCCGAATCCAAGTGTGGATGCCTTCACGGTTGTGGTAAACGATGAATTACTGAGCGGTGCAAATGTCTTAACCATTTCTGATGCCAGCGGCAAGGTGTTATACTCCATCGCTGTTGAGCTGGAGTACGGATCAGGTTCTTTCGCCTTAGAGGACCTAGATCTACCTGCAGGACTTTACTACCTGCAACTTAACAACGGATCACACACATCACGTGTCATCAAACATAGTTTTCGTTAAAAACGATTTGGTCTGAGAAAGAGGAGCGGCAAACGAGTCGCTCCTTTTTTTGTTTTCAATTTTAAAAGACCTACCGAGATGACAGGTAAAGAAGTATTGGTTTTAATCGGCAAAATTGTTTGATCCGACGAACAGAATAAAAAGTAAATTGATTCCTAGATTGAATTGAAACCACCTAATCCTTTTGTCATGGACTCAAACGGAAACCGATCTAACGATTCTATTAGGAATGCGACATTGCTAGGCCCAAATTTCTCATTGTACGACCAGTCAAGTAAAATGAATCTACTGAACAAAATACAAATGCACGTAAAGATCATAACGGATAAGAGCGTCACGAGTCCTGAAGAAGAGATGTTCTTAAGAGATATTGAGTTATTCATAGACAAAGTGGAAGAATTGTATTGATTTCTTCTATTATTTGAGGCCGTTGCCGGTAGTATTGAGTTTATTACAGGAAGACTAATTTGATAATCATTCTGTTTAGGGTATTCCCTTTTTGGGAATAATTTCCATAACGTAGAAATTTTGCACTTAGAGTAAATGTCAAACTATCACTAATTCAGCTGTTTACGATTTTGGCGTTGAGTTTGTTCTTTATCGAATACAGTGGTTTCATACGATAAAATCGTAGTTAGATTAGGTTTAGTTCAAAATCGGGTTTTTACCCGATTTTTTTGTTTTTTAAGGATCATTTTTTTGCATCGGTGAATTCTGTAAATGGGAATAAAATTCCATAAAAAGGAAAATATGATAAGTTTCTATTTTATAAATAAAAGAAAATCAAACAATTAGAATTATGGCGTGAAAGTTGAAATAGCATGTGTACAGTGGTTTCATGAAATAATCGTTAGGTTAGGTTAGGTTAGATTTAACAAAAGTCGGGTAAGTTACCCGACTTTTTTGTTTTAGTTCATTCATTTATCAAAACTCTACCAATCCCACGAATTATACTTGCCGTCCGAACCAATATAGCCTTCGATGTCGGATAGTTCCTCTCCTAGAAAATTTTCACTTGATCTCTCCGGGGCCATCAATTGACCATTCCAATATACTTTACCATTAATTGGAACTTCTATAATGAGTGTAACATCCTGGTCCCTTAGTTTATCTTTTTTAGGGAAACTGTAATGTGAATCTGTTCTTAATACAGTTCCGGAGAACATACAACGATGTTTGATGTTCTCTGCCTTCTTGATCGCCTCTTGATGAGAATGGCTATGGGCACTTTTGGATTGGTAAATATGGAACAAAGAATCCCTGGAGAGTTTATATTCAACTTCAATACCGGATTCGATGATGCGATCATTTTCAATACTCATCATTCCGTAACGTCCCTTACTTTTGACCTCATAAGTTTTGTCTGCTTTGATTTTTGGGGTCATAGTTTCGATCATTAGATCCGAAGTGGTAATGTCCGCAACCTTCGTACTTAGCTCTCCCTCAATACTCATTTCTCGAGCGGTTTTTACACCGAGGAAAATACACACGAATAGTCCTGCCAATCCTGTAAAGAATAAGCCTCCCAGTGCTATTTTTGACCAAATATTACTGATGCGGAAGATGATCTTGCTTCCAAGCAGTAACATGAATAGAATACTAGAGAATCCAAGCAGGAGTATTCCCACCCAGCTCCAGGAAAGATCAGAGGAATTTTCAATGATCAGTTCACCAAATTCAGGAAATGAAAGGAATCCCATTTCGCTCTGAACAGGAATAACCTTAAATCCTCCTACTACAAATACGAGAAATAAAACAAGAAGGAAGAGACCGAATGCCATCATCCCGGTTCCAAAGAGAACTGCGAATATTCGTCCTACAGATGATACTTTTTGCTGATAACTGTCGTCTTTCCTTATTTTGTTTGCGAAACGCTGAGATTTACTGCTTAGGCGTTCGGCTGCCTGTTCCAC
Organism: uncultured Akkermansia sp.; assembly: GCA_964593935.1. Classification (GTDB taxonomy): domain Bacteria; phylum Bacteroidota; class Bacteroidia; order Flavobacteriales_D; family Crocinitomicaceae; genus M0103. The sequence goes on along the minus strand of CAZQKN010000001.1, from coordinate 705,353 downwards.
TTCGTCTCTCACGGTATCTACAGTGATCGGTTTTCCCCGCATACGAAGTTTATCAATTGTCGTATTTGCTTTAGGAATGATGATCCATAGAACGACATATAATGGTAAGCCTGAACCGCCGAATATGAATAACGCAATGAATATAGCACGTATGATCACGATGTCAACGTTGGTGTAGTTGGCTATACCGGAGCAAACACCTGCAATAACCGCATTGTCCGTATCCCTGTAAATGCGCTTTTCACTGGTGGTATTTTCTTTCTGTCCTGAATTTTCCTCTTTGTATTCCTGATCGTCCTGAACATACTGTGCGGGATCTCCCAAAGTTTCCAGGATCTTTTCAATATCCGAAAGTTCAATTACCTGCTTTTTGTCCGATAGTTGTTCACTGCACAATTCTGCAATTCGCATTTCAATATCTTCCTCTATCTCTTTTCCACCTTTTTCATTCTGCAAGGCTTTTGAAAGACGAACCAAATAGTTTTGTAAAAGTTCGTAGGCATCTTCCTCGATAAGAAAGTTTAAGCCTTTGATGTTAACAGAAATTGTCTTTTTCATTTTTCCTGAATGTTAGTGATCTGATTTACGGCAGAACTGAGTTCTGACCATGTTGTTTCTAATTCTTCTAGAAAGACCTTGCCCATTTTTGTGAGTGCAAAGTATTTTCTTGGTGGTCCTGACTGCGATTCTTCCCAGCGATAAGATAAAAGCTCCATATTCTTCAATCGCGTCAGAAGTGGGTATAATGTACCTTCTACTACGATCAGCTTGGCGTCCTTCAAAGTCTCAAGGATCTCTGAAGGGTAAGCTTCTTTTTTCTTGTCGAGAATGGAAAGAATACAATACTCAAGGATCCCTTTTCGCATTTGTGCTTGTGTATTCTCTAAATTCATCTTTAAATATTTTATACAAAGATATATGCAAAAGATTGAACTATGCAATACATAGTACTAAAAAATTGAAAAAATATTAGACCTGAGAGATATTTGAAGGATTTACACCTCCTTTGTTAAAGTCAAATAATTACGTATACCTACGCGTACAGCGGGTGTTAGGGCATGCTGTTTGTTTTTTATGATCCCTAAGATCTCAGTTTTGATCTCCGGATATTTCACTGTGAATTTGGCCAGTAAGTAGATCCAATAGACAAAAAGTGCCACTTTATTCGAGTCATTTCTGATGAACTCAAGCAGTTTGTCCAACAATTCACCGTCTCGATAGGGGCCTACAGGGAAGTGGTTAAGAATACTCGTTAGATTTCTCAAGCCCCATTGGTTAGTAGCGATCAATACACGATCGATTATTTGGTCGACATGTGATTCTAAATGCGCTTGGTCTTTCTTGCAAACATTAAGAAGTAACCACGACGCATACTCGGGGAATGGATGAGGGAGATCAGAACACGAAATGCTTACCAACTCTTTCAAGTAATCGGGGTTTTCAATAAACGGCCCAATTCTTTTTGCTCCGCCCATACTGTCCCGACACTTGCCAATATATTCCAAAACATCCATCAATCACTAGATAAAAAAAAATGCCGGAGTTTCCCCCGGCATCTTAACTAATAAATAATTGTTACTTGATGATCACTTTCTTCGTTGAAATGCCATTTTCTGAAGCGAACTGAATGAAGTAAACTCCAGAAGCCAGTTGAGAAACATTGATTGCATTTGATACGGAATTTAGTAATTGCTTTTCACTCACTATTTTGCCATTTTCAGCATACATTGTAAAGGAGATAGCAACACCTGTATTAGATGAATTGTCAATGTACAAAACCTCGTTAGCCGGATTCGGAGAGATGATCACCTCAATATCCGATGCTTCATCAAGTCCGAGACAATCTTCAACAGTTATCGTTTGCGATACTGATGCACTACAGCTGTTGAGTGCAATGTAAGTATACACTATGCTATGTGTTCCAACTCCTGCTGCTGCAGCATCAAAAATATCATCGGTAACATTCGTTCCACTGAATGATCCACCTGCAGGTGATCCACCGGAAAGGACAACATCGCCGTCCTGGATACATACATTGTCAAATGGAGTAAGTGTGGCTTCAGGTGCCTCAAGAACAGATACATTCTGTGATGCAGAACCGGAACAACTGTTTTCATCTGTGTAAGTGTAGGTGATCGTGTAAACTCCCGGTGTTTGATTAGGGTCGAACTGATTTCCTGTCATCGGTGTTCCACTGAATGTGCCACCTGAAGGGATTCCATTTAGAGTTGTAAGACCAGCATTATCACAAATTGAGGACAGAGTTGTCATGGCTACATTCGGGTTTGGATTGAAAACCACTGTAGCTGATCCAGTTCCACCCGCGCTGCAATTTGAATTACTTACGCTAGTTACAGTATATGTCCCGCCTTCAGTCGCACTGATCACCAGTGGAGACGCAGTTTGACCTGTAATGGTGTTTGGAACAGCCCCGTTGGTGTAAGTAACATTCCATGGACCAACACCTCCAAGGTTAACGATCACGTCTACCGGTACTGACCCGTCACCACAAACTGTTCCGCCGCCAGTAACGGTTGCACTTGGGGCCGAATTGATCGTAACGTTGAATGTCTTAATGTCACTCGGACAAGCGCCTGAACCAAGGATCGTGTTCGTTACAGTGTAAGTGCCAGGTGTACTCGCTCCAAGGTTGATCTGACCTGTATTGGCATTCACAAATACAAGTCCCGAAGTTGAGGTGAAAGTCCCGGCGCTACCTGTTGTAAACACAGGGTTTGGATTAGATTCGTTAGAACAGAAAGTTGCTTGAGCATATGAAAAAGTGGCATCTGGTGCATCTGTCAAAGTAATGGTTTGTGTAGCTGTACCCGGACATGTGCCACCTGTTGTGTGGGTGATCGTGTAAATACCTTGAGTGCTTGCCAGTACATCGATCTCACCTGTTGAGGCATTTGCAAAAACAAGTCCTGTTGTAGAACTGAAAGTTCCCGGGTTTGCCGTTGTCGGCGTAACGTTACCTCCAGATGTACAGATCGTGTTGGATGAGAAGTTGAAACTTGCATCCGTTACAGGTGTTACCGTTACCGTTACTGAAGCAGTATTCGTGCAAGAGTTTGCTCCTGTTCCTGTCACAGTGTAAGTAGTTGTTGCGCTTGGACTAACTGTTGGACTTTCTACATTTCCAATCCCATTGTCCCATGTGTATGAACTTGCTCCAAGGGGAGTCAATGTCGTCGATGCTCCTGCGCAGATCGTTGTTGTAGAAGCAGAAGCCGAAATGCCGGGTAATGCGTTTATAACAACGGTTTCAGCATCAAAATCCACACACGAGTTCCATAATCCGCCAAGTGTATACAATGTTGGTTCATACGTTCCTGCAGCTGGGTAGGTGTACGATGTATTACCTGTCCATACCAGTGGACTGGCATTATCCATGTCCCATACGAATGTTGAATCACTTGTGGCCAAATTGAAATAATCCGCCATTACATTGTAATTGAACATTCTATTTGATAGGATACTTGATGGAGTAGTGGTATTTGTGAACGTTACCGGAGTTCCCTGACAAGCGGAAGTCGGTGAAGCAGTTCCAATTGTGGTAATTGTATAAGAAACTATAGGAGAAGCCAAAGGCTCGAAATGGTAATTGCCGATCTCAGTAAATTGAGGAATAGTGATCCAGTTACCACCGGAACTTGCGTACCAAGAGGACTTGTATCTTGCCAGGTTCTCATCCCAGGCCTGTCCAGGATCGATATCATTCACGATAATATCCATAACACCACCTGGATTGGTAGGGGTGATTACAACAGCATAGTTACCTGTAACATTGATCGGAGTAAAGTTGACATACTTCAACTCAGGTGCTGTATTCGTGAAAGTAATCGTTCCGAAGGCTAATTCGGTCTGGGGCACGTACGAGGCATTTACAGAATAAATTGACGCACGTACGGTAACAGTCCCGTTTCCATATGTGGCGTTAGAAGCTCCGTAGAACTCAATTCCACTTATAGACATTGGGCTTCCACTGTGCAGATACGTTTGAGTAATTGCCTCATTGTCACTTGCCCAAATGTCAAAAAGGTAGAATTCATCTGGAACAGGATTTAAAACCAATTCTTTGGCCCATGCATAACGAACGGTATCAACACAAAGAAGTGTTTTTGTTGGATTTTCAAGAGACACTCGTTCTTTGTTGAGTTGTATGGGGTCCTGTAGTTTAATAGGTGCATGTGGTGTTCGGACGTTTGTTTGAGCACCAACAATCCCGAATAATCCAATAAAGGATAAAGCAAGGTAAATTTTCTTCATAAGCATTCAATTAGTGTTATAGTAGTATAAAAAAAGAGGGCAAACACCCTCTCACAAAAATATAAAAAAACAAACGTAAAAGAAATAAATATCTTTACATAAAACTTTATTTTTTAAACAGTTACGCCAAGGACCTTAGCCATTTTCTGCCCTATATGAGCAGGTGAGTCCACTACGTGGATGCCACATTCTCTCATAATGCGCTTTTTTGCTTCGGCTGTGTCATCTGCACCACCAACGATCGCTCCTGCGTGACCCATTGTTCGACCTTTCGGTGCAGTTTCACCGGCGATGAATCCAACAACCGGCTTCGTAGCATTTTCTTTGATCCAACGAGCTGCGATCGCTTCTAAGTTACCACCGATCTCACCGATCATTACGATACCTTCCGTTTCCGGATCGTTCATCAACAATTCAACTGCTTCACGAGTGGTCGTTCCGATGATAGGGTCACCACCAATACCGATAGCTGTTGTAATACCCAATCCTGCTTTTGCAACCTGGTCTGCTGCTTCATATGTCAAGGTGCCAGATTTAGAAACGATACCGATCTTCCCTTTCTTGAAAACAAAACCTGGCATGATGCCCACTTTTGCTTCTCCGGCAGTAATTACACCCGGACAGTTTGGTCCGATCAAACGACAGTTGTATCCTTTGATATACTCCTTTGCCATTACCATATCTTTAACCGGAATACCTTCAGTGATGCAGACGATCACCTTAATTCCAGCGTTTGCTGCTTCCATGATCGCGTCAGCTGCAAAAGCAGGTGGCACGAAAATGATCGAGACATCTGCTCCGGTTTTTTCTACAGCCTCGGCAACCGTGTTAAATACCGGTCTGTCAAGATGCGTTGTTCCTCCTTTACCCGGAGTTACACCACCAACAACATTAGTCCCGTATTCGATCATTTGTCCAGCGTGAAATGATCCCTCACTTCCGGTGAAACCCTGGACGATAACTTTAGAATCTTTATTTACAAGTACGCTCATAGCTGTGAAAATTAATTGTCTTTTATAAAGTGTCCCAAATTTAGTAGTTTTCTCGAAGAAGATGAACACTCCTAAAGAAAACTTAAAGTTCAATTTAATTATTTAACTCCGTGAACCTCGATCTCATAAACAAGAATCGAGTTTGCAGGAATGTCATCCAGTTCTCTGTCTCCGTAGCCCAATTGTGGAGGTGCGATCAGAAATGCTTTCCCGTCCGGCTTGAGGTTCAACATGATCTCCTTCCATGCACCGATCAACTGTCGGACTTCGAATTCCACGGGTTCTTTCTGCTCGTCAAAGACATCACCATTTAAAAAGTAGCCCTTGTAAGTGAAGCTCACTACATTGGTGAAAAGAATTGATTTTCCTTCACCTTCTTCGATGATCTGATAGTAAAGGCCGGACGATGAACGCTGACAATCAAGCTTATTTTTTTCAACGTAAGCCTGAATCTCACGGTCAAATGATCTAATATCTTCATCGGAGTAAGTCTTACAACTGAAGAGAAGAGGAGTGAACAAAAGTATTGAAAGAAGTGCCCTCATATTTTTACCAAGGTTACAGTATAACCAGCTTTCTCAAGTAATCGGATGACACCTTCAGGTCCACCGAGGTGACCGGCTCCAACGGCTATAAAAACTTTTTTCTTTTTACAAGCTTCAATGATCTTCGGGATCCAATTTTGATTACGCTCATCCAGAAAAGAGCTCTGTTCTTCTGATAAAACTCCGCCATCCGACTGGATCATCATGTACAATGAATCGACATGTTTACGAACATACAGATGCTGCATTGTTTCGGTGAGTTCAATTGCCTTGTCGCCTTCTCGGATCCCATCCATGACCATGCGATTCTGTTGTTCCTTGGTCAGGTTGTCGAAGATCGACATCTGATCAGCGATCGTTTCCAATCCCATGATCTCCATTCCTCTGTCCAAGGCGATCTTGTTCAAGGTCATTTCATAGGATTCTGTCTTACCAATAAAATGCATTTGCACCGCCATTTGCACCGCCACAAAAGGCTTCATTTTAGTCATGGTGGAGCGAAAGGTTTCTTCTGACATGTTCAATTCTTCCTTCGCCCAGACCAGAATCGAATCCGTTTGCTCAGGCGTAAAATAATCAAAGAAACTACCTTCCTTCAAGGTGACGTATTTCATGGTCTCCATTTGATTTGGAAGACCCGGAAGTTCCATCATGAGGGCTTCCGATCGCTCAACGATCTTTTTCAGTTTTTCAGGAAAATAGAATTTGTCCTTGCTGATGAGGTGCATGGTGCCAAAAAGGTAACAGCCCTTTTTGATTCCAGGTCCTTCGACCTTCCAAAGGAGAGAACTTTCCTGCATGGGGTATTCACTCGCATTCTGTGCTTGCACGAAAACGCACGGAAGAAGTAAAGAAAGTGTCAGTAAGGCTAAAAGTTTCATTTTTCCGGTGTTAATTCAGCAAGGTAATGGTCATTCTCGTCAAAGATCTTGGATGCTTTTAATCCAACCTTCTTAGCGGTTTGGAACAGGTTGTCAAAATCTACATACAGCCAGTCGAACCATTGTCCTTTTTCTTTTTTGTATTTCATCTGGAATCTGAAGTTGCCGTAATATTCGGTGTTCAGATCGATCCACATGGAACCATCCTCATCTTCGTAGAGGTATTTGATGTCTGAAGAGTCACACAGAATGCGACCGCCCTCATTCAACAAGCTTTTCGCATGTTTTAGTGTTCTTTCAAGGTTGGACAATTTTCCGGCAATTCCAATACCGTTCATGAGAAGAAGTATCGTGTCGTATTTTCCCTCTTTGAACGTCAGGAAGCTGATCTGTTCCGCATCGATCCCTTGTTTTTTCATATAGGTAACCGCTCCTTTCGATATATCTATAGCTTTGACTTTGTGACCTCTGTCCATAAGTTCAAGCGAATGAACTCCGGCACCGGCACCGACATCAAGTACATAGCTTTTGGTTCGCTCGAGAGCGAGTTGCTCCAATTCAGGCATTTCGTCAAATTTTCTGAACAGGACTTCAACGGGAATGATGTCATCCTCACAAATGTCTGAACTTACTATGATATCGGCAGGTTTTTTACTTGCTGCGTAATCGTGTATTGCTGATCCGATCGGATCTCCGGGTGCTAAACTCATCAATATTCGTAATCGTCAAAACTTGAATAATCTTCGTCGGAAATGTCATCGTCGAACTGATCGAAACCAAATTCATCTTCTTCCTCTTTGCCTTCCTCTCCAAACATGGTCAGGTTTTCACCTGTTCTTGAGTCCTCAGGTGGCGCCATTCCAACGGCAAGCAACAGTTGTGGTTCCTGCGGGCCTTCTTTTTCGTATCCGATCAATTCAATGAGGAAGATCCACATGCGCATGAAATCGTAAACCAGTATGAATTTCTGATCCGGTTCCTCCAGGAAATCCTTCATCACGGCGTCTTTCATAATATTCGGCAAGGCATCCATGTCGTCGTCACCATAGGTCATGTCCATCAGGTTGATCTCATGTCCCTTGTCCCAACTGTCATTTGAAACATAAAAACTCGCCATTTCCTGACCTTGGAAACGGAAAGCATTAATGATTGAACGATAGAAGGACTCGAAGTTATCGGTGTCGCTGATCAGGATATCCCTGAAGATCTCTTCATCTTTTTCACTGTCCAGTAAGACTCTGAATTTTAATCCGGCCATAGTCCGTAATTTGTTTGTTTCGTAAAAATATAATTATTCCTGAAATTCAGGTTGCACTGCAACGCTCAGTCCCAATTCTGCGCCAAGTTGAAGCATGTAGTTCACTGCAGCAACATGTTCATTCGGGATCTCTCCTTCCAGAATGGCTTCTTTGATCCTTGATTTGATGTTGCCAATATGGTGGCAAGGACCTAATCCAAATGTTTTCATGATCAGCTGACCACTGACCGGCGGCTGGAAATTTCTGATCCTGTCCTTTTCTTCGACCGCTTTCAGCTTTTCAATGACCGTCTCAAAGTTCTTCTTATAGCGTTTTACTTTGAACTCATTCTTTGAGGTGATGTCCGCATTGCACAAGATCATCAGGTCTTCAATGTCGTCTCCCGCTTCACTGAGCAGTCGACGGATCGCCGAATCGGTTACATGTCCTTTTACGAGTGCAATCGGACGCAAGTGTAATTTCACCAATTTCTGGACGTATTTCATTTTGTGGTCCAGTGGAAGTTTGAGTCGGGTGAAGATCCTTGGAGTCCATCGTGCGCCAAGGTCCTCGTGTCCGTGGAAGGTCCAGCCTTGTTCCGGATCGAAGCGTTTTGTCGGTGGTTTGGCGATATCGTGCATGATCGCAGCCCATCTGAGCCAGAGGTCATCACTTTTTTCGGCTACATTATCCAATACCTCAAGGGTGTGGTAGAAATTGTCCTTGTGGGATTTCCCGTTGATGGTTTCTACGTTTTGCAAGGCAACCATTTCCGGAAAGAACTGATGAAGCAGTTTAGTGGAGAACAGCAGTTGAAATCCGCGGGAAGGCTTCGGACTCAATATGATCTTGTTCACCTCGTCCATGATGCGCTCTTTGGAAATGATCTCCAGTCGCCGTGCATTGTCATATATGGCTTGAAGACTTTCGTGTTCGATCTTGAAATCGAGTTGTGAAGCAAAACGAATTGCACGCAACATGCGCAAAGGATCGTCGCTATACGTAGTGTCTGGGTCGAGCGGTGTTCGAATGATCCCATTTTCCAGATCCTTCAATCCGTTGAAAGGGTCGATCAGATCGCCGAATCGTTCTGCATTCAGATCGAGCGCAAGTGCATTGATCGTAAAATCTCGTCGCTTCTGGTCATCATCAAGTGAACCGTTTTCAACGATCGGTTTTCTGGAATCACTGCGGTAAGATTCTTTTCGCGCGCCAACGAATTCCACATCCAGGTCCTTGTATTTAAAATGTGCCGTCCCGAAGTTCTGAAAGAAGGAAACCTTTTTCACTCGCAGTTTTTCAGCACATTCTTTCGCCAAATCGAGGCCATTCCCAACAACGACTATATCGATGTCTTTAGAGGGTCTTTCCAGGATGAGGTCACGAACAAAACCGCCGATCACGTAGGCCTGAAGTCCTTTTTCACTGATGATCTGTGAAGCTACCTTGAATACAGGATGTTTGAGTGCTACTGCGTAATTCGTTGACATGGACCCCAAAGATAATGGACAATTGGCAATGGACAATGGACTGTCCGAGATGGTTAATCTAAAATAAAATCATTTACGGATCACCACAACCGATCCATCGAGTCCAATTTTGATGATCTGAGAGGGTGTGCTCATGTTTTCCTCCAGTCTTTCACTAAGAATAGCATCAACTCCGGATTTGATGACAGGATCGATCTCTGAAAAATTCTTGGGCGATGCCTTTCCGGATAAATTGGCTGATGTGCTTACCAATGGTTTCTTCATTGAGCGAATCATTTTCAGGCAATTCGGATCCTTGGTAATGCGTATACCGATACTTCCGTCGGCTGCCAACACAGTAGGAGCAAGTCCTTTGGCTGAAGGATAAATGATAGTGAGTGCTTGTGTTGCCAAATCAGCAAGGTCGTAACATATCGGATGGAAATCAGGCACATATCGCTCCAGCATGGGAAAGCCGTCTACCAGTAGTATAAAACTTTTATTCGCCGGTCGATCCTTCAATTCATGAATTCGCTGACATGCTTCTTCATTCGTGGCATCACAGCCCAATCCCCAAATGGTATCACTTGGATAAAGAATAATACCCCCGGATTTTAATGTTTCTATTGTTTCTTCTATTGTCACGATTTGTTATTTAGAACGAGTTACCAATTAGTCATTAGTCAATCGTAATTGGAAATTAGTCCAATAAGTCCGGCCTTCTTTCCTGTGTTCGTTTCAATGCTTGATCTTCTCTCCAGGCATCGATCAGGGCAGGATTTCCGGAAAGCAGGACTTCGGGTACTTTCCACCCATTGTATTCTTCGGGACGGGTGTACACCGGAGGTGACAACAGATTATCCTGAAAGCTGTCGGTAAGTGCAGATGTCTCATCGTTCAATACTCCGGGGATCAATCGAACAACTGCGTCCACAAGAACAGCAGCGGCGAGTTCACCACCTGAAAGCACGTAAGATCCGATGGAGATCTCTTTGGTGATATAATGTTCGCGAACGCGCTCATCAACGCCTTTGTAATGTCCGCAGAGGATCATGAGATTTCCTCCAAGTGACAACTGATTGCAATGTGATTGTTCGAGCACTTCTCCGTCAGGCGTCATGTAGATCACATCACTGTAATCGCGCTCGCCTTTCAGTTTATCGATCACTGCAGCGATGGGTTCAATCGACATCACCATACCGGCACCTCCACCGTATTGATAGTCGTCGACATTTTTATGCTTCGAAGTGGAATAATCACGAATGTTGTGCACATGGATCTCCACTAAACCTTTGTCCTGAGCCCTTTTCATGATCGAATGGGAGAAAGGACTGTCCAGCAGATTTGGCACCACGGTAAGAATATCGATTCGCATGGGGCAAAGTTACTGAAAAGTCTTGTTTTTATGATAGAATAGGTGAGTGACATCAGCGATCTATGCTCTATGTTCCATGTTCCATGCTCCAGATCAGTCTCGCTTCTCGCAGTCCCGACCTTTCAGGACGGTCTCTTCTCTCGTTTCTCAATTTCCTAAATTCTATTATTTTCGTCACATGATGATAAAACGAGTTCACGCCTCCAAACTAGTCCTTGCTCTTTGTTCCTTGCTCCTTGTTCCCGCGTCTTATGCCCAATGGAAAGGAAATACTTCACCGACCTACGCAGAGCTGATCACGTATCTTGAAAAAGTAGATAGAGAACATCAGGAAGTGGAACTGTACAACATGGGATCATCAGACTATGGACTTCCCATCTATGTTTGTGTGATCAATGGAGCACAGGACTCGCTGCAGACCTTTCAGAAAGCAAGAAGAAGCACCACTATCCTGATCAATAACGCCATTCATCCGGGTGAACCTGACGGGATCAACGCTTGTCTGATCTGGATGGACGAATGGATTCGAAAAGGAAAGAAAAACAATGATCTTCCGGTAATAGCATTTATCCCGGCGTACAATGTTGATGGCATGATGGTGCGCTCCTCAAGCAGCAGAGCCAATCAGAACGGTCCGGAGGAATACGGCTTTCGTGGTAATGCACAAAACCTCGATCTCAATCGCGATTTCATCAAAATGGATTCTGAGAATGCCTTCACTTTTGCTCGTATTTATCACGCTTTGGATCCGGATGTCTTTGTTGATACGCATGTTTCAAATGGTGCAGATTATCAGTACACGCTGACGCTGATCTCTTCCATGAAAGAGCGTTTGGCACCGGAAATGAGACGAGTGACCTATGATCATTTACTTCCCGACCTGTGTGAATCGTTGCGAAAGAAATACAAGACCGACCTTTTTCCTTATGTCGAACTCAAAGGAGAAACTCCGGACACAGGACTTGAAGCATTCAATGATCTTCCACGCTATGCAATGGGATATGCTTCGCTTTTCAACGCCTTCAGTTTTACGGTTGAAACCCATATGTTGAAAGCATTTCCTGCAAGGGTAGAGGTGACAAGGCAATTCATAGATGAACTAATTCTCTGGACTTCGGTTAACGCGAACCTGATCGAAGAAACGCGAAAGAGATCACGTTTCGAGCAGGCAACGGATAACTATTTCCGTTTCGCTTATCAGTTGACGGATCAGAAAGATTCGGTATTGTTCAAGGGCTTTGAACACAGTTATCCGATCAGTGAAGTCAATGGCAAGCCTCGTTTGTTCTATGATCGTACTAAACCTTATACGCGTTATATTCCGCATTACAATACCTACGTACCAATTGATTCAGCAGTGAAACCTCAGTTTTACATAGTTGGTGCTCAATGTCGCGATGTGATTGCCAGACTCAAAGCCAATGATATTGCGATGAAGTCGGTTTTGAAGGATACGGTGGTCAAGGTGATGATCACAAGGGTCATTTCATTTAACAGCAGTTCAAATCCGTATGAAGGACATTATCTCCATTCAAAAGTTCAGACAGTTTTAGAAGAGCAGGAGGTCCGATTGAAACCGGGAGATGTGTGGATTTCGACCGATCAGAAGAACTCAACCTTCCTTCACGCTGTGTTGCAACCTAAGGCGGAAGACAGCTATTTCGCCTGGAATTTCTTTGACAGTTATGTACAGCAGAAAGAATATTTTTCGGCCTATGTTTTTGAAGACAGGGCGGCAGAGATCCTGAGAAATGACCCGGCTTTGAAATTAGCCTTTGAAGAAAAGAAACGAATGGATGAGAAATTCAGAGATTCATCCTGGGAACAATTGTATTACATTTATAGGAATAGTTCCAATTTTGAACCCAGCTGGCATCGTTTGCCGGTCTATCAGATCATGAAATAATGGAAGAAATTCTACACGCTTTAAGTTACTTGTTTTATGCCGTCGCTCATTCCGACAGACATGTAGATACTAGTGAAAGACTCAAGATCCATCAGGTCGTAAACGAGAACTGGCAGTTGTTGGCCGTAAAGGGAGACCCATTTGGGATTAAGGCCATGGAAATGATCGACAGAATGGTCACCGAACTGACCGAAGACGATTATGACACAGAAAAGGCATACGAACAGTTCATGAAAGTTTTTGAAGAACATCCTGAATTCTTCACGCCGGAAATGAAAGAGTTTGTGTTGGAAGTCTGTATTCGAACGGCCAATACATTTAATCAGATGAACAAGTCTGAGTTGGTTATTTTGTCAAGGATCGAGCGTTTGATCTATGGATGATCGGGATTTATCACAGATTAAAAATTTCGGACCTCGCATGGTCACGATCTTTAAGCAGATCGGAGTAAACTCCAAAAAAGATCTGATCGAGTTATCATACAGAGAGATCAAGGATAAGCTGATTTCGGCAGGTATCAAACCGCATCTTTTGATCTTCTATAGCATTGAAATGGGACTGCAGGATCGAAGTTGGATGGATATCACACCGGGAGAAAAAGTGGAGATCAAGGAATTGTTGAATGCAAAGATTTAACTAAATCAGTTTAGCAATTCAAGATAAAGCGGATTTTGTCCTGAATTTGTCTCATGTTTTCTGGCGTATTTGATGCTTTCTGGTTTACATTTGAAGTCAATTAGCAATCTATAATGAAACGAATTCACCTATTTTTTGTGCTGTTTTTGACGGCTCAGTTCAATTCTTTGTCTCAGGACACTACTTGGGTTCAGACATTTACTTTCGATTCGATCACCGCAAGAAGGGGGAATTTCATTTTCCCGGCAGAGCTGAATGAAAAGCGCTTCGAAAAAGTACTGATGTATTACAAGCTGAAATGCAGTCCATTGACGACTTGGGATCAGTACAACTGTGGTGAGTGGGATTACCTCACCTATACCAGGGTTTTTGATCATACAGGAGCTTTTGATTCTATTCGCATCGACGGGAGCCGTTACCTGGCGAACCTTACGAATCCATCCACGATCAATTACACTCCGGCACCTTTTACCTACAAGGATACCTACGTTCGCAATGAGAGAAATCGTTCCAATGCAGTTTTGACAGATCACGCTGTAACTGACGGGAGTTCGATCGGAAACTATGCCTTCCCATTCAATGTTGCTTCCAACGGTGGACGCTATCAAATGATCCTTACTGCCACCGAACTGGCTTCTGCCGGAATTGTTGCCGGGGATATTCAGTCATTGAAATTGTTTGTGAATGAACTCCTTGTAAATGGTGAGTTGCATTCGCCTGTAATTTCCTTGAAATCGACTACAGAAACAACACTGACAGCATTTCACGAAAGTGGATTTACAGCGGTTTACGAAGCTTCAAGATGGTCTTTGGGTAGTCAACCGGAATTGGCGCTTGGTGAGAATGAATTTTTATTCTATCAGCCGTTTACTTGGAATGGAAGCGATAATATCATCGTTGAGTTTTCCTTTGAAAATACCTTCGAGAGTCTAAACTCATTGAGCTTTGAGGCACAGAGTGATGCTTCATCGAACAGTTTGGTTTACGATGCACTCAACGGCCAGATGAATTTCAATGGTTCGAGCCATGCATTACTTGAATTGTCAGACTTCGATCTTGGCGACGAAATGACGATCACTTTCTGGGCAAAGGGTACCGGCTCAGCCGGAACGAACACTTCGATCCTGGAAGCATTCGATACATTGAACAACCGTGTGATCAATATTCATATGCCCTGGAGTGACAATGTTCTTTATTTTGATGCAGGGCAAGGAACTGGTTATGACCGAATCAACAAGGCGATGACAGGTGCCGAGATCGATAACAACTGGAACCATTGGGCATTTGTCAAAAAGCAGAGCACAGGAGAAATGTTCGTGTATAAGAATGGTGTTTTATGGCATTCAGGAACCAACAAGAATTTATCGATCGGACATATCCACCGTTTTGTTTTGGGCTCAAACTGGAATCAGGCTTACATGTGGAAAGGGAAGATCGATGAGTTTCAATTGTACGATGTCGCATTACCACAAGCGACTATTCAATCCTACATGGCTCAACAACCCGATGCAACACATCCCAATTGGTCCGATCTATTGGTTTACTATGATTTTGATGATCAATCCTGGGCCAAAGATCGTTCTCAGAACAATTATTTATTGATGCCTTCTCAGGAAGGTATGATCGGATTTGATGAATATCCAAAAGCTGGAGTTAAAGCGGAGAATCGTCGACCTAAGTTGAGTTTAGGCCAGGGGATCGTTAACGGAACGATGACAACAACACAGCACCCGAAAGAAGTATTGAAAGAAGCTACGGTAATTTTCGAACAAGCTCCGGTTGACCGTCATTTTGGTATTGTGAATGCTTATGTTGGTGTATTGGAAGGTAACGAAACGGTTTATGCTGATAATGGAAGCATTGTTTCGCAAGTTCCGTTTGCCGGTTCAGATAACCTTACGAACAGTGAGATAACTTATTACAAAGAGCCTTATGAGATCGTTCACGATGTGGAGATCGCTCGATACATTACTCCTTACGGAATACAATTCGATCTAGGACCACAGGGATTCTCCTGGATCTATGATGTAACCGATTACCAGCAGTATTTAAAGGATACGGTGGATCTTGCTGCGCACAATACTCAAGAGTTACTGGATCTTCGTTTCGCTTTTATTGAAGGGATTCCTCCACGCGATGTACATAATCGTCAACCGATCTGGGCAGATTTCAGGTCCTACCAGTATGCGGCAATGGATAACAATACCGTATTGCAGGAAGTTCCGATCGAATTGAGTGATACATCGGAAATGTTCAAGATCAAAACGCGATTCACCGGTCATGGTCATTACGGCAGTGTAAATTGTTGTGAGTGGGACTCGAAGGATCACAAGATCAGTTTGAATGGAGTTGAACGTTTCAACTGGGAGATCTGGGAAGAAACGGCTTGTGGTGATAATCCAAACATTTCTCAGGGTGGAACGTGGCCTTATGCAAGGGAAGGTTGGTGTCCTGGTGATATGGTGAGAGAATACGATCATGAATTGACGCCTTTCGTCAACCCGGGAGAAACTGTCTTGATCGACTATGACATTGAGGATGTTCCAACGAATGATCAGGATCAGGGAAATGGTAATTATGTCGTTGCGATGGATCTCATCTCTTATTCAGCCCCTAATTTCCAGCACGATGCAGCCATTGTCGACATCTTGAATCCGAACAATTACGAGTATTACCGCAAGTGGAATCCAACTTGTTCAAATCCAAGGATCATTTTGCAGAATACGGGAGAACAACCATTGACGTACTGTAAGATCCGTTGCTGGATATCTTACGGAGACTGGCTCGAATATGAGTGGACCGGAAATTTGAATTTCCTGGAAAAGGAGATCGTTGAGATTCCTGTCGAAGATCTTGCCTGGTGGAACGATTACGAAGGTGCACACACCTTTACTGCTCAGGTTTACGATGTGCAGGGCTGGCCAAGTCAAGATGAGTACGCGAACAACAATGCTAAAACGGCTAAATTCATTGCTCCTGAAACGATCAACGGACCTTTCTTTGTTTGGTTTACGACGAACAACAAAGCGAACGAAAATAAATACCGCTTGGAAGATGCCAGTGGAAATGTGATCTTCGAACGCAACACTTTGTTGAACAACACGCAATACAAAGATACCTTTGACCTTGCACCGGGTTGTTACAGCATTATTCTGGAAGATTCCGACCATGATGGAATTGCTTTCTGGGCATCCAATCAATTTGAAGGAGAAACTGCAGGACAATTCAGACTTCGTCAGGTAGGTGGATCTTATATTGAATTCTTCCCAGGCGATTTCGGACGATACCACCGCTACAATTTCTCAGTAGGATTTACCGTGAATACGGAAGAAAAAGAACTGGATCATAAAATTGCGATCCTACCTAATCCTACCAACGGTGAATGTACGATCGAATTAAGTGGATTTGTTAATAATAAGGCTGAGCTGTATGTTTTGGATCTTTCCGGAAGGGTCATTCACCAGGAAAAAATGAACGCAACAGTCGATTTTGCTGAATCACATTTGAATTTAGGCTCGTTTCCTGCCGGAAATTATATAGTTAAGATCATAACGGGAGATAGTGTTTACACTGAGAAATTGGTGAAGCAATAGAACTTACATGGCGTAAGTGATTGGAAAAGGGCCTTAAGCCCTTTTCCTTTTTTTGTTAATTTCGCGACGCTTATGTGAAAATGACTTTCATATTCCGGAACCTTTTAGTGTTCAAAAAAGTGTGAACACCATTCTCATTTCTTCCTTTTTCCTTTTTCAATTTGTTTTTAATGAAGCAATACATAAAATTATTTGACCTGAATCAAAAAGTTGATTATAAAACTGAGATCCTCTCCGGATTGACGGTTGCTTTGGCATTGGTTCCGGAGGCAGTTGCCTTTGCCCTTATCGCAGGGTTATCACCTTTGACAGGACTTTACGCCGCATTCATGATGGGATTGGTCACCTCCGTTTTCGGGGGGCGACCGGGAATGATATCAGGTGCAACAGGAGCCGTAGCAGTTGTTTTGGTCGTATTGGTTAAAGAATATGGTGTAGAATATGTTTTTGCCACAGTGATCCTGGCGGGATTAATGCAGTTAGCGGCAGGTTTCCTGAAATTAGGAAAATTGATCCGCTTAGTTCCTCATCCTGTGATCTTTGGTTTTGTAAACGGATTGGCAATAATCATTTTTATGTCTCAGTTCAACCAGTTCACAACAGATAGTACAGATCCAAATGCTCCATGGATGCAGGGGACGCAATTGTATACTTTTTTGGGCTTGGTTCTACTGGCAATTGTTATCATATGGGGTTTGCCTAAGTTGACAAAAATAGTCCCCTCATCATTGACTGCTATCCTGGTAGTTTTTGGCGTGGTAACGCTTTTTCAGATTGATACGACAACGGTTGGCGATATCGCTTCTATCAAGGGAGAATTCCCACCCTTCCATATTCCCTCAGTACCATTTACCCTTGAAACATTTACCATTATTTTTCCTTATGCCGCTGTAGTAGCAGGTGTGGGATTGATCGAAAGTTTGTTGACCTTGAATATTGTTGATGAGATCACCGAAACTCGAGGGAGCGGAAATAAGGAAGCTGTGGCTCAGGGAGCTGCCAATATTCTTTCTGGGATGTTTTCAGGAATGGGAGGTTGTGCAATGATCGGCCAAAGTTTGATCAATGTTTCCAATGGGGCGCGGGCAAGATTGTCAGGAATTGTGGCAGCAGTGATGCTTTTGGTCTTTGTAATGTTTGGTTCCTCTCTGATTGAAAAAGTTCCAATGGCTGCTTTAACTGGTTTGATGATCATGGTTGCTGTCGGAACCTTTGAATGGGCCAGTTTAAAAACCTTTACAAAAATGCCGAAGTCAGACATATTTGTAATGCTTGTGGTCACACTTGTCACGGCGATCTTACACAATCTTGCACTTGCAGTGATCATCGGTGTTATCATCTCTGCTCTCGTATTTGCCTGGGATAACGCAAAAAGGATCCGCGCAAGAAAACATGTAGATTCAAATGGGGTCAAACACTATGAGATTTACGGCCCACTGTTCTTTGGTTCAGTGAGCGCGTTCGCTGAAAAGTTTGATGTCTCAGAAGATCCTGACGAGGTGATCATTGATTTTAAAGAAAGCCGTGTAGTCGATATGTCTGCAATTGAAGCATTGAACAAGATCACCGAACGTTATCTAAAGGTTGGAAAAACAGTTCACTTAAAACACTTAAGTCCTGATTGCAGAACCCTATTGAAAAATGCTGAAGAAATAATTGAAGTCAATGTTTTAGAGGATCCGACATACAAGGTTATGGTAGACGATCTTGGCTAATGAAAAAATCTTGTAATTTCAGGCAGTAAAAAAGGAGTTTTGAAGAGTGTTTTTGAATTTGTTAAGTTGAGAATAAAGCTAGGGGTAAAACTAGCGCAGTCAAGACTTACGCCTAAACAATTCATATTCTTTTCCAGTATATTGGTTGGATTATCCGTTGGGATCGCAGCCGTTGTTCTGAAGGCATTTGTTCATTTCGTGTACTATCTTGCGACCTACGAAAAACTGAGTAATTCCAAGTATTTTTATTTGTTTCTACCCTTTTTGGGGATTTTGATCACTGTAGTGGTTGTCCGAAAATTTTTCAAAAGTAATTTCGAGAAAGGGCTCGCACAAATACATTACGGGATTGCTCAAAAGTCGAGCTTTATCAAATCCGAACGAATGTACGATCAGGTGGTTACCAGTTCCCTGACCGTTGGTACAGGAGGATCCGTAGGACTAGAGGCTCCGATCGTTATCACCGGTGCTGCTTTCGGTTCCAATTACGCTAAAGAGTATCATCTCAATTATAACGAGCGTACCTTGCTTTTGGCCTGTGGAATTGCTGCCGGGATCGCTGCTGCGTTTAATGCCCCGATTGCCGGAGTGCTTTTTGCTTTGGAGGTATTGTTGCTTGATATCAGTATTGCTGCATTCACCCCCTTGATCATTGCTGCCGCATGTGGGGCACTTGTATCGAAAGTTCTTCAAAGCGGAGAGATTTTATTGAGTGTCAAATCGACGGAGGATTTTGATTACATGAATGTCCCTTTTTACATGGTATTGGGGGTATTATGTGGACTTCTTGCGGTCTACCATTCAAGGGTCTTTGTAAAGGTTGAGAAACTCTTTCACAGAACGGAAGGAGGTTTGGCAAAAAAAGCTCTTTTGGGTGGTCTGGCTCTTGCAGTACTGATCGCGTTATTCCCTTCTTTGTTCGGTGAAGGTTTTCAGAGCATTAAGGGCTTATCCTCAAATAATCTCTCATCATTGCTTGATCAGAGTATTCTGAAGGAATATTTGACAGGTGAATGGGTGGTCTTGCTTTTCGTCGGGGTCATTATCTTTCTTAAGGCCATCGCATCCGGTTTGACGATAGGAGGTGGAGGAAATGGAGGGAATTTCGCTCCTTCAATGTTTGTTGGGGCATACTTGGGTTATTTTTTCTCTCGATTGGTTGAGATTTTAAAAATTCACGACTTACCGGTAAGTAATTTTACGATGGTTGGAATGGCAGGTCTTTTAAGTGGGATGTACCACGCGCCACTAACCTCAATATTTCTTATCGCCGAAATTACAGGAGGTTATTCTTTGATGATCCCACTGATGATCGTATCATCCATCAGTTACGCAATTTCAAAATATTTTGAGCCATTTTCTATGGATCAGCGTGTCCTGGCAAAAACAGGAGAAATATTGACTGAGAATAGAGATGCGAATGTACTTATCTCAATGAGTACAAAAAATCTCATTTTCCGTGATCAACCGGTATTTCATCCTCGAGCAAGTTTGGGAGAATTGGTAGAACTTATTTCGAATTCTGAGCATACTGTCTTTCCTGTTGTGGATCACAGTGGAAAGCTTCTGGGAATTGTTTTCCTGAACGATATCCGAGAAATAATGTTCAAAACGGACCTGTACAATAAAATATTTGTTTCTGATCTGATGAACAATGTTAAAAGGACTGTAACACCAAACACTCCAATGTCAGAGGTGATGAAGGTCTTTGATGAGACCAATTACTGGATATTACCGGTCATTGAAGATGGGAAATACTATGGATTGATCTCGAAAACGGAACTTTTCAGCGCATACCGCGATCATTTAAAGAATGCCCGGATCGGCTGATCAATGAAATTTCTTTTTAAGCTTGAGTAGGGGGTGTTCAAAATAACGGTAGCTTACAATTGAAATACCTGACGTGAAAAGTAGAACAAGTGCAATGTAAAGCATGAACTGCCAGAGTTGCTCTGTTAAATTGTACAAGTTGAAAATACTGGTCATATAATAAATGACAATACAGTGGTACATGTAAAAACCGTAAGTGATCTTCCCACCCTGAAAAAATCCCGGAACTCTATCCATTCGCAATGGAAAATGCTTCCCATATGCTTGTTCGAGGACAACAAAAGCAAAGAAAGAGCCTAATACTAAACGCTCAACACTCCTGAGTTCGTTCTTGAAGATCACCGTGCTTAGCAGAACAAGAACGATCCCGATGAAATAGATGAGAATAACCTTCAATTTGGAAAGATTGACCATCTTTTCATTCCATTTGAATTGGGAAACTCCCAGTGCAGCTAATCCTCCGATGGCAAGATCGCTGATGTTCGCAAAAGTGTGGTAATACATGATTCTTTCATCATTGTGATATAGGAATCGAAAGATCACCGTGCTCAGGATGATAAAACTAAAAAGGTGAAACAGGTATTTTCCCTTTCTGAAAAATGGAAGGACGAGCATCAGTAACATCCAGCTCAAGTAGAATTGTTCCTCAATACTTACCGACCAGGAAATAGTGAGGAAATTCAACGGATCGTTGGCACCATTCCAGATCTCATCAAGATTCGAAATAAAAAGAGCGTAATTCAGAACGGAATGATCGGTACCTTGTCCGTATGGTAGTAATGGAAACATCAGGAATCCGAAGATGATCAGGAAGTAATACAATGGCCAGATGCGTAGCACCCGCCGAATGAAGAAGTTTTTGACATTAATGTGGTCATTCCGCTCGATCTCCTTTAATAATAAGTGCGTGATCAAAAAGCCACTCAGTACGAAGAACAATCCTACGCCGTGATGACCTTTTGAAGCAAGCTTGTAAAGAGCAGAAAACCATGTGGATTCCCTGAACTCTCCCCAGTGTTCCCTTCCGAGCGTGAAAACATGAAAGATAAAGACCATCAGTGCTCCGAGAAATCGCAAGCCATTCAGATTGGGCAAAAAAGATGTATGTTCTTCTTTTTCTCTCATTGTTCTGTGCGAAATAAGGCATTTTTCGGCAATAATCCCTTCCTGTGAGAATACTCCACTCAAAATGATGAAAGTATTCTGTTTTAAATTAATTTGAGGCAAAGGATTATGTCTAAATTTGCAGTTAAATATTCAGAAAATGGCATACGATATAGCGATCATTGGAGGTGGAATTGTTGGTGCGGCTACATTTTACAAGTTGCAGAAAAAATTTCCTCGCAAGCGAATAGTTCTGTTTGAAAAGATGGACATTCTTGCTGACCATCAAACGGGACACAATTCGGGAGTTATCCATTCAGGATTGTACTACAAACCAGGATCGCTAAAAGCCAAGAACTGTATTCAGGGTCGACGTGAATTGGTTGCTTTTGCGCAGGAACACAATATTCCTCATGATGTTTGTGGTAAGGTTGTCGTTGCGACTGATCCTGCTGAAATGCCGCACATGGAAAAGATCTTCCAGACCGGTTTGGAAAATGAGATCGAAGGGATCAAGTGGATCACACCGGATGAGGTTAAGGAACGAGAGCCATTTGTTGAGTGTATTGCCGGGATTTTGGTTCCTGTTACCGGAATAATCGATTTCAGGGCTGCAACGGCTAAAATGGTGGAATTGGCTTTGGGAATGAATCCTCAAAGTGAATTGAAACTGAAGCATGAGGTGCTAGATATCGTCAAGAACGGCGAAACTTCGACAATCAAGACGAACAAAGGAGATTTTGAGGCTGAATACCTGGTGTTCTGTGCTGGATTACAAGCGGATAGACTGGCGAAGAAAGACGGTGTCAAACTAAAGGAAAAAGTAGTTGGTTTCCGTGGTGATTATTACGAATTAACAGAAAGTGGGCATCACAAGGTGAAACATTTGATCTATCCTGTTCCCAATCCTGATTTTCCGTTCTTAGGGGTACATTTTACGCGCATGACAAATGGAGAGATAGAATGCGGTCCGAACGCTGTATTCACGTTCAAAAGGGAGGGATACGGTAAAACCGATTTTTCTTTTCGAGATACCTGGGATGCACTGACTTACGGTGGAACATGGAAATTGTTCTTTAAGAATTTTAGATTCGGCATCAACGAATACAGAAGGGCTTTTTCGAAACGTTTGTTTCTAAAGACTTTGCAAAGAATGATCCCTTCTCTTACAATGGACGATATACGTCCGGGTAGAGCTGGAGTAAGAGCGCTTCTTTTAAGACAAGACGGAGATACACGTGACGATTTCCGAATCGAATACCACGGAAAATCGATCCATGTGCTTAACGCTCCTTCACCTGCAGCAACTGCTTCACTAGCCATAGGAGGTTACATCGCCGAAGAAGCCGAGAAGCACTTTGGATTATAAGTAGATATTCTACTCAATTGTGAATTGTGAATTGTCAATTGCCCATTGGTATTATCCCGCGTATTCGATCTGGTACAATTTCCAGATCCCATCGAATTGCTTGAAATAAAGTAGTGTTGCTGATTCGTATTTTTCTCCGTCCTCTTCGGTTACGAACAATAGTTGCAAAATGAAATTCAGTTGACCATTTTCGTCAACGTGGTGAACCAGTTGGTTGTGATCAATTCTTCTCAGTTTAATACGAAGCTCATCATTGAAGATCTTATCTACGTTTTGAACGAAGTCTTCTTTTGTCCAAGAATCAGCATCTCCCTCAAGTTGCAATGCATATCCCCAGGATCCCTGAAGGGGGAAATTGGTTTGGTAAATGATCGTTTCCCTGTCCAATGAAATCATCGCAGCGATGTTGGAGTTCCAGAATGACTGAACAGTCTCCAGATCTGCTTTTTGAGCAAATGTTTCAAAGAATATTGAAACGGTTGACAACGAAAGTAGTAAAAGTCTTCTCATAGTTTAGTCTTTTTGTTTTACACTTTTTATGATCTTTTGAAGTACAAGGTTGTTGGGGATGGTCACCAAGTCTCCTTGTTCGGTTCGGACATGCATGAAAAAGAAGGAAATATCTTCGAGCTTACCTGAAATGGATAACTCCTTGTCTAAAACCTCAATGGAATCCCCAATTTTCAGTGGATGATTGAAAAACAAAATTAAACTCGAAGTAATGTTGGAAAGGATCGACCATTGCGCAAAAAAAGCGATTCCCATTACCGTTAGCATAGAGGTAATGAAGACCATCAATTGTGTTTGATCGATATTCCAGATACCTGCCAACAGAATGATCGCACCGATAGCAATAAATATGTTAATGATCTTTATGGACATTCTGGAACGCTGTTCATCAAAGTGAAAACGATTCAGGATCCTTGAGATCGATCTTTTCGTTAGGAATTTCACGAGTATGATCAAGAATATGATCAGTACCGTTTCAATGATCTGGATCTTATATGGACTAAGTTCTTCTATCATATTTTTCCGTCATGTGATAACAATATGGCCAACGATCTTGTTCTGGGGACCTTGGCCAGCACTATAATAAGCATTACAGTGAGTGGCACACTGATGAACATTCCGGTTATTCCCCAGAGATAACCCCAGAAGGCTAGTGAAATGAGTGTTACGATCGGACTGATGTTCAATGAATCTCCCATGATCAATGGTTCAATGAAATTACCAATAACGATCTGAATAGCTTCCAAGATCAATAGCATGATAAGTGGTGTGGTAAATTCTCCGTATTGAATGAGAGAAAAGAAAAACGGCAGCAGAACTGCAATGAGAGAGCCAACGTAAGGTATGTAATTAAGCACAAATATCAAGAATGCCCAGAAGAATGCAGATTGGATTCCAAATGCCAGCAAGACAAGATAACTGGCAAGACCCGTCATCAAACTGATCAGTGTCTTAAGTCCAATATATTGAGTGATGGAATGTTCGATGTCGTTGAGCAAGTCCCCAACTTCGAGAAGTTGTTCGCCTTTGAAAATGAGTTTCAGTTTCTTGTTGAAATTACTTTGTTCGATCACTAGAAAAACGACATAAAAAAATATCATCAGTGCATTTCCGAGTAAAAGACTAACTGAATTAAAAACAGAATTTGCTATGCTGGAATAATCTAATTCGTTCAGTTTTTCAGTTAAGGTTTCGATAAGATTGATACCCAAGAAATCATTGATCTGGAATAAAATTCCTTCAAGATTTTTTTGATAAGATGGCATAGATTTGATCAAATATTGAAAATTATCAATGATCATTTTTGTGATCAGCCCTAGAGATGTGAAGATGATTCCTGCAGAAAGAATACTCTTGAACCAACCCGGAACAAATTCTCTGATCACTTTTACCTTGTTCATGTATCGAATAATATAACGGATCAGGAAATAGATAAGAAGAGAGAACATGAACGGGATCAGGATCTGTTGGCCATAGATCAGTACGACTACTGAACCAAAAAAAATAAGCATTCCAGAAGTGATCGCAGATGAAGTCATAGATCAAATTTACGATTTCGGTGTTGATGGCTTGAATTACATTTGTTTTTTTTTGATTTATTATCATTTTATGGAAGTCTCAGAAAAAATCGAAAAAAAATTTTGGTAATTCAAAAACATTTTGAAAGATTTGCAACGTCATTTCCACAAGCGGTGGATCTAAGATTTATAAAGAAGAGGTGAGAGACAGGCTCGATGACCCTCTGGCAACCAACTTTAAGTGCTGACGATACTGTCAGTATTGGAAAACCGGTGCCAAATCCTGATTCTGACAATGTTGTTGGAAAAATATAAATTATAAAAATGAAGAAGTTAAACTCATTTGAGATCAACGCGCTGAAGTATTCTGTCAAGCAGAACCTCCAACTTTTTTCAGGATTTACGAGAGGAACACAAACTGTAGTTCTTGTCATGTGCATGTGCTGCTGTTGCTGCATGTGCTGGTGATCCCTTTCTTTTTTTGGTCATAACAGCACATCCTGATGGATCGGACTTTTCGTTTCCGATTCAGACCATTCAATTCACTTTTTTCCAATCGATTAGTAAATAATATTATGTCAACAATTCAATTTTTTAATTCCGAAAAGCCTTTTTTGTTGGAAAGCGGCGAACGGATCAGTGAACTTCAAATCGCTTTTAACACCTACGGAACCTTTGATCCGGAAAAGAACAACGTGATCTGGGTTTGTCACGCTCTAACGGCCAATAGCGATGTTTTTGATTGGTGGAAAGGCGTTTTCGGAGAGCGTGATCTTTTTAATCCTGACGATCACTTCATTGTTTGTGCAAACATTTTAGGATCGCACTACGGAACGAGTGGGCCATTGAACACTGAAGTCAATGAAGAACCATTATTGGATCGCTTTCCTTTCGTAACCACCCGCGACATGGCTCGTGCTCATGAAGAGTTGCGAAAGTACCTGGGAATTGAAAAGATCCAGCTGCTCATCGGGGCTTCATTGGGCGGACAACAAGCATTGGAATGGTCGGTAGAGCAACCGGAGTTGTTCGATAAACTGGTGTTGATCGCAACGAATGCGCGACATTCAGCTTATGGAATTGCCTTCAACGAAACACAGCGACTGGCAATTTATGCTGATCAGACCTATGGAAATGTACCTGAAGGCGGACGTTATGGATTGATCACAGCCCGCTCGATCGCTATGTTGAGTTATCGTTCATATGACGGTTATGCAAAAACACAGACCAATCCGGGAAATCATACAACTGATGATTTCCTTGCAGCCTCCTACCAACGTTATCAGGGAGAGAAATTAGCTAAGCGATTCAATGCCTATTCTTATATCACATTGTCAAGAGCAATGGACGCTCACAACCTTGGTAGAAAACGAGCTTCTGTCGAAATCGCTCTGCAACAAATTAAAGCGAAAACGCTGGTGATCGGCATCGAATCAGATCTATTATTTCCCGTTAAGGAGCAAGAATATCTGGTAGAGTGGATCCCGAATGCCGTGTTCGGCAAGATCGATTCTGACTTTGGTCACGATGGATTCCTCGTAGAGAACAAACAATTAACAGACCTTATTTCGGACTTTCTATACAACGATTTCAAACAGAACCGTCCAACCATTTTTAAATCAAAAAAAGAACAAGTAGCATGAGAACTAAATTGAATATTGGATTGATCGGTTTTGGTGTCGTTGGAACCGGATTGTATGAAGTGTTGAACAAGAGTAAATTGCTCGATGCAGAGATTTCACGCATCGTTGTGAAAGATTCGAGCAAGCAGCGAACGCTGCCACAAGAAGCGTTTTCGTATGATGTGAACACGATTCTGAATGACGAGTCCATTAATGTTGTGGTAGAGTTGATCAATGACAGTGAGGCTGCTTATGAAATTGTTTTGAAGGCCCTGAGAAACCGAAAAAGTGTGGTTTCTGCCAACAAGAAATTGATCGCGGAGCATTTGGAGGAACTCATCGCTACAGCAAAAGAGAATAACGTTTCTTTCTTATACGAAGCAGCAGTAGGAGGTTCCATTCCAATCATCCGAAATCTGGAAGAATACTACAACAACGATTCGCTGTCGTCGGTTCAGGGAATTGTCAATGGAACAACGAATTACATACTTACCCAATCGAATTTTGGAGTGGCCTATTCAGATGCCTTGAAAAAAGCACAGGAATTGGGATTTGCTGAGATCGATCCAACCTTGGACGTTGATGGATTCGATTCGAAATATAAGTTGGTGCTACTTATCAAGCATGCTTTTGGATTGATCGTTGAACCACAAAAAGTATTCAATTACGGAATTCGTAACCTGAAACCGCAGGATGTTAAGTACGCTTCAGAAAAAGGCTATCGTATCAAATTGTTCTCTCGTGCTGAAAAACTGGACCAACAAGTACTTGGTTTTGTGGCGCCTCATTTTGTGAAACAGGATCATTTTGCCTACCAGGTCGATAACGAATTCAACGCAGTAGTTGTGGAGGCTCTTTTCTCAGACAAACAATTGTTCATTGGAAAGGGTGCCGGAAGTTTTCCAACGGCGAGTGCTGTGCTTTCGGATATTTCAGCGCTTCAGTTCGATTATCGTTACGAGTACCGTAAGACGGATGATCAGTCCATAGCTGAGTTCAGCGAAGATTTCTTCCTGAAGATCTATGTCGGATCAGAATTCATAGAAGCGATCAATGAAATTCCGTTTGCACGAATTGATGAGGTGTATCAAAGTGGTGGGTACAATTACCAGACTGGTTGGGTGAATTTCAGTGATCTGCATGGATTTGATCTGAATCAACGTCCGGATCTTTCCGTAATTGTTCTTCCTGATGCGTTCGTATCAGTGAAGGGTTCTGAAAAATTGCGCTCAGAAAGCATCCAGTATTTAACCGAATTTGAGATCTGATAGATATATCACATACTGTATATTTGACTTTATAACAGAAAAGATCACCAGATGAAATTAACCCTCAATCGAATCGAAGAACCATTTGTGATGGAACTGAAGAATGAGCAAAATAATGTTTGTTTAATGGATGCTGCGCCATCACTGGGCGGACAAAACAAAGGTTTCCGTCCAATGGAATTGCTGGCAGGTTCACTTGCGGGTTGTATCTCCGTCGATGTGTTGAACGTTTTTCGCAAACAAAGGATCCGGTTGAACCATTACAGAATTGAGATCGAAGCGCAACGCAAGGAGGCTGTTCCATCGCCTTTTGAGCATATCCACATGATCTTCGAATTTGACGATTCGGTCGAAGAGAAAAATGCAAAAAGAATAATAGATCTAGCAAAGGATAAATACTGCTCAGTTTCAGCTTCTCTCAGTGCGGAGATCAAGATAACGTATGAGGTGAGGATAGTATAAAGTTCAAATGTTTCCGCCTCAGACATTTTGAACACGCTGTATTTAACCTTTAAACGCCGAAGGCAATAATTATAGAAAAATTATGAACAAGAAGACCCAAGCCATCCGAATCCAGAATAGGCGTACGTCGCACAACGAACATTCTGTCCCCCTATACTTGACGAGTAGTTATGTTTTCGAAGATGCAGAGGACATGCGTGCACAATTTGCGGAGGAAAAGGAGGGGGAGATCTATTCCCGCTATGCAAATCCCAACGTACAGGAGTTCATTGATAAAATGGCGGCACTTGAAAATGCAGAAAGTGGGTGGGCAACCGCCTCCGGCATGGCTGCTGTGTTTACCTTTTTTGGGGCTTTATTGCAATCCGGAGACCACATCGTTTCGGCACGGTCAGTTTTTGGATCCACTCACCGGCTGTTTACCGAGATCCTTCCGAAATGGGGAATTACCACGACTTATGTCGATTATGACGATTATGAAGGATTTGAAAATGCCGTTCAGTCCAATACGCGCATACTATATCTGGAGACACCGAGTAATCCCGGTTTGGACATTATTGATCTGGAGCGAATTTCTGCGATCACAAAAAAACACGATCTGATCTTTGCGGTGGACAATTGTTTCGCAACTCCAATACTTCAGCGTCCTATTGATTTTGGAGCCGATGTTTCGATCCATTCAGCCACGAAATATATCGACGGGCAGGGAAGAACCCTGGGTGGCGTTATTCTTGGTTCCGGCAAGCTGATAGATAAGATCCGAGCATTCGCACGTCACACTGGACCCGCGTTGAGTCCATTTAATGCGTGGACACTTTCCAAATCCTTGGAAACACTGGACGTACGAATGGAACGACATTGTAAAAATGCGCTTGAAATTGCAAAACGCTTAGAGAAACATTCGGCGGTTGATTGGGTGAAATATCCATTCTTACCTTCTCATCCTCAATATGAGATCGCAAGAAAGCAAATGAGCGCAGGTGGAGGGATCGTATCATTTGAATTGAAGGGAGGCTTGGAAGCAGGTCGCCAGTTTCTTGATGCTTTGAACCTGTTTTCACTTACTGCTAATCTCGGTGACACAAGGAGTATCGCCACGCATCCCGCTTCCACGACCCACTCTAAATTGACTCCCGAGCAACGCAAAGAAGTTGGAATTTCAGACGGTTTAGTTCGCTTGTCGATCGGTTTGGAGCATGTTGAAGACATCTGGGAGGATATCGAGCGTGCACTTCAAGAATGATTTCAATTTAATTCTTAACTTGGTACAGTCCTTGCTATGGGCAGATCACCAAAACGAAACAAATGAAAACACTCTACACTGCTTTTTTGCTGACTATTTCTTCGTTCAGCCTACTTTTTGCTCAAAATATTGAAGATAACAAGGTTAATTTTCAGTACATACAGTTACCGGTACAGAAGATCAATTCACTGTTCACCAATTACGAGGTCAGAATTGTTCACACCTACAAAAAGGCCAATGAAGACAGTTTGAAAGTATTCGAACAGCAAAAAGAATTGTCTGCAAAGAATTATCAGCAGCAGTATGATCTTTGGCTTACACAGAAAAAGGCCGTTGACAAGCAATATTTGGCACAGCTTGCTCAATATGAAAAAACGATCAATGCCGGTGGAACGGCGACGGCTCCAACTCCTCCAATGTATCCGGCCTCCCCTTTATTTGTACCGGTTGTAGCGCCAAGAATGCATACGGACCTTGTCGATAATGATGTAACAAGCACGATCGATATCAAAGGATATACAAAGGGTCTGGGAGGATTTGTTGTGACGATCGATATTCATCCGATCAAAAATATTCGCATAATTGAGAAGAAAACCGGTACCGGAACTACTACGAAGTATGAATATACTTGTCAGTATTCATTACCAGTAGAAGTGACACTTGAAACGCCAACGGAAGGTGTTATTTACAAGAAGATGATGTTCGATGGCACACAGAATCAATCTATGAAATCTTATCCAAGCAAGTATGAATTTCAATCATGGTGGATAGATAATGAAGTACAGTTTTACAAAGATCTTGAAAGAGATGCACGTAAAAGAGCTTTTTCTGATGTTGCACAAACCTTGAATAGTGAGTTTGGATTCATGAATTCAACTCGAGGAGCAGAATTGTATTCCGTGAAAAAATACCGCGATTATGATTATTCAGATGTTACCAAAGCCTATACGCTTACTACCCAAGCGTTAAACCTTGTTGGAAAGGATCGAAACCGTTCTGGAGCGTATGCTAAATTGGATCAGGCGATCGCGGCATGGAAGACGATACTGGAGGAAAGTAATATGGCGGATGACAAAGCAAGGGTCAATGACAAGATCTCGGGCATGATCTACTGCAATCTGGCTGAACTTTTGATGTGGAGGGGTGATTTTGATCAAGCTGAATTGTACACAAACCTTGCCCTTAACTCCGGAGTCATGAAGGCACGCAATCATGCGGAAAGAGTAGTTGGCTTTTACGCTGATCAAAGAAAGAGGTGGCAAGTGCACTTCTGATAATTAATTTTTCATAAAATTTTAAGGATGGAATAACAATTCCTTGAAATGTAACATACATTTGTACCGTGAATCAACGAACAATTGGACAGAGAATGTTTATGTTGATTGCCGGAATGGTGATCCTGGCAAACATTTGTACAAGTTCTATTCTCGATTTACAGCATTTTCGTTACGATCATCGCTCAGTTGTTAAAGAGGAATTAAAATCTGGTTTGCACAATGAGCTTGTTTTTTCCTCAGATGAAATCCTTATTGACATTGAAGAGAACAAGGTTGAAGTAGAAGAGGAAAAGAAGAAGGACTCTGATCCTTTCCATTCTAACTCTTCCTACGTCAGCTCCGGTGCATCTCTTTTCAATTGGGTTAGCGCAAAATCTTGGATTGATGCTTTCTTCGGAAATTGTCAAAACCTTTCACTCTTTATCCTTTTCGAGAACTTCAGACTTTAGAATTGTATGATCTGATGGCATTTGCCACATCTGGATTTATACATTTTTAAAGTTTATACTATGGTTCACAACGAATCCTTATTTACAAAAGACAAAGTACTTCATAGACTGGAACATTTTTTACCATCCCAGGCTCCATTGAAGGACTTTATACATCATAATACACTACACGCTTTTCAGGATAGACCTTTTCACAAGGCGTTGTCCGATGCATCCAGACTCTTCGGATACAGTGTTTATTTGAGTTTAACAGAATATAGAAACCTTTTTGCCTCAAACAAGATCAACGAAAAAGTCCTTGATAGTATCCTATCGAAATACGACAAGGAAGATGCTTCACAATGGAAGGATCGATTGTTGAATGATCAGGTTGAGGAAGAGCCACAAGCTCGCGTGGGGCAATTAAGATCACTTTGGAAAGAGAACTACCATCTTGACATGGACTCACTGGTTCATCCAACCCTTTTTAGAATTATTGGCTCGTATCTGGATCAAGGTGTTTCTATTTGGAACTTTCCTGCTCATGAAAATGGATTTCTGGCATCGATCAGAGATCTTGAATTAAACAGTTCTGTGAGCTTTTTTCGTAAAGAGCGAGCAAAAAGACTTTTGCAGGAGGGAAATGTTTCCTTGACTGATCTACTGACAATTGTGGTGGGAGAAGAATCTCTATTTGAACATTATTTGTTCGATCAGCAATTTGCACATCCGGGTTGGTCCGGAATTGTTGCTGTGATTGGGAATAATCCTGATCTGCTGATAGACAGGAGATCAATTGATCTTGAAGAAATGATCTGTTTTGAATTGATGCTGGAGATCGATGCACTGGATGATCATTTCGAAGAGGTTTGGGCTCCGATCGGACTTAAAGCGCGACATATTGAACCACTTAACTTTGAGATCGCTGAAATCCCTACTGTATCCATGGAATTGAGGAAGATCTGGCAGGAGGCTTATGAATGGTCCTATTATGACAGCGTTTTACGCGGGCTTCAGTTGGCCTCGAACGAGCGCCATGAAGTTGGTCAGCCTACCTTTCAGGGGCTCTTTTGCATAGACGATCGCGAATGTTCTATTCGTCGGCACCTTGAGGATCAAGACCCTCATTGCAAGACATATGGAACCGCAGGGTTTTTTAATGTTGAGTTTTACTTTCAACCGGAGCAAAGCAAATTTCGAACTAAAGTATGTCCGGCACCTGTAACACCCAAATACCTTATTCGTGAATTGGAAAACAAAAAGAAGATCAAAAGCGATTTTCACTTTGGGAAGCAGTCACACGGTCTTGTTGCTGGATGGATCATCACCCATACATTAGGTTTTTGGTCGGCAATACGCTTGTTCTTTACTGTTTTTAAACCAACAGCCTTGTCGTCTTCAGTGTCGTCTTTCAGTCATATGGATGAAAATGCTCAACTGACTATAGAGAATATCAATAATGAAAGGACAGAGGATGGTTTACAGATCGGATATACCTTAAATGAAATGGCTGATCGACTGGAAGGCCTTTTGAGGAGCATTGGAT
Source organism: uncultured Akkermansia sp. (assembly GCA_964593935.1). Taxonomy (GTDB): domain Bacteria; phylum Bacteroidota; class Bacteroidia; order Flavobacteriales_D; family Crocinitomicaceae; genus M0103. Next base: position 672,555 of record CAZQKN010000001.1, on the reverse strand, counting down.
TGACGGAAGAATTCGCCCCTTTGATATATGTTGTGGGACATGGTTCAAGTAGCGTAAATAACACGCATTATGCAGGATACGACTGTGGAGCTTGTTCGGGAAGACCAGGATCGGTCAATGCAAGGGTACTGGCACATATCGGTAATGATCGACGAGTAAGGGACATGCTCAATTCAAGAGGTATTCATATTCCGGAAGACACACAGTTTATTGGTGCACTTCACGATACTTCCAGGGATGAGATCGCCTATTATGATCTGAATCTTTTGACAGAAATGAATCAGGTTCGACATAAAGAATATGATCTGGTATTCAAACGGGCATTGGCAAATAATGCAAAGGAAAGATCACGAAGGTTTATGCTGGTCAACACAAAGGACCAAGTGAAAAAAGTTCATGAAAAGGTGAAGTTGAGAACGATTTCACTGTTCGAACCTCGTCCTGAATTGAATCATGCTACCAATACACTTTGTATTGTTGGTCGACGTGAGTTCTCTGATGCTGTGTTTCTGGACCGACGTTCCTTTTTGAATTCATACGATCATTCAAAGGACCCGGAGGGAAAATTCCTGCTCAATATTTTGAATGCAGTCGCTCCGGTTTGTGGTGGCATCAACCTGGAGTATTATTTCTCCAGAGTGGACAATCAGCGTTTAGGCGCAGGAACGAAGCTTCCACATAATGTTATGGGACTTATAGGTGTAGCGAATGGAATGGAGGGTGATCTTCGGACGGGTTTACCGAGCCAGATGATCGAAGTGCACGATCCTTTACGCTTGTTAGTTATTGTTGAGCAAGATCCTGAGATAGTTCTTGATGTGATCCAAAGGAACGCTTCAACCTATGAATGGTTTTCAAATCAATGGGTTCACCTTGCTGCTGTGCGGCCGAAGGATGGAAAGATCTACGTTTTCAACGGCCTGACGTTTGAAGACTATGAACCTTGTGTAAAGGAAGTTCCTGCTGTGCAGGATATGCATGAATTGATAGAAAGTACTCATGAGAATATTCCAGTTCATCTCTTAAAGAAGCAAGTCCATGGAAGCATTTATTAATTTTTTCCTGCTCCTTCCGTTCTTGGGATTCGCATTGAGTCTGTTCATACCTACTAAAAGTGAAGGGATGCTTTCAAAGGTGTCCTTCCTTACCATTGGTCTTCAGCTGTTTGCAGCTCTCGCATTCACAATAGTTTGGGTCATGAATGGTGCGGAGGTGATCAACCTGAAGGAGTTTTCCATTTTCAAGTCAAAGGATTATGATTTTTATATCGATCTCTATTTCGACAGGATTACATTGGTTTACCTGATCATAGGATCACTGTTGACCTTCATTGTGACGGTCTACAGTCGATATTATTTGCACAGGGAAGAGGGGTACAAGCGATTCTTCAACGTTATCCTTTTCTTTTATCTGGGATACAACATTGTGATCTTCTCCGGTAATTTGGAAACTATGTTCATTGGTTGGGAGATCCTGGGAGTATCTTCATTTCTACTGATCGCGTTTTACCGCGACAGGTATCTTCCTGTGAAAAATGCCGTTAAGGTATTCTCTGTGTATAGAATTGGTGATGTGGGAATAATACTGGCGATGTGGTTGAGTCATCACCTCTGGCACGAAAATATTTCCTTTTACAAGTTGAATAATTATGAGTTGGTGCACGATCACCTGGCGCAGCACAGCCTCATCGGTCTTGCTATCTCCATGCTCATCTTCATTTCTGCTGCGGCAAAATCTGCCCAGTTACCGTTCTCCTCATGGTTGCCGAGGGCGATGGAAGGTCCAACTCCTTCCAGTGCCATTTTTTATGGATCTCTATCGGTGCACATTGGGGCCTTTATTTTGATGAGAACCTATCCTTTCTGGGAACATCAGTTCTCTTTTAGGATCTTTGTGATCATCGTTGGAATGCTCACGGCGATCATCGCAACCTTCACAGCGCGTGTTCAGTCAACGGTAAAAAGTCAGATCGCTTATTCTTCCATTGCTCAGATCGGATTCATTTTTATTGAGATCGCACTCGGACTGGAAATACTTGCGTTGATCCATGTGGCCGGAAATGCGTTCCTCAGGACATACCAATTACTGGTTTCCCCTTCAATGGTGAGTTACAAGATCCGTGATCAGTTCTATAACTATGAACCAAGGACCAGAATGCTCGAAGATTCGTGGTCGAAGCGACTCGAATATTCGATCTATATCCTTAGTCTGAAGGAATTTCAGCTCGATGACCTCATGTATCGCTACTTGTGGAATCCACTGAAGCAGTTGGGAGCCAAATGGGGTTTTCTTTCTTTCAAGAACGTATATTATTTTTTCGCGGCTTCGTTTGCAGTAGGACTGTTCTTTACTTTTCGTTCTGATCTGCTGTCGGCTGAATGGAGGCATAACATGCCCATGATCTACAGTTTTATTGGGCTCCTAATGGTGATCAAAGCATTCACAGAACGTGCAAGTGTGCGTTTGAGCTGGAGTTTGATCGTACTCAACCATGTTGGAATAGCTCTTGCCATTTCATTCAACGAACACTTTGATGTATCGCACCATATCTGGTATCTGAGTGGTGTAGTGATCTCAGGAATCGTCGGACTGATCTGTATACAGCTTCTGCGCAAAAAGGAAGTTTGGGTGAGTTTGGACAGGTTTTACGGGCATTCTTTTGAACACCCAAGATTTGCTTTAGTGTTCTTGCTGGCTTGTCTCGGTCTTGCCGGATTTCCTATCACACCAACTTTTATTGGAGAGGATCTGATCTTCTCGCATATACACGAGGATCAGATACTTCTGGCTTCTTTCGTTGCACTAAGCCTTATCATCAATGGTCTTGCAGCGATTAGGATCTACGCAAGAATTTTCCTCGGACCACACATTAAAACGTATCACGAAGTAGCAAAACGCTCTTCATAAATCATTTTAACATGAAAACAATTTCAATAAAAAACGGGTTAGAAAACCTTCGGAAATACTGGAAGGATGATATGATCGCCGGATTCAGTGTTTCATTGATCGCATTGCCACTGTGTCTGGGCATAGCTATTGCTTCAGGGTTCCCTCCAATTTCAGGGATCTTTGCTGCAATCGTCGGGGGTATGTTCGTTTCCAGGTTCAATGGGTCTTACCTTACCATCGCCGGTCCTGCAGCAGGGCTTATCGTCGTCAATCTTGGAGCGATCGAAAGCCTGGGGGGAGTTTGGACGGAGTCGAATCCGGGCGGTTTGCCATTCGCTTTGGCTGCATTTGTTGTTGCAGGAGCTTTTATTATGCTTTTTGGACTCTTAAAAGTCGGTAAGCTGGGAGATTTCTTTCCAACGGCAGCCGTGCATGGTATGCTTGCAGCCATTGGTTTGATCATTATCATCAAACAGTTGTTTCCTGCACTGGGTGTAAAGGCCGAAGGGAAAGAACTCATAGAAGTCTTAACAGAGGTTCCTTCAGCATTTCTCAATATGGACTGGCACACAGCGTTGATCGCAGGAGTGAGTATTTCAATCCTTGCGATCCATTCGAGGATCAAGGCAAAAGGAATTAAGAAAATACCCGCACCATTGATCGTTTTACTTATTGCTATTCCAACTGCACAACTTTTTCATCTGCATGGAAACACTATGGTCAATCTTCCAGATAATCTATCGAAAAGTTTGATCGCACCGGATTTTGGAAAGGTGAATACTTCTGTTTTCTGGGTAGCTGTGTTAACTATTACACTAGTGTCATCCATTGAAAGTATCTTGAGTGCATTAGCGGTTGATCAGCTTGATCCTAAAAAACGCAAAGCGAACCTGAATCAGGATCTTATCGGTTTGGGTGGAGGAACTTCCGTGGCCGGATTGATCGGTGGACTGCCAATGATCTCAGAGATCGTAAGGAGTTCTGCCAATATCGGTTACGGAGCAAAGTCGCAATGGTCTAATTTCTTTCATGGTGTGTTTCTGTTGATATTCATATTGTTGTTGCGTCCCGTGATTGAGCTCATTCCGGTTTCTGCTTTGGCGGGAATGCTCATTTTTACCGGTTACCGCTTGGCATCGCCAAAGGAATTCAAGCACATGTGGGAAGTAGGCCGTTCTGAATTTATTGTTTTTGTGGTCACATGTATTGTTGTACTGGCAACAGATCTTTTGATCGGAATTGGAGTAGGGATCTTATTGAACATCATTTTTGTTGTGTTCAAAGGACAAAAGTTGTCCAACCTGTTCAGGGTAAATGGAAAATTAGAAGGTAATACCTACAAATTACAGGGGGCCTTATCTTTTACCAATTATCTGGGATTGAAAAAGATCGTCAACGGAAATAATACGTCTGAACGATTTGAACTGGATTTCGCAGGTGTCGACTATGTTGATCACAATGTAATGCATCATCTGGAGGATGTTCGCGAGAATTGGTCGCGTTCCGGTAGAGAACTTGTCTTCAAGTCGATGGATCATCTTGTTCCGGATTCTGAATTTCCAACTTCTGAGCGGAAGCGAGGAGGAGTATTTGAAGTCAGACTATCTGAACGTGACAAGGTACTCATGACGTATTCTATGTCAAAAGGTTATGATTACAATCCGGGATCTGTCTTCGGTTACGAGTTCAGGAATTTTAAATTACTGGCCAATCTCACGGTTGATAGAGCACATAATGTAATTATGGGGCCTAATTTTCAGATCGCAGATGTTCAGGCAACCGAGAGGTTGAATCTGGAAGGAGGAAAGGTCGATTTTACGGCATTCGTTGCACCCAGAAACTGGAAACCTATGTTCAGAATGGGTAATTTGTCATTTTTTGATAGTCTTCAGGAGTTGTTTGCACCAAAGGACATTCGTTTTGATTCTCATCCCAAATTTTCAGATCATTACTTGCTCACCAGTGATAATGAGACTCAAGTACGTCAGCTGTTCTCAGCGGATGTACTCGATTACCTTGAAAAGAATCGAAACTACAAGATGGAGGTGAATGAACATTTCATTCTGATCTTTAGAGATCAACGTATTTTGAACGTTGAAGAAATACAAGAACTGGAAGTCTTTAGTCTTGAGTTGTTAAATTTGCTCGCTAAAAACAGGTTGGTATGAGGGGTATAGTGTTTTTAGCGTTGTTATTATGTGTCGGTTCAAAAGGCTCATATGCACAAAAAGAGATCGCTCCGCAACAGCACGCATGGGTGATGTATTTCGGTAATCACCGTTTGACTGACAATTGGGGAATTCATTCCGAATACCAATGGCGTCGACACGATCTTTTCAAAGAATGGCAACAATCCCTCATGCGAATTGGTTTCGACTATTTTAGCAAAGACGCACAGCATACCTTGGGTTATGGTTGGATACGATCATTTTCTTACGGTGAACAACCTATTGATATTGCGTATAATGAGCACAGGATCTGGCAACAGGTTGTTCTTAAAAATAAGGTTGGCAGACTTGAAGTCAATCACCGTTACCGTCTTGAACAGCGTTTTCTTGAACAATGGAAACATCTGCCAAATGATTCCTATGAATTGAGTGGATACGCCTTTAGAAACAGGTTTCGTTACAGGGTGATGTTGACTCTGCCGATCACCAGGAAGGAAATGCTGGATAATACTTTGTTTTTAAGTGTGTACGATGAACCTTTTCTGGGATTCGGAAAGGGAATAGGTAAGAATATTCTTGACCAGAACAGATTATATTTTGTTTTGGGATGGAGATTCAATAAGGACATCAATGTTCAACTTGGTTATCTGAACCAGTACATTGTTAAAACGGATGGCATTAAAGCCGAAAGAAACCATACCCTTCAGATCGGACTAACGTACAACCTCGATCTCAGAAGGTGATCACGTGAGGTATGCGTAACTGCGGTTACATTGCGTTGAACGCAGTTACGCTACCTTCGCGGGTATGTTTCGGTCGGTCCTAATTCTGTGTATTCTTCTAATATTCAGTTCTGAGCTATCTGCTCAAAAAGAGTTTGCAGATCAATTCAATTCATGGTACGCACTGAACAGCACAATTCGATTTTCTGATCCTTGGGGATTGCACGCCGATCTACAGTACCGAAGAAGCGATTTTATTGAGAATCCCTTGCAATTTCTGGGGCGAATAGGCGCTGAATATTATCTACCAAAAGGTGGTGAAGTGACACTGGGATATGTTTTTTCACGTCAACACCCCTACGGAGAGCAAGCGGCTGATTTTATTGTGGATGAACACCGTATCTGGCAACAGTTCAGCATTCGCACAGATCTTGGAAGATCACGCATTCAGCATCGCTACCGACTTGAACAACGTTTCCTGAGCAACAGATGGACCGATGATAATGGATCGTTTCAGCAGAGTGAGGCTGTTCTGCGTCACAGGATCAGGTACCGTTTTCAGGTCCAGATTCCACTGAATAATCCCGCACTTACCCCAAAAACATGGTTCATTAATGTATCAGATGAAATTTTTCTGGGTTTTGGAAAAAATGTCGAAAAGAACATTCTCGACCAGAATCGGATCTTTGCAGGCTTGGGTTATCGCTTCAATGAGCAGTTGAATATGCAAATGGCCTATCAGTTTCAATACATCGTCAAGAAAGACGGTGTTCAGGTCGAACGAAATCACATCCTTCATCTAAGTGCGTTTTACAAGCTCGACCTCAGAAAAAATAAGCTTAAGATACCCGATCAACAGGAATTACATGTTAAGCGGTAAATCACTTTAGGTTAGGAGTATTTAACTACCTTTGCCCAAATTTTTTTCATGACAGAAGATATCAGTGCAGTAAGTTACTGCGTAGGAATGAGCATCGCCGGAAGCTTGATGGACCAAAACCTTGAAGGGATCGATCCACAGGTAATGGCTCAGGCGATCAAGGACGCATTTGAAGGAAAAGAACCTTTTTATACGCCGGAACAGGCAAACATGATCATTCAGACATATTTGCAGGGACAAAGCGAAAAAATGTTTGCGGCGAACAAACAGGCTGGTGAAGAATTCCTTGCCAACAATAAATCAAGAAGTGAAGTCGCAGCCACTCCAAGCGGTTTGCAATATGAAGTGATCTCCGAAGGAAATGGACCGAAGCCGGGACCAAGAGATACGGTTTCCGTGCATTATCACGGGACACTGATCGATGGAACGGTTTTCGACAGCTCCGTGCACCGTGGTCAACCGGCGCAGTTCGGTGTTTATCAGGTGATCCCGGGGTGGACCGAGGCGCTTCAATTGATGAATGTCGGTTCGAAGTACAGATTGTATATTCCTCAGGAATTGGCATACGGCGCAAATCCGCATCCTGGTGGACCGATCAAGCCATACAGCGCCTTGATCTTTGATGTAGAACTTTTAGAAATTATCTGATGAAGAAGCTATTGTCGTTGTTTATTGCCGGATTGGTATTGGCAAGTTGTGGAGATAAGAACACTGCAGCGGAGGAAGAAACGGTGAATCTCGAAGATTTCAAGGATCGTTTATCATACGTTCTTGGATCAGTAAATGCTAAGTCGATCGTGGGTTCGGATGATCCTAACATCGCTCGTCTGGACATGGAAAAGATCGTGAAAGGTTTTGAAGCGAACCTGAATGAGAATATGCCCTCAGACTGTGAGCAAACACTGACGCAATTGTTTGGACCGTATTTTCAGGATTTTGACTCAACCTATGCTGATGCAGGAGCAGAATGTCTTGGTCGACTTACGGCCTATTCATTCTTCCGTGAAATGAAAGAAGTTGGTGCATTGAGCAAGATCGACCTGAAGATGACTGTTACCGGATTCAGACACGGTTTATTGAAGAAGGACACGTTAATCTCTGAGGCTGAGAAGCAGGAGATCTTCAATAACTTCATCAAAGATATCGAGGCAGTCATGCAGAAGGAGAACGAGAAGGTAGGTCAAGCGATGCTCGATGCGGCAGCCAAAGCTCCGGGAGCGATTGTCTACGAAAATGGTATCATTGTTCATACGATCAGAGCAGGAACGGGAGCCTCTCCAAAAGAGGGTGACGATGTTAAGATCGAATACATTTTGAAATCTTCAAAAGGTGATACCCTGCAAAGTTCATATGAGATGAAGAAACTCATGAATAAAACCGAGCCTGTATCACTGAGTTTGAATCAGGTGATCCAGGGATGGTCATATGCACTTCCGAAGATGAAGAAAGGTGGTAAGTACAAGCTTTTTGTTCCTTGGCAGCTTGCATACGGAGAGCAAGGCATGTACAATCCGCAAACCCAGACCTTGGATATCAAACCGTATGAGTCTCTGGAGTTCTTCATTGAACTGATCGATTTTGGTAAACCTGGATCTTTTGTGAAGGCTCAGACAATGGCTCAACCAGGGCAATAACATTGTTCAAATAACTATTCAAAATGACGGTTTCGGCCGTCATTTTTTGTATTGTTTAAGTTTACTTCCGAGGGAGTTTTTTTGTTTGAATTTGAAGTGTGTATCTAATGGACAATGTTTAACTTTCAAACATTCAATTGATTTCAATGAGTATCGAAGGTCTAGGAAATACTGAACAAAGAGCAGCTGAGCTAATTAAAGAAAATGGCTATAATGAGTTGCCTTCAGCACAGCCTAAGAACATTTTGAACATCGCATTGGAAGTGATCAAAGAACCGATGTTCATTTTATTGTTGGGATGTGGTACACTTTATATTTTACTACAGGATTATAGCGAAGGTGTAATTCTCCTTTGTTGGGTATTCGTCATTATTTTTATTACGTTCTATCAACATAGAAAAACAGAAAGATCTCTTGAGGCACTGCGTCAGTTGTCCTCACCTCGTGCTTTAGTTTTAAGGGATGGAAAAGAGCGAAGAATAGCAGGAAGGGAGGTCGTTATTGATGATATAGTTTTATTGAACGAAGGAGATCGTGTGCCCGCTGATGGGGTTGTTTTAGTTAGCGATCATTTGACAATTGATGAATCGATTCTCACAGGTGAATCTGCACCGGTTGTTAAAGGTGCCGATAACAGTGAACATGGAAAGGTTTTTAGTGGTACATTGGTGGTGCAGGGGAGTGGAACTGTCAAAGTGACTCAAACTGGAGTCAATACAGAATTTGGACGAATTGGAAAGTCATTACAGTCTACAGAAAATGAAAGCACTCGTTTACAGAAGGAGATCAAGATCCTGATCAGGAACTTATTCCTATTTGGCGCCGTTATAAGCATTGTAGTGATTTCTGCCTTCTATTTTACACGAGGTAATTTTTTGGAATCTTTATTAAATGGTCTGGCTGCCGCAATGGCATTGCTTCCAGAAGAATTCCCAGTCGTATTGACTATTTTTCTTGCCTTAGGGGCATGGAGACTTTCAAAGAACAAGGTGCTGACGAGAAAACCTTCTGCAATTGAATCTCTGGGTTCTGCAACAGTTCTTTGTAGCGATAAGACAGGAACAATTACCCAGAATAAAATGGAAGTTGTATCGCTGTACTGTGAAGACACGATATTGTCTAAACAGGACTTCTTACCTGAAAAGATGTTGTCAAATGATCTTCTAGCGGTACTCTACTTTGCTTCAAATGAAACATCGATCGATCCAATGGATAGATCCATTTCGGATGTTTTTCATGGATGTGGATCCACTTCACAATTCACAGAGCTCATAAGAACCTACCCGCTTAGTAAAGAACTTTTCTCGATCACCAGGGTAATGAAAAATGTTGCAACTGATCAGGTCGTGGCTTTTTGTAAAGGAGCACCGGAAGCTGTTTTTGATCTTTGTCGTCTCACAAAAACGGAAAGGGAAAAATATATGGAGATCGTCCATCATTTTGCAGAGAACGGACTGAGGATCTTGGCTGCTGCAAAATGTGTCGTCAACCAGGATCAACTTCCGGACAGGCAACAGGATTTTCAATTTTCATTTGTTGGCTTAGTTGGTTTTGAAGATCCTGTAAGACCGGAAGTTCCTCAAGCGGTAGCAGATTGTTTCAGGGCAGGCATCAGAGTGATCATGATCACCGGAGATTTTCCTGAAACGGCAAAGAGCATCGCTTCCAGAATTGGTTTGAAGCATAATGAAAGGGTCATCACAGGAAAACAACTGGATGACACGCCATTCGAGGATTTAAAGTCATTGATCAGACAGACATCGGTTTTTGCGCGCATCCGACCGGAACAGAAGTTATTATTAATAAAAGCATTGAAAGAGAATGGAGAAATTGTCGCGATGACCGGTGATGGTGTGAATGACGCTCCGGCCTTAAAGTCAGCAGATATTGGTGTGGCAATGGGTATGAAGGGGACTGATGTTGCAAGGGAAGCATCGTCTCTCGTGTTGATTGACGATAATTTTGCTTCTATAGTATCGGCGATCAGGTCCGGAAGAAGGATTTTTGATAATCTTCAGAAAGCGATGTCGTATATTATCGCGATTCATATTCCAATCATCGGACTAGTCCTTGTACCGGCATTTTTTCCAAATCTTCCCATTTTACTTTATCCATTACATATTGTTTTTATGGAATTGATCATTGACCCGGTTTGCTCAGTCGCCTTTGAGTCTGAACAAGAAGAAAATGACATCATGAATCGCCCTCCAAGGGATTCTAAAGAACGCTTTTTTGGTTGGAGGAAAATGATCCAAAGTTTATTGGCGGGAATGCTGTTGTTGGTCATGGTACTTACAGTTTATTTCATTTCTTTAGCCGAAGGTCATACAGCAGGAGAGGTCAGGGCAATTGCTTTCTCCACATTGATCATCGGGAATATTTTCCTCATTTTAAGTCTTCTTTCCAAAACAAGAAACTTCCTTTCTGTTTTAAAAGAGAGGAATCGTGCGCTGCTTGTTATTCTCGTTTTGGCTTCTACGATGCTTTTCTTGACAATTTCAATACCATTTCTGAGAAGCGTATTCAATTTTGAATTTCCTGGATATGGACATTTTATCTATTCTATTTTGGGTGCTTTGGTTTTATTAGGCGTTTTGGAGACGATCAAAACAGTGAAAAACAGATCGAATTAGAAGAATATGAAATCGCATGACGAGCGCATCGCTGAAATGACCTTTGCTTCGGTCTATCCTCACTATGTGAACAAATTAGAACGTAAAGGTAGAACTGTGGAGGAATTGCATCAAGTTATAGAATGGTTGACCGGGTACAATCAGGTAGATATTCAACAACTAATTGATGAAAAAGTCACGTTCTCTGAATTTTTTCAAAAGTCTAATCTGAATCCCAATGTAACCCTCATTACAGGAGTGATCTGTGGCTATCGAATCGAAGAAATTGAAAATCCTCTTACCAGAAAAGTTCGTTACCTTGATAAGTTGGTCGATGAGCTGGCGAAAGGAAGGAAGATGGAGAAGGTGTTGAGGTAATTATTCTGTTTCTTTTTGTACTGACGTTAAATGTTTACCTTTATGTGTCTGTGCTTAGTTGTATATCGGCAAGGTATTTAAGATAGCAATGCAAACAGATTATAATCGCTAACCACTATGATAAGGATAAATATTATATCTCTTCTTGCCGTGATCGCTTTGAGTTCTTGTGGGACTTTCAAATATCGAAACTTACGATTTTCTGATACAGATCCGAAGGCGAACGAACAATCTTCCGATTTAAAAACGCAACAGAACAGATCATCAGCTCAATTGAATTCTGAGAATTCCAATCTAAAGAAGAGTGCATTAACTGCAGAAACGATCGAAGCGAAATCCACTTCTCGTGAGTTGACTGATGCGTATGCCTTTGACAAACAGATCAGCCAGGCTCCAGTTGTGGAGCATTTGACACTGGATTATACCGGATATGACACAGAGGTTAGCACAGAAAAGCCTGCAGAGATTGACACAGATAAATTAAATAGGGCACAAGTCAGTAAAGGTTTGTCAATTGCAGGATTTATTTTGGGCTTGTTGAGCTTTCTTGCAGTCTTTAACCCGTTTTTCATCCCTATACCGATACTGGGAATTATTTTTAGTTGGAAAGCGCTTAAACAGATAAAAAGTCAACCGGATTTTTATGGTGGAAAAGGCTTAGCCATTGCGGGTCTGGTCTTAAGTTCGATATGGTTCATACTTATGTTTATTTTCTACATCAGTATCATTGATATTGGCTATGGTTTTTCACTGTAAAAACAGAGAATTCCTAGTCGTTATTTTAACGGCTTTGAAAATTGTGTGAATAACGTAAAAACCTGATCACCGCAGGGCGGACTCTCAACTAACAAGATTCAGTAAGCGCTTTCGGTTACAAGATCATCGCTGCTGATAACAATTTCGTTCAAAGCGATTTCTACAAAAGAAGCGGGCTTTCTGTCAGGTGTTTGAGGTAGAGGGCTGTTTCCTGAAATTTTGAACAAAGTAGCTGATTAAGGACGTTCTTAATGCTCAGTTGACTTAAAGACGGACACCCACAATACAAATATCATCGATCTGGTCATTCTTTCCTTGCCAATTGTCAAGTTCTTTGACCAATTTTGATTTCTGTGTACTACACGGAAGTTCGTACCATTTTGTCAAAATTTCATGTAAACGGCGAGAAGAATATTTCTTTCCCTTCTCTCCACCGATCTGATCCTGATAGCCATCTGATCCTAGGTACAAGGAATCACCTTTCTCAAAAGGTATCAACACTCTGTCAAATTTGCGACGTTTTTCAATCTGCCATCCTCCGATAGGATAGCCGCTGCCTGAGTATAGTTGAGAACCTGTTTTTCCTACATGAAGAATTTTTCGATTGGCAGAAGAAAATTCTATTTGAGATTTCAATTGATCAATTTTGACTAATGACACATCCACCCAATCATTATTGAACTCTTCCTCTTTCACATTGAAAAAACTCTCTATGAATTTTTTATCCATTTCACGGAGAATTTTGTCTGTAGAAAATATTGACTTAGTCATTATGGAATATTCCAGAATATTCCGAGCAAGAATGGAGAGCATGGCTCCCGGAACTCCATGCCCTGTGCAATCGCCCACAGCAAGGTAGGTGAATTCATCCCTGGCACCTACCCAGTAAAAATCGCCGGATATAAAGTCCATGGGCCTGAACAAAACAAAATGATCTTCAAAATGCCTTCTGAAATGACGCCTTTTGGGTAGAAGTCCTTTTTGAATTATGCTGGCATACCTTAGACTCTCGATGTGATTGTGAATATCCTTTTCGGTCAATTCATTAGACACGACTTTCAAATTGAGCCGTTCAATATTATTCATAACGAAAAAATTACCTTAATAGATTCACATGACCAACGGCCACTTTTCGCTCGTCAGACCAGCTTACTTTGAAAATGATCTTCCAGGTGTATGTGCCATCTTGACATTGGTAAACGTCAGATCCATTCACACCAGAATAACTGCCATCCCATCCTATTTCTGAATTGTGCGATTCAAATACGATCTCACCCCAACGATTGAAAATATACAAAGTGTAATCAAAAGGGTCGAATCCTGAGGTGAATACAGGCTTGAAGGTCTGATTATAAATGTCCCCGTCTGGTGTAAAGCTGTTCGGAACATAGAAAAGAAGTTCCTCCTGCACATTGACAAATTGAATCGCAGTATCGACGCATCCAAATTCGTTATTTGTGACAAGCATTATTTCATAGCTTCCTGTTTGATCCTCTTGAAATATGTAGTTTGGATTTTGCTCATTTGTGGTTGAACCATCCGGGAAGATCCAAAGGTATTCACTCGCATTTGAAGATGAATTGAAAAGTTGAACTGTAGGGTTAAGTGTCGTGATTTCATTGGGATTAACAGTGAAATCTGCAACAGTTCCGGAACCAATTGATATAAGGTTATTCGCTTCAAACGTACTGTTGCAACCTGTTGTACTGATGGCCGTTACGGAAACACCATAGTTTCCACCTTGTTGGAACGTGTAGCTGACCGGATTACCGGTTAAAGTTACCCCATTACTTAAGTACCAGACATAAGACACATCGTTTTCAGATGGGTTAGTGAATATGACTGTAGTCGGTGCACAATTTCCATCCTGCTCGATCACTAGATTGATTTCAGGAATGGTTTCTACGTATACAAAGACCTCGTCCTCGGCGATACAGCCGTTAATGTCAGTTCCGCTAACAGTATATGTTCCGCTAACAGCAGGCACAAAAGGTACATCATTCTGAACTGAATTACTCCATATATAATTCACGGCTCCAGTTGCGGATAATGTCACAGATTGCCCTTCACAGATTACCTGGTCCTCACCTGCATGGACAGAAGCATCTAAAATTTCAATGAACGTTGTCACAACAGAATCACATCCGGCTGCCGTAAGCAGGTTGGAAATGTGGGATTCATTAGCAGCGATGTTATTGGATACCGTTCCATCCGGATAAGTATAGCTGGATCCTTCGCAGAGGGTGATGTTTTCTGTAAGGTTGTAAACCGGGTTCACTGTGATGCTTGTCACGATAATGGAATCACATTCCTGAGTTGTCGTCAGGTTGGAAGTATAGGAAAGATCTGCCGTGATCACCTGAGAAGATCCATCCGGGAAGGTATAGCTGTCTCCCTGGCAAACAGCGTCACTTTGTGTGAGGTTGTAGATCGGATTCACCACGACATTGATCACGATAATGGAATCACAACCCTGAGTGGTCGTCAGGTTGGAAGTATAGGAAAGATCAGCCGTGATCAGCTGAGAAGTTCCGTCCGGGAAGGTATAGCTGTCGCCCTGACAAACGGTCGCGTTCTCCGTGAGGTTGAACACTGGATTAATGCTGATGTTTTCCGTATGAAGGGAATCACAACCCTGAACCGATACAAAAGAAGAGGTATAGGACAGGTTAGCGGTGATGTTGTTTTGAGTTGTTCCGTCGGCAAACGTGTAGGAGGAACCTGAACACAATGCAATGTTGGCACTGGTGCTGATGATGGAATTGATGGTAATGAACGTCGTCACAACAGAGTCACATCCGGCTGCCGTAAGCAGGTTGGAAATGTGGGATTCATTAGCAGCGATGTTATTGGATACCGTTCCATCCGGATAAGTATAGCTGGATCCTTCGCAGAGGGTGATGTTTTCTGTAAGGTTGTAAACCGGGTTCACTGTGATGCTTGTCACGATAATGGAATCACATTCCTGAGTTGTCGTCAGGTTGGAAGTATAGGAAAGATCTGCCGTGATCACCTGAGACGTTCCATCAGGGAAAGTATAGCTATCACCTTGACAAACGGTAGCGTTCTCTGTAAGGTTGTACACTGGATTCACAGTGATGGTGCCACTAGCTGACGCAAGACAACCTCCTTGAGAATACTCAACTGTGTAAACAGTTGTCGAGCTCGGTGATACTGTAATAAATGGTGACGTACTTCCTCCCGGAGTCCAAAGATAAGTTCCACCAGAGACCGATGGTGTTGCTGTAAGCGTTGCACTCGATCCATTGCAGATTGTCACTGAATTAACAGTAACAGTGACGGAACCGTTGGAAATAACTGTTGCCGAACTGGTGTCAGAACAACCGATGGATGACGTGACAATACTGTAATAAGTTCCGGGGCACAGACCAGTTGCTGTGGCACTTGTCTGCCCAATAGGCAATAAATTCTCGTCAAGCCATTCATAGGTGTAACCCGGTATGGATCCTGATCCTGAGGCTGTTGCCTGACCATCACAGCCACATGTAGCATCTGTATCAAGAACAACAGCCGCTACTATTGGTGTTATTGGAGTACAATTGTTATTGAATTGACCTATATACGCTGCATTATCTGCATTGTTTGGAGCGCCGGGAGTTTGATCATTGCTGCCACAGGCTGCGACGTCGCCGGCACAACCCTGGGTCCAGTCCGCCTGGTTGTAAGGGTCGGCTCCGGTAAAGGACCATACATCATCTTGACCACTACCCGCAAAATAGATCTGATTGTTTTGGTCGGCCGTACCCCAGCAAAGTGAAAACACTTCACATCCGGAAAGGTCAACAATACGCGCGCAATCTCCGCTATTTGCAAAGATGGTGTTATTCCAGTTTCCTCCTGGAGTCCAACCGGTCGCAGGATATGAGCACGCCACTGCTCCTGGGGTAGTTGAGTTGGATTCAAAAAGGCTGCTGTTGATCGGGGCAACTATTGTACAGTTTCCATCAATCATTGATACATCGTTCGCTGGTAACGATACGTTCGGGTCCGCGTTGTTGTAGATCACGATGACTGTGCCAACAGGAACACATGCCCATAACGGATCATTTGCAAAACGAACACATCCGGCCGCAACACCCACAGAGCCGTGGTAACCACTGTTGTCGTCGAAGATCCAGCCTCGGATATCTATACATGGCGGTACAGGTGATGCGCAGTCATAGGTAATGGCGTCATCAACTACAATAAATTCAACATATTCCTGATTACCACCCGGTCCGTTTGAAACCTCATTGATAATAAGGGTTTGAGCATTAATTGCGTTTGAGGCAAAGATCAAAACGGAGATGATTGCAAAGAAGTAAAGTCTAATCATTATTAAACCTGGAGAAACAAAATTTAAAACGGTTTCGGAATCGAGCATTCGCCTTCCTGTAGGATGTCGCTTTAAACCTTGTCAAAATTAAGCAACAGAGCATCTAGATTCGTTAATTTTTTATTAACCATATTTGAATTTAATCATCATGACTAAAATTCTAATTTTCATTGATTTGCTCCAATTCCTTATATGTCGGATCAATTTTAGAACCTTCTCTTTTTTTTAGAATAAAAGTTGTGAAATTGTTGTTGATAACTTGGAAATAGAATTGAGTTCAATGATCGACAAAGTAGTTCAGGCAATGCAACAGGACTATTCAATCCGATCGGGCGCCTCACTTCATGGTGGACGGTTACCGAAAAAAGTTCTGGAAGCGCTTTCGGTTACAAGATCATCGCTGCTGATAACAATTTCGTTCAAAGCGATTTTTACAAAAGAAGCGGACTTTCTGTGAGGTGTTTGAGGTACGAATTCTTCACCTCAGTGCGATTGAGACGAGATATAGATCTGAAAAAGAAGAATGACGGCTTAGACCGTCATTTTTTGTTTTTGCTCCTTTCAGCTTAAAAATTCGAATCAAAACAAAAGATGAAATAATTGGATTTCGATCACGTTATTTCCAGTTGATACTTCATTGATTCAGTTTATTTATAACACTTCAATTTAATAATTATGAAAACGAATTTGATCTTATTGGCTTCGCTGGTGATGATAACCGGGCTTTCTGCCTGCAAAAAAACACCTCCTGGAATTGACGGAGAATTATTCAAGTTATCGGAAGAAACGGATGGCTTTACATGGTTCGAAAAAAGTGATCAATACCTGGGAAAAAGCGCAGGTAGTGGGCACAATTTTCCGTTTTTGAGAACCCGATTCAATGCCACTGCACTCACACAATTGGGCAGCGACGGAAGAGTGTTGCCGAATGCCGTATTTCCGAGCGGTTCAGTCATCGTGAAAGAATTGTACGACGACAAAAAGAAACTTAAGCGCTATGCCACCATGTGGAAGAATCCGACCAATGATTATGCCGACGCCAACGGTTGGGTTTGGGGTTACATCGAGAAGAAAGGATCGGTTGTAGAGTCTGCTGAGTTAAAGGGAGCATCATGTGTGGGGTGCCATGCACAATCAAACAATATTGATGGAACCTTGATGAATAAGTTCTTTTAACCGCTTTTTAAATTTGTAATACAAAATACAATTCTCTTTCCGGTTTTGAAATGTATCATTTTGGTTAAGCAGTGTAAAAAATTAATTTAACGATATTTTACATCACTTGATTAGTTGAATTTTAATCTTTATTTTGGTGAGGTAATTGAAACGAAATGAATGCAATTTCTTGTGAAAATCCAACCGCTATAAAAATTCACGTTTGTGACGATCATGAACTGATCACCGAAAGTATTTCATACTTACTGAAAAGTATCGATTTCGTTGAGAAGGTCACATATTCCAATAGTAAATCACAATTATTTAGCTTCATTAAAAATAACACAGTTGATGTATTGATTTTGGATATCAATGTTTCAGGAGATAATATGCTCATTAACCTGCCTTTTATCAGGAAAACAAGACCTGAGACACGAGTTGTTATTTTGACAACTTACGATTCATCGGAATTTGTCAAAGAATCAATCAAGAAGGGAGCACAAGGATTTGTAAGCAAGAATACTTCTAAAGATGAGCTCATATTTTGCTTTAAACAAGTCCTTGAGGGTAAACGCTATGTTTCCAGAGAAAACAGAAAGGAGTTCGTTTTCAAAGATAATTTCGAATTGCTCAATCAACTCACGGAACGCGAGATCGAAGTCTTGAAGTGCCTAACGAAAGGTTACACGAACAAGCGTATGGCAGACGAGTTAAATATCAGTGTACTCACTGTTCAAACCCACCGTAAGAACATGTACAGTAAATTGAATCTTCGCGGCGTGAATGAGCTGGTATCTTTTGCATATGAGAACAACCTCTATGGTTGATGATCGAGTGGTAATTTGAAGTGGTGCTCCATCCCTTTGTCACGTGAGACGATCTCGAATATTCCTCCGGCTATTTTAGACCTGTTTCGAATATGGCTCAAACCAATTCCTTCTTTCTCTCCCGGTTGCGGGTGATAACCAACACCGTCGTCGCTGACAATCAACTCGATTTCTTTTTTGCTTGATCGAAGAATGATCTCCACCTGACTGGCATGTGCATGTTTAATGATGTTGTGCATGAGTTCCAGAAAAGTCCAGTATACGAACTCTTCGGTTTGTGAAGCGAAACGCTCCTGATGCAAATTGATCTCCGGAAGCAGGCAGAGGTCAGGAAAATGATCCTCCAGTTTAACGATCTCCTCTTCGATAGCCATCCTCAGTCCTTTGCGTTCGAGGTGAACCGGACTCAAGGCATGAGAGGTTGAACGGATATGCTGATGGATCAGGTCTAACTTCTCACTGAATTGATCCATCTGCTCTTTGTTTGCGGTATCCCCTTCGCTGATCTCCATTTTGAGCACCGAAAGTTGAATGCTGATCTCGTCGTGCAGTTGCGTCGCCATTCTTTTTCGTTCATCAGAGATCCCTGTAAGGTAGTTCATAGATGCCCTGTGCTGTTCTTCCAGGATCTCGAGTTGCAAGCGGCTGTTCTCTTTTCTCGTAAGATAGAAGTCGCGATTGAGTACGATCAGCACCGCTACTCCTTCAAATAAAATGATCCATTTGAACTGCATGAATTCCGCAAAATCGTAATTGATATAGGGTAGAAGGGCAAAAGCAGCAATGAAGAGCAGGGTCAACCCAAAGACGATGATCAGCCAAAGTGCCTGACGGTAGCGATATTGGAGAAAGAAGTATATACTCAGACCGATCAGAAGGATAGGAAAGATCAGGAAAAGTGAATTGGAGATTTTATAAGCCCAGGTCGGATAGTCCGGTAGCGCGAAAAAAGCGTAGGTACTCAATAGTAGAAGGCCAAAGGATAATCCGAAAAGTACTTTTAGAATAGGGATCAATCTGGGCAGATGCCTTTCCACCGGAACCAGCTGCGTAAACAGTAGCATGAGAAACACAAAAGAGAAAAGCAAAGCATAGTAAAGCAAGAAATAGGCTTCCAGGTGAACTTCGCCCGGAAGAAGAAGCCGAATGCTTCCGTCAGATACAGCGAGAATAACGATCAAACTCAGCACATATTCCGCGTAGAGCCAGTAATTCCGTGATCTGAAGAAGATGGACGTAATGATCCCCTGGAGAAGAAGGAAAATGAAAATTCCGTAGACGATACCTTGTTGTGTGCTCGAATTGCGAATTTTTAAAGAGAAGGAAGGCGCATCATACAAGGTAAAGCTTTGAGCTGCTGTAGAGAATTTCTTTGCGATCTTAAGGAAGAAACGGTAGTTCCCTTTCTTGAGTTCGAGTTCAAATACAGGTAAGCGGTATCTGGCTGCTGCGCTGGGAGCTTTCAATCCCATGTCTCCGTTGTAAAAGACCCTTCCGGAGTCACTTACTACATAGAGTTGGTATGCTTCCAGCATTGTGTAGTTGTTCTCCAGAAAATAGATGCCATCTTGTAAGATCTCAACCGGGATCTGGATCCAATACGTATGCTGATCGTAAGGTTTTGAAAAGCCTTTAGCCGGAACTTTTTTCCATTGTATCGACGGGTCTTTCAATATTGCGTTTATTCCCTCATCCGGGTTACTTGCTTTACAGAAGAGCGCCGACTCATTCAAGTGCATTGGCTTCCCGTTTGATGCCCATACGCTGTTTTTAAAACCGCAGATCTGAATCAGCAACAACAGGCCCAAAACCATGAAATGGAATACGTTCTTCATCGCATCAACGAAGTTATAGGTTTTCCGTCTAGCTCATCTACCCACATTTGGGTATTTCTGTTCAGGGAAGAAGGTCTTAGTTTTGGATACGGTAAATTTTAGGTTTTTCCTGATCTGGAATTCAATTTTTTTGATCAGGAAACATGGTGTAAATTTTAAATTATAAATTTTTCGGAAGCATGTCACTATTCAATTTTTTACTCAACCGAACGATCCTCTGTGCATTTTTCTTAGCAGGTTTAAACTTGGCTTTTGCCCAGCCGGGAGCAAATGATCCGACTTTTAATACGTTTGATGATTGTGCATTTGGGGATGGGTCTGGGTTTGATGGTACCGTTTATACTAGTGCCATTCAATCAGATGGAAAAATAATTTTAGGTGGAGAATTTGGGGCTTTTAATGGGGTCAACGCCTATCGAATAGCTAGAATAAATTCCAACGGATCGCTCGATGAATCCTTTAATCAGGGTACAGGATTTAATCAAACAGTTCTTACTTCTGTCATTCAAAATGATGGCAAGATACTCGTAGGAGGTTTTTTTACCAGCTATAATGGCACTAACATTAATCGAATAGCAAGACTAAATACAGATGGTTCTATTGATGTGACATTTAATCCTGGTGGTGGTTTTGACGGTACGGTAAACACTATTGCTATTCAACCTGATGGCAAGTTAATTGTTGGTGGACAGTTTACCTCCTTTAACGGTACAACACGAAATCGAATTGCACGCTTGAATTCAGATGGTACTTTGGATACAGGTTTTGTTCCGGGGCTTGGATTTGATAATGCTGTTTTTTCCATTTCCCTTCAAAGTAACGGGAAAATTGTTGCAGGTGGTAATTTTTCGTTTTTCAATGGCGTATCAAAAAACAATATTGCGCGCATTGATACAGATGGATCATTGGATGGAACCTTTGATTCGGGATTAGGATTTGATAGTTGGGTTCACACCACAACTATTCAGCCGGATGGAAAGATTGTTCTTGGTGGTGGTTTTTCGTCCTTCAATGGTACTGCACTAAATCGAATTGCACGTCTAAATGAAGACGGAACTTTGGATGTTTCATTTAATTCAGGAACAGGGTTTGATGCAGTTGTTTGGTCTATCGCTATACAATCTGACGGTAAGATGATTGTAGGTGGTGATTTTTCCGCATATAATGGTACATTGTTAAATCGAATTGCTCGACTCAATGGAGATGGCTCTTTGGATTTATCGTTTGATACCGGAACCGGTTTTGATTCATTTTTAGCAACTGTGTATACAACTTCTATCCAATTTGATGGTGATGTTATTGTAGGAGGACAGTTTACGACTTACAATGGAACAATGAGAAATAGATTGACCCGATTAAATCCTGATGGATCCGTTGATGTGGCATTTAATTTATCAGTTGGTTTTAATGGAAGTGTATTAAATTCAGTGATTCAAGGTGATGGCAAAATTGTAGTTGTAGGAGGTTTTAGCTCCTTCAACGGCACTACAATGAATAAGATAGCACGGCTCAATTCTGATGGAACCAGAGATGTGACTTTCAATATTGGCTCTGGTTTCCCGTTTATCTCTGGTGTCGGGGGAGGTCCTAGAGCAATAGCTCTTCAACCCGATGGAAAAATCATTGTCGGAGGTTTTTTTAATTCCTATAACGGTTACAGTGTCAGTAATATAGTTAGATTGAACCAGGACGGAACAATAGATTTGACTTTTGATGCTGGAACTGCATTCAATAGTGTTATTTCATCGATTTCTTTGCAGTCGGATGGTAAAATAATTGTAGGTGGCGCATTCACATCTTTAAATGGCTCTGCTGTAAATCGTATTGCAAGATTGAATGCAGATGGATCTGTAGATATTACTTTTAATCCTGGAACAGGGTTTAATATGTCCGTAAATACGATGTCGATTCAGAGCGATGGTAAAATAATTGTGGGTGGTGATTTTAATGAATTCAATGGAATACCAATTAATAGAATTGCTAGACTCAATTCAGATGGCTCTTTGGATTTCACTTTTAACATAGGAACAGGGTTTGACGATGGTGTTTTGACCAGTTTTATTCAGGACGATGGGAAAATCATGTTGGGAGGGTGGTTTAATAACTATAATGGGAATTCGCGCAGTAAGATTGCACGACTCAATCAAGATGGTTCGTTGGATATTTCGTTTAATCCCGGTTCAGGCTTCTATTATTATGTCAAGACAATTTGTGGGCAATCCGATGGAAAAACTGTAGTTGGAGGGAATATTTCAACGTTTAACGGGGTTTCAATAAATAATATTACCAGACTTAGTACTGATGGATCTTTAGATACAACCTTCGATCCAGGAACAGGTTTTAATTCGAGTCCCACTACAATTTCAATCCAATCTGACGGTAAAATTATTGTGGGGGGTGGGTTTACTTCTTACGATGGTACTTGCCGTACAAGGATAGCGAGATTATTAAATTGTAGTCCAAATAATGGTGCAGATATAATCACCTCTTGCAACTATTACACCTGGATCGACGGCATTGAATATACTGCTTCCAACAATACAGCTACCCATACATTAACCAATGCTGCCGGATGCGACAGCATCGTTACCCTAAACCTAACCATTGATACCCCTGTTACAGCAGACATCTTTAGCGACCTCACCGCCTGCGACTCCTACGAACTTCCAGCTCTAACTACAGGTAATTACTTCACTGAAACCAACGGTGGTGGTACACAGTTGAACGCTGGAGATCTGGTGAATGCTACTCAAACCGTATACATTTACGCAGAGAACGGAACTTGCTCGGATGAAACGAGCTTTACCGTAACCATCAACGAAAATCCCGATAATGGCGTATCACAAAATGGCCTAACCTTGAGTGCAGACGCTTCAGGGGCCAACTACGTGTGGGTAGATTGTAACAATGCCTTCGCGCCAATTGCAGGAGAAACAGCTCAAACGTTCACGGCAACAGAGAATGGAAGCTATGCCGTTCAGGTGAGCGCCAACGGCTGCGAGGTGGTGTCGGAGTGTGGGGAGATTACGACGGTGGCAGTGGATGAAATGACCGCAACAAATTTGATGGTGTATCCGAATCCGAGTGAGGGGGTATACCAGATTATTTCTGAACTAAATCGGGATTTCCAGATCAAGAATTTACAAGGACAGACTTTATACTCTGGAACATTTAGTGAAGGGCAAAATACCTTGGATCTTTCAGAAAAGTCTGATGGTGTTTACCTGATCGTATTAGGTTCGGAAAATATTAGAATTGTAAAACAGTAGAAAATGCGATTGATCAAACGCCTTCATTTAATTTCTTTCTTTTTGCTTTTATGTGCTGAGTTGTCAATTGCACAAACCGCCGAAGAAACCAATTTCCTGAAGCAATCCGGCTACGACAAGTTTATTCCTGCCGACGATTTAGGTAGTATATTTTTTTGCCGAAACAGCTCGACGAAGAAATGGGGTGTAATAAATATCTACGATTCAGGTGACGACAGTGGATTTGGGTTGAATACACTCAGCGAAGCGAAATTCGATAAGATAGATATCTACGTGGACGAATACGGCTACAGAAAACAGTATTTCTTTTACATGGATGGTAAGGTAGGGTACAAGTCAATTGAGTATTTCAGTTTTGATACCACTTTGGATGATCTGGTGTTCGAATACGATGAAGTGATCGCTGAATCAAGTACACACAATTATAGCCAGACCGGAGAGTACAGCAATCTGCTTTGGGTTAGAAAGGGAGATTACTGGGGACTTAACGATATGTGGGGAAGCCAAAGTCTGATACCTTGTATATACAGCGTTCGTAAAGATGTGCCTTTTAAGTTGGCCATTGAAAGTGCTGATGCGGTGGAAGATTATCGAAAGCGCTTCAAAGCTGATCTGGTACTCATATTACAGGGAGATTATGGAAGAACACCCTCAGGTCATGAGTACGAACCGGAGTATTTCGGTCGCTATAAAATGTTTCGCAACGCGAAATCGAAATTATGGACGGTTTATGACAGTTATACCGAGCAAAAAGTATCCAATTTAGAATTTGAAGAAGTCCACTATGTTTTACTGGGTCCATCGATACATGGCTTGTTGGCTAAATACAAGGGTAAATGGGGTATGATGGATCTGGAAAATAAGTACGTGATCTATGATTTCATGTACAATATAAAGACAGATGTTCCAATGGTGCACCTCACCAAAGATCAGGTGGAGTACAGTCAAATGCTGAAGAAGCGTGGGATCGATCAGGTGATCCACGACCCCTACAACGAAGACGGTGTTATGAAAGTGCGAAACGCAGAAACAGGAAAATGGGGAATGTACCAGATCTGGTCGGTGAAAGAAGTGCACGAGAAGATACCAATGCAATACGACTCGCTCGATTTTTTCGGATTCAATGCGCGGATGACCGGAGTGTGGAACAAGGGAAAGGTTGGGATTTACCTTTCTCCATGGAGTTTTGCGGAAGAAGACGCCCGACAGACCGTAGAATGCCTCTACGACGATTACAAGATCTTCGATGTTCAAAATAAGAACACGCCTTATCTGGCTGTAAAACAAAAAGGCCGTTGGGCATGGATCGATTGGATGACCGGAGAACTGAAAACAGAATTTTTATACGACCTGGAAAAGGAGCAAATGCCTTATCCGGAGTTTGAACAAGGGGATTGAATGATTTAATAAAAGGCGTTACCGAAAAGCCTGAACAGAGTAGGACATAACCTAATGTTTTACAACATGAAAAATGTATTATTAGTTAGCTTATTGTTTGTTCTTTATGCTTTTACAGCAAACTCTCAAAACCTTGAGGGTTATACCAAACACGAGACAATTTATGTTTATGGAGGAAAGGTATCTCTTTATTACAAGGTGACTGATTACGCTATTCACTTCAGAGTTTACAATGAAACGGATAAAACAGTTCATGTCAAGGTATATGACGTGAGTTCTTCGTGGTCCGATGAGCGGTCAAGAAAAAAAGACGTCTCCGTAACGTATGTTCTTTCAGGAAAAACATCTACAGGGACGTATGACAACGACGATAACCTGGCTAAGCGTTTGGGTGGGTGGAATTTTTCCGGATGGAAAGTGGCTTTGGACCGAGATGATTTGGATTGATAAATACGATAATTAATCCGAAAAAAGTTTCCTGTCAATTCATAAAGCAAAAAGATTTAAACTGCTTTCCACTTAAGCGAAGAGTATATTATTGTGTGATTTGACTAATACCATAAATGACTATTTAGCATGAAAAAGATTACCAGGTCCTTAACTTTTACCTCAATTTTTCTTTCACTCTTGTCTTTTGGGCAGTCACCTTGCCCGAAAGGTCAGGAGTACATTGATAAAATGAAGAACGCACAAGCAACTTGGACCGCTGATCAAAAGGTGAAAAGTAATTGTATACAGGGATGGTCTCAACTCGGAACATGGCACGTACATAAATGTCAGTGTGAAAAAGGGTTGTCGAATCAAGAGGATGCCGATAATTTGGTGAAAATAATGAACAACATTAGAACGACCATTAAAAACCAGTATCCTAGTTGTGGTGAAATTCCACCATTGGTCAATTCCTGTAAGGTGGTTTCAGGTGGTAGTAATTCAAACGGAAACTCGTCCGGTAACAATGTCAATCAACCCCAAGTCGACCTCATCTACACAGGTCACGAAAGTAATTCAGAAAAATTCAGAGATGAATATATCAAATCCTTCAGTTCTGCAAGTGAGTTCAATGCCTATGCCTCGGGCATGAATGTAAAACGAGTTGGAGAAGCAATGGCAAAAGATTTGTCCAAGAATTTGAAACAAATTCAAGGATTGGTTAACACTACAGACCCGGTTTTACTATTGAATGACTTTAATCAAAAAATTACTCAAATTGAAAATTTAGAAGCCAATTTCAACGAGCAATACAACTCTTATTCATTTCAAACAGGACAACAACTAGGCAATAGCATTGGGAACAAGGATTATGAAAGCGCTCTTTTTCAAGGGCTTGGTTTGCTAAACGCACATCTGGAGAAACAGGAAGCTCTTAGAGAATTGGAACGACAGAAGGAAGCTCTTTATAGAGATCGATTGACTCAAATGAGTAAAATTTACTGGAAAGCAGTAGATTATAATAATTCACTAAAGGAGGAATATTTTAAAAAGGCAGCTTATTCAAATTCGTTAGAAGAAGAGACTTATTACTTAAAATATGTTGAGAATTTGGATTGTCATTTGAGAAGTATGAAATCCAATTTTTCAGTCAACAATACATATTGGCTATCTAATAATTGTCCAACTCCAAGCAAGTATTTCGGGAGTGATATAAAGACCGATTTGAATAATCATGGGTTTATGAGCGAAACCGCAAAAAGAAAATTTGATTTATTTCTTGAAACGAACAATGAGCATTTCAGAACCGCGGCTATTCATTTCGGGGGTGTAGCTGCCTCGTTGAAACCATCAAGGTTATATTTTCTTCAATTGGCAAAATACTACAAGGATCTAAGTGCAGTCTCATCGCTAAGCAATTTCATTTTTGCTAAAAGTTATGATATGTCAGGGCTTTCACAAGAGGATCAACAGATGATGGATCTTCTCATCCCTAAAGTGGAGTTTCAAATTAAGAATGCTTTGAAAGAGGAAAATATGATCTTTTTAGATCAATTTCTGAAACTTGGGCTTGATAAGGTAATTACAATAAATGAAATGAATATTTTAACATATGTCATTTCAATTGATAGTCCTGTTAACGCTTTGAGAATTTTGGATCATGTTGTAAAAAATTTGAATCCCAACCAGAGGAAGTTGACATACCAGACCGCTATTCAGCTTGCTGTCTCTTATGATAGCGAAAAAGTTGTAAAACTTTTACACGAAGAAGGAGTCAGTATTGACTTTATTTTGAAAGGTAAACATCCAATTGAAATTGCTGAAAAATCGTTGTCTCCTAATTGTTACACTTTTTTAATGTCAGTTAACAAGAAAAAGGATATCTATAAAAAGACATTTAAGAATTCTCCGATCAATTTGGTCGTTCTTGCAGGTACGGAGCCCATGCGTGCAGCAGCAGAAATAGACAAGTTTGATAAAAAGAAAGTGGCTGAGGTTATCTTTAAGCTTGTCAATGACCTAACAATTGTACCTGAGTATTTCACTGCACTGGGAAATAGTGTGGTTTATAAGGCTTACTTTGATCAGGTTCCTGAAGTGAAGGAGAGAGTTGTGAAATATTTTTTAGACGAATTGTATTCTTCCAAAAGTCGCAACAACGCGCACCAATTTATTAACTCTGGCGTATTAGCATTTGATCATTGCCCTCTTATCAGTGAACTTGATCAATTAAAAGAGACCCATGAAAATCAAATCGTATCAAAACCATTAACGATTCAAGAAGAATTGAAGCTCATAATTGATGCTATAGTCAAATCTCGTACACTAATAGAAAATTTTCCTGCGACCGAAGAAGGTTATACCATTGAAATGCGTAATGAAACACTTAGAATGCAAGATGAGTCGATTAAAAAATATCAAGACTGGTTGAAGAAAAAGTCGCTTTCCAATGAAGAAATTGAAGAAATAGATTTGATGATATTTAGCACTATTGGTTCAGATAGGTCTAACACATATTCAAATTCTTTAAAAAAGGGGTACTACGATTATTACATGTTCAAGTACGGCAATACGGTTATCTCAACAAAGGAGAAAATTGACGTGATCATTGAAGGCATAGAAAAGGATATGAAACAACCCCATTACATGGCGACAGTGAGAGAGGCACAGAAAACTACATTGGAAAATATGAAAAGTTGGAGATCTTCCAAAAGACTAGATGACTGGGTAGTTCGTTTAGTAAATACAAGCTACCCACACTATGCCTTGAAAATGGGTAAGCCTTTAGATGCCCTGAGCATTGGTTTTCTAATTGGAGGTTATGAATCTATTCAACATGAAAGGCAATTTTCAAATACGGATAATCTTGCATTTGTTGCACATCAAAAGAACAATATACGTTTGTTTAAGGCTTTAGATGAAAGATATGATTTATTGACGGTTACGAACGGTGATGGAGAACCATTATTAGTATCCATTCTCAGCACAGGTTCAATGTGTAACATGAATAAATATTGGGAAGTGAGCCAGCCTTTTTTCCAACTGGAAACCGAAATAAATTCTATTCTTAATAACCCATATTTGTCCAATGATGAAAAAGCAACAATGAAGGAGGAGATAGTAAATACTCATGAAGATTACAAAAATCGAACTTTACTTTATTCGAAGGATTTTGATTTGAATACCCAATTTGAAGGAGTCCATGTTTTGTCATATTTTCTCAAAAATGTAAGAAAAACAGGCGGTAATTATCCCGATGAAAATTATATGAAAGAGTTAATGGAGCTAATCAAATACTATAAAATAGACGTGAATCAGAAAATGACAGAAGAAGGAGGGACCCTTTATCATTGGCTCATTGATCAAATCTTGAATTGTAATAAAGAATTAACTGTCAATTGTATTCGAGAAATTGTTCCAATCTTGAAAGAATTGAATATTGATAAATCCATACGGGATAACAACAATTTAACTGCATATGAAAAATTTCTACAAGTTAAACCCCAAATTCTCAATGAGCGATTTCCTTTCGAAAACAAAATGCAAAGAACACATAAATATCTGACGAAAATTTTAAGGTAAAAATTTCAAAGTGTCGTATGGAGTGCTATAGTGGTAGTAACAATTTTCTGAGAAAAATAATGAATCCTGAATTGATGTTTTAGAATCCAATCAAATGTTATAAAAACAAACTCACTGAATCCATATGAAAGAGGATCAAATGAATGAAAAATAAAGGATTAGATCTTAAAAGCGCGAATCATTTATTTTTTTCATTTGACTCAGTTACCAAAATCCAACACTCCAATACGATCTGTTCGGCTTTTTTCTTGGTCAATCCTTTGGTTTTGCCATAGGTGTCAATAATGTACTTGTCGCCAAAGGAATACTTGCTTTCGGACACCGCTTTTTTCATTTTCATCATGCCGACGATCAGGTCTTTGATGCCGTGATTGGAACGATTCCCTTTTCCCTCCAGTTCATAGCCGAATTCATTGACAAATGTTTCTCCGATCATGCACCACGCAAAACCACATCGTTCACCTGTTTTCTTGCTGAAAACCTGAACCCTGAAGTGAACGGAAGCTCTTCCCAGTTCAGCGATCCTTTCTCTCATGTTTAATTCTTCCTGGTCTGTCATGATGATTTTATCGCTTAAACACGGGGAACCGATAATGTATATTGACTAATCACTATTCACCGATCACTATAAAACCTACCTCCCAATTGGAAAGAAAAATGAGATCCTGTATATGATCGGGATCCACTTCACTGTCTGTCCGGTTTGAGCATCGGTGATCTTGAACGTGTAGTGCTGTCTGAACGGACTGTTGACATGATTGATCAGATCGTAATACAATCCAAGGTTCAAGCGAACCAGCTCATTGAATTCTCTCGAAAATCCACCACCAATAAAGAAGGTTGGAACCCAATTCTTTCCTGGGTTGACGATCGTATAACTGATCGGACTGTTCAACATTTCAAATTCCAATGCTCCGTAAATGACATTTTGATAACGAGCGTGCAAAAAGAGTCCACCGCCATAAATGTTGTAGCTGAATTTTGTTCCAATATTGTTTGACCAGGAACGTTGAAAACGAACTGAAGGTCCAACTACAAGGTTCTCATTCAAGACCATTCCGTACTTCAATCCAAAGGCATATGTTCCACCGATCGTCGAAGCATTAACGAATCCGTCGATACCGATTTCGTGGCCTTCGATCGTTTGAGCCATTGATGTATTCATTGTTCCAAAAAGGCTCAGAAGAAGTACAAGTTTTTTCATCTGTCAAGTGTTTGTGTAAAATTAACAATTGTTGGTGAAAACTGTACTGAAATATCGACCGTGATATGGTGTAGATTCTCTGCAAGCATATTATCTTTGCCGCAAAATCGGTTTAAATGCAGTTATTAGACGGTAGAGCAACGGCGGAGTCCATTCGAAAAGAGCTATCTGAGGCGGTTCAGGAACGAAAGCGCAACGGAAAAAAGATCCCGCATCTGGCTGCTGTACTCGTCGGAAATGACGGAGGTTCCATGACCTATGTTGGTGCAAAAGTCAAGGCGTGCGACCAGATCGGTTTCGAAAGTACACTCATCCGTTACGACGAGAGTGTCCCTGAAGAGATCCTTTTGGCGAAGATCCAGTCCTTGAACGAGGATAAAAGCATTGACGGATTCATCGTTCAGCTGCCTTTGCCCCCGCACATCGACGAATTGAAGATTACTCAGGCGATCGATCCTAAAAAGGACGTTGATGGTTTTCATCCGGTGAATTTGGGTAATATGATCCTGAACCTTCCGGGGTTCCTTCCTGCGACACCGGCCGGAATAGTTGAATTACTGAAAAGAAACAACATCGCAACGGAAGGAAAGAACTGTGTTATAATAGGACGCAGTAACATCGTTGGAACACCCCTGAGCATCATGCTGGGAAGGAATTCCGACCCCGGGAATTGCACGGTGACACTGGCTCACAGTCGAACCAAGGAATTGAAAGAACTTTGTTTGAATGCGGATATCCTCATCGCTGCAATTGGTCAGCCCGGATTCGTAACGGCAGATATGGTAAAAGAAGGAGCAGTTGTGATCGACGTTGGAACAACAAGAGTAGAGGATGCCACTCGAGCTCGCGGGTGGAGATTGAAAGGTGACGTTGATTTTGACAATGTTGCGCCGAAATGTTCGTTCATAACACCTGTTCCGGGTGGTGTTGGACCTATGACGATCGCCTCATTGATGATCAACACTTTGAAGGCAATGGAATTGAAAGGAAAATAGTATATATTTGTTGTGCAACCACTTAAATCTTAATAACATGAGTCAAATTAAATTTATCGGTCTTGCTCTTTTGGGAGTACTTGTTCTCGGAGCTTGTTCCACATCCAACGATGTTGTAGGTGGAGGAATCTTCCAGAAAAGAAAGTATACGGGAGGAGTTTACTGGGATCGATCAGAGAAAGTAAAGCCGGCTAAAGGGAACGGTGAAGAGGAATTCGACATTTTCCGCATTGAAGAAGAAAGTCAGAAGAAATATGTTTCTTCAACTACTATTCGCAACGATCAACCTGTTGCTGATGCACCTGCAATGGCCAGTGCTACAACGAACAATGAAGAGGTGGTTTTGAGCGAATCAGTGAATGCTGAAACGTTAAACTCAACTGTATCAACAATTGAGGAGTCTTCAGATGAAAGATCAACAGTGCGTTCAGCTGAAAAAATAAAGACCGTTAAAGTCTTGAAGAAAAGATCGAATAATGCACCGGCAAGTGATGTAATGATCATCGTCTTGGTGATCCTGGCGATCATTATTCCACCGTTGGCAGTATTCATTTTTGAAGGAGTTACAGGACGTTTCTGGATCGATTTGATCCTCGCTATCCTCGGTTGGGGTGCTTTCGGGCTATTTGGAGGGATTTTCTGGTTGTGCGGATTGGCAGCGGTAATCTACGCTTTGTTGATCGTACTCGGTGTAATATAATCTTACTTGTTTAACAAGACTAAGGAGCCCCAGGGCTCCTTTTTTGTTTGAGGAAAATTCTGTTCCTGTGCAATGGGTTAACTATAGATCACAAACCTACCTGTACATTCTGTATTCCAAACCAATTCGCCGAATATGTTCGATACCATCGGGATCAACTAATCACTGATCACTGATTTCTGATCACTCTAAATTCTAAATTCTAAACTCTAAACTCTAAACTCTAAACTCCAAACTATATCACAATCTCTCCAACGGCGTCTTCACGCCATTTACCAATGAATAACAAGCCAATTTGTCCTTGAATACGGAAGATTTAAAGATCGAACGATTCAATAACATACGGACACATTCCTGGATTCCTTCCACGATTGATGGATGTGGATGAACGAGTTCAGAAAGCACTTCGATTGGCATGTTCAATTTGATCAATAATCCAACCGCTTGAATGGCTGTTGAGGCATGCTCGCCAACGGCACGCATTCCAAGGATGCGCATTTCATCATCGTTGGTGACAATAATTTTGAAAAAGCCCTGGGTCTTTCGCATGGCGATGGCACGAGTGATCAGGGAATAATCAACTTTCACCACTTTAACGGGTATACTTTGTTCCTGACATTGCTGTTCATTGAGACCAACAGCGGCCACTTCCGGATTGAGGAACATGATCGTACATATGTTGTCGTAATTCAAGCGTTCAGGCTTGTTGCCGAATGCTTTTTCCACCGCATGACGCGCTTCGATCTCCCCCATGTTCACTAAAGCGATGCGACCTGAGACGTCTCCTACTGCATAGATGTTTGGGATATTCGTCCGTGTATCGTCGTCACCTATATGAACCCCTCTTTTGGACATTTGAACCCCGGCGTTTTCAAGTCCCAGATTTTCAATATTCGGTACACGACCGATCGATAAAAGAGCTTTTTCAACGCGGATAACTTCACTTCGACCATCAGGATAGGATAATTCATATTCTACCATACCGTCAATAGCTTCCAGTCGTTCCAGGTTTGCTTTGGAATGGATCGTAACACCTTTTTCTTTCAAGTTATTGGCGACCAGTGTAGAAACATCTTCATCCTCAAATGGAAGGATCCTTTCCTGACGGTCGATTATATAGACTTTTGTTTTACCAAAATTGGAGAAGATCGTCGCGTACTCACACCCAATAACTCCTGCACCGACAATCACAAGGCTCTTCGGGTAATCGTCCAGGTTGTCTATGCCATCGCTGGTCATAATGATCTTTTCATCCACCTGGATGTTCGGGACTTTCCTCGGTCGGCTTCCTGCGGCCAATACGATGTTTTCACCCCAGATGATCTTTTCTTGACCATCGTGTGTGATCTTCACTTCATGTTGCGAAACCAGAGATCCCATTCCTCGCTCATAATGCAACAACTTGTGCATTGTTTCTGTTTGCAAAAGCTTGATATGGCAGGAATACTGGAATTTACGTTCGAAAATAGCTTCGGCAAGTGTTTTTTTAACTTCGATCCATGAGATCTCATAGGGCGATCTACCTTCTGAAACAATGGTATCGTTGATGTTGGAAACCTTGTTGGCGATCTCCCAAAGTGTCTTGGAAGAAAGCGCACCGTTGTAAACTCCGGCACCTCCAACTTTATCGCGCTCGATCAGGCAAACTTTCTTGCCATAGTCAATTCCGCGCATTGCAGCTGCGTAACCTGCAGGGCCACCGCCGATAACGATAAGATCGTATTTTTCCATGTTCTCAGTATATTCGCCATAAATATAACAAGCATCAGGTTGCCGTTTCTAAATCCGCGGGAATTAATATGGAAATAAAAAGAGAATACAGAGATCTTCTGCTAACGGCTGAAGGGGAGCAGGTACAGATCAAAAAGTACTTTCAGCTCTTAAAATCAAGAAAGCCCAAAGATCTTGATCAGCGCTTCCATACCCTTCACAATGCGGCTTTCAAAAAGATCGATTGCCTGCAATGTGCTAACTGTTGTAAAACGACAAGTCCAATTTTCAGGGATGTGGATATCAAGCGTATTGCCAAAGGTCTTCGGATGAAAGAGAAGGACCTGATCAACAATTATCTTAAAATGGATGAAGAAGGCGATTATGTGCTGAGATCATCACCTTGTGCATTTCTGGGAGCCGACAATTATTGCACTATTTATGAATTGCGTCCACTGGCCTGTAGGGAATATCCACATACGGACCGAAAGAATATGCATCAGATACTCGGAATCACCGAAAAAAATACACAGGTCTGTCCCGCAGTGGCCGATATCGTTATGCGTATATTAAATAATACATGATCGAGCCAACTATTTTTTGCTTATATTCGTCTCTCTCCATGTATAAACCAAACTATGAACTACAAATTACTCTCCGTATTTCTATACTCCCTATTTGTCTCCGGTATTACCTTCTCCCAACGAGGACATGATGGTGACTACACTGTTTCAACAACAACAACGGTAGTCAATTCGTACACGAGTGCTACCGCTAATGCTTCTGCGGGAGCGACAACAATTACAGTAGCCAGTAATGCTATGAACGGCGGCGCATTCACCGGGCCTTTGGCGGCAGGTGACCTCATTTTGATCATCCAGATGCAAGGTGTTACCATGGATATTAACACCTATCCGGCCGCACCTCCTGCACAAGGTGGATTGGGATTGCCTTACACTGTTCCTCAAAGTTATTATAACATTGGATGGGATGTTGATCAACATACATGGGGACAAGTGACCAATTACAATAACTGCGGAAAGTTTGAGCAGGTGGAGGTGAGAGGTGTTTCCGGCACGAACACTATTCTTTTACAATGTGGTCTGCAAAACTCCTATGATATTTCAGGAAAAGTACAGATCGTGAGAATACCACGTTTTCAAAATTTAACGGTAAACACGAACACTGCCATTATTCCAACAGCCTGGAACGGGACCAGCGGAGGGATTGTAGCCATAGAAGTGAATGGCAATCTTACTTTTAATGCAGGGTCAAGAATTTCTGCCTCTACCTATGGTTTCAGAGGAGCAATTGCCGATAATACCGGTTTGGGACAAGATGCCAATCAGCCTTCCATTGCAGGAAATGGAACCAGTTATCTAGGGTCGCCTGTTGATGATTACGGTGGTCGTAAAGGTGAGGGTGTAGGAGGTTTTACTGCTGAATATGACAACGCCTACTCGAGATACGGAAGGGGGGCTCCTGCTAACGGTGGAGGTGGTGGTGGTCACCAGAATGCCGGCGGTGGTGGTGGTTCAAATATTGGTTCCGGAACATACACTGGAAAGGGTATCCCCAATCCTGCATACAATACAGCCTGGAATCTAGACATGGCCGGAATGGCCAATTCTGTTAGTCCCGGAGGTGGAAGAGGAGGGTATACTTATTCTGCCTCCAATCAGGATGCTAATGTAACCGCTCCAAATGCATCGGCATGGGGTGGTGACTTGCGTAAAAGGAATGGTGGTTTTGGAGGGCACGCTCTTCAATACGATCCAACACGCATCTTCATGGGCGGAGGTGGAGGTGCCGGAGATCAGGACAATGGTCAGGGTGGTGCCGGTGGTGCCGGTGGAGGAATCGTTATGCTCACCGTTTATGGAACGGTAAGTGGATCAGGTCTTATTGAAGCCGATGGGGCAGTTGGACAAAAAACGAATCCTAACAATCAGGGAACAAGTGGTTTTCCGTCTTCAAATAATAAAAGAGGTAACGATGGTGCCGGAGGTGGTGGTGCCGGAGGAAGTATCTACATCCGAAATAGCAATCCACTTCCTGCAACAATTACATTGAATGCTCGTGGTGGTAATGGAGGTAATGTGGATCTTTTATTGGGTGTTGGTGCTGCGGCTGAATCAACAGGTCCCGGTGGTGCCGGCGCAGGTGGTGCGATTGCATTCACTTCCGGAACACCTATTCAAAACTTGAATGGCGGAAATGCCGGGACAAGCAATTCACCGCACGTGACAGAGATGATCGTGAATGGTTCCACCAATGGACATCCGGGTGTGGGTAGTCTTGCTGCACCCACTTTTGATATATTGGTTGCGAATGATACCATTTGTTCAGGAACCTCCGCAACACTTACCGCAACCGTTACAGGGACAGCTCCGGGAACAATTTCCTGGTATTCTCAGCAGTTCGGTGGTTCTGTAATTGGAACAGGAACAACATTTACAACTCCTTCCTTAACTGCAACAACAACATATTATGTAGGAGTATGTCCAGGAACGTTCAGAAGAGCTGTAACAGTGGTGGTTCAACCTAGTCCTGTTGTTTCAGGAACGGCTGTCGTAACAGACGCCGGTTGCACCGCTCCCGGTTCGATCACAGGACTTACGCCAAGCGGTGGAACTGCACCATTGAATTTTAGCTGGAATGGAGTGAGTTCTGTTGGGACCGACCTGAACAATGCCTCCGCAGGGTCTTACACCTTAACTGTTACGGATGCAAACGGCTGTCAGGTGCAAAGCGGACCTTACACGATCTCCGGAACAGGTGGTCCAACCATTAACTCAACAAATGTGGTGATCACAGATGAACTGTGCAATGGAACGCTTGGCTCTATCACAGGTATTACGGCAACAGGGAACAGCATTACCTACAGTTGGTCTCCTTCAGGAGGTTCTGCTGCAAATGCTTCAGGTTTGACTCAAGGAACTTACACACTTACTGTAACGGATAACGTAGGATGTGTGGCTACAGCAGGACCTTTCAATGTCGGATTTGTTGCCGGACCAACGGTTGATGCGACAGGAGTGAACATTGTTCAGGAGAATTGTGATCAGGCAAATGGATCCATCTCAGGGATCTCGGCCACAGGGAACGGTTTGACCTACAGCTGGACCAATGGTGGTGGTAATGCCTTGGATGCAACATCACTCTCTGCAGGTTCTTATTCACTGACGGTTACAGATAACAATGGTTGTACGGCCACTGCAGGACCATTCAGTGTGACCGAAACAATTGCACCTTCGATTGATGTGACTGGCCTTTCAATAGTGAACGAGGTCTGCTCACAAGGAAATGGAAGCATTGGTGGGATCTTGGTAAGTGGAGGTATTCCTGCCCTTACTATCGCATGGACCAATTCTTCGCAGACGACGGTTGATCTGTCGAACCTGTCTGCGGGCTCTTATTCACTGACCGTAACAGATGCTGTTGGTTGTGTTTCAACGGCCGGACCTTTCGATGTATTGAATGTGGGTGGCCCGGTGTTAGATGAAAGCAATGCAGTAGTCTCTGATGTACAGTGTGATGGAACTTTAGGTTCGATCAGTGGAATTACGGCCAGCGGAACAGGTTTGACCTATAGCTGGTCTAACGGTGGCGGAAATAACGTGGATGCGACTGGCTTGAGTGCCGGATCCTATGTGCTGACCGTGACGGATGGAAATGGCTGTACTGCAACCAGTGCGACATATGCTGTTCAAACACCGGTTCTTGTTGACATTTCCACGGTCAATATGGTGGTGACACCAACAGCGTGTACTTCGAATACCGGATCGATCTCGGGCATCACTTTTACAGGTGGAGACGCTGGAACCACGGTTAGTTGGAGTAATGGTTCATCAGATATTGATCAGTCAGGATTGGGAATGGGCACTTATACCTTGACAGTTACCAATTCTTTGGGATGCAGTGATCAGGTAAGTGTTGAGATCGTTATGAACAATGCGCCAGTCATTGATGCAACGAATGTATCGGTATCTTCTGCACATTGCGGACAAAGTGATGCGTCTATTTCCGGGATCTCTGTAAGTGGTGGAACACCAGCCTATACTTACGAGTGGAATGGAAATTCATCCTTGAACACTATTGACCTCAGCAATATCCCTTCAGGGAGCTACGAGTTGACGGTAACTGATGCTGCAGGGTGTTCGGATACAGAAACGATCAACGTCAGTGAGGTCAGTGGTCCTCAGATAGATGACAATGCGCTGGAAATCCTTCAGCCGACTTGTACTGCAGGTGGAAGCATCACTGGTCTTCAGTTCACCGGAGAAGCACCTTTTGATTTCGTATGGTCGGGTGATACATTGTTCACTTCGGATATCAGCAATTTGGTTCCGGGATCTTATTCATTGACAGTTACCGATGCCTTTGGATGCATAGAGCAGTACGGACCAATTGTGTTGAACGAACCTACGGGGCCTGTCGCCAATTTTACCTGGACACCAGAGTTCCCGGATGTAGATGAGAATGTCATTTTCGACAATACATCAACCGGGCAAGGGCCGCTAGTTTATGAATGGTCGATAGATGGTCAAGTGTTTGACACAGAAAATATTGATTACAGTTTCAGTGCTGAAGGTTCATATCCGGTGATTCTTTATGTTACCGATGCAAATGGATGTGTATCAGTAACTTCACAAACCGTCCTGGTTTATTCTGAATTGAACATTCCTAATGTTATTACAGCCAATAGTGATGGGAACAACGATACCTTCGTGGTGGAAGGTTTGAAACCGAATACTTCGCTGATCATTTTGAACCGATGGGGTAATGTCGTTTGGGAGACTTCCAATTATTTGAATGACTGGAATGGAAAGGATCAAGACGGGACAGATCTGAAAGATGGAGTGTATACCTATTTGATCACCCCAGAAAATGATAAACCAATGTATGGGTTTATTCATTTGGTCAGATAATGATCACCGGAATTGCTAAATTGAAGTATGATCACCGTAATAAATGGCAACAGTCTATCGTATATCAGAAATATCTATTTGTCCAGGATGGAAAACAACACCCATCTCGGACATCAAGTGATCATTCATCATTTTGGAGAATTTACCTCTGCTCTTGTTAACGGACTCGCCGAAGCCATGGAAGATCAGCTGATCTCCGCAGGTGCAAGCAAAAAATTGATCAAAAGGATATTCTCGATTTTGATTGAGGGACTTCAGAATATTAGGCAGCATGGTGAACGGGATGATGTAGGGTCTCAGGGAGCTTATTTACTGATCTCAAAAAGCAAAGAGCACTATTTTATTTCAATGGGAAATATGATCGATGAGGTCGATCGTGAAGCGGTTGAACAGTACTTGAAGAAAATAAATGACATGTCTCAGGAAGAGCTGAAAGTACTCTACACGGACCTACTCAACAATGGATTCTTTACCAGAAAGGGTGGGGCAGGTCTGGGTTTTCTTACCATGAGAATGAAGAGCGAGAATCCTTTGGACTTTACTATTGAACAACTCGGTCACGGTAAGTGTTTCTTTTCGGTGGAGATCACCATTAAAAAGAACATGTGATGCGTTTCTTGATTGTTTGCTTTTTCTGTGTCATAAGCATTTTGTCTTTTTCTCAAACTAAAGTTTACATTGGGAAGAATAAGTTGCCTAATGATCTGGTGTTTGAATTGAAGAATAATGTAGTCTACCGTTTGTTGAATTCGGCCATCCGTTCGGAGTACCTTTTCATTGAGAACAATAAGGTATACTTCCGTGACAGAAGGTCTTTTGCGGATATCAAGTATACCGTTCAATCGGAAGTGATCTACAGGGGTAACTCTAACTCAACCTTCGATGTGCTCTTTACCTTGAAGGACGGTAAGTTGTATCTTGGAAGCAGCTCCTTTAGTTCAGATTGCCTGTATACTTTCAAGGATGGCGTCGTTTATAAAGGTGATAGTATGAGTTCCTTTGATGCAATTATGAATTATGATCTCGAGAAAGAAGGCGATCTGATCTGGGTTGCCGTTATGATTGCACCATATTGATATGTTAAAGGTAGCATTCGATCTTCGTTATGTGCTTGATCTTCCACCTGGTCATCGCTTTCCAATGGAAAAGTACGACTTGCTTCCAAGGCAGCTGATACACGAAGGAACCTTGTCTGATGATAATTTCTTTGAACCAGGGAATTTGAATGATGAGGATGCGTTGGCGGCACACAACGATGTTTATCTCGATAAACTTTATGGACTTCGATTGAGTCGGCAGGAAGAGCGGGCAACAGGATTTCCCCAAACTGAATCGCTTGTGGAGCGTGAAAAACTCATCATGGAAGGAACACGGGCATGTGCCGAGCTGGCTTTGTTAAATGGCGCTGCCATGAACATTGCCGGAGGAACACATCATGCCTTTTCTGACAAGGGAGAGGGATTTTGCCTGATGAACGATCAGGCCATTGCAGCCAGATGGTTATTGCGAGAAAAGAAAGCAGGAAAGATCCTTGTTATCGATCTGGATGTCCACCAAGGTAACGGTACTGCAGAGATCTTTCATAATGACCCACGTGTCTTTACCTTCAGTATGCACGGTCGGAATAATTACCCCTTGAAGAAAGAATTGTCCGACCTCGATGTTGAATTGGATGACGGGATCAGGGACAAAGATTACCTCTATCAACTCGAAAGCTCACTTGATCGAATCACGGAGCAGTTTAAACCTGATTTCATTTTCTATCAGTGTGGAGTAGATGTGTTGGACTCTGATCAATTGGGTCGATTGAATATTTCCATGAACGGCTGTAAACGACGCGACGAGGTCGTTTTTGAATTTGTCAACTCATTGAAAGTTCCCGTTGTTTGCAGTATGGGAGGAGGATACAGCAAGGATATCAAGGTGATCATCGAGGCCCATGCAAACACTTTTCGTTCGGCTCAGCAAATTCTTTTTTAAAAAACTGATTTTGGTCATACTTAGTAAATCAAAATGTTTTTATTTTTGTTTGGAATTAGTCTAAATAAGGATGAAACAATCAGTCAATCCCCGGCGTAACGAATTTGAGTTCATTTTCACTTGTTCAGATTGCATTTGTGATAAGAAGAAGAACTGCTGTAAGAAGTATAAGAAGAAAGGAGTTCATTGCAAAAAATGTCCTAAGATCTGACCTACTAATTTCTTACATTTGACCAATGATCAGGTCAAGCTTCTTGGTTTTATTCCTTTTTATCATTTTATCCTGCAAGGCGCAGGCTCAGCATTTTCTCGATCTGAATTTTGGGGTCAATAAGTTTGACTTTTTTACAGGGCTTGGTTATTCCAGATCATACGGCCGTTCGTTACCTTCTGTAGGTCTTACATTCGGCGTAAACCGAACATTCTTTCAAGGTAGGATCTATCCACGGATCAGCATTGGCAATACTTTTCATTTTGTCGACCGTGAAAAATTCAAATTAGGCCCAAACGTACGATACAGTTATTCATTTCTTCAAGTGAACAGAGCTGAGAGTCGATGGCATCAGTGGCATGAGGTCATGACGGGAGTTCATTTGCGTTATGGTTCTAAACTGATGTTCGTTTTTGAGCTGGAGGGAGGTTGGATGGCTGAACGATTCTATGATCAGATTAAAGAGAGTAAGCGTACCCATCATTTAATTGCTTACTGGAGTTCAATTGGTTTGTCTTATGCGCTATAGTCTCATTTTTATCGTAGCTCTTTGGTCTTGTTCCAAAAAAACAGAACATCCAAATGTTGATGTACTTGGACATGCGGGGATGGGATTGAGGATAGAGAATAGTATTTATCACAATAATTCTGCAGAAGCGATCGAGTTTGCTTTATCTATCAGTGGATGTTCCGGAGTTGAAGTGGATGTCCAAATGTCAAAGGACGGCGATCTGTGGTTGTATCATGATGAGAATTTGAGTTCCGAATCCAATGGTTATGGTTGTGTGAACGATCTGAATTCTGCTCAGCTCGAACAATTGAATTACTCAACCTTGAAAAAGGAAAAACTCATTCCCCTTTATGAACTTGACCTCAATTACTTAAAAGGGAAAACCATCCTGTTGGACATTCGTCATTACAATTCATGTAAAGATAAATTTGTTGATAAGGACATGTTTATCAATGCCTTGATGAATACGCCTTTGATGAATGACCCTTCCATAAAGTGCTATTGTGTATTGTCCAATGCTGCTTGGATCGTCCCTTTCAATTCTGCCGGATTTGAGGTGCTTTTGTCGGCTGATGGTTCCAATCTTAGTGTCGACCTATTGGATACGTATCCTGGTCTCAAGGGCATAATGTCCAAGAACAAAACGACGGATAAACAACTTGTAAATGCTTTCCGTCAACTAGGTAAAAAAGTGTATATCTTTGAAATGCGTTCTCCGAGTGGAATCCGAAGTGCATTGAGAAAGGTTCCGGATGGTGTGGTAACAGATGATGTCAGAGCGACGTTAATTGAAAAAAACTAATGGCAAAGCAAAAGAAAGAACGGGTTAATATAGTGTACTCAACGAATCCAGATTTTCAGTTTCAGTTTGAGGAAGAGGAACAGATCGATACGCTACCGAACGGTGAACAGAAGCTTTATGTTTCGATAGATCGTAAACAGCGTGCAGGTAAGGAGGTGACCCTGGTTGAAGGATTTATTGGAAAAGAGGAGGATCTCAAGGATCTTGGTAAACTTTTAAAAAGTAAGTGTGGAGTGGGTGGAACCGTGAAGGATAATGAAATACTCATTCAGGGTAATTTCAAGGATAAGATCTTCGATCTACTCGTAAAAGAGGGGTATGTGGTCAAAAAGAAAGGTGGATAATATTGTATAACGAATACTAAACAGATCATATAAATGAAAAAACTGATTTTCTCGGTAATAGTGTTTTCCATGTCCTTGTCAGTAGTAGGACAAAAAGCACAAAAGAACTGGTACAACAAGAGCCCAAAAACAGAAAAAATATACGGGACAGGAGCTGAAAATGCCTATGAATTGCTCAAAGACAAAAAAGCTCAGGAAGTGATCGTTGCTGTCATTGATAGTGGGGTGGAAGTAGATCATGAGGATCTGAAAGATGTGCTTTGGGTTAATCCCGGAGAAATTCCGGACAACGGGATCGATGACGATGGCAATGGATACATTGATGATGTCCATGGCTGGTCATTCCTTGGCGGAGAAAAGGAAGATATCAACTTTGAAGCTATGGAGATTGCCAGAATGTATCACCGCGAGCGCAAATACTTCGAAGGAAAAGATGTTAACGCACTTACAGAGGAAGATAAAGCACGATATGCGAAGTATCAGGACCTCAAGATCAGTTTTGACGAAGAACAGGGTAAACTCCTGGGACAGTACCAGGGGATAAAAATGCTGACGGATTATATGGAGCGCGTAAAGGCTTCTTCGAATGGTGTATTTTCGAAAGAGACGAACAAAGCATATGTTCCTCAGGACGAAATGGACAAGAAACTCAAAAAGCGAATGAAGTTGATCCTCATGTTGATGGACGCTAAAGAACTGGAACCACAAGTTTCCGGTGGTGCTGATCAGATAGGTAATTTGATCAAATATAATCAGATCGACGCTGATAGTATGCGCATGGCTGTTGTAGGTGATGATCCGTATAATCTAAGTGATCGCAACTATGGCTGTAATCGTTATGAAGGTCCGGATGCGATGCATGGAACCCATGTAGCCGGAATTATTGCAGCAAAGAGAGGCAATGGAATTGGTATCGACGGTGTGGCTTCTAATGCGAAGATCATGGTGTTGCGCGCCGTTCCAAATGGCGATGAACGAGACAAAGACGTTGCAAATGCCATCCGATATGCGGTGGATAATGGAGCAAAAGTGATTAACATGTCGTTTGGAAAGTATTACACTCCTCACAAAGAGGCTGTTGATGAAGCGATTAGTTATGCGAAAAGCAAAGATGTTTTACTCGTGCATGCAGCAGGAAATGATGCGAAGAACAAGGATATTGAAGATTCGTACCCAACTCGACTGTTGAGTGATGGAACTACCGCAACCAACTGGATTGAAGTAGGTGCCAGCAGCAGCTCTAAAAAAGGGAAGAAATTGTTGGCTGACTTCTCCAATTATGGTGCAACGACTGTTGATCTCTTTGCTCCGGGTGTGGACATTTATTCATCTGTACCGGATCAGAAGTACGAAGACGCTTCCGGGACCAGTATGGCTTGTCCTGCAACTGCGGGTGTCTGTGCTATGATCCGTGGTTATTTCCCTGAGCTTTCAGCGGAAGAGGTTCGTGATGTATTGATGAAAACGGTTGTTCCTTACAAGAAGAAGATCCGTGTACCGGGGACCAAGAAGAAAGATCGAATGAATGCAGTGTCGATCAGCGGAGGATTTGTAAGTGCTGAAAAAGCAGTTCAATATCTTATGGAGAACAAGAAGTAGTTGATCGACTTGTAAAAACTGAAAGAGGTTGTTTCAAAAAGAAACAGCCTCTTTTTTTGTGCAAAAAGAAACGCCCCCTTGCGATCATAAACAGATTGAAAAGGGGCGTTTGACACTAACCAAAAACAAACAAAACGATGAAAACATTCATTGTCACTAAGGACTATAACGAATTTACAAAAGAGCTGGAAGCAACTTGAGCAGAACGAGTGAATGGTTGGACTTGTTGAGTGTGCTGTTGCTATATGGTGATCTATGTTGAAAACTGTTCAAAAAATCAATAAGATTTTAACTGATTAGATTTTATGTGAGAGCATTTCCTTTTATCTTTGTAAAGATGGAAAAGCAGGTCATTCTTAATTCTAGACACGTTGAACTGACGATCAAAAGGCTTTGCTATCAACTCATCGAAACCCATAATGATTTTTCCAATACTGTGCTCATTGGTTTGCAGCCAAGAGGTGTGGATCTGGTTAAACGCTTGAAGTCTCAGTTGGAGTCCATTCTGAACAAGGATATTGTTTGTGGAAACCTGGATATTACGTTTTACCGTGATGATTTCAGACGTCGTGAAAAACCTTTGATCCCAAGTGTTACCAATATTGACTTCGTGATCGAGGGCAAGAAGGTTGTACTGGTGGACGATGTATTATACACCGGAAGAACTATCCGATCAGGTTTGGATGCCCTGCTCGCTTTTGGTAGGCCGGAAAAGGTTGAACTGTTGGTATTGATCGATCGCAGGTTTAGAAGAGATTTGCCAATACAGGCAGATTATGTTGGTCAGACCGTTGATACCCTGATCTCAGAGCGCGTTTCGGTAGAATGGAAAGAGATCGAAGGAGAAGATAAAGTAGTTTTGTACACCCCGGAAAGCAATGAATAATCTCAGCGTAGAACATTTGACAGGGATCAAGGACC
The DNA here is from genome assembly GCA_964593935.1 of uncultured Akkermansia sp. Lineage (GTDB taxonomy): Bacteria > Bacteroidota > Bacteroidia > Flavobacteriales_D > Crocinitomicaceae > M0103. The sequence continues at coordinate 627,777 of CAZQKN010000001.1, read as the reverse complement.
TCACTCGTGAGGACATCGAGTTGATCTTCAGGACGGCAGACAGTTTTAAAGATGTGATCAATCGTCCGATCAAAAAGGTTCCATCGCTTCGGGATATTACCATTGCTAATCTATTTTTTGAGAATTCTACGCGCACCAGACTATCTTTTGAATTGGCTGAGAAGCGTCTGTCAGCTGATGTGGTCAATTTCAGTGCGGCAAGTAGTTCTGTCAAAAAAGGTGAAACACTTGTGGATACCGTTAACAACATCCTGTCCATGAAAGTCGATATGGTTGTTATGCGCCATCCCAATCCGGGAGCTGCGAAATTCTTATCGGAAAGGATCGGTGCAAAAGTGGTGAATGCAGGGGATGGAACGCACGAACATCCGACTCAAGCATTATTGGATGCTTATTCCATTCGTGAGCGATTAGGGAGTGTTGAGGGTAAAAAAGTGGTGATCGTTGGTGATATTTTACACTCACGTGTCGCTTTATCGAATATATACTGCCTTCAGAAGTTGGGCGCAGAGGTGATGGTTTGTGGACCTACAACACTTATTCCAAAATACCTACACGAATTAGGAGTGAAAGTCGAACACAATTTACGCAGAGCGCTGGAATGGTGTGATGTGGCGAATATGTTGCGCATTCAACTTGAACGACAGGATATCAAGTATTTTCCTTCTTTGAGAGAGTATTCTATGCAGTTTGGACTTACCAAGGAGATTCTGGAGTCGCTGCCAAAAGAGATCATAGTAATGCATCCCGGCCCGATCAACAGAGGAGTCGAGATCACAAGTGATGTAGCTGATTCCAGCCAGTCGATCATCCTGCAACAGGTTGAAAACGGAGTTGCTGTTCGAATGGCGGTGATCTACCTCCTTGCTTCCAAGATAGAACGCCAATAATTATTTAGTCTTTTTTGTTCGGATCGAGTACAGGTATGTAATTCGTTTGAGGTTTTTGTCTTAGATATTATTAAAAAAAATAATTCCTATATTTGGGCAAACACAACAACATGAACTTCGAGACGAACCATCACCAGAATGAAGCTGTCGTAGTTTCCCACGTTGAAAAGCTGGATGCCACGAATGCGCCTGAACTAAAAGCAGAGTTGGTACTGCTGAACAAGAATGGTGTGAACAATATCGTGATAGATCTTGCTAAAACCCGTTACTGTGATTCTTCCGGTTTAAGTGCAGTGCTTACGGCAAACCGTTTGTGTAAGGATACCAATGGTCATTTTGTGTTGTGCGGTTTGCAGGATAATGTTCGCAAGCTGATCGAGATCGCTCAGTTGGATAAAGTACTGGTGATCACGGCTGATCAAGAAACTGCCAGAGAAGTGATCCATCAGTGAGCTTTGAAATAACCATTCTCGGCAGCGGAGCTGCCTTACCTACTTCAAGGAGAAATCCGACTTCCCAATACGTAAATTGTAACGAACGCCATATTCTTATCGATTGTGGTGAAGGAACGCAAATGCAGATCAGACGTTTTGGAGTCCGTTTTCAGCGCATACAGCATATTTTGATCTCTCACTTACATGGTGATCATTATTTTGGACTGGTCGGATTAATAAGTACGATGAGATTGATGGGGCGCGATAAGGATCTTACTATTTATGGTCCCATCGGACTCGAGCAGATCATCAGGATTCAGCTTGAAGCAGGTGATACAAAATTGGATTTTGATATTCAATTCGTTGAGCTGGATGGTAAGACAGCAGGACTGATCTTTGAGGATAACCTGATAGAAATCCATACATTTCCTCTGAAACATCGTATTCCAACCAATGGCTTTTTGATCCGGGAAAAGCCCCGTGAAAGAAAACTATTAAGCGAAAAGATCAAGGGAACTGGCATGGGTTTTGAACATATTCATTTGCTTAAAAAGGGTGAGGATATTGTCATGCCTGACGGGAAGGTCTACAAGAATGAAGATTTCACTTCTGATCCACATGCAATAAGGTCGTATGCGTATTGCTCTGACACCTGCTATGCTGAGAGAATAGTTCCGTTCATTGAGAATGCTGATCTGTTGTATCACGAAGCGACGTTTACTGAAAAAGACATTGACCGTGCAAGAGCCACTTATCATTCCACGGCAAGACAGGCTGCTGAGATAGCAAAAAGAGCAGGAGTTAAACAGCTTATAATTGGTCATCTGAGTGCGCGCTACGATGGGGTGAATGTACATGAGGAAGAGGCTAGGCAGGTCTTCGGTTCGACAACGGTTGTTGAAGACGGCACTGTCTATGTGATCGATTAGCTTGGTTATCAACCTGATTTCGTTCAAAAGTCCCCGTTCAAAAGCTTAAAACACCTGTATTCTCTGCTTAATTTTGTTAGTTACGCTATATCAAGTTTAAAATGGCTGAAAATCAATATACAGAAGAGAATATACGGTCCCTCGACTGGAAAGAGCATATTCGTTTGCGTCCCGGTATGTATATCGGTAAACTAGGCGATGGGTCTGCTGCAGATGACGGTATATACATACTCGTTAAAGAGGTCATGGATAACTGTATCGATGAGTTCGTTATGGGTAACGGTAAGCGGATCGATCTGAAGGTGAAGGACGGAAAAGTCGTGGTGCGAGATTATGGAAGAGGGATTCCACTTGGCAAGGTTATCGATTGCGTTTCCCAGATCAATACCGGAGGTAAATACGATTCAAAGGCCTTTAAAAAGTCAGTTGGTTTGAATGGCGTCGGTACGAAGGCTGTGAATGCCCTGTCGAACCATTTCATGGTTTACTCTGTTCGCGACGGAAAAAAGAAACAAGCGTCTTTTCATCGGGGAGATCTTGTTGAGGACCTTGATCTCGTCGATACGGATGAAACGAACGGAACTTACGTCGAATTTATTCCGGATGACACGATCTTTAAGAAGTTTGCCTTCAAAACGGCCTATCTTGAGAAAATGGTATGGAATTACTGTTATCTGAATCGTGGACTTTCCATTTACTACAACGGTGAGCGCTTTCAGTCCAAGGACGGTTTGAAAGACCTTCTTGAGAACAATATGGACGGCGATCCATTGTATCCGATCATTCACTTGGAAGGCGACGATATTGAAGTTGCATTCACGCATGGAAAGACGTACGGTGAGGATTACTATTCTTTTGTGAACGGTCAGCACACCACTCAGGGAGGTACACATCAGAGTGCATTCAGGGAGTCGGTAGCGAAGGTTATTCGTGATTTTTACAATAAGAATTACGAAGCGTCAGATATTCGTCAGTCTATAGTGGCTGCAATTTCTGTGAAGGTTATTGAGCCGGTTTTCGAATCACAGACCAAAACAAAATTAGGATCTCAGGATATCGAGCCTGGAGGAAAGTCGATGCGAGCATTCGTGAACGATTTTCTCAAGGAAAAACTGGATAACTATCTTCACCGAAATCCAGATGTAGCGGAACTGATAGAAAGAAAGATCAAGCAATCAGAACGTGAGCGAAAGGAGTTGTCCGGCATCAGAAAGTTGGCACGTGAACGCGCGAAAAAATCGAGTCTCCACAATAAAAAATTGAGAGACTGTCGTATACATCTAACAGATCTGAAGGATGATCGAAGAGAAGCTACCACTCTTTTTATTACTGAGGGAGACTCGGCGAGTGGTTCGATCACAAAGTCAAGGGATGTCAATACACAAGCAGTGTTCTCCTTGAGGGGAAAGCCTTTAAATTGTTATGGGCTGACAAAGAAAGTCGTATACGAGAACGAAGAGTTTAACTTGATACAGGCTGCTTTGGATATCGAGGAGGACATGGATAACCTGCGTTACAACAAGATTGTTATCGCTACCGATGCCGACGTCGATGGGATGCACATTCGAATGCTGTTACTGACCTTTTTCCTTCAATTCTTTCCGGATCTGGTGAAGCGCAATCACGTGTATGTATTGCAAACTCCTTTGTTCCGTGTGAGAAACAAGAAAAAGACGATCTACTGTTACTCAGAGGACGAACGTCGCACCGCAATGGAGGAATTGGGCAAGAATCCGGAGATCACCCGATTCAAGGGGCTTGGTGAGATCTCTCCGGATGAATTCAAGAACTTTATTGGTGAAGACATTCGCCTGGAGCCTGTGGTACTTACCAAAGACGCTTCTATTGAAACGATCCTTTCCTACTTTATGGGTAAGAACACTCAGGATCGACAAGAATTCATTATTGATAATCTTCGCGTTGAAAAGGATCCTGCATTGGAAAATGGAGGTGAAGTTGAAACAGATTTAGAAAAAGCATCATAAGATGGCAGAGGACGAAATTGAAGATCAGAACGAATTGAACGAAGACGGTCCAGAGAAGAAAGATTCGCAGGGTCAGGAGGAAGATGATTCGCTTACGAACGGAGGCGAATACTCTCCTTTAGACAAGTCTGTTGGTGATGATTCCATTATCCCTGTAGGTGGACTTTACGAAAATTGGTTCTTGGATTATGCAAGTTACGTGATCCTTGAACGTGCGGTTCCATCCTTGCATGACGGTTTAAAGCCGGTACAAAGACGTATTCTTCATTCCATGAAGGAAATGGAGGATGGACGATACAACAAGGTGGCTAACATTATCGGTAACACGATGAAGTACCACCCTCACGGTGATGCTTCTATTGGAGATGCTTTAGTTCAGTTGGGACAAAAAGACCTTCTGATCGATTGTCAGGGGAACTGGGGAAATACGCTGACCGGTGATGGTGCGGCAGCTGCCCGATATATCGAGGCGAGGCTTTCAAAATTTGCCCTTCACGTTGTTTTCAATCCGAAAACCACAAATTGGCTTGCCAGTTATGACGGGCGAAACAAAGAGCCGGAGCAATTACCAGTTAAATTTCCGCTTTTATTGGCTCAGGGGGCTGAGGGTATTGCCGTTGGTATGGCTTGTAAATTCCTTCCTCATAACTTTGTTGAACTGATCGAACAGTCCATAAACCATCTGCGAGGAAAGAAAGTGGAAATCCTGCCTGATTTTCCGAACGGAGGAATGGCCGATTTTTCCAATTACAACGATGGATTAAGAGGTGGAAAGGTCCGTGTCAGAGCAAAGATCAAAAAACTCGACAACAAAACTCTGGTGATCAATGAGATCCCGTTTGGAACAACAACAGGTTCATTGATCGAATCCATTATCAAAGCTAATGATAAAGGAAAGATCAAGGTTAAAAAGATCGAAGACAACACCGCAGCTGAAGCGGAGATCATTATACATCTGGCACCGGGTGTTTCTCCGGATAAAACCATAGATGCATTGTATGCCTTCACGGATTGTGAAGTTTCCATTTCTTCGAACTCCTCCATCATTGACAAGGACAGACCTCGATTCATGGGGGTGAGTGAAATTCTTAAGCACAATACGGACAATACCGTTCGCTTACTGAAACTAGAACTTGAGATCCGATTGGATGAATTGGAAAGACAATGGCATTTCTCAACTCTTGAAAAGATCTTCATTCAGGAGGAAATGTACATCGATTTCAAACACTACAGCGATCGTGAATCTTTGTACGCGTATTTGTACAAACGATTTGAGAAATTCAAGAAGCAGCTCATTCGTGAGATCGTTGATGAGGATCTTCAGCGTCTGACTCAGATCCCAATGATCAGGATCACACGTTTTGATTCTGATAAGGCCAACGATACCATTCTGAAACTGGAGGAGGAAATGGAGCAGGTGAAACATCACCTCGCTAATCTGATAGAATACGCGATCGATTATTACAAGGATCTGAAAAAGAAATTTGGTGAAGGTCGTGAACGAAAGACCGAGATCAAGGTTTTTGACACGATAAGTGCCACAAAAGTGATCATTGCCAACAGAAAACTTTATATAGATGTTGAAGAGGGCTTCATCGGTTATGGATTGAAGAAATCAGAACCGGTGAATGACTGTTCAGAGATCGATGACATCATCATTTTCTTCGCGACAGGAAAAATGATGGTAACGAAAGTTGCCGACAAAAAATTTGTAGGAAAAGGGATCATTCATGCCGATGTCTGGAAGAAGGGTGATAAACGCACGATCTATCATTTGATCTACCAGGATGGTGCCGGTGGTCCGGCAATGATGAAACGTTTTTATGTGAATTCCATCACTCGAGATACGGAGTACGATCTTACACGCGGTGCAAAAGGATCAAAAGTCTTGTATTTCTCCGTTCATCCAAATGGAGAACGTGAGGTAGTCAACGTATTACTTCGTCCTCGTCCGCACCTGAAACGACTGCGCTTTGATGTTGATTTTGGTTCTCTTTTGATCAAAGGTCGTCAGTCAGGCGGAAACAGAGTGACGAAAGAGATCATTCAGAAAATCACCCAAAAAGAAGTGGGAGGGTCAACACTTGCTGCGAGAAAGATCTGGTACGATACAGTTGTCGGTCGTTTGAATGATGAGGGAAGAGGAAAGTTCCTCGGATCTTTTAAAGGAAATGATCGCATACTGACCTTGTATCGTTCAGGAGAATACAGGTTAACGAATTTCGATCTATCCAACCATTTTGATGAGGATATGATCCATATTGAGAAGTGGCATCCTGATCGTCCATTGTCGGCTGTTTACTACGACGGAGAAAAGGAACTGCACTTTGTAAAGCGCTTCTTGTGTGAAGTTACGTCTGATAAGAGAACTTTATTTATCAGTGAATCAGAAGGGTCTTATCTGGATGTGGTGTCTACCGCATATCGTCCTAATGTCAGGATAGTTTACAACAAGTTGCTGAAGGAAACGAAGAACCTTCCTGACAATGAAGTGAATCTGGCAGACTTTATTGATGTGAAAGGTATGAAAGCCCAGGGGAACCAGCTTACTAAATTGAAAGTAAAAGAGATCGTGTTAACTCACTCAATTGAAGGGGAGGAACCATGGCCGGATGAGCAGGAAGCGGAGGTAGTAGAGGAAGTGGACAGCGAAACAGAAGATGCTGAAAATGTTGATGATGCTGAACCTGGAGAATCTGCTGATGGGACAACTGTAGAGTGGGATTTTACCAAAAAGGATGAAGATGATCAAATGACCTTATTCTAATCAGATAAAATGAAGAATAGTATCAATACCCTCATTATTGCTGCCTCCGTTGTGATTGCCGGTTTTTTGCTGGCGAGGGCTTATAGCGGTAGGGGTAAGACATCTCAAGCCATATCTGTGACAGGTCTCGGGGAGCAGAGTTTCACTAGTGATTTGATCGTATGGCGAGGAAATTTCTCCAGAAGGGAAATGGATCTTAAAAGTGCTAACAATCAGTTGAACAATGATCAGAAGGAAATAAGAGCTTTTCTCAGATCGAAAGGGATAAAGGACGATGAGATCATTTTTGAAGGTGTGAATATTCAAAAGGATTACTTCTATGATTACGATCAGAACGGAAACTTGAGAAACACGGTATTCAATGGTTACATTTTATCTCAGAATCTCAAGGTTCAATCCAATAATGTCGATCAGGTGGAAGCAATATCCAGACAAGTAACTGATCTTCTGGATAAAGGCGTTGAGTTCAATTCATACAGTCCGGAATTCTATTACACCAAACTGGCTGAACTGAAGCTGAAAATGATAGAATCTGCGACTCAGGATGCGAGAGAGCGTGCTGAAAAGATCGCAATTAATGCAGGAGGGGAATTAGGTGACTTAAAAAATGCGGACATGGGTGTTTTTCAGATCACAGCAGAGAATTCTTCAGAGGATTATTCCTGGGGAGGAAGCTTTAATACCAGTTCAAAAAAGAAAAAGGCGAGTATAACCATTAAACTGCGTTACGAGATCGACTGATTGGCACCGATTTTGAAGTTGGCCGCGCAAAAAGATCAATGAGAGTTTCCGTATTTCTGTTTTTTGTACTTGGTTTTATCTTTTCTCTTAACAGTCAACTGAACTGTAAGAAGTATGATGGTCGCTTTGGTGATTCCACGATTTGTTTTCATCAAAACGGATCGAAGTCGACTATCGAGTTTCATGATAGGGAGAACGACCGATATAAGTGGTTCATCGCTTTTGACAACAGAGGAAATAAGATTTTCGAAGGCGGACACGGATATCGTCATGGTGGCGGCTCATTGTATGTGAAGTATCACCCGAATGGATGTATAAGTTCAGCTAGAAGTACTTTCCAACCCGATGGAGGGATACAATATCATGATGCGACAAGTTTTTTTGACGAAGATGGAACATTCCTCCGTAGGGAAGATAATTCATGGGATCGACATGTAACTGTCCCTACACATATTCAATATGAAAAGGTCGAAGAAAAAATAGTTAAGAAGCCAAAGGATAAGCCGAAAGACTCAGTTCATTATTATATCCGCAACAACAGTGGCAAGAAAATGACCTTGTATTTAACTCAACCGAAAGATCCTGAGTTTAAAAAACTGGTCGTACTGAAGAGGAATAAAACTTTTGACGCCGGAAAATTTGAAAAGATCAGTCCCAACATGACAATTTTCGACATCTATCGAATAGATGTTCTACCAACGAAGAAAACGTATAGAACCGTTCTGATCAATTCTCCTGAGCTGAATTCAAATGGCAAAGAGTATCTTCTGTTAGTGCACATTGAATAGACCAAATAGATCTTAATTGAACCTAAGGCAGAAATAGCGCTTTTTCATATAGAGCAATTTAATTCAACTCATTATCTTTGCCTTGGATGATTTCTCTCCTGTCTCACAAATGAGGAAAGGATGGTCGCTCTCCGTGATGAGTGACGTTCAATCCCGGTACATCGGGTTCAAAAAACAGATTTATGAATTCAACTATGGAAAAATTGTCATCGGAACAATTAATACAGCTGGAGGACAAGCACGGAGCACACAATTATCATCCTCTACCGGTCGTATTGTCAAAAGGAGATGGTGTCTATGTCTGGGATGTGGAAGGAAATCGTTATTACGATTTTCTCTCTGCGTACTCAGCGGTGAACCAGGGTCACTGTCACCCGAAGATCGTCGGTGCGATGATCGACCAGGCGCAGACCCTTACCTTAACGTCAAGAGCGTTCTACAACGATTCGTTGGGTATTTATGAAAAGTACGTTACTGAGTATTTTGGGTTTGACAAAGTCTTACCAATGAATACAGGAGCAGAAGCGGTTGAGACGGCCATCAAGCTTTGTCGTAAGTGGGCCTACGAAAAGAAGGGAATAGCTGAGAACGAAGCTAAGATCATTGTTTGTGAAGGTAACTTTCACGGACGTACAACCACGATCATCTCATTTTCAAATGATCCGGATGCCAATAAGAACTTTGGACCATACACACCGGGATTTATTCGCATACCGTATGATGATCTGAACGCATTGGAGAATGCTTTGAAGCAGGAGAATGTGGCAGGATTCCTTGTTGAACCGATTCAGGGAGAAGCTGGAGTCTATACACCATCGGAAGATTTCATCTCCAAAGCACGTGCGCTTTGTACGCAATACAAGGCTCTTTTCATAGCGGATGAGGTTCAAACGGGTATTGCGCGTACGGGGAGTCTTTTAGCGGTTTGCGGTAATTGTACATGTGAGCAGCATTGTGAAAAGCAAGCGACGTATTCTCAACCTGATATCCTTATCTTGGGTAAAGCCTTATCTGGCGGAGTTTATCCTGTATCTGCTGTATTGGCCAACGATGAGGTAATGATGGTGATCAAACCTGGTCAGCATGGTTCTACCTTTGGAGGAAATCCGATTGCGGCAAAAGTGGCGATGGCTGCTCTGGATGTGGTCAGGGATGAACAATTGGTCTTGAATGCACGCAAGCTCGGAAATCTTTTCAGAAAGGAGATGCAACGAATTGTTGATTCAACTGATCTGATTGTGAAAGTCCGTGGAAAGGGATTGTTGAACGCAATCATCGTTAACGATACCCCTGACAGTAAAACAGCATGGAATTTGTGTGTGAAATTGAAAGAAAATGGATTGCTTGCGAAACCAACACATGGTAATATCATTCGTTTTGCTCCACCACTGGTCATGACCGAAGAACAATTGATGGATTGCGTAGCGATCATAGAAAAAACCATTCGCGAATTTTAGTATTTCAACGAACGAATAGTTATTCAAAGGGAGGTCATTGATCTCCCTTATTTTTTCTGTCTTTTGCGTAATGTATTCTAATTCATTACTTTTAGTTCAAGGATGGCATCGAACACTGAAAGAGAAATAGAGCTTCTTAAGGAGCAGATCCGGCAGCTTGAGAAGGAAAACAGCAGATTAAGGCAACAAATGAACTTTAATTTGCTAAATAAGACCGTGATCGTACCTGATTCCTTCAAAGAAATCTTCGATCAGGCGGAAAAGAATGTTACCGAGTATTTTACAGACCTCTATAATTCTGCTGAAAACGGAGAGATCGTTATTCATGGGGAACGATATATCCTGATCCGAAGTGCAGCACTTTCTTATGAATTTTTTGACATCATTCGGGAACTTTACAAGGATAAAGGGAAAGAGGAGGCTATTCGAATAGGCAACAATTTTCTTTTTGATATAGGGCACGTTCTTGGGCAGAAAGATGCACGGAATTTTCATGATCGGATGAATTTGACGGAACCCTTACAGAAACTTTCTGCGGGTCCTGTACATTTTGCGTATACCGGTTGGGACAACGTTGAGATCCTACCGGAAAGTTCTCCTACACCAGATGATGATTTTATCCTGAAATATTACCATCACAATTCCTTTGAAGCACAATCTTGGAGAAGATCAGGACGAAAAAGCGAAGAACCGGTTTGCATCATGAATTGTGGTTATTCCTCCGGGTGGTGCGAAGAGAGTTTTGGATTTCCATTAACCGCGGTGGAAATTAGCTGTGAGGCAAAAGGGGATGAACATTGCTGTTTTGTTATGGCGCCGCCTCACCGAATCCAGGACTATCTCAAACATTCAAGTCGTGGTCAGGGTGATGAACATTATAATGTGCCTGTATTCTTTCAACGTAAAGTCGTTGAGGATCAATTGAAAAACTCGCTGGAACAAAAGGAAACTCTATTAAAAGAAGTTCATCACCGAGTGAAGAACAATCTCCAGATCATCTCAAGCCTGTTCCGTTTGCAGCTGAATTCGATTGATGATCCGGAAATGAGAGACATCTTTTTTACCGGTTTGAATAGGGTCAATGCCATGGCCAATATTCATGAATTGATCTACAGCGATTCCGACCTGTCGTCCATTGATATAGAAAATTACTTCAGAAGGGTACTCGCTTCAATGGCCCATGTATATGAGAAGCCCGGTCAGGATGTCCAAGTGAATTTTAAGTTTAATGTGAGTCATGGCCGTTTCAATCCCGACAAAGCTATTCCACTCGGATTGATTATAAATGAGATCGCATCAAATGCCTTTAAACATGCATTTGGTTCAGAGGGTGTTTTGTCATTGAGCCTTGAGGAAACTGAGGAGGAATTCATTTTGATCATTTCAGATGATGGACCGGGATTATCAGATAGCGTTGGAGAGGGGAATCTTGGAATGACACTCATCAACTTGTTGTGTGAGCAGATCGACGCGGAACTTGTTCGTACGAGTTCATCTCAAGGGCTGAGCTATATCATTCGGTTTAAAAAGGAATAGCGTTTTTCGCACCAATTTCGGTGTTTTGTTAAGGCTTCTTAACTTTCGTTTCAAAAGTCAAATAGTATATTTGTATCAAAATCGAAACAATTGGCAAAGAAGATAAAATTCGGAACAGATGGCTGGAGAGCTATCATCGCAGAAGACTTTACGGTAGATAATGTAGCCAGAGTAGCTCAGGCAACAGCTGCATGGATGAAATTGAACTACGAAAAACCATCGGTTGTGGTGGGACATGACTGCCGTTTTGCCGGTGAATTGTTCATGGAAACTGCTGTTAAGGTTTTCCTTAGTCAGGGGATTCATGTTCGAATGTCCAGAGGATTTGTTTCAACTCCGATGATCTCACTTGCCGCTAAACAATTCGATTGCGGAATAGGAGTAATACTTACTGCAAGCCATAATCCACCTTCGTACAATGGTTATAAATTAAAAGCATTCTTCGGTGGACCGCTTGCTCCGTGGCATGTTCAGGAAGTAGAGGACATGATTCCGGAATCATGTGACATTCGATACGAAAACGTTTCGATAGATGGAGCAATAGCTTCCGGACAATGTGAGATCGTTGATCTGGAAACGAGATACGTGGATCACGTAATGAAGAATTTTGACATTGATGCGATCAAAAATTCAGGATTGAAATTGGCATACGATGCCATGTATGGAGCAGGACAGAATGTTTTGAAAAGAATACTTCCTGAAACGACTTTTCTTCATTGTGAGCATAATCCTTCTTTCATGGGACAGGCTCCTGAACCAATCGCCAAGAACCTGAAAGAGTTGGAGGCTTTTTTGAAAGCGTCAAAAAATATCGATTGCGCATTGGCAACCGATGGAGATGCTGACCGAATAGGTTTGTACAATGGTAAAGGTGAATTCATTGATTCACACCACATAATATTGCTACTTATTCATTATATGGTAAAGTATAAGCAAATGACAGGAAAAGTGGTCATTGCTTTCTCCGTGACCCCAAGGGTTGAAAAGATGTGTAAGCACTATGGTCTCGAAATTCAGACGACGAAGATCGGTTTCAAGGAGATCGCATCTATAATGGTTGAGGAGGATGTTTTGCTCGGAGGAGAAGAGTCAGGAGGTATTGCCGTGAAAGGACACATTCCGGAACGTGATGGAATCTGGATGGGCTTGATCATTTGGGAATTTATGGCTAAATCAGGTAAAACCCTGGATGAACTGATCAATGAAGTATATGAGATCGTTGGTGAATTCAAATTCGAAAGGAATGATTTACATATTACAGAGGAATTGAAGCAAAAGATCATTGCCAATTGCAAGGAGGATAATTATAAATCCTTTGGACCATATAATGTCAGCGAGGTAAAAACGATAGATGGATTCAAATACTTTTTTGATGACGAGCGATGGGTCATGATCAGACCATCCGGTACTGAACCTGTACTTCGTACTTATGCTGAGGCTCCAACCCTCGAAGAGGTAAGGACGATACTAAGGGTGACAGAAGAGACTATTTGTAATTAAGAAAATGAAGCCGGAGAGATCCTACTTTTCATTAATATAACTTATGAAAAAGATATAATATATAAATAAAAATATATTGATATCTGGTTTTAGTTTTGTCAAAAAAAATAAAACATGACAAAACGTATAACAATCGCAAAAGGAGATGGAATCGGTCCTGAGATCATGGATGCTACACTGTCGGTTCTTAAAGCTGCAGGTGCTGATCTTATCTATGATGAAATTGAGATAGGAGAAAAGGTCTATTTATCTGGCAATACATCTGGAATTTCCAATGATTCATGGGAGATCATTCGTCGCAATAAAATCCTGTTGAAAGCACCGATAACAACTCCCCAGGGAGGTGGTTATAAGAGTTTGAATGTTACAATGAGAAAGACACTGGGTCTTTTTGCCAATGTACGTCCTTGTATTAGTTATCATCCCTTCATTTCGACAAAGCATCCTGTAATGGACCTTGTTATTGTGAGGGAAAACGAAGAAGACCTTTACGCGGGCATCGAGCATCAGCAAACTGACGAGGTTGTGCAGTGTTTGAAATTGATCAGTCTGCCTGGTTGTGAACGAATAATACGTTATGCTTTCGAATACGCCAGACAGAATGGCCGAAAGAAAGTAACTTGTTTCTCCAAAGACAACATCATGAAACAGACCGATGGTTTGTTTCACAAAGTTTATGATGAGGTTGGTAGGGAGTATCCTGAAATTGAAAAAGAGCATTGGATCGTAGATATCGGTGCAGCAAAATTGGCAGACACACCGGAAAAGTTTGATGTTATCGTGATGCAAAACCTCTATGGTGACATTTTATCAGATGTAGCGGCTCAAATCGCTGGTTCGGTTGGATTAGCCGGTTCTTCGAATATAGGAGACCACTGTTCAATGTTCGAGGCGATCCATGGCTCTGCTCCGGATATTGCGGGTAAAGGGATTGCCAATCCTTCAGGACTGTTGAATGGAGCCATCATGATGCTCAATCATATCGGTCAGAATAAGGTTGCTGAGAAAATTGCCAACGCAATGCTTCTAACTTTGGAAATGGGAATTCACACGGCTGATATCTATCAAGAGGGGGTAAGTAAAAAAATGGTTGGTACACATGAATTTGCCGAAGCAGTAATAGCGAATCTTGGGAATAATCCGACAAGTTTTAAGAAGGTTGAGTTCCCTGAGTCAAAACCATTCGAATTACCTCAATACAAGAGAAAACCAGCAAAACAAAAAGATCTTGTTGGCGTTGACCTCTTTGTTCATTGGTCTGCCGGCGGTCCGGATGATCTGGCAGGTCTTATAAAGGCAGCCAATACGGATAAGTTGGAACTTAGTATGATAACGAACCGAGGAATCAAAGTATGGCCTAATGGTTTTGAAGAAACATTCTGTACAGATCACTGGAGATGTCGTTTTCTTCCAGTTGATGCAGCCAAGATCAATAATTCTGATGTGGTGATGCTATTGACGAACTCCGTTAAATCAGGAATTGATGTTGTAAAGACTGAAAACTTATATGAGTTTGATGGGAAGCCCGCCTTTTCACTGGGGCAGGGACAATAATCGATCCTGTAAAATTTTCAAAAGGTCAAGTTCACTTGGCCTTTTTTGTTTTTAATAATTTCGCAATATGTTAAATGCCGTCAAAATATCAGAACTTGAAAAGGAAGATCTTCCGGCTTGTGCAGAAATTTGGGCAGCTTCTGTTGAGGCAACGACACTTTTTTACCGGAAGATTTTATCCCGAAGTACAAACCTTTACTGGTAAAGGACTACTTTCCTTCAGTTCAGCTTTATGGAGTATTTGACGAGCAAAGAAAGATACTTGGCTTCAGTGGTGTGAATGGCGACAAGTTGGAAATGCTTTTTATTCATCCGGATCATTTCAGATTGGGACTGGGATCAATTTTGTTGAATAAAGCTATTATTGAGCAAGGAGTTACAAAGGTTGATGTCAATGAACAGAATCCTGATGCTTTGAAATTTTATTTAAAGCATTATTTTCAAATAGTTTCCAGTTCCGAATATGATGAACAGGGGAACCCTTTTCCTACAGTCCATTTAGAATTAAACAAAATATGATCTATCGAACTTATTCAGGTAGAATGTACGTGTATGCATTAGTTGAACTAATGTCATTGGTATTTTCGAATAGTGGGATATCATTATTTTCAACTAATATGTTTAGAATATTATCTGAGTTATTTTGCTTTCGTATAACATTCAGCTGAACGATTTTAGAAGCTGTGCAACCTCTTGAATCAACCACCGTAATAGCGCTGGTCTCTGATCCAGAATATAAATTGTTAGTTTCTATAGCAATGTCGTACCAGTCTGTCCCTTCAATTTCATAGGGTGTTCCTCCTTTAAGTGATAAGTTCACTCTTACCCCCAAATCATCGATGAATCGTTGTTCAGTTGTGTTAAGTTCCAGAAATATTGGTTCCGGATTGGTCAAGTTGAATTCTAACATTTCCTCTTTGCCCCTTGCATCTACAACTTTTACCGAGTATTCTCCATCGCGAAGTCCACTCATGACTAGGTCAGATTTTCCGTTATCCCAAACAACGATATAAGGTGCAACACCGCCACTAATGCTAAGTTCTATTTTGCCATCCATTGCATCATGGCATGAGATTTCAGTAACATTAGCTTTTAAATGAAGTGGGGGAGTCTTTTCTTTTGCCTCCGATATAAAATTAAAGAGTGAAAATAATGCAGTTAATAATAGAATAGACTTTTTCATACTGTTTTTTATTTTGATGAAACAAAGGTTCTATTTTAACAGCTGAAGAACATTAAATGGAAGATTCATTTTGGATAAAATAGTGTAAAAGTTGTAGTATTCGTACGAGATATTACGTATCAGAGCCATTTGCAACTTAATGTTTACTTAAGAATTAAAATAGCCTAGGATATTCTACACTGTCTCTTTTAATTTAATTTAGCATCACAAATTCAATCGAAATGAAATTGTATATAATCTTATTGATAACACTAGTTTTTTCTTTATCCTGCAAAAAAGAAGGAAAAACACCTCCTATTGATGAATCGATCGACCTCGATGGTGCGTTAGTCAATGACTCCAGTTTGACCCATCCTGAGAACTTTTTATTATCTGCTGCCATTGCCAATCCAACTCCTGCGGATCTTCAAAAACCGTTAGTTATCTGTGCGCATGGATTTTCAGCAACAACGTTTGAGTGGATCGAGTTCCGAGATTTTGCGAGATTGGATGGGACATTCAATACCTCATTGGTCTTATTGGGCGGACACGGACGTGATTATACTGATTTTCGCGCGTCGACATGGGAAGAATGGCAAAAACCGATAATTGATGAGTACAATTTGCTTCGTTCAAAGGGATATACCAATATTTCATTGGCAGGTTCATCCACCGGATGTCCACTGATCCTTGATGCCATAAGTGAAGGCAAGATCAATACAGATGTACTGAAAAATGTTTACATGATAGATCCTATCGTTACTCCATCGAACAAGACGCTCACACTGGTTGCTGTTGTAGGTCCTTTGTTGAATTACACGGAGATCACTATGAATCCTGGTGAGAATGGGTTTTGGTACAAATACTGGCCGCATCAGCCTCTTAAGCAATTGAATAAATTCACAAAACTCACCAGAAAACGATTGGAAAAAGGTATAAAATTGCCGGATAACGTTAGTTTGATAGTTTTTAAATCTGAAAAAGATGGAACGGCTGATCCCTTCAGTGCGGTTTTGTTAAAGGAGGGACTTACATCTGGTAATAACGGGAAAGTTGAAGTTAAAATGATCAATTCCGATCTTCATGTATTTACCCGACTGGCAGGAAGGATCGATGTTAAATCAACAGACACAGAAAATCAGTTGAGCGTGTTTAACCATATAAAATTGGGATTATGAAATAGCCATTGAAACAAGTTTATTGTTCTAGTACCTGAAAATATGGTATGGCGTATTACATATTACCTTTAAAAAACAAATCATTTACATATGAAAAAGTTGATTTTATTCGCATGCATTATTAGCCTTTCGCAGAATCTTTCAGCTGATGATGGTCTTCCTAAGCACAGATTGTATGCAGGGATTAGATCAATGAAATTCGTTGGTTTCTATTGGTTGAACGGTTTAAGTGCTGAATACAGTTCACAAAAGATTTTGGATCATAAGATTCAATTTGGGATCAATATAGTGAGTTCGCTTGCCGGATCTGCATTTTTATCCAATGCTATTCCAACAACACAGTTCGAGTTTTCAGTGATCAAGCACTTCCGACACGGAAGATCTTTTCAGCCTTCGATCAGATTGAACTCGGGTTTCGCCCATGCAAATTACAGGGATACTCAATTCGATAATCTCCCGCAAAATGGGTTGTTGTTGTCGACTGAATTCGGATTAAGTTATCATTTGCCTTTTGTCCAAGAGAAGTTAAGTTTAAAGGCTTGCCTGGGATACAACATTATTTCCGGTAACGGTATTACTGGACTGTCGACTGTTTTTCCGGTATACTCTCAATTCTCTGTTTTGTACCAATTGAGTTGATCGATCGAAAAGGAGTATTTTCCTGAATCTTTCATACCTTTGAATCATGGCAGGATCGACAACAGGAAACCTTTTTCGTTTAACAACTTTCGGAGAGTCACACGGAGCGGCAATTGGAGGAATAATCGATGGTGTACCTTCCAATGTTGCGCTGGACCTGGACCGCATTCAACAAGAACTGGATCGAAGGAGACCAGGACAATCGAAATTGGTAACACAAAGAAAAGAATCCGATACAGTTCAATTCCTTTCAGGACTTTTTGAAGGTAAAACGACGGGAACACCAATAGGATTTATCATTCCCAATTATGATCAGCGTTCTGCAGATTACGATGAGATGAAGAAAGCATTTCGTCCTTCACACGCTGATTATACTTATCAACAGAAATATGGTATTCGCGATCAAAGGGGTGGAGGGCGTTCAAGTGCAAGAGAAACGGCTTGCAGGGTGGTTGCAGGAGCAATTGCTAAACAGATCCTTGAGCAAATTGGAGTGGAATTTTCCACTTATGTTGATCAGGTGGGACATATTCGTCTAAAAGACAATTCTTTTTTCTTGCACGATGCGATTGAATCCAACGATGTGCGCTGTCCGGATAAAAAGCTCGCTGCCGAAATGGAAAAACTTATCCTTCAGGTCAAAAAAGAGGGGGATACCATAGGCGGTTGTATCAGATGTGTTATCATGAATGTCCCTGTTGGGATCGGTGAACCGGTCTTCGATAAGTTGCACGCCGATCTTGGAAAAGCAATGTTTTCGATCAATGCCGTTAAAGGCGTTGAATTTGGAAGTGGATTTTCCTCTGTGGAAATGAGGGGTTCAGAGCACAACGATATTTTCCTGGAAGATGGTACTACAGTTACCAACCACAGTGGAGGAATCCAAGGAGGTATTTCCAATGGTATGCCAATTGAATTCAGAGTGGCATTCAAACCTGTGGCAACGATTATGCACGCTCAGGAGACCATTGATGTTGACGGTAATAAAACAGAATTAAAAGGAAAAGGGCGTCATGATGCTTGTGTAGTTCCAAGAGCCGTTCCAATCGTAGAGGCGATGGCGGCTATGGTGATTCTTGATCATTATCTTCGAAATAAGTCTGTATCTTTGTGATCCTAATTTTATCCGTATTATGATTCAGCGTATTCAAACTCTTTATTTAGCAATAGTTATCATTTTACTTTCATTGGTAAGCTTTGGTATGGAGATCATTTCATTTGCTTCAGCATCCGTTACTTATTCATTAACTTCTTATGGCATTCTTTCATACGACCAGAGTGGAACACTTACTGGTTCTCAGTCGTATCCATTGTATATTTCTTCTTTTTCTTTAATTGCCCTGGCATTTCTTACGATAATGTCCTATAAGAATCTTGCCAGACAATTGCGCTTGGCGAGGATGACGTTTTACATCTACTTTCTGCTGGTGATAGCTTTGTTCCTGTTTTCAATTTTTGGTTCATCCTTTGTCGCAGAGGGTGACCTACAGCGTCAGTTGGGGCTTGGTTATATCATTCTCATTGCAGGATTACCATTCGCCTTCCTTGCTAATCTGGGAGTGAAGCGCGATAAAAACCTTATCGATTCCTTGAATCGTCTTCGTTAACTATGAATTATTTATCGGTTGAGAATCTCACCAAATCGTTTGGTGATCGTGTTATATTTTCGGATCTGACCTTTGGGATCGACCAGGGACAAAAAGTGGCCATCGTTGCAAAGAATGGTAACGGTAAGACCACCTTATTGCGCTGTCTGATGGATCTTGAACATTACGATAGTGGTAGGGTCGTTTACCGAAATGATATCCGTGTGGCATTTATGCAGCAAACGGAAAATCTGGATGAGACACATACCATTCTGGAAGCTGTTTTTGCACATGATCTACCTGAACTACAGGTTGTAAAACGTTACAATAAAGCACTTCGCGAAGGAGACGAAGCTGCAGTGAATGAGTGCTTTGAGCAACTGACTGAATTGAATGCCTGGGACATTGAGGTGAAAGTTGAACAGATCCTTTCTGTTTTAAAACTTGATAACACCGATCTGCTCATTGGCAGCCTTTCCGGAGGACAAAAAAAGCGCGTGGCGTTGGCTCAGGTCCTCATTGCAGAGGCCGATTTCCTGATCCTGGATGAGCCTACGAACCACCTCGATCTCGACATGATCGAATGGTTGGAAGAATACCTGTCAAAATCCAAGTCTACTATCCTGATGGTAACCCACGACCGTTACTTTTTGGAGGTTGTGTGTGATACGATCTTCGAACTAGAGGATAAGACGTTGTATAAGTACAAAGGTAATTTCTCATACTATCTGGAGAAAAAAGCCGAGCGCCAGGAACAATTGCAATCTACAATTGATAAGGCAAGAAATACGTTTAAAAAGGAGTTGGAGTGGATCCGACGTCAACCAAAGGCCAGAGGAACAAAGCAGAAGGCACGTATTGAATCTTTTCAGGATGTTAAGAAAGTTGCAAGTCAGCGCATCGAAGAGGATGAATTGGACATTCCTGTAAAAATGGAACGATTGGGATCGAAGATCCTTGAATTGCACCGTGTAGGCAAATCGTTTGGAGAGAAGGTTATCCTGTCGGACTTTTCGTATAATTTCCAGCGAAAGGAACGCCTAGGGATTGTCGGTAACAACGGCACCGGTAAATCAACTTTTCTTAATCTCATTCAAGGTAAGGAACCACTCGACAAGGGTAAGGTGGTGATTGGTGATACGGTTGTTTTTGGCTACTATTCACAGGAATTGATCAAAGTTGACGAGGATAAAAAGGTGATCGATGTCATTCGTGATATTGCCGAGTTCATTCCTCTTGAAAAAGGCAGACAAATGTCTGCCGCACAATTCCTGGAGAAATTCCTCTTTGACAAGAATATGCACTACAACTACGTGCACAAGCTGAGTGGGGGAGAGAAGAGACGTCTGAAACTGATGACGGTCTTGATGGCTAATCCCAATTTCCTTATTCTCGATGAGCCAACAAATGATCTTGACATCTTCGTAATGGGTGTTCTGGAAGAGTACTTGCGAAATTTTGAAGGATGTCTTATCGTAGTTTCGCATGACCGTTACTTCATGGATAAGATGGTTGATCATTTGTTCGTGTTCGAGGGCAGCGGAGCAATTAAGGATATCATCGGAAACTATACCGAATACCGGAAACAGACTGCTACTGATTACAAGAGAGAAAAGTTGGAAGCCAAAGATGGTGGAGCTCCAACCGAGAAAGTTAAAGTGACGCAGATCAGCCAGTCGAATGAAAAACCGGTAGAAAAGAAAAAACTCTCCTTTAAAGAGAAGGCAGAATATGAGCAGCTGGAGAAAGACATGGAAGTCCTCGAGGCAGAAAAGGATAGGCTCACAGCTTCACTTTCAGACGGATCACTTTCCGGTGAAGAACTCATGAAAGCTGGTCAACGCTTGTCGGAAGTTGTTTCTGAACTTGAAAGGATCTCTGACCGCTGGTTGGAACTGTCAGAGTACATTTGATGTGTGAACCCAATGACGATTGAATTGAAACATTCAGAATTGAATGTTTTTGTTCTTTACTTTTCCTCTTCGATCTTCACTCTTAATCCTTCCGAATGCGATGTGAATTCAGGGGCATACATGCACTGGATTGTTGTAATTCCATTAGAGAATTCTCCATAATGTGTTACTCTTACATCGTATTCAAATACATAGGTTCCTTTTCTCATGTAGTCCATGAAAAAATTGGTTGAAGCATCCTTCGTGCTTTCATAATATCCAAGTCCATCCTGCCATTTGTATTGTGAGAATACATTCAAAGGTTCGAACCCTGAGGCTCTCATATCTTTCATGTGAACGTATTCCATGTCGCGGTCAGAACGCAATTCTATTCGGATCCGAACTTTGTTGCCAGGATTTAATACTGTACCCTCAACGATCGGGGTCATTACCGGACCACTAGCCGTATTTTGCACAAGGAAAAGTTTCTTCGACAATTTCAAAGGTGTTTCATGTGTGGTGATCTTGTCAAGATCTTCGAAGTATTGCCAGTATACTGCTCCCCAACTCACGCCTTCAGTTCTGCGGGTTACTGAAATTTGGCCCATTTCAGGTTTTATGTTATCACCATTCCAGGATGTTTTAAAATACCCTGTTCCTGCTTCTACTTTCGCACCAATAACTTTTGGATCTAAAGTTTTTCCATTCATTTTGATCTCAACCTGCTCGGTATTCATGAGTAGCGAAGTTCCCTTCAGCAGCAGTGCGTAACATGCTTCGGCTGTTGCTTTTGTTGTCTTCCAGTCGGTTGTTTGCTTTTGTTTTAATAGCCAGACTTTCATTTCTTCAACAGCAGCTTGATCATTTGTCACTTCATCGAATGCTTCGATCAGCAAAGCTTGCGTTTCGATCGGTGCCTGATACCAATAATAACCTGTTACATTATCCTTCCAGTACATGCCCATCTCTTCATGAAGGATCGCACGTTCCTTCAGTGATGCAATGATCTGTTCCGGCAATAGTTCAATTCCGTATCTTTTTGCCTGAAGAGCGATCATTCCTTCGTTATAAATATTGAAATTCTTCCAATAGGTTTGAGCCTGTTTCTGGTAATAATCAAAAGCTTCTTTGAGTCTGTTATCTACCGGAATATTGAGAAAATAACTTCTTGCATACAGGTATTGAACATGGATCTCGCTAATTCTTTGCTGTGTAAGATATCCTGCATCATGGGATTTAAGCCAATTGTAATTTTCGATGATACGATCGTCCAGGTACTGAATACCTTTTTGGATCATATTCCAGGTTCTTTTGTTTTCTTGTACATCTTTTACGCCTAGGTGGTGTAAGTGTCCCATGCCGGTAATAATGTGCTGAGTGATGTAACGATTATCCTCCATTCCCGGAAACCATGGCCAGCCTCCGTTGGAAACTTGTAATTTTTCCAATTTATTCAAGGTTCGTTCCAATTGATTATCCATTTTATTCAGATCAAAAAGAAGTGCAACCCTTTTTTTGCGCTCATTTTCATTTTTTGCATCCAGTACCCAGGGCGTTTCTTCGAGCATCAAAGACTTCAGTTCCTGATTCTTTTCCAGATTGGATAGAAATGCCTCCGGACTGCTTTCCTTCCAGCTGTCGAATACCTGTTTGATCTTTGGATTTGATCGTACAATACTTGAAGCCAGACTATTCGCGTAGTATCTGGTGAAGATCTGTTCTGCACACTCATACGGGTATTCCATCATGTAAGGTAAGGCCTGAATAGCATACCATGCAGGGTTTGAAGTGTATTCCAGTGTGAGTTTGTGATGTTGAATGCTTGATGAATTGCCGGCATTGACCAGTTTTTCAAATTTGAATTCTTTTGTGCCAATACCTTTGCTTGGAAGGGGCATTGATTCAGTGACCAACATTCTATTGGAGAGCACGGGAATGGTCATTTCTTCACCGTCGGTATGATTTTTCGCCTTTGCCACAACCCGGTAAGTGACCGCGCCAATACCCGATGGAATCTCAAGATCCCAAGAAAGTGCCGCACTCTGACCTTGTTTTGCAGAGAATTGAACCTGGGCATTGAGATTCTTAAAGTTCAGATCTACTGCTTGCATCGTTAATGCATCAAAAAGCATGAGTTGCGCCGTTCCATTCAGATCTTCTCCTGATAAGTTAGAAACCTTCGCAGTGAAACTGATCTTGTCACCTTCACGAAGGAATCTCGGGGCATTGGGCATGACCATCAACTCTTTTTGAGTAACAGTTTCTCTCTTCAGGTAACCGGTTTTCAGGTCTTTAGTATGTGTTAAGCTCACGAAATTCCATTTTGTCAGACTTTCAGGAATGGTGAATTTGATAAAGATCTCTCCCTTTTCGTTGGTTGTAAGTTGAGGATAAAAGAAGGCAGTTTCACTCAGGTCGCTCCTGACTTTGATATCTCCCATGGATTTATCACTTGAGTTATTCTTGTTGTCAACATTTCTGTCGTCACCGAGTCCTGCTGAGAATCCAAATGCACTTTGTTCAGCGTTTTCATCTTTTGCGAGTGAAACTGTACCTGTAGGCATTGCCTCCAGTTTTTTTGATGCTCGTGACATTCCTTTACTGGTAATTGAGACTTCCCGTAATTCCCTCTCACCAGTTGAATCTTCGAAAGAATCAGCTAATGGTCTTCCGTCATAGTCTTCAGATCTATAGTTGTATGAACCGTAATAGTAATAGAATCCCCACCAGTTCAATTGTGAATATTCCCGTTGGGTGTAGGCGAAATAGTCATTCCAGTTCTTGTAATGAAGTTGAGAATTTCTTTGGTTGAAACTTGAACTGTACCAGTATCTTCCGGAATAGTAGCTATTGAATACACTGAAATAGAAGTCATTCGGTGCAAATTGATCCAATGAAGCATCATACATCGCAGCCAGCATTTCTGCGGCAACTTTCTCACCTTTCGGACCTTTAACTTTGACCTTCCATTCTTCTTTTTGCCCCGGCTGAAGTTTGTCTCTGAATGTTTCAAAGCTAACGTCCAGTTCCTTATTGGAGAAAGGAACTACAATCGTTAAACTGTTACTGTGGTGTCGGCCATATTTCACGGCACTGAAGTGAACGGAAAGGTTTCCACGGTGTTTTTCCTCAATTGGGACAATGATCCTTTGTTGAGAATTGTTTAGCGTTATGATCTCTCGCTGAACGACCTTGCCTTTGTGCTCGATCTCATAAAGTACGGAAAGTTCCTCCGCAGCAGACGAGATTAAAAATTCAGCTTTTTCTCCGGGTTCACAGTAGGATTTTAACGATGTGACTGACCAGATCTCCTTGGTTGGTGCTTTACTATCTGTTTTATCATTTAAAATGAAATATTGAATATCGGTGACTGTTTCCCCGAAAGCGTCAACCGATTCAGCCTCCATTACGTAACGTCCCGCCGGCCATGTCTTCATATCCGCAAATTGGATCGAATCGTTGAGCTCAGTGTTGAATGCAGCTTCCAAGAATGTTTCACCTTTTTGCAATTTAGAGATGTCATTTTCATCGTTAAAAACATCATGAGGAAATAGTCTTCTAAATTCTTCTTCAGAGAATCCAGCCATATCAGGACGATCCCAAAGTGGTGATCGATAAACTCCACTGTTTTCGATGAGCTTACTCACTTTAATAGTTCCATTGGCGCTGATCTTTTCACCCATGAGATTGGTCGATGAGATCCTGAACTTGTTTTTTTGTGTTCTTTCCATCGTGGGCTGGATTCCAACAGACAGTTCCATAGCATTGTATCCGACTTTCACCCATTGTTGATTGCTTTGAGTTTCACCACTGATGTCAGTAACATCTGCATAGATCGTATAAGTGTAATTCGGGAAGTGTTTTTTAGAAATGGACTTGTCTTCTGCTGCGGTGAATTCGATCTTAAATTCACCATTTTCATCCGTTTCGGATATACCGTTAGTGATTTCGATGCTCGCAGACTGAGGAAAGTATCCATAACGATATCTTGTCCAGTAAGGGACATTGCAGGAACGAACAACACGATATTGTACCTTGGCGCCATCAACATTGGATCCCGCGAAAGACTTCGCTTGACCTTTAACACTGATCTTTTCTCCAATTCTGAATACTCCTGAAACAGGTTTGAATTCCACTTCGAATTTCGGACGCTTGTATTCTTCAACTGAGAAATATCGTGAACCGAAAGCGTCTTCGATGTGCATCTGGCCATTTAATCCGCCTTGTGGAGCAACAAATGATCCGCTGAAAGTACCGTATTCATTAGTGGTTAACTTCAATTCTTTAACGATCTGATGATTAGCATCAACGAATTTTACCACCGACATCTTACCGGCTTCAATCGTGTGTTTGTCACCGTTGTGTCGTATACGGATCCCTTTAAAGTAAACGGTTTGTCCTGGCCTGTAGATCGCCCTGTCGGTAAAGAAATGTGTAGTGGTAAAACCCTCTTCCCGTTTGTATGGCTTGTACATGTACAACTGATTCATTTCATTGTAATGTTCATCGTCGCGGTTTAGATCAACATAGATGCTTCTTGAATCACCTTTCGATTTTACCCTGCACATGCCGAATTCATCGGTGGTGTAACTTTCCTGTTTTAGAAGGTCGTAAGATCTGCTCAGGTAATTGTATTTGTTTTGGTAAATGGTAGCCTGAATACCTTTGAGAGGTTTCCCCGATTGTCTGTCCGTAACGATAACGTCATAGGTGCCGTCATTGTCATCTCTGTGATAGCGGTAACTAAATTCAGAGATCCAGAAAGAACTGTAGGCAATAGCATTACTTGTCAAAGAGAATTGAGCGTTGTCCGATGCCAGAATAACATATTGACCCTTCTCCAATTCAGGCAGTTTCAATTCAACGGAATGAGATTGAAAATCACCAGGGTTTTCCAGTTTTTGCGTCCAGCTTTTAGTTGGATCGATCTTGAGGAACTCCTGCATCAGTTCATCGCCGTATAGTCTGTTCTTCAGGTAGAAATCCCAACTGATCTTAACGATACGAAAATTGATCTGGTTCAGATTTCGATAGTTGTATCGGAACTTTCCGATCTTCTGAGGTTCATATCCATTTTCAAGAATGAATGACATTTCTTTCGAGCGGATCGTGTTGATCAGCGACCTGCACAATTTTGAGCCATAACTTTCCGGATATTTTGTGATAGCTTCCTCGCAGATCTCCAGTGCTTTTTTGATCTCCCACCTGTGCTCAGGATTATTGACCGAATAACCGGAACCCAAACCTTTATAATAAGTGGCGCAATTGTATTGGATCTCGCTGTAAGAAGAATTTGAGCGGTACTTTTCTGCAAGTCGCTCTAACGCATTTATATACAATTCTTCTTTACGTTCATGGGTGGATTGACTACGGGCAAATTTAAGTCTTCGCAATTCGAGATCGATCAATGCAGTCGGATCGCTGTCTTTGAGGTGGAAGCGTGTAAGGTCTTTTAAGATACTTGTGGCGTGCAAGAGGTTGGAAAGTGAATCATTCGACTCTGTAGAGATGTTGGCAAATGTTTCCGCATCTCCCAAAAAGTTTTGGTCCACAATGACAAATTTATCTGCAGGTCTGTTCAATCCGGATTCAGGATTCTGAAAATAGTCTAATGCTTTGTGGGCAAGAAAATCGTAAAGTGTCGGTCGCAAAGGCTCTGCTTCAGCAGAATATTTAAGGATCTCTTTGAAGTCTGAAATTTTTGAACGCTTCAGGCTATCGCTTCCGGTCAGGGATAAAAGATAGTGATCATTGACGTGTAGAACGAGTTTTTTAAGATCCCAGGTACGAATGTCATCGTTCTTGAAATTGACCGTATGGGTGCGATTCATGAATTTCCAGCGATTGTTCTGGTAATAACCCCAATAAACATCAGCGGTAACTGAATGAATAAGTTGACTTAACGGGAATTTTGAATTTTCAGCAATTGAATTGAGTTCATTGATGGCAATCACATAATCATCTTCTTTCAGATAACTATTGTACTTCATTTTATAAATGATCGCTTTAACAACTTGTGGTGCATTGTTTTCCTTGGAAGCTTCCATGAAAATGAGTTCTACTTCTTTCAAGGCAGATTGATATAATCCAAGGTTTTGAAGGGAATCTACTTTCAACCAATGCTTCCGATAATCACCTGAAAAATCATATTTGATCATTGCCTCTTTCTTTTCAGGATCTTTCTTTTCGCCTTGTGAGTTTGTAATTTCCTGATCAGACGTTTTCTTTTCCTTGTCACATGATGGAGACATCAGAAATATTGGTGCGGTCAAAAGAAGCAGAGAGCGAAAGAGTATCTTATTCATATTACCTAGATGATCTTTTATGTGAATTTCCACAGTCCGAATACAATAAATTCTTGCTGAGGTTCAAAGCAATGTAAAAAAAAAATAGCGGAACAAAGTCCGCTATTTCCTCCTGTTTCAATTAATTGAACAAGGAAGTGAGATTCAAATTCCTGTTGACAGGATTGAATTTTAGCGTGAATCGTATCTTTTCTGCGTAAGGTGAATTTCCGAAAGAGTCATTTAATTCTTTACTCATCCAAACAGGTAAATACAATCCGAATACCTTGCCGAAACGAACGCCTACACCGGTATTTATTGCTGAATTCACGCTTACTCCATTGGAGAAAACACCATAATCTGCATATAGACCTAAGAATCCAATTTTCGGGATAGGTAGATCAAAATAAAGGTTCCCACTTGCCATCCAGTTACTGCTTGTACCATACCAGGATGTACTTTTGAAACCGCCCATGTTCTCATCGCGCTGTTGGGACCAGATTCCTGTAATGTTATTTCTACCGAAATAGTAGTTTTCAAAGAAAATATCCTGTTGTCCATCTGAACCGCTGAGTGACATGGCATATGGATAGGAAGAACCGGTTCCGGAATAATTGAGATTGAACGTATTTCCAAAGAACCCTCTCAATTCAACCCATCTCTTGTATTTGCGTTTTAAATATCGGAATCGATAAGTGGATTCGATCGTTGCGCGATTCATTTCAATAAATTCACCAACGATCTGGTCAAAGCGAACTGAGGTTTCCCACTTGTGATCAGGGTAATCCAATCGACTCACATATTTTACAAAGCCGCCAAAATATTCTGTTTCAGTATCAACCGGTGCAATGTCATATTTCATGATGCCTTGAACAAGAATATTATGAGAGAAGGGGCCGGCACTTTTGCGGTTGCCGAGTTTTGCTGCCCAGAAGGGTGAGAAAGCTACGATTGCGCCATCTTGTTTTCTGGCGTAAGAAGTATCGTTCTTGAACGATTTTACCGAGAGACCAAAACGGGATGTTTTGAATACTTTTTTAGGCAGGGTAGTGTAGGAGAATTCTCCGATTCCTGACACCATCTGACGACCGAAAGAATACATTGGGGCAAACAGGTACTGGAATTTATTGAAAGGAAGCGCATTGTTGTGTATTGCTGCGCCGATCATGAATTTGTCGTAATAATTACCTGCGATCACCGGAGTCCAAAACAGGTTGGTATTGGATTGTTCGTTGTTGCCGATCAAAAATTCCAGTTTTAAAGGTTCTACTTTACTAAACAGACCTTCCTTCTTCCAGTTATTGTTGTTTCGATACATTTCTGGGAACTGACGGTCAGTGTCGATCTCAACCTTGTCAGGATTACTTGTTTCGATCTTTACTTTTTGAGCTCGATCTCCCGGTTCTGTCCAGCGAGTTTCTACTAATTTATCATCTTTATATACATTGATCTCGATAGGTCCATTGACCTGACCTTTATTCTTTACTTTAACCACACTTCCTGTTTTAGCCATTTTTACAGAGCAAATAGCACAATCAACATGATTTGTTGTTTGAACAAGGTCGACAAAAAGCCAGCTGAGGTCTTTACCTGAAACTCTTTCAAGCGTTGATCTTAAGTCCTCAGGTTGCGGGTGTTTGAAACTCCATTCGTCATAGTACGCGCGCATACATTTATCGAACAACTCATCGCCGAGGTAATCCTTCAGGTAATGGAAAACCAAACCTGTTTTCTGGTACATGATCATCCCATAGTTCGCCGGTGAAAAACAAGCTGAATGCGTTTCAATCGGTTGGTCCTCTCCTAAATGTGCGATCAATCGGTAGGAAAGGTCTCCCATGTCTTGATGGTTCAAGCCATCCATGTTAAAACGTCCTCCTACCATGTCTGACAAGCGGGTGTTGTCCGGATATTTGGTCTGTATGTAGCGCATTTCATTCAAGGTATTCAAACCTTCATCCATCCATCCATGTACACGTTCGTTGGTTCCAAGAATTCCGTAAAACCAGTTATGTCCAACTTCATGAACGATCACGACTTCTAGATCCTCCTTACTACTGGCGTTTCCAATTACCGTCACATTAGGATATTCCATACCACCTCCTGCACTGATCGTTCCGTCAACAGCAGTTACCTGATTGTATGGGTAATCACCATTCCACAGTGAATAGTAATACGTTCCATCGCGCAGATACTCATCTGCAAATTGCCAGGTATTAGTGTTGTGAGGGACCCACATTGCCCATGTCGTTACTTTTCTTTTTGAATGAGGGAGTTCCACTTCGCTTTTCGAAACGGCGTAGCGTTTGTCCGCAAACCAAGCAAAATCGTGCACCTTAGACTGAGTGTATCGTATCGTTTTGAATTCTTTTTCTGATGGGGGGAAAGGGGTTTTTCCAAATCGCCCTTGTTTTTGCATCAGATAATCGGTCTTTTTCTTTTGAGTTTCCTCTACTTTGGAATCGAGAAATTCAATTTCTTCCTCTGTTTGAAGATCCCCAGTAGCACCAACAACATAGTTTTTTGGCAATGTTAAGGTGACATCGAAAGTGCCATATTCAGAATAGAATTCTCCCTGATTCAAATAGGGCATTTGGTGCCAACCATTTTTGTCATACACTGCAGGTTTTGGATACCATTGTGTGATCTGGTAAGATTGTCCGATGTGTCCCAAACGGGAAATGCTTCCGGATGGAATTTGAACAACAAATGGGGTGGTGATCTTGATCCTACTTCCCGGATTTAATGGTTGCGGAAGATGCAGGATGGCTATGTCGATGTGTTCTTTATCTAATTCCCATTTCATGGGGACATCATTTGATCTGAAGTCAAGTGAATCGATCCAGCCTTTTATAGAATCGCTGCCGAAACTAAGATCCATTTCACCGCCTTGATATTGTTGTTTTGCAAGCGCAGTATTTTCGTTCTTATACGCATTTGGCCATAGGTGAACATAGATTTTATCCAGAACATCAGGAGAATTGTTGATGTATTCAAATTCTTCAAAAGCTCTTAGACGATGGTTTTCATCATCCAATCGGACACTAATCCGGTAGTTGACCTCTTGTTGCCAGTAATTCTGTGAAAATCCACTTAATGCAATGAAGCAACTAAGTGCGGATATGAGCTTGTTCATTTCAGAATAAAGTATTGATGTTAAATTATTTCGCATGTAATCATCCAAAAGTACAAAAATGAAAAAAGCCACTCCGAAGAATGGCTTTTTAAATATGGAATTTCAATTACTGAAGCACAATCCTGATCTGATGGGATCCTGAAATATTGCTCACAGTCATGATGTAAACGCCTTTTTCAAGATGAATTAGGTCAAGATTGATCTCTGATTCTTGTGTTTTCACAGAGTGACATACTTTACCGTTCAGATCCTGAAGAGAGATACTTTTTAACTCGTTATCAGTGAAAATAACAGAGAACTCGCCGTTTGACGGATTTGGAGCAACAACGAATGAAGGAGCAAGGTTTTCCACTAAACCAAGATACCCATCTACGCCGTCACAATTTTGGTCAATCCCATCATTGAGGATCTCATCAGCACCAGGGTAAACGCTTGCCAGATTGTCGTTGCAATCACCTGCGGTTGTGACGTAATTACTTCCCGGACTTTCACATGCCACGATTGGATTTCCTGTTCCAAATCCATCATCATCGTTATCAACGAACCAATTCTGGAAGTTTAGTCCATCGTCAGCAGAACCGTTACAATCATTGTCCAGGCCATCACAGATCTCCGGTGCACCCGGATAAACATTTGGCTCACTGTCGTCACAGTCATCAGAATTGACTGAATACCCGCTAGCAGGTTCTTCACACAAGAAAACAGCAATTCCCGCACCGTATCCATCTCCGTCTGCATCAACATAATATGCAGAACCGGTTGTGATCTGGTTGTCGGTATCATCACAATCATCATTGTTCAATACATATTCGGTAGGTGGTGTACATCCTGTAAATGAAACCTGAGCATCCCCAAATGTATCGTTATCTGCATCGGCGAACCAAATGGTGTTCGGGTTGATCAAGGCGTCGTTGTCGTTGCAGTCGTCTGCGTTTGAAACATAACCGCTTGGAGCAGTACACGCTTCAACACTAGTCAAGGCATCACCAAATCCGTCACTGTCAGCATCCGCATAAAAGGTCTGTGGAGTCAATGTAGTGAATTCTCCGAACAAGGAAACATTGTCCTGTCTCCAAGTGGTTCCTGAACCAGCTGCAAGCGTAACATAGAAACGGAATGTGATCTGATCAAGGTTGGAGAAGGTAGTTCCGAGGATCACAACCGCATTGGCAATTGTACTGGAAGAGAGTCCTGTGGCAATGTCCGTTGTATAATTGTCAACACTTGAACGAACATACCATGTAACATTTCCAGATCCACTATTTCGGTGATCAAATGTAAGTTTCGTTAGGTTCATCTGCTGGCAATCATTGGCAGTGATTGTAAATTCATTGTACTCACCCAAATCAATTGACGCAGCTGTATTCCATCCGCTCATGTTGAATACATTGTTGGCTGCGGTACAGGTTGTTCCGATCGATATAAAATCTGAGAACATCGCATTCGCAGGTTGAGTGGTAACAAAAGGACTTTCGTTAGGACATCCTGTTGCTCCGGTGAATTCATATATTCCAATTAGTGGTGAGGTTGCATCAGCTCCGGAGCAATCTTCATCAATGCCATTGTCAGGAATATCTGTTGCATCCGGATTGATATTTGCATTGGTGTCGTCACAGTCCATGGAATTGCCTGTATAACCGATCGGTTGAATACAATCTGTAACAGTTACAGCCGGATTCCCGAATCCATCCATGTCTATATCCTGATACCAAATTGTTCCTGCGTTATCGTCAACAAGCGTGTTACAATCATCATCCAAACCATTGCAAAGTTCCGGTACACCGGGATTTATATTTTCATTCGAATCATCACAATCACCAGGAACGAGAACAAAATCAGCAGGTGGGTTACAAGTGAAAAGAGAAACTGATGTGTTTCCAAAGCCGTCACCATCTAGGTCCTCATAGTAAGTTAAACCATCAGCGACTGTGAGGGTTAAGGTTACAGTACTATCGCATCCGTTGATGTCCTCAAAGGTTTCGATAAAAACACCTGAAATAGTAAGGTTTTGAGTTCCGAACTGATATGAGTCACCACTACAAATTGTTAATTCATCTGTAGAGTTTTGAGCAGGATTGATCGTAAGGTTAATCGTAATGATACTGTCGCACAATGCTGCATTTGGAATGGTGTCAAAATAGGTTCCGGAGGCTGTGTATGTTTCGTCACCACTTGGAACGGTATATGAAACACAAGCTGATGGAGAAATGATAGCAGTTGTGTTACACGTATAAATCGGTGTAACAGATTCCCATGTCGAGCCTACACGGATTTCATCAATTTCGAGATTTCCAGTTCCTGAACCTTGTCTTAAGAAAATAGAAGCAAATGAACTAAAACCATTGGTTCCTGAACTGTTGCTAATTGTAGGAGCAGACTCTGTTGAACCGGGAACTGGATTAACAAAAAGACTTGCTTGAATGGGAGAAACTGTAGCGTCGAGTTTTACCACCACGAAAACAGTGGTTCCAACAGGGTATTCGGTATCATCAAATGTTTGTGTCGGTGTACCTCCTGTTGTATTTTGGATACCAAGTTGGAAAGTGTTTGGTGTAAGACCAGCTTTTACATAAACCCTTGGAGAAAAAATAGTTACCGATGTTCCGGTTGTAGCTCCGAACCCCGTAAAGTAATCTCCGGTTGTATTTAAACCCGTTGTATTGGTCACGTTCAGCAAGAAAGAAAAGTAACCTATACCTGTAATTCCTGATATGGCTTTATTCACGTCTTCGGTATTTCCTGCAACGAAAGTTGTTCTATTTCCTTCAGAATTAGCAAGGTTTGGAAAATAGAGGCTGTTTCCTTGATCTGATGGGGTATTTAGGGATTGAAATTGTCCGGCTATCGAACCACTGTGTTTTGTCCATCCATTGTCAATCAGTGCACCACTGAAATTAAACGATTCAAAGGATTGAGCTTTGATCACTGATGATCCCAGAATGATCAGTAACAATTGCAGATAAATTTTTCTCATTGGTATATTTTTGTTTGCCCCAAAATTACGAAAGCAGAGCCCAATAAAAAAACTTGACGGTTAAGTTATTGTAAATAAAAAAGCGGCTTTCGCCGCTTAACCGTTTTAGTGCATCTGTTCCTCTTCTTCCGGATCAGGAGGGAATAATTTCGGTTCGTCTTCGAATCCCTGCAAGCGATCAATGAACTCTTCGAGTTGAGAAATCGAAATACTTTTTGCAATGATCTTTTTGTCTTTGTCTAATACGAAAACTCTCGGCGTAGAGAAGATGTCGTAAGTTGTTTGATAATTTAAAGACTCGATCGTTGTATACTTTGGAACAAACAGAGAAGCATTTTCAACTGCTGCCTTGAACAGCGCATCTGTCACCGCAACGTTAATAAAAGTCATTTTGTTGTCACGGATGAATTTCTTCCATTTTGCAAAATCCTCTCCAACTGCTTTTCCAACGGCAAAGATCTCCACATTTCTTTCCTTGAACTTCTGTGAGTACAGCGTCTCCAGTTTTGGAGTGATCTTTTTGCAATGACCGCATTCCGGATCCCAGAAGTAAAGGATAGTGTATTCTGACTTCAAGCTGTAAAAGTCACGCCAGGTTACATCTGAAGTGTCACGCAAAATGAGGTTCGGTGGTTTTACCCCCATAACCAGTCGCTTCTGAACATCGATCTTTTCACAAACTTCTTCTAGTTTTTCAGGTGTCATCCAGAAAGCAGGAGATTTGCCTTCAGTATTCTTGCTGCAATAGTATCGGTCGAGCATCATGGTGTATACCTTATCCATTCCCATAATCTTGCTCTTGCCGTAGGTTGAAGTAATGTGTGAAACACTGTATTCGAATGCTTTCGATTTTGGATTCAACATATCGCAAAAACGGAACGAATAATCAAGAATAGTGTCCCAATGCTGAACCAGCATGTTCTTACCGAAATAATAATCCAATTTGTTGTGGAAAACGGGAGTATTTACGAGTCGGTCGTCATTCAGGTCTACATTGTCCCAGTAATGTGCTTTGAAGTAATTGAAGCGGAAAAATGAATCAATAATATTTCCTTTTTCATCTTTAGGTGGTTCAGGAATATCAATGTCCATTGACATTTTCACAATCTTACTTACCAGTTTTTCTGGATTGGCAACCACAAGTGCCTTTTGATAATCAGTCACGAGTTTGGTCAAAGAATCGATCTTCTGTGTCAAGGGCTCGAACTCCGGATCTGTTTTCTTCAGTTTGTTTCGTTTTTCAATGTGTTGTTGTGATTCAGCTTTTTTAGTTTGCATGAACTTTACGTACTCAATGAAGACTTTGTTCTCCTCTGACTTTTTAACCTTCATTGTGCTGATGAAGTCTGGATTCACGTTGGTTTCAAGATGTACTTCTTCATTGTTGTAAACAAACTCGAAGAATTTCTGTCCTGGCAGCAAGACTCCTAAAATTCCGGGTTTTTGTTTGGAACCATCGAATTCTACATAACCGTTTTTCAGTTCTGCAGTATCGGCGTAAAACAACTTTGCGCCGTAATACTTCACTAAGTGCACTGTAGTGTCTTTCTGGCCTATAATCTTGAACTTCAGCTTCTGTGAGAAGCCGATCATTGAAGCGGATAAGAAAATGAATAGAATTAAGGTTCTCATGATATTCATTAATTTGTTAGTGAATTTAGAAGGATGACGTAGCAAAATTAAAAAAGTGGTTTGATTTAACATTTCTTTAACTGATTCAATACTCTTTGTAGATGCCTTTATTTGCAGAACGATAACTTGCCCAACCGAACAAAATGTAAGATAGGAGCAATGCCAACATGCTCTGGTAGGATAATGCGGTATCCAGATAAATTCCTCCGGAAGTGAACATTTCATCCAGAAAATACTTGAAGACAAAGAAAAAGAGTAATCCCAATGCTGATACTAATCCAAAGACCTTAAGGAAGTAAACAGAAAACTGACGGACTAAAATGCGCGGATGATATCCGATTCTCATCAAGGTTCTCACTTCGTAAACATTTCGTGACATAAGTAATTGCATGTACTGAATAAGCACCAATCCGGATACGAAAACTGCAATTACAGAAATTCCGAGGACAACCAGCACAAGTGTTCCAACAATACTTTTCAGTCGACCAACCACCATTTGTGAATTTTTAGATTCCAGTCCGCGCTTTTTGAGTAATTGCTCCACTTTACCAAACTCGCTTTCTTTTCCGGCGATCATGATCTGTGTTATCTTTTGAGATTTTCCGTCAGAGAATTTATTGTTTCCATATTCCATAAAGCTTTCAGGAACGAGGATGGATGCCACCTCATTGGTGAATCCTATGATCCTGGCATCAACCCATTCTTTTGAATCGACACCGGTCAAAGTGAATTTGAATTTTATGTCCATTGCCAGCTCGTCAGAAACTTGTGGAATTCCCTGTGCACTCATAAAAGTATTCAGCATAACGAGGAAGTCACGTGGGAGAATGATCGGAACATACTTGTCTCCTTCCTTCCAATGCCATTTATCGGATTTGACATCCATGAATTT
This sequence comes from uncultured Akkermansia sp., assembly GCA_964593935.1. Lineage (GTDB taxonomy): Bacteria > Bacteroidota > Bacteroidia > Flavobacteriales_D > Crocinitomicaceae > M0103. The sequence goes on along the minus strand of CAZQKN010000001.1, from coordinate 591,821 downwards.
TGGATCTATCGTTTGAATGAAAACATCCGAACGGAACCTTGGCACCATAGGATCAGCAGTCTCGAAGGAGACATCGAAATTATTGCTTACAACTGCCTGAACTTCTTCAATGAAGGGTTCGGCCTTTATCTTTTTAAGTTCATTTTCAGTGAAATCTGTTTTGGTCAGACGCAAGGTGCTCGAGGAGCTTACTTTTTTCTGAACAATGATCGTATTTGGTCCAAGGATCTCGGCCCCTTTTCCAAATTCATTCACCTTTATTAAATAATGAATGGAAGTGATCAGAAAAGTTATACCAAGTAAGGCACCAATGATAGCAATGATCAGTTGTTTTCTATCCTGATTGCGAAAAAGAAGTTTACTCAACATGGCTTACAGTTTAAGTTCGCGGTCAATTTTTGTTTTGTGATCATCACCCAAAGTTGTGAGTATGAATCCTGCCTTTTTTTCGTCACATCGTTTGTGGATCAATTGGAGACATTTCTTTGTGTTCTCTTCATCCAAATGCGAGAATGGTTCATCCATGATCAACCATTCGAAAGGCTGAGAAAGAGATCTGATAATGGCAACCCTTTGCTGTTGTCCCATAGATAAAAGTCCGCAGCGCTGATTCCATTTGTCGGCTATTCCCAAATCGCTCAATAAGCTGATCAGCTCCTCATCCGAGAAGGTGGGGTGCAGATCGTTCTTAAGTCGAAGGTTCTCGGCAACCGTAAGATCCGGGAATAGCTGAAGGTCTTGAAAAACAACTGATATCTTATTGGTTCGGATTACAGACCAGTCATCCGGTGTGAATGATTTGATATCTCTTCCGTCGTATGTGATCTGACCTGTATAATCTCTTCTCAAACCAACTGACGAGAGAGTGAAAGTGGATTTGCCTTTACCACTGGATGCATTAAGAAGAATTTTTTCACCGCTGTTGAATTCGATCAATCTGCCCCAGATACTCTCGCTGGAATGTTGGATCGAACTTAAAGGTTCCGGCATTACATGATCAAAAGTGATTTTCATAGTATTTGTTTTAATACGGTCTGACCGGTATTTTCAATAATCATTCCAAAGTAAAGTTGGAAGCTATTTAACTGTTATTGTTCCAATCGAAGAATGATCTCGTTCGCCATGGTTTCCGCATCGCCAAAAGTCAGATGTTGCGCATCTTCATATCTTTTAAGCCATGTTAGCTGCCTTTTCGCGTAATTTCGAGAATGTTGCTTGATCAGTTCAATTGCTCGCTCCAATGAGGTCTTACCGTCCAAATATTCGAAGAGTTCTGTATAACCAACTGTTCTGAGAGGATTAAGCTCCCGAAAGGGCAGCAGTGAGCTTACCTCTTCGATCAGTCCTGTTTTGATCATTTGATCAACCCTCAAATTGATCCTTTTGTAGAGTGATTCCCTATCGTGATCAATGATGAATCGTTTTACTTTGTAATCCAGTTTTTTGGAGCTGCCTTTCCTCAATTCCGAAAAGGTCTTGCCTGTCAAACGAATGGCTTCCAAAGCTCGTATAATGCGAGAAGGGTTATTCCTGTCTACTGTTTCGTAGAACTCTAAATCCTTATTTTTCAACTCTTCCAAAAGTGGATACAACCCTTTAAGTTGATGAAGGGTGATCAACTCTTTTTTCAATTCTTCTGAGGTGGGAATATCATCAATTCCATTCAAAAGTGCATCTACAAACATTCCGGATCCGCCTGTAAGTATTACCTGGTCTTTTGTCTTAAATAACACCCTTAAAAGGTCATCAGCTTCCTTTGCAAAGCGGGCTGCACTTATTTCATTATTGATCGAGTGTGAATCAATAAAATGATGAATTACCCCATCCATTTCTTCCAATGATGGTTTAGCGGTTCCAATTGACATTTCTATATAGAATTGTCTTGAATCGGCTGAGATCACATCGGTATTCAGCTTTTTCGCCAAGGATACGGCGAGGCCGGTTTTTCCGCCTGCTGTCTGGCCCTGTATAACAATAAGTGTTTTGATGATTTTTTCAGCGAAGTTACTCAATCATTTGAAAACAGATTTCCATTCCAAGTATCTTCCGTAGATGTCTCTGACATAACGGTAGGTTAAACTCCCGTGATGAGCTCCGTTCTTGACCACGGGATCACGATAGTATTCGCCTTTAGAAAGGTTAAGCATCATCTTTTCAACGTTTCCATCCCATTTCAATGGGTCCAGACCTCGTTTTCTGGCCAGATTTTGCGCGTCGACGACATGACCTTTTCCTGCGTTATAGGTGGCAAGAGTGAATTTATACCGTTGTTCTTCATCCGGTATGGAACTCCAATTCGCGTAATCTTTGCTGATCTTCTTGATTCCTCCGGCTATTTGTATCTCGGGTGGAGAGTGGGGATAAACACCATATTTTGGACCGGTTCCTGGCATGAACTGCATGATCCCATAAGAACCACCAAAACCGCGTGCATTCGGATTGAATCTGGATTCATGATATGCTATGGATGCCGGCAATCTCCAGTCAATGTTGTATTTGGCAGCTTCCCTTTTAAAGATTGGATCATAGACCGAAAGCTCACCTCTTCTCAAATTAGCCGGTTTAAAATTGGAACTTACGGGTAACATAGGTTTCTCAAAGTACTTTTTACACAAATAGGTGTAACTTGTACGTTTAACAAACTGATTGATCCATTTGTCCAAACGTGCTTTGAGTAATGGATTGTCCTTACGAATGCCAAAGCATATTTTTTGTTTCACTGAAAGGATCGTGTTGATATCAAGATTGTCGTAGTAATTTCCATTTGCCTGAGCGATATTCTGTTCAGCAACCGTATAATCGATCATCCCTTCAGATACCATTTCTATCATCTCATCGGTTCCGATCTGACCATTTTGTTCTTCAATGAAAATGGTATCTCCAACTTCCTCTTGCAGATTAATAAGACGTTTATGATAACTTGAGTTTTTCCAAACATGTACTTTCTTCTGAACCAGCTGTTCGGGAGTTCTGATCAATTTTGAATTCACTGCTTCAGGTTTCATTTTCTCCCAACCTGCAGGTTTGCGCTGTATCAAAACCTGTGGAGTTCGAATGAAGGGTTCTGTGAATTCGATCTCAGAAAGGCGGTCCTTGCTGTAGGTGAGGTTACACGCGATCAGATCTCCTTCACCATTGTTCAACTTGATCGACATACTATCGAGATCATGCACAACTTTAACCTCCAATATGAGTCCTATTTCCTCAGCAAATTCACGAAGTAGTTCATATTCAAAACCCATTTTTTTACCTCTGTAAATGAAGTAGGATGTGGAACTGTTTTCTGCAAGAATAACCAGTTTCCCTTTTTTTAGAATACCCGGAAGATCGGTTGAGTTGAATGTTGTGGTTGAATTGTCCTTTTTTTCTTCATTTGAACTGCAACTATGCAATAAAAAGCAAAATGCGAAGAAGGAGCACAGAAAAATCAGATTTGTCTTATACATTTCCAAAGTTCAAATTCACTGCAATGTACGATAAAATGATCATTTCAAAAGGAAAAGTATAGCTATTCACTTGCTCGTCTTTCCGAAACGTCTGTCGGCATCGAGCATGAAAGCGTAAAAACAACTTGTTATTGCTTCCTTATGCCGATCAAAAACTAGAGGCGCCGTGTTCAATGAGTTGGGGAAGGATATCCGACCTGATACACCTTCTGACATTCTTTCCAGCCCGAATCGTGTAGCATAGTGAGAGATCCATTTGTTTGTTTTCAATTGCACCACAAATTCCTTAAATTCGAGTGTGTAACTTCCAAAGTGCAACGGTTCATAATCGTAGAAGTCCTTGAGGAATTTTTCCAGGGATTTCGGATGGAATTCAGACCAGTTCCGAGCCAATAAATGATCGAAGAAAAGATCAATTGCGATGCCGCTTACCTTAGGTAAGTCTGCGTATAGGGATCTCATTAGGACTACGACATCTGGGTGATGGTCAATGAATTGATCGATCTCACGGTGAAGAAGTAGACCCTTTCTGACTTCTGGTGGAAAATGACCAAGATCGCTTCCCTTGATATAATCGCCAAACAAATTGGCATACATCAATTCCTTGTCATCATTTGAAAAATAAAGATGCCCCAACAGATTCATAACTGAAAGGTAAAAAAAAACTCCCGACAAGCGGGAGTTACAATTAGTATTCATCTTCATTGAAGAGGAAATCCTCTCGTGACGGATAGTCAGGCCAGATCTCTTCGATGCTTTCGTATACATCTCCTTCGTCTTCTAGGTCCTGTAGATTTTCCACAACTTCAAGAGGAGCTCCTGTTCTTATAGCAAAATCAATTAATTCATCCTTCGTGGCAGGCCATGGTGCATCTTCCAGATAGGATGCCAGCTCTAATGTCCAGTACATCTTACTCCTTTTTTAATGGTTAATTTCGCGCAAAAATAGACTTTATTTGATTTTTTCCAAATACAACACACAAAACTTTAAAATTGTTTTATGAACAGTTGAAAATGAGATTACATTCTCGGCTTCCAGGGTTGCTCTTTGGCATTGAGATCTTGGCCAAGCTTACGACTTAGAACGAAAAGATAGTCACTCAGCCTGTTGATGTATTTGGTCACCTTCTCAGCTACGAATTCTCCTTTTGCCAGGTCAACGATAATCCGTTCTGCTCTTCGACATACACATCTGGCAATGTGCGTGTAGGATACAGTAGTGTGTCCGCCGGGAAGAATGAAGCTTTTCATTTCTGGGAGTTGTTCATCCATTTCATCTATCCATTTTTCCAGAGCAAGTATATCGGCTTCATGCAAATCCGGGATTTTCATGCTGGATTTTTCCGGATCAGATGCCAGACTTGAGCCGATCGTAAATAGCCTGTCCTGAATTTCGATGAGTTGCTCTTTGTAGATCTCCTGAATCTCCTGGTCACGAATGAGTCCAATATGCGAATTCAATTCGTCGACGGTTCCATAGGCTTCAATACGCAGGGATGATTTAGGAACTCTTGTGCCTCCGATCAGTCCGGTCATTCCACTGTCACCTTTTTTTGTATAAATCTTCATTTGTTCAGTTTTTTAGTGCTTTTAGTTGATCCTTCAGTTCTTGTATTCTTATTTTTTTGCTTTGAACTCGAATGTTCTTCGCCGTTTGTGTGTAATATCGGTGTGTCTGTTCCAGATAATCCAGTTGAAAAGTCAGCCATTCCTGATCTGACATATGTTTACCAAAGTTTTCTAGTTCAATCCTGAGTTTTCTGGCAACATTGAAGTAATCTGCTCTACCCAGGTAATCATGGTCTGCATCACACATGAGCTTTTGAAGTAAAGTCTCCGGTATTTGTCCATGTGCAGTGCATCGTATGATGGAAACGACTTGATCGATTTGTTCAGTAGTATATCCGAAACGGGGCAGATTCGCCATTGCAAGCTTAATGGCAAATTCTTCATTGTTTTCGTATCGTACAATAAATCCTGCATCGTGATAGAGGGCGGCTGTTCTCAGTATCATGATAGATTCTTCATCAACACCCTCAAGCTTTGCATACCTGACTGCAGCTTTGTCCACATTGATAGTATGATTCAGATCGTGATAAGTTACCTCCTCGGGCAGTAAAGATCTTAGGCGAGTCACAATGTCCCTTCTCATCTGATTGAAATCAATTGAGGTCAGTCCACATTTCTTACGAAGTTCACCGGAGGCTGCATTTTCATCTCCCTTCATCGTGAACTCAGTCTTAAGTTTAGTGAGATAATACATGGGGATACTACCGCCTCTTTTGTGAATGCTAACGTCTCCTCTGGATTCTGTTTCAAAGTAATTCCTTACTTCTGCTTCAATATTATCTGTTATGGTAATATATCCGGGTTTTGATCCTTGTTCAGCTCTTGCAGCAATGTTGACTGAATCACCCCAAACATCAAAACTCATTTTATTTGATCCCACAATACCAGCGACTATAGGGCCTTGGTGTAAACCAACCCTGATCTCCCAGTAATCTCTGTTCAAGGCACGTGCAATACTCCTTTCGTTGCGCATGAAATCTCTGATCTCTAGCGCCGCAAGACAAGCTCTCACTGCTGGTTTTGGATAGTTTTCTGTTACACCGGCAAGAACCATGTAGGCGTCACCGATCGTTTTGATCTTTTCAAGTTTATACCGTTCAATGATCTCGTCAAATCGGGTAAAGTAATATTCGAGTTTTTTTAGAAGTCGAATGGGTTTCATATCCTTGGCCTTAATGGAAAAGTCAACGAAGTCTGTAAAAAGAATAATGCCGTTTTCAACTCTTTTTGGTGAGAACTTTCCATTTTGACTTAAGTCATCCAATACGGCTGCCGGGAAAATATTAGTTAATAACTGGTTGATTCGTTGATCTTTATAATAAAGCGATTTGAATACTTCTATTTTTGCTTTGATCAGATTAGGATTGAAAGGGGTCGTAATGTAATCAACCGCTCCTTCATTCAATCCTTTGACCATTTTGGCACCCGATACTGAGTCACCCGTGATAACGATCTTGTAAATATTCTTCGAACTGATCTCTTTCATGGTCTGAAGTAATTCAATACCACCGAAATCAGTTTCATCGATGTTTATCAATAAAATGCCGATCTCTTTTTGTTTGAGGATGTTCAAAGCCTCTGGGATAGAGTCACAGGGCAAAAGATTGTTCCCTCCGCCTGTCAATATTTCCTTGAGGCCCTTACGGTTCTTTTCATTACCGTCAATAATAAGGATGTTGATGAATCTTTCCAATCGAGTCAAAGTTGACTATAAATGTAAACAATGAAAGTAAAGTTAATCCTGGTTAAGAAAATTTAAGAACAATCAAATATGTTCTATAACTTCCTGGATAGAGGTTTTTACATCACTTAGCAAAAGTATTTTTTGCAAGACCTTGTCAACTATGGCGTCAGGGCAAGATGCTCCGGATGTTATGGCTATAGTTACCTTCTCTTTCGAAGGGAGATAATCCTTACTGATCTTTACTGCTCGATCATGTATATCGAAATGTTCGATTGAATCATACGACTTGATCTCCTCGGAAGAACAAATGAAATAAGTCGGGAATTTTTCTTCAAGCAACTCGACCAGATGAGTAGTATTCGAACTGTTATAACCACCAACAACAATGGCCAGGTCAGCCTCGTTTTCTAAAAGTCCGATCGTAGCGGATTGATTATCGTTTGTGGCATAACACAAGGTGTCACGTGTATCCGCAATATGCTGTTTGATGTTTTCAGTCCCATACTTTTCGATCATAATATTACGAAGATGATCAGTAATAGCTTGTGTTTCGGTCGCTAGCATGGTGGTTTGGTTGACTACACCAATACGGTTCAAATGCTTTTCCGGATCTAATCCCTTAGAGAATTTTCCTGCGAAAAAAGAGTTGAATTCATCTGTTGATGATTTCCCAAGAATAAAATTACCTAGGTATTCCGCCTCCTTCATGTCTTTTATGATCAATGAAGGAGCATTTTGGGTACTGTGAGAAAAGGTCGCACGTGTTTCTTCATGGTTGTACTTTCCGTGGATAATTATGGTGTGATCATCCGTTCCCAGTTTTTCGGAGCGATTCCACACTTTCTCCACGAATGGGCAAGTTGTATTGTAGGACTCTATATTGACACCTTTGTTCGTTAATAATGTTTCTATCTCAATAGTTGTTCCGAAAGCAGGAATGATCACCACGTCCTCAGAAGTGATCTCATCCCAGGGAATTAGTTGAGAACCATCCGTATCTTGAATGAACTTAACACCATGACTGATAAGATCGGCATTGACATCAGGATTGTGGATCATCTGACTAAGCAGGAAAATTCGTTTATGCGGGTTTTCCTCAATTGCTTTGTAAGATATCTCGATCGCATTTTCCACTCCATAGCAGAATCCAAAATGGCGTGCAATCAGAAATCTGATCTTTCCAAAATCCAGAACCGTAGGGGAAAAGTCTTTTTTCCTTGGATCTTCAAGTTTCCTTTTGGCCTTCACTTTACTGATGATCGGTGAACGGTAGAATTCTGGTATCTGGAACTGTTTCATGTTATTAATAACGTTTCAAACTCTTATTTGTTTGACACTTTTTTCTGCAGGATCAATAGATCATTTTTATCATGCATCACCTCAAATTTACCTGAAGAAATAAGGTCTTTAACTGTTTTTTCCTGATCTTCCAAACTAAGCGGGTAAGTGCTTCGCAAGGATTTGATCAAAACGATCATTTCAGCATCGTTGACAATAGGGAAGTGATAAAGTTGATCCCTTTTTACTAAATGTGGAGCTAGGCAGGCTGAAACAGATATCGGAATCTCATCCGGAACTTTTTTAAGTTCAGTGTGAATGTATGACAGCTTCAGTCCTCCTGATTGGTAATGCGCAGGTTTGGTAAAGTCAGAAGTGGTGGAGTCGTACCAGACAGATATCCTACTTTTCAACGTGTAGAAATTGGTTGAAACTGCGAGGAGGACGAAAGTGAAAAGAAGAAAATGCTGAAGTTTATAGGTTTTGATTCTCGCGAGCAGATCAATGAAAGCGAGGCTCAAGATTGGAGTGAATTCAATGGAGTACTGGTTGTTAATTCCCCACATTACCATATTGTCAGAGAACAACTTCTGAGCATAGATCGGAACAAGCATTAAAAGGTATGCCGGTCGAAGGAGTAAAGCAATTCCTCCCGAGAACAGAACCACTAAATGGAGCTCTTTTTTAATCCCAAATGAAACCGGATCCTCCAGTTGGCTGATGAACAATAATTTGAATGTTTCGATGGGATGGGAGAGGACATAAAAAATGATCTCGCTTAAACTTGAACCCAGATTACCGAATCTTGCGATCTGGTTTACCGCCTCTCCTTGACTAAGGGAAGGCATAATAACAGAAACAACAACATAAAAGTAGATCATGGAGATCACCATCAAGGGGATCTCAAATTTGAGGTAAGCTTTAAACTCATCGATGAACTCACGGATACCGTTTCTGAGCATGAATCCCGCAAGAATGAAAAACAACCACAATGCCATGTTCTCCTTGGCAATCAGAATAAGAGCGAAGTATATCAGTGCAAGGATCTTCTTTTCTTGGAGTAAGTAATAAAAGAGCCAGGGCACGAACATAGCGGCCACAACATTATTGTGAAAGTCAAAAGCGAGAGCAGAAATGATGGCCCATTGACCTAAAAAGAAAACAAGGATCAGGAAAGGATACCTCAATTCCGGAACACGAAGACGAGCGATCTTATAACATCCAAAGGCACCAAACAATATCGACGCGATCTGAACGAGTAGAAGGGTCCATGAACCGAAAATATAATAGAGGGGTGTGTAAAGTAACGTTAACGGAGAAAAATGATCAGCAAAATAATTCGGCGAATTTCCACTCAGGTCGAGTGTGAAATAATTCATTTTTCCCTGTGAGAAAGAATGTAAAGCATGGTTGAACATTCCGAGATCAAGCGCTGCAGTCCTGAAATTGTAATGATTCACGAAGGAAATAAGACTGTAAATGATCAAAAAGACCAATGATACAATGATCTCTCCTTTGTATTGGACCAAGTTTTTAGTCAGATTTCTCATCATCTCACAAATATAGTGTTTCTGAGAATTTACGTTAAAATCAAAGGGGCTGCACTCGTTGAGGCAGCCCCTTATTATTAGTAGATCGGAATGTTAAGATCTTTGTTATGTTTCACTTTGAAACTGAAGTCCAAAGTTTTCGATTCTTTTGGTTTCAAGTTGACCGTCCATTCGATAAATCCGGTTCGTTGTTCGTGTTTTGCTTTACTGAGGTCGATCGGTTCAATTGTGATATCCGCATTCGTCGTGATCGGGATCTGATCCTGGATGACCAGTTCGATCGCTGTAGCCTTAAGGTTCTTCACTTCAATTGAATAAGCCAGACTACGTTCCTTCTTGTCGCCTATAATCTTTTCTTTCTGCTCTTTTTTCAGGAATGTTCTTTTGATCTGAATGTTAGGATCTCTTCCCAGACTTAAGTTCAGGGTATCTTCCATTGTGCTCGGATCAATATATGTCTCGCCGATATAACTTCCATCGAAGAAGATGTTTGCAGCAGCAGGTACCAGACCCAATTCATCCAGTTTTGTGATCTGTGCCACCAAATACACTGAATTATCCATCTTTGGTACAGCGCAGTATTTGTAGTTGGCATCCATATCGACCGTCTTGATCAGAACCATGTGGTGTTCATTGTTCGATTTGATATTGTAAGGCAGGTCGATCTTGAATTCTATGGAAGACAACTGACGAACCGTTTGTACGAATTGCGCCGAGGTAATAGCATCCATTTGTTCGGCTGCCGGAGCTGTATTCATGTATGAATATCCTTTTTCACTCAATTCTTCTTTTGCTCTGCTTGCAGGCGCGTTAACTCGGCTGTCATATGTCGTTCTGTGAGCATAGTAATCAATATACCATGGGTGAAGGGTGGGTTTTGTCTTGTTCTGGTATGGATTGTTCGTTGAGATATTCAATCGTACATTTTCCCAATCAAGACCTGTGTTCTGGAATACGTTTGCCTTATAGGTCAGGTTGATCTTTCCACCCATCCCGTCGGAACGCAGATCATATTGCGGAATCCAGCCGGCATTGGCAACCAGGTAGGAAACATTTAATTTCCCGCTTACGATCTCCTTGCTTTGAACGGTGATCACAATTCTGTGGATCGGACCCTTATCTTTTTTATCAAGATCGTTATTTCGCTGATAATTTTTGAGCGCTAACAATCGCTCATCCATACCTCTTTTTTTCTCGAGCTTATCTGCTTTGCGTTTGTTTAATGCCTGGAGTTTTTTGTTGATCTCAGTCATTTTAACGGTGTAGTATTCCACAGCTTGCTTTAAGAGATTGATGGAATCGTTTACCTTTCCTTGGCCACGGATCGCACCGTTGTTTGCCAAAATATTCTTTGTTGCTGTCAATACGTCGATCTCATCCTGGATCTCTTGGATCTCGTAGGCGATCCCTCGAATACTATCCTCGAGGATCATGATGTCCTTTCTGATCTTCAGTGGTAATCCTTCCAAGGGAACAGCCTCTGGTTTGGGATAATAGAGCTGATATTTTGAGTCCATCAGAATGACATTGCCCGTTGCTTTGACCTGTAGGCTTTTTGCATCAATGTATGGACTAACGCCTTCAATGATCAGTTCAGTAATGCCGGGTTTTACGGTATAAGATGCTTTTTTATGGATCTGTGCTCCCTGAGCGAATACCGTTACCTCGGAAATAGTTGCTTTTACGATCTCCTTTTCGGTTGCAAAAGTGTAAAGCGAAGTTGCGACCATGCACAACAAAACGAAAATATTTTTCATGGCAGTTAATTTTCTCCCTGATACAAGGAGATGAATTAATGGTTCAAAAAAGAGGACAAAAAAATCGAATTGAGATCAATTGATCACACTAAGGCTTTGATCTCCAATATGATCTTTTCGGCTAGTTCGTTAGCTTTTTGTTCATTCTCACTTTCCGAATAAATCCTGATGATCGGTTCCGTGTTGCTCTTGCGCAAATGGACCCATTCCTTTCCTATGTAGATCTTTACACCATCAGTAGTGTCAACTTCTTCGTGAGCATAATTGACACTCATGAACATGAGTACCTGATCAACATCTATGTCCGGTGTGAGCTCGATCTTATTTTTAGAGATAGTGTATTTTGGATAACTGTCACGAAGGGCGGAAATACTCATCTTTTTATGAGCCAAATGACTCAGTAATAGTGCAATACCTACCAATGAGTCACGACCATAGTGCAATTCCGGGTAAATAACACCACCGTTTCCTTCGCCACCTATCACAGCACCGATCTCTTTCATCTTTGATACCACATTGACTTCACCTACCGCTGCTGCAGCGTATGACAATCCTCGAGCTTCTGTGATATCACGCAAAGCACGAGTTGATGAAAGGTTAGAAACGGTTGGACCTGGAGTATGGGTCAGAACGTAATCTGCAACGGCAACAAGTGTATATTCTTCCCCGAACATGCTTCCATCCTCACAAACCAAAGCAAGGCGGTCAACATCTGGATCGACCGTAATACCAAGGTCTGCGCCTGTTTCTTTTATCTTAGAAGAAAGATCCGTGAGGTGTTCGGGAAGTGGCTCCGGATTATGAGGAAAATGTCCTGTGGGTTCACAATACATTTCAGTGATCTTCGTCACGCCTAGTGCTCTTAACAATGCCGGCACGAAAATTCCGCCAGTTGAATTGACTGCATCAACAACGATGGAAAAATCGGCAGATTCAATGGCTTTCTTGTCAACCAAAGGCAATGCAAGAATAGCATCAATATGTTTTTGAAGGTAAGTATCGTTCTTTTCTACCTTACCCAGGTCGTCAACCTCTGCGAAGATGAATGATTCTTCCAAAGCAATCTTTAAAACTTCCTCTCCGTCAAGACCTGAAATGAATTCGCCCTTCTCATTGAGCAATTTGAGCGCATTCCATTGTTTTGGGTTATGACTGGCAGTGAGGATTATTCCACCATGAGCCTTTTCAATTGGAACAGCAACTTCAACGGTAGGAGTTGTTGAAAGACCAAGGTCCACAACATCTATTCCCAAACCAACCAGCGTGGATGAAACCAGATCAGAGATCATTTGTCCGGAGATCCTGGCATCGCGACCGATCACCACTTTCAGACGTGAACCTTTGTTCCTTTGCTGTAACCAAGTTCCGTAAGCAGCAGCAAATTTCACTGCATCCACCGGGGTTAAACCTTGATCGACCTTTCCGCCGATGGTGCCTCTGATTCCTGAGATTGATTTGATTAAGGTCATAAGTCGAGAGTTAGGATCTTACTTTGAGTAACCGATCTTTTCGGTGTGGGTGAAATCTTTTTTCAATCCCACCATTTTTAAACATGCTACGGCACATTCAGTCCCTTTGTTGCCGTGTTTTCCGCCTGAGCGATCAATGGATTGTTGGATGTTATTGTCTGTTAAGACACAGAATGCTACCGGCTTGTTATATTTCAGGTTCACATCCATTATTCCTTGGGTGGTTCCCTGACAAACAAAATCGAAGTGTTTGGTTTCTCCCTGGATAACAACTCCAATGGCAACGATTCCATCCACTTCGGAATTTTCGATCATGAATTGACAGCCCAGTGGTAATTCGAAAGCTCCCGGAACAAAACGGATCATAATGTTCTCCTCCTTAACACCATTGTCAATAAGTGCCTCTTTTGCTCCTTTGAGCAAATTCAAGGTAATCGAATCATTCCATTCTGAAACAACAATGCCGATCTTAAAATCGGCACCATCTGGAATGAATTCCTTGTTGTATTCTGATAAATTTCTACCGGCTGTTGCCATTATTTTTTCACGATTTTGTTTGAAGCACGTGCTATGTACTTTTCGATAGACTTCTGACTTGCGTATGTCGGATAATCGTCTTTAATGCGTGTGTAGCATTCAACTGCCTTCTCGAAATCGTTCACTTTCTCAGCACACAAACCTGCTTTGTACAAGTACATCGGGGAAGTAAATTCGTTTTCATTGATGCCAGCAGCCTCAAGATAAATTGATCCTGCTTTCTCGTAGTTTTTCATCTCACTGTGACAGTCTGCCTGAAGACCTAGGGTCATTGATGAAACGTACGTATCTTCAACATTTACTCCTTCCAGTTCTTTCAATGCTTTCTGAAACTCTCCTTTTGCCATATACTGTCGAGCAAGAACGAATTGAGCATTTTCACCACCGACCTTTCCGTCGAATTTTTTCACTACACCTTCAAGTTCATTGATCGCTTGATCCGTGGAGTCCTTTGCTGCAAGGTTCAATCCGACCCAATAAGCGTCTTTTGATTTTTCGTTTGCCGGCTTCCATATGAACTGGCGATAGCCAAAATAACCGATAACCAGAACAAGGATACCACCAACCACGTAGGTCATAAGTTTAACATTCTTGTTCGAATTGAACTTTTCTTTAAGGTCGTTGAATGAGAAATTTTCTAACATTACTGCAAATTTAGCCGTGCAAAAATAGTTTTTTTTTTCATTAATGATGTTCAAGTTTTCAACAGCTTTTGAAAGGAAAACTAATTAACAGGTCAAGCAGTTGAAAGGAAGGTTTTATTACCTTTGCTTATATGCATCTCTCGAGTCTTCAACTCATTAATTTCAAGAACTACGAAGAATCTGAATTCAATTTGAGTCCGGGAGTGAATTGCTTTGTTGGAAAGAATGGTTCGGGAAAGACCAATATTCTCGACGCCGTCTACTATTTAAGCATGTGCAAATCCTATCTGAATGTTCTTGACAGACAAAATATCAGGTTTGGAGAGCATTTCTTCTCGATTCTGGGTAAATGGGAAAAGAATGGTTTGGAGGTAGATATTCATTGTGCGGTGAAGCAAGGTGCAAAAAAGGTTTTCCGGAAGAACAAAAAGGAGTACGAAAAGCTTGCAGATCATATTGGTCAGTTTCCCGTTGTGATGATCTCACCTTACGACCGTGACTTGATCTCTGAGGGGAGTGAACTGAGGAGGAAATGGATGGATGGGATCATTTCTCAATTCGACCGGGCCTATTTGGAGGACATCTCGAAATACGCCAGAGTGCTGGAACAGCGAAATGCTTTACTCCGCAATATGTATGACCATGGTTTGTTCGACAGGGAATCGATCGAAGTATGGAATGTTCAGATGGCTGAGATTGGCGAGCGCATCCACGAAAAGAGAAAGCATTTTTTAGAAGAGTTTCTTCCGGTTTTTAAAGAGCGATACAATTTCATTGGCTTGGAGGCAGAGGATGTTGGTCTGGAATACCGCTCTCAACTTAACGACCATTCTTTAGAAGAATTGATTAGTCAGTATGAGCGGAAGGACGCGATCAGTCATTATTCGAATGCCGGAACTCATAAAGATGACCTTGTCTTCACGATCAAAGGCCATCCGATCAAAAAATTTGGTTCTCAGGGACAGCAGAAATCTTTCATTATAGCGTTGAGACTGGCCCAATACGACTGGTTAAAGCAGCATCTTGGAGTCCGTCCCGTATTGTTGCTTGATGATATTTTTGATAAGCTCGATCAGGATAGGGTAAGAAAACTTTTGCAACTTGTTTCTGATCACTATTTCGGACAGGTTTTAGTGACCGATACAGATCTCGACCGTTTACGCAATATTTTTGCTGAAAGTGATATCGATCTACGGGTATTTTCAGTTGATAGGGGAGTTGTCGAGACGATCAGCGATCAAATAAATGTTGGAGGTCTATGAACGAAAGTAAACGAAATTCCAACGAGGCTCCATTAGGTGACATCATCGAAAAATTGATGAGGGCCTATGGTCTGGAGAATAAGATGAAGGAATATGATGTGATTGCAGCATGGCCTGAACTAATGGGACCTGCGGTAGCCAATCGCACAAGGGAGATCCGGATCCAAAATGGGATTCTGTATCTTACAATTGATTCTGCGGTGATGAGGGATGAATTGCAGCATGGCAAACAGATCATTATACACCGTGTGAACGAAAAAGCGGGTAAAGAATTGATCAGAGATATTTGGTTCGGATAGGCTCTCAAATTTTATTCACATTAATTCCTGTCCTTGCGTTAGCGGATGTTGACAAAAATTAACAAGTCACTTGATGTTAAGTCCCTAAATTTGCAAGCTCATGAAAAATCTTACTGCATTTCTGTTCTTCTCTTTGTCATTCTCAGGACTGACGCAAGCAGATTCTGTTGCACAAACAGCGTCGACTGGCGCTAGATTGTCAAAGCAGTTTGGGAAAGCAGATTATCCTTTCTGGCTCTATTTGCCTCACGACAGTGTTTTGAAGAACAATCCTCCCGTTTTGATCTTTTTGCACGGGAGGAGTTTGTCGGGTACAAATCTCGAGTTGGTAAAAAAATATGGCGTGATCCATGAGGTCATGGAAGGTAGAAGCGTCCCTGCAATCGTAATTGCACCACAAACTCCGGCAGGTAAATCATGGGAGCCCAAAAAGATACTTAACACGCTGCGTTATATTCAATCGCAGTATTCAACTGATACGAACCGCGTGTACGTTGCGGGAATGAGTTTGGGTGGTTATGGAACGCTCCATTTCGCAGGTGAATATCCGGAAGTGGTTACTGCTGCAGTTGCGTTGTGCGGTGGGGGTGATCCCAGAGATGGTTGTGACTTAGCTTGTGTTCCTCTTTGGATCCAACATGGTAATGCTGACAGAGCAGTACCAATTTCTGAGTCGGAAAAGATCGTCAAAGCGATCAATTCTTGTAACGGTGGTGAAAATCTAAAATATACCGTACATCCTGGTGCCGGGCACGGAGCTTTAGAACGTGTGTTTCGAACAGATGAGATGTACGATTGGTTATTTCAGTTCAGAAAAACGGTGGATGGGTTTGTCGTGCCTAGTCAGAACTAAGCTTAGAACACCTATTTTTCTTTATGATGAGGTGGAAAGCTGGTTGGAACCTTTGTCGCCCTGTCATACAATACAATACTTCCTGTTACCGCGACATTCAAGGAGGAATTTCCCGGTAATTTAATCACATAGTGGCATTTGTCAAGGATCTCTTGAGGTAATCCATCATCTTCAGCTCCCAACAAGTAGATCGCTCTTTTGGGATGCTCGAATTCGTGTAAGAATGTTGCGTCTTCAGTTAATTCAACACCTACCAAACGACAATCAAAAGGGATGTTGTCAAGCAGATCTTCAAATGTATCGTAGTGAAAGAGAGGGATCCTTGCCCATGCCTTAACAACATCGGAGGTCTGTTTTTTATATTTCTGTCCAACAGAGAAAATGTAAGCGGCTCCCAATACAAAGGCAGATCTCCAAAGTGTTCCGATGTTGTGTTCGGTTTTCCCGCGATACACGCCAATTGCGCAATAACCTTCTGAATTCTTTGTCTTCATAGGACAAAAATGCGCATTATCTTCCTCACCCCATTCCTTTTTTCGATCTTTACGCAAAATTGAAAACGATGGAATTCATTGATCCGAATCTGGACGCGTATGTATGCGAGCACACTCAAAGTGAACCGGAAATTCTGAAGGAACTGAACCGAAAAACACATTTGGAGGTGCTTCAGCCAAGAATGTTAAGTGGTCATTTTCAGGGACGTGTGCTGAGTATGTTATCGCACATGATCAAACCAAGAAGAGTGCTGGAAATCGGCACCTACACAGGTTATTCAGCCTTATGCTTCGCCGAGGGATTAAGCGATGACGGTAAAGTGTTTACTATCGATGTCAATGAAGAACTAGAGGATCTCGTGAAAGAGTTTGTTGCTAAAAGTGGAATGGAAGATAAGATCGAATGCCTGATCGGTGACGCGGCAAATTTTATTCCAGCGATGAATGAAGATTGGGATATCGTATTCATTGATGCCGACAAGAAAAGCTACTGTAAGTACTATGAGCTTGTTTTCAATAAAGTGAAGAAGGGAGGTTACATCATTGCCGATAATGTTTTGTGGTCAGGGAAGGTACTTGAAGATTATGAATCTCTTGACCGTGAAACGAAGATCATAATGGATTACAATAACATGATTCACAATGATCCAAGAGTAGAACACGTTTTGTTGCCCATCAGAGATGGGTTGATGATTGCCAGGAAACTGTAAAAAATACATTAAGGCAAATTCCTTTTTAGTTAATTTATTCAATTGCATCTAGAAATCTTATACCAAGATGATCGTTTGGTAGCGATCAATAAGCCACACGGTCTATTGGTGCACAAAAGTCCAATTGCTGCGGACGCATCTGAATTTGCAGTGCAATTGTTGCGCGATCAATTAGGTCTGAAAGTTTATCCTGTCCATCGTCTGGACAGAAAGACATCCGGAGTTTTGCTTTTTGCGCTGGATGCTGAAATGAATAGTCTGATGCAAACGGCTTTTATGGACCGTAAAGTCGATAAAACTTACCTTGCACTTGTGAGAGGCTACACTCTCGATGCGGGAAGTATTGATTATCCTTTAATGGACGAAAGAGGCAGGTCATTTGAATCTTTAACCCATTATAAGACGAAGGAGCGCTATGAAATTCCTGTTGCATCAGGAAAGCATGCCAGTTCACGATATTCTTTGGTGGAAGTGAAACCGGAAACGGGTCGAATGCATCAGATCCGTAAACATTTCGCTCATATTTTTCATCCCATAATCGGTGATCGTCCGCATGGATGTAATAAGCAGAATAAGCTTTTTCTGGATAAATGGAATATGGGATCGATGTTGCTGTATGCTTCTGAACTTTCGTTCACTCATCCTATAACTGGTGAAAGGGTGATTGTTAATGCACCGATTTCTTCGGAATTCAACAGGACTTTGACACTGTTCAGCGATTTGATCAAATAAGCCCCAAAACAAACGACAGGCCCAGGATCAATAGTAAAGCACCAACGATTCGTTGAATACCTTTCAGTGTTGTCTTTTTTAGCAATTCTTTACCGAAATATGTTCCCGTAAAAGCAAATACTACTCCGGTGATCAATAGCTCCTTTTCGTTTTGAAGGGCAACAAGGTCCAGTGTCTTGACATAAACAGAAATTCTAGCCAGATCAATGATCAAAGCAATGGCATTAGAGGTTCCGATGAATTCTTCCTTTGTAAGTCCTGCTTTAGTCAGAAATGCCGACCTGAATGCACCCTGATGACCAGATACTCCGCCAAAGAAACCACTCAAAAGTCCACCTACGGGGATCCATTTCTTTCCTACTTGCCAACCCGAGAATCTCGGATCAAGATCGAACCAGGCAAAAAAGATCATGAGTAAACCGATCACGAGTTGAATACCACTTACATCATAATGTGATTGGCCAATTGAGTAACTGTATATCGTTTCGAATTTCCCTATGAGGTTCAAGACCAATCCACCCGTTATAGCTGCAGCGAGTGCCGGAAGTCCGAACCTCCAGAGGGTTGGAAAGTGAATATGTTTATAGACGAGTCCGAATTTGAAAAGATTATTTGCAAGGTGCACAAGCGCAGTCGCACCAACTGCTACCTCTAGAGGGAAAAATATCCCGAAAACCGGAAGCATGAGAGTTCCAAGGCCGAATCCTGAAAAAAAGGTCAATGCTGCACCAAATAATACGGTTAAAGCTATGATGAGGTAATCCATGTGTTATTTTTGTACAAATGAACGACTTTTAGAGTAGTCAATTGTTAGGAAAACGTTATTTTCAAAGTATGATCGATTTTCGAAGTGATACTGTTACAAAGCCTTCAAAGGAAATGCTTGAGGCTATGTTTTTAGCTCCGGTTGGGGATGATGTGTTTGGAGAAGATCCAACCATCAATGAGTTGCAGGACTATGCAGCCAATTATTTTGGCAAAGAAGCCGCACTCTTTTGTTCCTCAGGGACACAAACCAACCAGATTGCCATAAATGTTCACGTTCAACCCGGAGGTGAAGTCATTTGTCACGAGGAGAGCCATATATATAAATACGAAGGTGGTGGAATAGCCAAAAACTCAGGTGCTTCGGTGCGATTGTTACAAGGAGATCGCGGGCGATTGAAGGTGGGGGATATTGCCAAATGGATCAATAATCCGGAAGATGTTCATTTCCCATTGACCCAGCTGGTGAGTCTCGAAGATACGGCAAACCGAGGGGGTGGTGCGATCTATGATTTTGAGGAGATCAAAAAGATCCGTCAGTTTTGTCTTTCCAATAATCTGCCTTTGCATCTTGATGGAGCTCGTGTCATGAACGCATTGGTGGAAACGGGGATCGATCCTAAAATATATGCAGCTGAGTTCGACAGTATTTCGATCTGTTTGTCAAAAGGACTTGGTGCGCCGGTTGGATCCGTTTTAGTTGGCACGAAGGACTTCATTAAAAAAGCCAGAAGAGTTCGTAAGGTATATGGCGGAGGTATGCGACAGGCAGGAATTATTGCAGCCGGAGGTTTGTATGCTTTGAAGTACAATGTGGATCGATTGAAAACAGACCACAAAAGAGCAAAACAATTAGAAGCGACCTTGAACGAAATGACATGGGTCAGAGAGGTAGTGCCCGTGGAAACAAATATTGTTGTGGCGATCCTCAAAGATTCCACTAAACGAGATGAGATCATTCAAAAATTGAAGTCAGAGGGGATTTTGATAATGGCCTTTGGTGAGGGAATGTTACGCATGGTAACACATCTGGACAATTCAGATGCTGACATCGATCGAACAAGTGAAGTCCTTCGTAAATTGAAGTTATGAAGGGAAAGATATTCTTCTTAATGATCTCATCACTTTTATTGTGGTCTTGCGCTGAGCCGAAGGAAGAGGTGATCGATATGAATGAGATCATTCCAAAATCTGAGCGGTATGCGGAAGATGAAACGCAGGAAGCAGAGGATGATACAGTTCAAGGGTTGTTCGATGTTGGGATAGCCAAAAGAATTGGCTTGACCGTGAGTAAAGTTTCTGTTTCGGAAGAAACAATGTTTCCTGATAGATTCAATCCCAGAAGTCAAACCAAATTGTTGATCAATGATGATCAAACCACGATTTTTTGGGGACAATGGGTCTACAAAGACTCACTGAAGACAATGAATGCTCTCTTCAACTGGATGGATTGTTTTGGAGAGAAATGTAAATCAGTAAAATACCTTGAAAGTGCCAACTTTCAGTTTGATGCTATGCTGTTGTTCGTCAATGATACATCTATTACGTATATTTCAACAGATCAAAAGCTGGATGAAAATCAATGGCAGAAGTATCTTGAGGAAAAGTATGATCTGGATCAATGGGATGTTGTTGTCGTACAAAGAAAACAGAGGAAGGCATCCTGGTTAACTTACGGTGTCGATCCTCTGACAGGTAAAAGCAAGTTCTCACCAATTAGCAAATAATATGAATATCGTAAATCGAGCATATGTTATCGTTCGTCCAAAACAGTCTTTCTGGAATTGGGCAAACCAGTTTACAGAAGATGATCTGAAGGTCGAAGAAGGTGATCCGATCGAACCAAATGTATACCTCATTGAAGAGGACTTTTTCGAGATCGAACCGCTTATCGAAAAGAATTTTAAGAAGATCTTCAAAACGGAATTGATGATGGTTAATGAAGAAGAGGGATCATGGCCTGAAAAACTAAACATCGATACTTTTTTGGATTGGTTCGAATTGGAATTTGGTGGGACCATTCTCGATCTGGAAAAGTCAGACTTGAAAAGGGAAAAGATCTGATATTTCTCCAGTCATGCGGATCTTTTCTGAAAATGATTTTTTGTTGAGTGAATGGGAGGGAGGAACAACCCAACAACTCTTCATATATCCTGAATCGTCAAATTACTCTGCTAGAAATTTTAAATTACGAATTAGTGTTGCCAGGGTTGACCTTGAGGAATCTAAGTTCACCTCATTGCCAAGCTATAAGAGGAAATTAATGATCTTGGAAGGAGGAATAACTCTACGCCATGAAGGTCGCTACTCAAAGCATCTTGAACCTTTTGAGTCTGACGAATTTGATGGCTCGTGGATCACCTGTTCGAAAGGAAAGTGTACTGATTTCAATGTGATGTGCACAAACGATCTGAGTAATGAACTTAGGGCTATGAGATTAAGTGAGCAGCAGTTGGAACATTTGGAATGCGGATCCAATTGTACGCTTTTTATTTATGTGTTGAACGGATCTATTACGGTGGAAAAACAAGCTGAGAGATTTCAGGTTAAACAAGGTTGTCTTCTGAGATCAGATTCCGAACAAAGTGAGGAGATCAGTATTCTGGCTTTACAAAAAAGCGATCTTATTCTGACCATTATCAATCCCTTCCTATCGCGTTAACAGCGATCGATCAGCCTGGAATTCTGATATTGTGGATCATGTGAAACTTCTTCCGCTACCCATTCAGGTTTGATGAACATTTCATCCTCCTCATTCAGTTCGATTTCTGCTACTATCAAGCCTTCAAGATTATCCAGGAAAACATCGACTTCCCAGAGGTGTTCACCAGCAGGGATTTCGTAGCGTTTTTTAGAAAGGATCTTATCTGCAAATTGTTCGATCAGTTGTGTGGCTTCATTCAATGGTATCTCGTATTCGAATTCTTCTCTTGAAATACCTGTTGTCGGTCCTTTGATCGTTAGAAATCCACGATCACCTTTAACACGAACTCGAATTGTTTTTTCGGGTGACCGATGCAAATAGGCTTGAATAATAAGTTTAGGTTCCGGTTTTTCAGCACGGTTCCACAAGTCTTCATTCACGAGAAATTTGCGTTCGATCTCCATTTGCCATTTTTCCTTACTCAAAGGTACGATAATAGTTCATTCTTCGTTCTTTGTTTAACTTCGCAGAAATGAACATTTTTCTCACGTTTGACTATGAATTGTTTTTCGGTGATATTCCCGGATCAGTTCGCAAGTGCATGATCGAGCCTACAGAGACCATGAGGTTGATCGCGGCAAAGCACGGCGTTAGAATGGTGTTTTTTGTTGATGTTGGTTATTTGGTCAAAGGAAAAGAGTTTTCAGCACATGATGAGAATCTCAGGAGTGATCTGATTTTGGTTGAAGAGCAGATCTGCAAGTTAGTGCAGGAAGGTCACGATGTACAATTGCACATTCATCCCCATTGGGAAAAGTCAGTTTTCAAAGATGGTAAGTGGGAAATACGGACTGATGGAGCATATAAACTGGATGATTTCAGTGACGAAGAGGTTCGGTCCATTGTTATTCGATATAAACAATACCTCGATGAGCTGATTGGATATAATACGACATGTTTTCGTGCCGGTGGTTGGTGTATACAGCCGTTTTCAAGGTGGAAGGATCTTTTCAAGGAATTAGGTTTGAGATATGATTCAAGTGTATTTCCGGGAGGGAAGTTTTCCTCTCCGCATTACGATTTTGATTTTACTCAAGCACCGAAGAGATCGGTTTATCGTTTTGAATCGGATGTATGTGTTGAAGACCCTGATGGCTACTTCACAGAATATCCCATCAGTTCCTGGAAATATAGTCCTTTGTTTTACTGGCGTTTATACATCTGGGGAAGGCTTTTACCATCTCGACACAAAATGCTTGGTGACGGAATATTTCTTTCTCAGCCAGGCAGAAAACGTTCTGTACTCACCGGATTCACATGGAATCACGTCAGCGCTGATGGCTTCTATGCGTCAAAACTGTATAGGATTTTCAGGAAATACCAAAAGCAGGGACGTAAAGAAATGGTCATCATTGCGCACCCCAAAAGTCTTACCCGTTATTCTATCGATCGATTGGATGCGTTCATAGAAAAGGTCAAAAGCAAAGTTGAATTTTCCACCTTTAAACAATTGCCATGAGATTAGTTGAACGGGATCATATCGATACGGTTCGTTGGGATCAACTGGTAGAAGAGAAGGGAGGATTGGTCTTTTCCAAATCAGTTTATCTGGATGCTGTTGCGGAGAACTGGTGTGTATTTGTTGATGAGGATTACAGCTGTGGAATAGCATTGCCCTATGTCATCCGATTGGGTAAAAGATCTTTGTATACGCCTATTTTTTTACGCTATCTCGAATGGTTGGGCGATTCTCCTGCAGAAGGGTTTTTTAAATTGTTGAGGTCAAAGTTTGGAGCAGCAGATCTGTCATTACGAGATAAGATTGGAACTGAGGAGTATACAGAATATGTATTTCAGGAGATGGTTCCTGGAGTTCATCCTTATTACAAAGATCAGGCAAAGCGTATGATCAGGAAATTCGAACGTTCCGATTTAAAGATTTTGGAAACGGGTGATCTCAAAGCAATATTTAATGTTATTTCAGAGGAACTTCCAAGGAAGATTGATTCCGTTAACGGTAAGAACCTTAAGCGTTTATTTGAGTTGGTAGAAAATTTATCTCGAACAGGTTTACTCAGGGTTTTGATGGTTGCAGAAAGTGATCAATGTGTGGGTGGAGCATTTTTTATCGAAACATCCGACAGAACGATCTATTTGAAGAGCGCCTTTACGGAGGAAGCGAAGAAGTTGGGGGCGATGTATGGTTTAATGGATCAGATGATCAATGGTACTTTAGAGCAGTCTAAAAGATTTGATTTCGGGGGTTCAAGAGTGGAGGGTGTAAAGCGATTCAATCATAATTTGGGTGCGTCAGATGTCATTTACTACAACTATAAGTGGAATAATATGCCTGTTTGGTATCGCTTCCTCAAAGTGATGAGAGCATGGTTGAAACAGCGTTAAACTGATTAACCATAAAAGTGTAAATTTGTGTATGTTACTATCAAGATCTGCAACACCCAGATGGGTAATAATGGTGGTCGATCAGTTCATTGCCTTAACGGCATTGGTTCTTGCTTATCTGATTCGATTTGATCTGAAAGCAGAAAAAGAGGTGATCGATAAGGAATGGACAATCTTGTCCAAATCGATAGCGATTTATTTTCTTGTAAAATTCCTGGTATTTTATTTTTTTAAGATCCACAAGGGACTGGTTCGTCATACATCCACTGAAGATATTCGAAGGATCTTTTTTGCCTGCTTAATGAGTTCAGGTATTTATGGTGTATTAGGTTTGGGCAGACACTTTTATTTGGACGGACATTATATGTTCCCAACTTCCGTTTTGATCCTGGAATTCGTGTTTTGTTTTGTGATCATGGTTTTTTCCAGATTTGTGGTAAAGGCGATCTATCTGGAAACGGTAAAAAAGCCGGGTGATGAAGAAAGAGTACTCATTTATGGCGCAGGTATTTCCGGCCTGATCACCAAAAGAACTATTGAAAAAGACCTAAAGTTGAACTACAAGCTGATCGGGTTCCTTGACGATAATCCCAAAATGAGCAATACTCGATTGGAGGGCTCTAAAGTTTTTCATACCTCTAAACTGGAAAACGTAATTAAAGAGGAAGGTGTTACGGAAGTGATCATCGCAATCCAGGAGCCTAATGAGGAGAACAGTCGTAAGGTGGTCGAGGTTTGTTTGAACAACAATGTCAAAGTAAAGAAGGTTCCCAGTCCAAAGAGTTGGATCAATGGAGAGTTTTCAACCCGACAAATGGGGAAGGTCAATATTGAAGACCTTCTGGGAAGGAAGCCGATCCGTTTGGACGAAGAAAAGATCGCAAAGGAACTGAACGATAAAGTCATTCTTGTTACAGGTGCAGCAGGTTCTATCGGGAGCGGTATTGTGCGACAGATAGCACGTTTCGGTCCTAAGAGCTTACTTCTGCTTGATCAGGCTGAATCGCCGCTATATGATCTTCAAAATGAGTTGAGGACGGAATTCCCTCATTTGAATTTCGAGGTGATCATTGGTGATATAAGAAGCAAGGAGCGAATGAACCGATTGTTCGATGTGTTCAGACCACAATATGTGTTTCATGCTGCTGCTTATAAACATGTTCCTTTGATGGAGGATAATCCTTCGGAAGCAGTTCTGACAAACGTTAAAGGAACAAAGGACCTTGTGGATCTGGCCATTGAATATAACGTAGAGAAATTTGTAATGATCTCTACCGATAAAGCAGTAAATCCAACCAATGTCATGGGGGCATCCAAAAGGATCGCTGAGATCTATGCTCAAATGGCAAACGGTAAAGGTGTAACTCGATTTGTTACAACGCGCTTTGGAAATGTTTTAGGTTCGAACGGTTCGGTTATTCCTTTGTTCCTGCGTCAACTTGAACAAGGTGGACCACTTACGGTAACTGATCCACGTGTTACAAGGTTTTTTATGACCATTCCGGAAGCCTGTCAGTTGGTTCTTGAAGCCGGAACCATGGGAGAGGGAGGAGAGATCTTCGTTTTTGATATGGGAGAGTCGGTTAAGATCATCGACCTTGCAAAGAAAATGATCCAATTGAATGGATTGGAATTAGGAAAGGATATTGAGATCAAGATCACCGGATTGCGTCCGGGTGAAAAGTTGTATGAGGAGGTTTTGGCTGAAGAAGAAAGCACAGTGCCGACACATCATCCACAGATCTTGAAGGCCAAGGTTAGGGATGAGAATTCAGAAAAACTGGAAAAGATCGAAGAATTGATAAGGCTTTTCTCCACTCAAAGAAACATCGAGATCGTGGCTAAAATGAAAGAGATCGTTCCTGAATTCATCAGTAATAATTCCGAATTTGAAAAATTGGATAAGAAATGATCGCACCTGCTAAAATACAAGTAAGATTCACCGATCTCGATGTGTTGGGTCATGTGAACAATAACATTTACCTCAGTTATTTTGAAATGGCCAGAGTTCACTATTTTAGAGAACTGCTTGGTCGCGACTGGGACTGGAAGCACTTCACAGTTGTACTCGCCAAGAATGAGGTGGAATACATCAAACCTGTTCTTTTGACAGATGATCCATTGGTTTATATGACTTGTGATCACATTGGAAATAAGAGTTTCACCTTTTCATATGAGTTGAAAGTAAATGGAACTGTTTTTGCTAAAGGACGATCTGTTTTAGTGTCTTATGACGGCTTCAAGGGTGAAACAATGGAAATTCATCCTGATATGAGGCAAGCACTTGAAAAAATATTAAACTGATCTTTTAATCAATTTCCTATGAGAAATTTTATCTTCTTACTTTTCGTATTTCCTTCCATCTTGTCTTTCGGGCAATTGGATGCAAAGAAGAACTGCTACGACAAAGCGGCCAATAATCGCGGAAGATTTGCCGAGTGGGAATGCGGTAAACTTGCAGGAGTTGTTGATTGCAATGAGAAGCTTACCTATGATGAAGATTCCAAATTGGTGTTGAGCGGAAATATGGGAAGGCCTTTTTCCGGAACATGCGAAACGTGTCACATGAATGGTTTACTAGAGCGTCGAATTACCTTCGTAAATGGAAAGGAACACGGCACCGACACAACTAAATATTCTTCAGGATGTGTGCAAGTAATTCGAAATCACTTTCAGGGTCAGGAACACGGGCAATGGATCTTTTACTTTGATTCAACACAGCGCGTTGCATGGGAAATGAACTACAGTTACGGGAACAAACATGGTTTGCATATCTGGCTTACAAGGGACGGAGATACTTCGCGTCTTGAGAATTACAACAATGGTGTACTTCACGGGCCTAAAAAATTATATTACTCCAAATCGCGTATTGAAAAGGACATGAATTATGCGAATGGTTTGCTTGATGGATCATTTAAGTCTTATTCTATTCAAGGAATTTTGCTTCAGGAGGTAATGTATAAACAAGGCAAGAAGAACGGAGAATCGAAGTTCTTTTATGATGATGGTAAGCCTTTGAAAACCGAGAAATGGACTATGGATGAAAAGGATGGGGAATTCAAAACTTTTTACTATCAGGGGCATTTACAGACATTAGAAACATACAAAAAAGGCCTTGCAGAAGGATGGTGGGAAGAAAGATGGCCGGATGATAAATTGAAGCGCAAGGCATTGTACAAGAAAGGAAAGGTTGCAGAAGAATACCGTTATGATGAGCAAGGTACTGAGATCTATGCCTTTGACGGTGAAAATGTGCGCGATGGATATGCCGAATCAGCTCCTACAACTTCAACCAAGAAGAAAAAGAAGAAGAAAAAAGACGAACAGAACAAAGGTGGTTTGATCAAGATGGAGTGATCAATTCTTTATTGCGTCAATAAATAATTCAAGTTTTTCGATCTGCACATGATCCATGAGAACGATCTTGTACCATTCTGGTGCATGATGGTTGTCAGGTACCAGATGGAAACGTTGAGCAATGTGCACAGGGATTCCTGAGGATTTCATAGTAACGATATTTGCGTCAGGATGACGATAATAATCGATTCCGAGTGATTTGAGTTGATCACAAAGCCAGTCTGTTCTTTTTTGTAGGATGAGTATTTTTTCATACCATCCGTGGGGACCATAAGTGCAAAGGATCATCCAAACAGCTATGGCATTAGCTCCTGATCGACTTCCAATAATAGTACAGTCTTCACCTTCCACGTAGGAAGCCTCTTCCGTTCGGGCATATTTCATGAACTCCTTTCTGATCAGAAATATTCCCGTTCCATATGGTGCTTGTGCCATTTTGTGGGCATCAAGGGTTACGGATGTGATTTCAGGATCAGAAAAATTGATGCTACTGTTACTCGATGAGAAAGGGTAATAAAAGCCGCCATAAGCTCCGTCAATGTGAATGCGGTAGTGCAGACCATGTTTTTTAAGAACTGCTGCATAATGCTTTGGGTCGTCAACAGAACCGAACATGGTAGTCATCATGTTGGAAACGGCTATCACAAATTTTATTCCATTTTCTTTGGCGTTCGAGACTGCTTTTTCAATTGAAGTTGTATTGCAGGTTCTGTCCGTTGGGTCTACTTGTATTTTGTAAATGGGAATATTCAGTATATCAGCGGATTTTGCCATTGAATAGTGACTGTCAGAGGAACAAAGAATAGCAATCTCATTGTAACGTGCTTTGAATTCCGTCCGGAAGTAATTCCGATAGATCCATATGGCTTCCATGTTGGCTTCAGTTCCTCCTGAAGCTATGTAACCATCGATCGAACAGGGTTTTGCTTTCAAAATATCTTCCGAGCAAATACGAATGACTTCTTTTTCAATATCCTGCGTTCCAGCGAAGAATCCCTCAGAACTTCCAAAGGTGTGACAACCGATGTGATTGGGGTTTTCCACCATGGTCTGCAAAAAAGGAGCATCACTCAGAAAATTCGCGCCTCTTGGAAAAACCTTTTCATCAAGGTGAGAAGCCGGGACACCCAGAATTACTTCATCAACATAACTTACGTTTCCTTTTAGAGCAGTTAAGATCCTGTCTTTGATCTCTTCTTTCGAGTGTTTTCTCCAGACCATTTTAGTTTTTTTGCGAAACTACGGGCTTTGGAAAGAGAAAACACTGACCGAAATCATTTTTTTAAAAAGTATCTTCGATCTTTATAGTTGATAGCCATTCTTCGGCTTTTTCGATTTTCCAGAATACTTTATAGGGTTGTAAAGGCTTGTTCACTTTGTAGTAAAAATCTGCTATTATTTTTTGACCAAGATTTCGAACGATAATGGCAGAAGCATAAGTAGGCGTATCTTTTTCCATCGTTATGGCGAATTCTCCGGCCTCTTTAGTGATGGATACAAATTCACCGGCTTCAAATATAAAGAGTGATTTCCTTCCTTCTGTGATCTCCATATAGATCTGGACCATTTGTAACTGAAGTTCCTTCGTGATCTCTGTATTTGGTTTCAACCATACGTGAACCACTCCATCAGATCGTAGGCTGACGGTCAGCAATTCGTGGTCGATTTGTCGGACAATAGACTTACCTGTATGCATTGTTTTCAATGATAGTGTACAGGTTTGGTCGTAAAGGGGTGAGTTATTGTTGTTTATTTAAGCATCAAACGCACAAGGTCTGTCGTTGTGACAATTCCTTTAACGTGACCATCTTCAGTGAGGACGATCGAGTGAAAATCTCCCTTAGAAAGCTTTTCGGCTATTTCTCGAATACTGCAGCTAGCTGGTGAACTCACCGGGTTGATCGACATAATATCGGAAACTAACTTCTCATGATAAACAGATTCATTGTCATCAAGAGAAGAATAGCTGATGGCCCTCATGAAATCTATGAGGCTGATCATACCCACCAACTTTCCGTTTTCCGTTACCGGAATGTGACTGTGGAAGTTTTGCTTTTCATAAATATGCTTCAGATCAAGAAGTTTCTGATCAGGAGAAACACATTCCACTTCAGCGGACATTATTGTTGAAACAGGTAATGAAAGATCCATTCGAAAACGATTGCGATGTATTGCTGTTTTTACTAATTATGACAACCGTCATTGTTTTAGTAGGTCCAAATATACTAAATTTACAAAACCAATAGAATCACATGAACGCGAAAACATTTCTTGAACTGGTAACTCTTTCGGCAAATCTTTATTCTATTTCTAAAGAAACACATTTGCTGGACAAGCTGAAGGATTTGTCTGAAGAAGGTAAAGGAAGGATCAATGACTTTATGAAGGAAAAGGTCCTGGATGAGAATGGTAATGAAGTTGAATTCATGGATCGTCTCATGATGAAAGCGCAGGAGGCAAAACAGGATCTCGAAGAAAAGATCGGTGAGGTGGTAGCGGCGTTCTATGAAAAAGTGAATATTGCTCATACCGACAAGATCAAGGAAATGGAAGAGAAGATCGAGTTGTTGAAAAGAGAATTAGCACTTGCGGAAGCAAGGATCTCACATCTTGAAAGTAAAGCGTAAATGGATTTATTCCCAAATCTTACCAAAAGATACAGGTCGTTTGTTCGGTATAATCAGATCATTCGGGTCTTTGTTCGTTATGGATTTGAGGAAGTAGTTGGCTATATGATAGAGACCAAGCGTTTCTCTCTCATTCGTCGACTTATTCCAAAAACAACTAAGAAACTGGCACAGGAGCACACTAAATGGGAGCGTATGCGACTCATTTGTGAAGAATTGGGTCCAACCTTTGTCAAATTTGGACAGATCCTAAGTAACCGTCCTGATCTTTTGCCAAAGGACCTTATATCTCAGCTTGAGCATTTGCAGGATCATGTTCCACCGCTTGATGCGTCAGTGGCCAGATCCGTTGTTGAGAGAGAATTGAAACAACCATTGGAAGAGTTGTTTGCCTGGTTTGAACCGGAAGCCTTTGCTTCAGCTTCAATGGCCCAGGTGCACAAAGCAACACTGAAAACAGGAGAAAAGGTGGCAGTGAAGGTCCAGCGGCCTGGAATCCCGGAGATCATCAAGGAAGATATTCAAGTCATGTATACTTTGGCGGATGTTTTCCAAAAAAGGATTCCTTCTTTGAAAAGTTTCGATCCAATTGGATTAGTCCGAAACTTTGAAGAAAGTATTACAAAAGAATTGGATTTCATTTATGAGTCAGTGAGTATTCAGCGTTTTGCCAATCATCTCAGTGAGGATAAGACGGATCATACGACTCATGCTCCCAAAGTATTCAAGGAATTCACCACAGGTAAGGTTTTAACTATGGAATTTATTTCCGGTATTAAGATTACAGACATCGCCTTACTTGATCTCAATGGATATGACCGAAAGGAGATTGCCAAAAGATTGGCAACATCGTATATAAAGCAGGTTTTTAACTATGGTTTTTTCCATGCAGATCCGCATCCCGGAAACATATTGGTTGTTCCGGGTGGGCACATTTGCTTCCTTGACTTTGGAATGATGGGAAGTATAATGCCTCGTGACATAGAAATGTTCGGGCATTTATTTCTGGCAGTGAAAGCGAAAGATGTAAAAAAGATCATCCGTGTATTGATGCAAATGTCACAGTCATCTTCTGTGCGTGACATGCGTGCTTTGGAGTATGCGATAAACGAATTTGTTCACAGTTACAGTATTTCAACACTGCATCAGAATGAAATGAGTACCGTTTTGATGCAACTCAAGGACATCATTGTTCAGCATGGGCTTTCAGTTCCGCCACACTTCTTCTTACTTGCGCGTTCGTTGGTGACGATCGAAGGAGTAATTCATCATGTGGATCCGGAGCTTGATCTTCTTGAGCTTTCAAGACCGTTTCTTATAGAAGCGATCGCTAAGAAACTGGATCCTTTCAAGTTGGGTCAGCGAATTTTGAATGGAATGTATGAGTTCGCGGCTTACATGGAAGAATTCCCTTTGGATCTTAAAAATGCTATTCGAAAGATCAATTCTGGAAAGATCAAGGCTGATCTGACGCACAAGGGAATAGATCCACTTGTTCATACCTTGAACAGAATAACCAAGCAAGTACTGACCACCTTGATCATTGCAGCTTTATTGGTGGGTTCTGCCCAGTTCATCGTGAACAAGGTTCAGCCATTCTGGTTCGGTTACTCAAGATATGGTGTTATTGGAATTTTCATAGCGCTTTTCCTTCTTTATGGAATGTTGAAAGATCTGAGAAAAGGTGATCACGATGACTGGAAAGGTTGGGACAAGGATCAGGACAAAAGTTGATCTGAATTAATTCAATAAAAAAAGAGGCTCTAATCAGAAGCCTCTTTTTTATTATCGGAATGATGCTGGATCATCCAACAAATGCCTTTTTGAAATGCTCATAGGCTAATCCCATTTCTTTTTGGAATTGCTCCATTCGGTCATCCCAATTCGTTTGATCCTTCATTTTGTCTCTGAAAGAACCAATGGCTTCTTCCACCTTTGCTTTTCTGCTTTCGAATGCCTCTGTGATCTTTTCTTTTGTTGGCTGAAATTCTCTTTCAAGGATCTCAAGCTGTATGCGCAATTCTTCCAAAGCCGCTAATAACAGCGTGTATGCCTTTATAAACGTTGGATTCGTTTCAATAGACACTTTTATTTCGTGAATGGCAAGCATGATCTTTTTGCGTTGCTCTTGAAATGCTTCGATCGTCTCCGCTTTACCAAGGTTGAGTTGAACTTGTAGATCTTCAAAACGAGCCTGCAAATCTTTCAGTGCCTCTCTTCCTTGTTCAGCTTTGATCTTCACTTCATTGGTATAATGGGCATACTTCTTCTTCATCTCTTCGTATGCTTCAAGCGCCTCAAGTTTACCCAAACCGGCTTTCAGCTGAAATTTTTCCAACTCATCAGCAGCCTTGCGCATACCATCGATAACATAGTCAAAAAGGTGTGTATTTTCTGTCGTGTTCATATCTTGTGGTTTTTAGAGCCAAGATATATGCTATTGACTGCAATAAAAATGACGAATGTCATTTTTTCAACGAATTCATTCGCTTTTTCTATTATGCTTTTTGCGCATCAGATCATGATAATCCAGCCAGTAAAGAACTTTAATTGAAAAACTGTTCAACTGACCGTTATCGAGAGTGGTCGATAGATTGGTAATGTAATCTTCTGCAACACGTTTGTCGTTTAGGAAGATCGAGTTCTTCCAAACAAAACTTAGTTCACTTCCGGGAAGGAAAACCCATCTGTAAACGAAATCGATGGTGAATGCATTGTAATTCACGTCGTAAACGGCTTTCCCTTCGTTGTCCAAGCCTGTGAACTCGGTTTTTTCTAGGCGACCATTTTCAAGTAACTTGTAGAAATAATTGTACTGAATACCTGATCTGTAATGACGCATGCGAAAGGTGATTCCCATACGATTGGTCATGGTGTAATTGATATTTAAAGTATTGGTAGTATTGATCCTGTTTCGGTTTCCGAAAAGGATGTAGTTGATGCTTTCAGCAGGGACACCAAAAGGAACAGCATATCCTTCGCTGTTGTATTGGAAAGACTGTTCCCAGTCATGGATGATGAAAATCGTATTGGTTACCCTAAGTCTTGTACTCCATCGGTAATTCCATTCCCACCAGTCATTTCGTTGAACTTCAATGTAATTAATGTTCGCATCGACAGCAAGTCTTTTCTGGTAATTTGTAGAGATCCAAACTCCTGAGGTTATCCAAACCGGGCGAACAAAGTAACGTCCGTTGGAACGCGGTTCGAAATAGTCATAACTTTCTGTTAAGGAGGAATTGAACCGCATTCCTGCTGCATCAAAGTTCTTGGTAACGAAAGTGGCATTACCGTTTAGGTATGTAGCGGTGTAGACGTTGGGAGCGTACAAACGATTGTAGGAGGCATTGATTCCCGCAATGATCCTGTTCATCAAGTCCCATTTCGGCTTAAAATTTCGGTAGGAAATGGCACCACTTGCAATTCTTCTGTTGTTGTTGGTGTTGAAACCCAGGTCATTGGGGTCGTAAGTATCGGATTCTTCAAAATAGGAAGAGGAAGCTGTCCAGGTTCCTCTCTGTTTGATGGCGCTCAATCCCCAATTGTGTCCAAAAGGATCTGCTGCTACACCTCTTTTGAATGATACAGCAGAATTACCTGCTACAGCGTACATATTGTCTTTGGTGTTCTGCTGAAAATTCAATCCACTTACATTGGCATCATAAAAGCCTCCTGAACGAAGCACATTGGTGTTGGTTATAGTGACGTAGCTGTTGTTCTTTAAATTTTGATCCAAAATGGCCACATTGTAGTTGGTCAACGGTGATACCAGTACCTGGCGACTGCTGTCGTTTTCAAGATTGATCGCAGTAGCGTGCTGCGGAGCTGTTATGCCGTTAAAAACACCAATTCCCAGACCGTTTTTCATCCTTCCTGAAAATTTGGAAGCATTGTAAAGTTGGGAAGAGGAGGGTACATCAGACAAATATTCATTATCATTTAACAGGGTTTTTAGAACGCTGTTCGGTGCCTGTATCCCGATCCGTCGGCTGTAGAACAACCCTGATTTATTGAAGAGTTCGGTTCCTTCCGTGAAAAACTGTCTGTTCTCATTGAACTGGATCTCAAAAGGGCTGAGGTTGAGGACCTGATTGTCGAATACGACCTGACCAAAATCAGGTACGAGTGTCATGTCCAGTGTAAAGGCCTCGTTGATCCCGTACTTGATGTCCATGCCTCCGTTGAACGATCGGGAAACAGAGGACTGTGAAGATTCGGTTGCCGGGAAATGATCCAGATAACCAGAAACATACGGCATTAAAGCGAGTCTTAGTGGAGGCTCAATGCCCTGAACGTTAGTGAGATCCCCATTTTGAGCAAGAAAATTATCAAAGTCCGGTGAGATCGGATTCCACATGTTTTCCTCTCTTTTTCTACTGATCTGTCGAGTAAAGTTGATACCCCAATTCTGTATTTCCTGTTTAGGGAATCGTATGGCAGAATAAGGTATTCTGATCTCGACGACCCAGGCGTTTTCAACTATTTCCACGGCACTGTGCCAAACGAGGTTCAATTGATCGTTGAACTCGGTTCCGATGATCTTTGAATCACTCTGGACACCGCGACTGGTTACGCTGAAATAAAATCCATTCTGATCATCGTTATAGGTATCAATGAGGATTCCGAAAACGTCCAGGTTGGCATTCAGGTCATCACGCAGCGACAATACTTTTGAAATAGAGTCCGGATCGTCCAGACAATATGCAGATACATAAAGAGCATCAGTGTCATATAGAACACGAACTCTGGTGTCTCGACTAGCTGGTCTGCCGGGTACAGGTTTCAATTGTGTAAATCCCTCAGCGATCTCAGCTGTTTTCCAAGCGTCTTCTGTCAGCTTTCCGTCAATGACAATTGTTTCAGATGTTCTGGATGCTGCAAGTTTTTTCTGCGAAAAAAAATAGGGGCAATAGAATAAGACCAGAAGACCAAGAAAAATTCTCATTGGGCAAAGATAGTTGCTCTTCATTATTTAAAGGACATCAAAACTCAAAAACACTTCAGATTTTGCAATGTTCAGAATGATCCAGATTTTATCAGATATGATCTAGGTCTTCCATGAATGCTCTTTCGAGATTCTCTCTGTGGTCGGGATGAGCAATACTTGTAAGTAGTTGTGCTCTTTCCCAAATAGTTTTGCCATAAAGGTTAACAGCACCAAATTCAGTGACTACCCAATGGATATGGGCTCTGGTGGTTACCACACCTGCACCGTTTTTAAGACTCGGAACGATCTTGGAAAGTCCATTTTTAGTCGTTGAAGTGAAAGCGATTATTGGTTTTCCGCCTTCAGAAAGCGATGCTCCACGTATGAAATCCATTTGTCCGCCAACTCCCGAAAAGATCTTTCTTCCTATAGAATCGGCACATACCTGTCCGCTAAGATCAACTTCAATAGCACTGTTGATGGCGATCACCTTTTCGTTCTTTCTGATTACCTCAACATTGTTGACATACGCAGCATCCAACATTTTAACCATCGGGTTGTCGTGCATGAAATCGTACAATTCATTCGTTCCAAGAGCAAAAGTCCCTATGATCGAATTGGCGTGCTTTTTCTTTTTGGAGCCGGTAATTACACCGTCACGTACTAAGGGAAGTATCCCATCAGTGAACATTTCCGAATGAATACCCAGGTCCTTATGGTTTCCAAGGCAAGATAAAACGGCATTTGGAATAGAACCAATTCCCATTTGTAAGGTAGAACCGTCTTCAACAAGTTCTGCTATGTGCCTGCCTATGGCCGCTTCTTCCGGACTGATCATGCCAGCATGGATCTGAGGAAGCTCTTCATCCCCTTCTACCATGAAATCAATCTTTGAAACATGAATGAATCCGTCTCCGTGTGTTCGGGGCATGCGACGATTTACCTGTGCAATGATCACTTTTGCTTGTTGCACTGCAGCTAAGGAAACATCTACTGAAACGCCCAAAGAACAACATCCGTGTATATCGGGCGGAGAAACAGAGATCAGTGCGATATCGAGCGGAATGATCCCTTTTCTGAAGAGGGCCGGACCTTCACTCAAAAATACAGGTATGTAACTTCCTCTTTTTGATTGAATGTTCTCGCGGATATTATGCCCAACAAACAGGGGCTTTACAACGAATGATTCACTGTATTCGGCTTGTGAATAAGGAGCAGGATGTTCTGTGTGGAGTGAATAGATACTTACATTTCGCAATTCACTTGCACGGTTACTCAAAGCGTTGACCAGTAACCTGGGTGTCGCTGCCGCAGTATGGATAAAAACATTTTGGTCCGACTTAATGCATTCAAGGGCCTTTTCTGCGGTAGTTGTGATCATTCAAGATGTATTTGAATTCAAAAATAAGATTTAGGTTCAGATGATCCGTCGAAATGTCAGATTAATTCTGGGATCTTTCACCTTATTGGATTTGGCAATGGTGTGTTTCCAATGGTGTTGAATTTCTCCTCCCATAATAAGTAGGCTTCCTGATTCCAGAACAATTCTTTTTTTGAAATGGTCATCATTTCGTTTCAAATCGAAATTTCGTGAGGCGCCAAGTGAAAGGGAAGCGATGATGGGGTTGGATCCAAGCTCAGCTTCGTTATCGGCATGCCAGCCGTTACTATCTGAGCCATCGCGGTACAGATTGATCAAAACGGAGTTGAAATTGAATCCGCATGTTTGCTCCACTTTCTGTTTTAGATCCAAAAGTATAGGAGTGAACTCATTGGTCTTTAAATGCTGACCGGAGTATGCATAAGATTTGCCATTCTCTGCATAAAAAGCTTCCAGTCGTGGAGTGAAGTATGACTTTCCGAACAAATTGATTTTTCCCTGTGTCCAGTTTGTTTCGTTGTAAATTTGCTGGAACAGTGTGATTGTCTCATCTTTTTTCAGGAAGTGAGGATAATACTCGATCCATCCTTTGCCCAGATCCTCTCTCATATATAGCCTACAATATCATAGGTGAGATACCCGAACCACTCCTTGGTCAATTTGTTCCAGTCTACCAATACGCTCACATCAGGAACGAGGTATTGATCCCAGAAATAAACTCTTTTTGGTCCAGTATGAAGGTCGGTTGAGAATGGAGTACATTCCATTCCTGCTTTTTCAAAGCAGGCCATGGCGCGCTTCATGTGTGTCCCGCTTGTGATAAGTAAAAAACGCTTAAAGTGAGGATAGGATCGGTCTAGGATCTTTTTTGTTTCAACTGCGTTTTCGTACGTGTTTCGAGAGACCTCCTCTGTAATAATATCCTTTTCTGGAATACCCCATTTGATGAGGGTGTTTTTCATCTGTCGTGCCTCATGCAAACCTCTGTCAGTGAGGTATCCGTGATCACCGCTGATCAGTATGGTCTTGATCCTTCCTTCGTGATAAAGGTTCAGAGCTTGCCAGATCCTGTCCGCTCCTCGACGTATACTCATTTCATCAAGGTCGCTGTTGAATTCGGTCATGCCGGTTAGGACGATCCCAACATCAAAATTGTTGATCTCTTTGCGTGGCGTGCCGTTAACCTCCCATTTTCGACAGAATTCAAGAAATATGACATTGTTGGTGAATACGAAAAATAAAATGACAGATATCCATCTGAACCGTTTTTTCCAGATTTCTTTTCTTATGAAAAGGGCACAGGCCACTGAAACAACTATCCAGGTAAATGGAGAGGTTAGAAACAGAAGCAGTTTTGACAGAAGGAAAAACATGACGTAAATTTAGCTTAAAATCAAAACTCTTGGGAAGGCGAACGGCTCCATGTGCTATTTTTGTGCGTGAAAAGAAACTTGGGAAATGGACTGGCTTAAAGATTTTTTTGGTGTTGACATTACTGATGTGAATCAATTCCTCGTAAGAATGGGGACGAACCTCATAGTGTGTGTTCTCATCCTTGTGGCGGGATTCTGGCTTGCGAAGATGTTGTCTAAAGGGGTCAGGAAAGTTCTTCGAAGGAGTAACACAGACGAGGGATTGGTGACTTTTTTGACCAGTTTTCTTTCAATGGTACTGAAGATCCTTGTGGTAATAACCGCAATCACACAGTTGGGAATTGAAATGACTTCGTTCGTAGCATTACTAGGAGCTGCAGGACTTGCAATCGGTATGGCTTTCAGCGGAACACTTTCCAATTTTGCGGGCGGTGTAATTATACTGGTTTTGAAACCCTTCAAGGTGGGGGACTTTATAGATGCACAGAATGAGCAAGGTATTGTTAAAGAAATACAGATATTCAATACCTATTTGCACACGAACGACAACAAGGTCATCATTCTACCGAATGGAGCAGTCGCTAATGGAAACATCATCAATTTTACAAAGGCGGATAAACGTCGTGTAGATTGGACATTTAGTATTTCGTATGGAGATGATGTTGAAAAAGCCAAGGAAATCCTCTTACGTTATGTTAAGGAGGATAAACGGATCTTGAACGATCCAGAGCCATTTGTCGGATTGCTTTTAATGAATAGCTCGTCCATTGATCTTACACTGAGGGCATGGGCACATACCGATGATTACTGGCCTGTGTTTTTCGAAATGAATGAACGTATCTACAAGGAGCTTCCTCAGCATGGATTTACGTTCCCTTTCCCTCAGATGGATGTGAATATGAAAAATGTCAACCATGCTTGATCTGAATGAACATCCATTGATCAAAGCTTACATTGAGGGGAATCATTTTGGATCTCTCATTGGTATGGATTTTAGGATCCTGGAAAAGGGAAGTGTTGAGTATTACTTGAAGATCGAAGAGAAACATTTGGCTACTCCTGCTGCAGCACACGGCGGTTGTATCGCTGCTTTAGTGGATGCCTTGCTCGGCGTGAGTGCTTTGTCTGCTGTGTGCGAGGATGGTAAGGTTGTTTCAACGGTCGAATTTAAGTTGAATTTTCTGCGACCTGGCTTATTAAATGATTCCTTGAAAGGATTGGGAGAGGTTGTAAAAGCGGGTAATCGCATCATTTTTACAGAAGGAAAGATTTTCAATCAAAAGGGCGAAATTGTAGTCACAGCTTCTGGAACGTTTAACGCTTATCCAAAGGAAAAAGCAGGTTATTGATTTAGGGTTCGGCAGTCAACCTTATTTTTTGAAATACAAAAAGACTGACTAATCAGTCAATGTGTTATTTTTGTCAAAAAATTGCTCATGGATAAACGAACATTATTAATGAGATCAGCTTGTAAGCTTTTTGCGGAGAACGGTTTCTATGGTACTGCAACAGCTAGAATCGCTAAAGAAGCTAATGTGAGTAATGGTATACTCTTCCATTACTTTCCTACAAAAGATGAACTTATCAGAGCAATGTATGTTGATCTTAAGGATTGTCTGTTCAAATATTCAACTGAACAAGTGTACAAAGGAGCAACATTGAAAGAGAGTATTTATACTTTATGGCTTGCTGCAGTAGAATGGAATCTTGAGAATCCGGAGGATTTTGAATTTATGCAGCAGTACGAAAATTCACCGTACTATAGTGAGGAAGTGGAGCGATCACACCGTTATGTGCAATTATCATTGGAATTGGCAGAATTGGGTGTAGAACAGGGCGTTTTTAAATCCATGCCATTGATGCTGCACTATAAAATGATATCGGGAATTGTTAATACCACTGTGCGATATCTGCAGCAGAATCCTGAGTTGTCTTCGGACATTGAATTCAGGAATAAACTTTTTGAAATGGCTTGGGATACCATCGGAAAACAGTAATTGAAATGATGAAGAAATGAAAGATACAGCACTTATTACGGGAGCTTCGAGTGGAATAGGGAGAGAATTCGCGTTGATCCATGCATCCAAAGGTAAAGATGTCGTCCTGGTGGCAAGAAGAGAGAAGGAACTGAATGAGTTGAAAAAGGAACTCGAGAATGAATTTGCTGTAGAAGTTCTGATCATAGCAGCAGATCTGATGGATGCGAAAACCCCAAAACTGATCTTTGACAAGGTTTGTGAACAAGGGATCAAGGTCGACTATTTGATCAATAATGCAGGATTAGGCGGTTATGGTTATTTCAAAGATCGTTCTCTTGAGAAAGAAATGGAAATGATCAGGTTGAACGTGTTGTCACTGGTAGAATTAACCCATTTGTTTCTTCCGTCAATGATTGAACGGGGAAAAGGAAAAATTCTCAACACGTCCAGTTCCGCAGGTTTCATACCGGGACCATTGCAGACAACATATTACGCAACAAAGGCATTTGTAAATTCATTTTCAGCAGGTCTTGATCAGGAAGTTCGCCGACACGGAATCACCGTAACTGCACTTTGTCCCGGACCAGTTAAGACTGGTTTTGAAAGTGCAGCGGGTATGGCAGGTAGCGGACTATTTGACAGAGCTGCAAGTGCATCATCAACAGCGATGAAAGGTTATAAAGCCATGGAGAAAGGAAAATTGCAGTTGATTACTGACCTGCCATTGAAGATCATGATCAGGGCTTTCCTGCCTTTTTTGCCTTTGCGTACTGTTCTGCGTACAGTGGAGCGTTTGCAGAAAGTTAAATAGGTCTGCCCAAAAATGAGTGATTAATACGTATCTTTGTCCAATAGTAAAAGATGGTACTTTTTCTGAGTGATGTTGCCGGTTCTGAGATTTTGTTGATCCTTGTGTTCATCCTTATTTTCTTTGGATCTAAAAGTATTCCCTCACTTGCAAGAACCATGGGAAGAACTATCCGTCAGATCAAGGACGCTTCCAATGAGCTCCAATCGGAGATCAAAAAATCAGGAATGGATATCAAAAAGGACCTGAACCTTACGGGATTGGTGGAAGAAACAGCCAGAGATATTCGTCAGCCTCTTGATCAGTATGCAGCCGATCTTGAAGACGCTGTAAGGTTCGAATCGCCGAAACATTCACAGATCCCGGCATTTCCGACGTCTGACAGTCAGGATATCGGTTCCCAAAGCAAATCATCTGATGAGCAGGTTTCAAAGAGTGATCAATCCGAACCAAAGGAAACTCCGGGAAAAGAGTAATAATCTCTTTATTTCGACATCGAAATTTTCTGGATAACAAGAAGATAACAAGGTATTTGTACTTTATTAACACTTTATCCACATTTCTGTCGTACCTTTGCAGCCAATTTTAATAATATTAGATGACATTTGAGGAACTCGGGCTAAAGAGTGAGGTGCTGAAGTCGTTAAAAGAAATGGGGTTTGAAGCACCTACTCCGATCCAACAAAAAGCCATCCCACACCTTCTAGGTGAAGATAGCGATCTCGTTGGACTAGCTCAAACAGGAACAGGTAAGACAGCAGCGTTTGGTCTTCCACTAATTAACAACATTGAAAATCACGCTAGAACGCCGCAAGGCCTGGTAATCTGCCCAACGCGTGAACTCTGCCTGCAGATTGCGAGAGATCTGGAAACTTATTCCAAATACTTACAAGTTAAAGTAGTAGCCGTTTACGGAGGTACAGATATTCGCAAGCAAATGACCGACATCAAAAGAGGTGCTTCGATCATTGTTGCAACACCCGGACGTTTAATGGATCTTATCAACAGAAGAGCTGTATCACTGGCTGATGTTGATTACGTGGTATTGGACGAAGCGGATGAAATGCTTAACATGGGATTCAAAGAAGATATCGACGCGATATTGGAAACAACTCCTGACACAAAGAACGTATGGTTGTTTTCTGCAACAATGCCGGCTGAAGTCGCGCGAATTGCAAAGACATACATGCATGAACCTTTAGAGGTTTCTATCGGCCACAAGAATCAAAGTAATGAGAATATCGATCACATTTACTATGTAGTAAAAGAACGCGATCGTTACGCCGCTGTGAAGCGATTGATCGATTTCAATCCGGATATTTATGGATTGATCTTTTGTCGTACTAGACAGGAAACAGCGAGCGTTGCTGAGAAATTGGCAAAAGAAGGATACAATGCGGAACCTTTGCACGGGGATCTTTCTCAGGCGCAAAGAGACCGAGTAATGGAACGCTTCAGAGCGAAAGATCTTCAGATCCTTGTGGCGACAGATGTTGCAGCGAGAGGGCTGGATATTGACAACATTACACACGTTATCAATTACAATTTACCTGACGATATTGAGAATTATACGCACCGTTCAGGAAGAACTGCACGTGCGGGTCGTAAGGGTGAATCTCTTGTATTGATCAACACTCGAGAAAGCGGAAAGATCCGTGCAATTGAACGTCAGATGAGAACAACCTTCAAGTTGGGAACCATTCCCAATGCGGAGGAG
Source organism: uncultured Akkermansia sp. (assembly GCA_964593935.1). Classification (GTDB taxonomy): domain Bacteria; phylum Bacteroidota; class Bacteroidia; order Flavobacteriales_D; family Crocinitomicaceae; genus M0103. The sequence continues at coordinate 549,556 of CAZQKN010000001.1, read as the reverse complement.
ATCTGTGAGATCCAATTGATGAAGCTGATCAACAAGGTTATCGCTACTGATGTTCGTGAAAAAGACATCGAGAAGTTCATGCCAACTGTAATGGCTGAATTTGAAAACATGTCAAAAGAAGAGGCGATCAAGCATTTCGTTTCTGCCGAATTCAACCGATTCATCGAATATTACGAGCGAGCAGGAGATCTGAATGCTGCAGCAGGAAAAGGAGATGATCGTGGTGATCGCGATTCTGATCGTGGCAAACGAAGAGATAGAAGAGACGACGGAGCTGAATCAGGTAAAACACGTTTCTTTGTAAGCTTGGGAAGACGCGATGGATTGAATCCGGGCGGTCTTCTTAGATTGGTTTGCGACGCAACAGGTTTGACCTCAAACTCTGTAGGACGCATCGATATCATGACTTCATTTTCATTCTTTGAAGCCGATAATGAGTATGCAGACAATATCCTCAAGAAGGTAAACGGTGCTCAGTACGAAGGTCATGATGTAAGCATCGAGATCACCACTAAAAAATCATCAGGTGGAAGCCGAGGTGGTTCAGGTGGTGGACGTCGAGACGGAGGGTCATTCGGTGGTAAATTCAAAGGAGGAAAAGATTCCGGAGGATACAAAGGAGGATCAAAAGATGGCGGCTTCAGAAGTTCCCGTGATGGAGGCTTCAAAAGAAGCAGCGAGAGCGGGTCATCGAGAAGAGAAGAAAGACCTCGTCGTGATTCATCAGCCGGAGGAAAAAGACCATTCGGTAAACCATTTAAAAAATCTTAAAAAGCATTTCTTGTAATTTTATGGAAATCAGAAATATTGCGATTATCGCACACGTTGACCACGGTAAGACTACGTTGGTCGACAAAATGATCGAAGCAGGTAACGTCATCAATGAAAGAGATCGTCCAACAGGCGAATTGATCATGGATAACAATGACCTGGAAAGGGAAAGAGGAATTACGATCGTTTCCAAGAACGTTTCCGTTTCATACAAAGGAACAAAGATCAATATCATTGACACTCCCGGGCACGCCGATTTCGGTGGAGAGGTCGAGCGCGTTTTGAACATGGCCGATGGCGTTTGTTTGTTGGTAGATGCCTTCGAAGGCCCAATGCCACAAACTCGTTTCGTTCTTGGAAAAGCATTGTCAATGGGATTAAAGCCATTGTTGGTGATCAACAAAGTGGATAAGGATAACTGTACTCCGGATGAAGTTCATGAGAAAGTTTTCGACCTTATGTTCGAGTTGGATGCCAATGAAGAGCAGCTGGAGTTCCCAACGATCTATGGTTCAGCGAAGAATGGCTGGATGTCGGAGGACTGGAAGCAGCCTACCAATTCAATTACGCCATTACTGGATAAGATCCTTGAGTATTTTCCTCCAAGAAAGATCGAAGAAGGAAATACACAGATGTTGATCACTTCACTTGATTTCTCTACTTATGTCGGACGAATTGCGATCGGATGTTTGAAGAGAGGTGAGATCAAGGAAAATCAACAGGTGATCGTTGCAAAGCGTGACGGTACACTTGAAAAACAAAGGATCAAAGAAGTTTTTGTTTTTGAAGGATTGGAACGCAAGAAAGTAGACTCCGTTCAGGCTGGTGATATCTGTGCGATCACAGGAATTGAAGGTTTTGAGATCGGTGACTGTATTTGTGACTTCGAAAATCCCGAGCCATTAGATACGATCGAACTGGATGAGCCTACCATGTCAATGTTGTTTTCGATCAACGACTCACCATTCTTCGGTAAAGAAGGGAAATTTGTTACATCAAGGCATATCCAGGAGCGTCTGCAAAAAGAATTGGAAAAAAACCTCGCTATGCGCGTTTCTGATACCGATAAGGCGGATAAATGGATCGTTTATGGACGTGGAGTACTTCACTTGTCAGTATTGATCGAGACGATGCGTCGTGAAGGATACGAATTGCAGGTTGGACAGCCACAGGTGATCATAAAAGAGATCGACGGCGTGAAATGTGAGCCGGTAGAAGAATTAACGATCGACCTTCCGGAAGAATTCAGTGGAACAGCTGTTGAGGCGGTTACGAAGAGAAAAGGCGAAATGACCAACATGGAGCCAAAAGGTGAACGAATGATCATTCAATTCCAGATCCCTTCAAGAGGTATTATCGGATTGAGAAATTACTTGTTGACACAAACAGCAGGTGAAGCGATCATGACGCACCGATTCCTGGAATATCAGCCGTATAAAGGGGAGATACCTGGTCGTCAGAACGGTTCATTGATCTCTTTGGAGCAAGGAACTTCTATTCCTTTCTCGTTGAACAACCTCCAGGAAAGAGGTAAATTCTTCATTCACCCGAATGAAAATATTTACGAAGGTCAGGTTATCGGTGAGAACTCAAGAGCGGGAGATCTTTGTGTAAACGTTACGAAGACAAAGAAATTGACGAATATGCGTTCTTCAGGAGCTGATGACAAGGTGCGACTTGCTCCACCTAAAGTGTTCAGTCTTGAAGAATGTCTGGAATATATTCAGGGCGATGAGTACGTAGAAGTAACTCCTCAGAACCTTAGGATCCGTAAGATCCTTTTGAAAGAAACGGACAGAAAAAGATCTGGCAAATAAAGTTGTTTACCGGTCGGCATTAGCCGGCCGGTTTGCTTTTGTTAATTGCTTGTTGATAAATCCGTAGGTGTTAGTTGATAATGCCCAATATTCTTTGTAATTTACGGTTATAAAGTTCAGTCTATGTTTGACGACGAAGAAGACGACTATTTCGAGGGCAACCTCAACGAGGACCTTGAGAATTTTGAAAGATATTTGAAGGGAGATCCGATAGGTTTTCTCGATAGTGACAGGCTTGAAGCGATTTTGGACCATTATCTGATCAATGGACAATATAGCAAAGCCAAGGCTTGCGCAGATCATGCCATTTCACTTTTTTCCTTTAATCAGGTATTCCATTTGAGAAAAGCTCAGGCTATTTCTGCAATGGGCCAGTTGAAGGAAGCACTTCATATTCTGACTCAGATAGAAAAGTGGGAAACGCCTTCAATGGAGTTTTTACTTACCAAAGCATCTATTTTCAGTCAGATCAAGGACAGTAAGAATGCCATACGCTTTTTTAAAGAAGCTCTTGCCATTTCTGAACCAGAGGACAGAGATGAGATCTATCTCGATCTGGCGATGGAATATGAAAATTTGAATGATTATCGTGGGGCGGTGAATATATTGAAGGAAGCGATAAAAAGTAATCCGCACAATGAAGGCGCCATCTATGAGATCGCATTCTGCTATGATCAACTTGGGGAATATTCGAGTGCTATTCAGTGTTATTCCGATTACATCGATGAGAATCCTTATTCTTTCACAGCTTGGTATAATCTGGGGAACGCATATTCTAAGATCGAGAATTACGAAAAGGCCATTTGGGCTTATGATTATTGTATTCTGATCAATGAAGATTTTGGTCCGGTTTATTTCAATTTGGCCAATGCTTATATGTCGCAGGAAAAATACCTTTTAGCGATCGAGCAATTCCATAAATGTATGGAGGTAGATGGAGATGATCCTATGGCGCTTTGTTATATTGGAGAGGCACATGAGCAGTTAAATGAACTCGATCTTGCCCGTCATTTCTATCGCAGAAGTTTGGAATTAGCCCCAATGCTTCCTGATGCATGGCTTGGACTTGGAATAATAGAGGATCTCAACGGAAATACGAAGGAAGCTCTGGTTTTGATTCATAAAGCAGCGGAGCTTGATCCGGAAAACGCAGGAATTTATCATGTTTTGGCGGGTGCTTACGAAAAGGTAGATGACTTTGAGCAGGCGGAAGAATTCTATCAGCTTTCACTTGCGCTGGATCCATCAGACGAGGAGTGTTTGACCAGTTACGTAGAACTGATCTCCAAAAGATCTTTGCCTGAGGCATTGGATTATATCCGTGATTTTGTTGAAAATATTGGCGGGAATAAACTCGCAAAAGTATTGTACGTTAATGTTCTTTACTTAATTGGCAGAAAAGCAGAGTCTGTATTGTTGTTCACCGATTGTGTCGCAGAGGACCGATCAAAGGCGAAGGAAATATTTGAAATAAATCCTTCCCTCAAGAACGTCGCAGAATTTGTACATTTGGCCGAAGATTGATCAATTATGAATTTTGAACTACCATTTATCCCTGAAAGAAGTGTTAAACCACGCGAAAAGGGGGTAACCATGATGATGGATAAAGGTTTGGGCTTGCGAGAGGCCGAACATTTCATTGAAGCTTCGGGGCATTTGACTGACCTGGTGAAGTTTGGATTTGGAACTGCTTACGTAACCAAAGATCTTCAGAAAAAGTTGGATCTTTACAGGGAAGCGGGTATCAAGTCATACTTCGGAGGCACACTTTTCGAGGCGTTCTATGCGCGAGGGAAGTTTAATGACTACCTGCGTTTATTGGATAAATATAAAATGGAGGTTGCGGAGATCTCGGATGGTTCAATCATAATCAACCATGATGAGAAGTGTGAACTGATCCAGAAAATGGCGAAGAACTTCACTGTATTGTCTGAAGTTGGCTCAAAGGATTCAGGGATCCTGATCTCACCCGCGAAATGGATCAAAATGATGAGCACCGAGTTGGAGGCAGGAAGCTGGAAAGTGATCGCTGAAGGTCGTGAGGCTGGTAACGTTGGTGTTTTCCGACCAAATGGAACAGCACATACACTTTTGATCAACCGAATTATTGCAAAAGTTGCTCCTGAAAAGATACTTTGGGAAGCTCCTCAGAAGAATCAGCAGGTGTGGTTCATTAAGTTATTTGGAGCGGAAGTGAATCTTGGAAATATCGGTCCAAATGAAATGATCCCGCTGGAATGTCTGCGTTTAGGCTTGAGAGGTGATACATTCTTCGAATTCCTCCCGCCTGATTATGCTGCTCGTTTAAAGCAGGTTAACGACGAAAACGAAGTCGAAGAGGAAGAAGAAGCGTGATGCGTTTTTCGAAGCAGAAAGAGATCACCGGACATGCCGCCGGGATCTATTCCTTGGCTTTTGATGGTGAATTTCTGTATTCTGCCAGTGCAGATCAGTATGTTGCACGTTGGAATCTGGAGACAGGTCTTCAGGATAAATTTGCTATTCGCTTCGATTCCCCTGTTTATTCGATCAGTCTTGTAAACAATAACCGATTTCTTGCAGCGGCACTTGCTAATGGAAACATGCATGTTTTCGATCTTTCAGAACGCAAGGAGATCAAATTTTTTACGCAACACAAACTTGCTGTTTTCGCTTTAAAGGAAAATAAGGTCAAAGGTCAACTATACGTTGGTGATGCGGACGGAAATCTTTCTGTTTGGGATACCTCAACTTTTGAGTTGTTGATCTATCTCCCTCTGGATTGCGGTAAGATCAGAAGAATTTCTGTTGATCCTCACGGAGATTTGTTTGCGGTTTGTGCTCAAGACGGTTCGTTGCGAATTTTCGATACGTCGTTTTTCAATGAGATTCATTCCCTAAAAGCCCATGCGGGAGGAACGACAGCGGCTTTGTTTCATCCCAATCAAAAGGATCTCATCTTTACGGGTGGGAAGGATGCCTTTTTGCGTTTGTGGAATTACAAAACAGGTCAGTTGATCAGTTCTGTACCGGCTCACAATTTTGTGATCTATGATCTGATCGAATTGAACAATGGCAAGACGCTGATATCTTCAAGTCGCGATAAAACCATCAAGATCTTTGATTTCGATAGTATGTCTTTCCTGCAGCGATTGGATCTTAAAGAGGGTGGACATCGTCATTCTGTCAATTGTCTTCTGAAAATGTCCGAAAATACCTTTGCTTCTGCGTCGGATGACAAACGCATGATTGTTTGGGAGGGGGAGTGATCAATACCTCCATCTATTCGCCAGTGCCACCAAAGACAACATTACCGGAACCTCGATCAAAACGCCTACAACGGTTGCCAGTGATGCACCGGAATTCAAACCGAAGATCGAAATGGCAACAGCAACAGCTAACTCGAAGAAATTGCTGGCGCCGATCATGGCGGCTGGTGCGCAGATATTGTGAGCGAGTTTCATGTATTTCCCGGCAAACCAACTGATGAAAAAGATAAAGTAGGTTTGAAGGGTTAATGGGATGGCAATCAGCAAAATGTCTCCCGGTTGTTGAATGATCTTTTCTCCCTGGAAGGCAAATAAGAGGATAAGTGTTGTTAGTAGTGCAAGGATCGAAACAGGCTTCAGCGCTTTCAGAAAAACAGTTTTAAACCATTCTTCTCCTTTTGTTTTGATGAGATAACGATTGGTCATATAACCGGTTACCAATGGGATCACAACGAAGACGATAACGGAAGTTACCAAGGCATCGTATGGAATTCCAAGTTCACCTGAAGAGGTTGGAACCTTGATCCCAAAGAATGAAAACAACAGACCGATGATAGGAATGAACAGAATAAGTAAAATGAGATCGTTTACCGAAACCTGAACCAAGGTATAGTTGGCGTCTCCTTTTGTCAGGTATGACCAAACAAATACCATCGCTGTGCAGGGAGCCGCTCCAAGGAGAATCGCTCCCGCAAGGTATTGTTCCGCATCCTCGGGAGTGATCCACGCTTCGTAAAGGAAATAGAAGAAGATCCATCCAAAGAATGCCATGGTGAACGGTTTGATCAGCCAATTGACAACTACGGTTAAGCCAAGTCCTTTCCAGTTTTTCGATACATCTTTGATCGAAGAGAAATCAATTTGAACCATCATCGGATAGATCATCAGCCAAACCAGAATCGCCACAGGAATATTAACCGTGGAAATATTCATGTCACTGAGAATCGAGATCGAATCACCGGCGATAAAACCTAAACCAATTCCCGCAGCGATACAGGCGAGTACCCAAACAGTCAAGTATTTTTCAAAGAATCCCATGATTATTTTAATTGTTTACAAGTGAGAAAGTGTAAAGAATTTCCAATGCGATCTGATTTGAACGCTCCAGGTATTTTTCGTCTTGCTGAGAAGTACCGTCAAAATCTTTTGGATCATCGTAGGTAATTCCGATCCGTAGATCTGTTCCCGGTACAAAGGGACAATTTTCTTCGGCATGCGAACAAGTCATGATTGCCGCGAAATTCGATGATGGATTAGCCGGATCATCAAAGGTTTTCGAAAAGCAATTGGTTTGGAGTCCTTCTCCGAACTTTACACTGTAGTTTGGATTCGGGTTCGATGCGTTTCCTTCAACTTGAAACCCTGTAGTTCTCAATGCCCGTATTGCATTTGGATTGAATGCAGTTGCTTCCGTTCCTCCTGAGTAGGTGTGTACATTTTCAATTCCGTAATAGGCCGCCGCAACTGCTGCCCAGACTTGTCCAAAGTGACTTCTTCGGGAATTATGGGTACAAATGAATACCAGATGAACCGTTAGTTCTTTGTTTCTTTTTTCCCGGATGTATTCACTTAGTTTTTGCAGCAGCAATTGTCGGTCCTCAGGTATTTCGCTAAAGCGCTCCGATAATTGTTTGCAATGATCTTTAATAGGCTGAAAGAGCATGTTGTCTTGAATAGAATTTTAGCAACACTTTGAATTCGGTGATGGTGCGCAACAACCGTAAGCAGGTGATGAACCAAGATCGGAAAGTCTTATTTTTTGTTTTTCAGGCGGGATGCCACAAGCGTCTTCAGCCAAACAAGCAGTCAATGTTGATACCAGTTGAAAGTGTTTGCCATTGAATTGAAGTTTATACTTACCGATCGTTTCGCCCTGATATTCAACTTCGATCTCCAGTTCAGGATCGATGTTCAAAACTCTTTCCGACAGTTCAATGATGTTATTCAGTTTTTGAGGTGCCAGTCGGTGATCGAAGTCGTTAGCTTCCCATAATTGAAAATTCACCAACTTTTCTTCTCTTACTGTTCCACCACAGTCGATAAAGTTTCGGGTAATGAGACCTACTTCAGTAACGTGGAAGTGTTCCGGTACGAAGGTTCCATTTGGCAATTGAAATATCACTGCATTTAGATCTGTAAGGATCTTTTTGATCTCACGTAGTTTCATCATAGATAATTTTTAAGTTTAACAACATTTGTTTAGTGCTTTGTTCTGCTCGCTATAGATGGTGAGCATTTGCATCATCTGGTCCAGTGTTTCTTCATTGAGACAATAACAGATCGAATTACCGTCAATACTTCCTTTAATGATCCCTGCTTCTTTGAGTTCCCGCAAATGTTGCGAGACAGTAGCCTGAGAAAGAGGTAGCACGTCGACAAAATCTCCACATATACATGAATTGACACTGATCAAATGTTCGATGATTGCGATACGTGCCGGATGTGCAAGGGACTTGAACAGGTTGGCTGTTTTGTTTTGCTGTTCACTAAAGAATTCCGATTTGGATGCGCCCACTTTGATTTATATTAGGAATGTTTACTCAATTATAATATCGCAATATTACGATATTAATTTCAAGTTTTCAAGAAAAATGAATTTTTAGTGGTGAACTTCCGCTTATAGTTTTGAACTATGCACTTAAGAAAAAGCCTTGAGTAAAGTGTGGGTTGGAGAGGGAGTATTGAGGAAAAAGAAAAAGCGAACCGCTGCTGCAATTCGCTTTTTCTTTTTGTGCGCACGACTGGATTCGAACCAGCACACCTGGTGGCACCACCCCCTCAAGATGGCATGTCTACCAATTTCATCACGTGCGCGTTAAAAAATCCCTTTCGCTAAAGGTGGCGACAAATATACTTATTTTTTCAAATTTTTAATTCTCTCAAAAAATCTGAATTGTTCCATTAGCGATTTCTAAGAGGAAAAATCTATATTCGCTTTGTGAAGACGTTGAAGTTCCTACTACTGTTCATTCTGCCTATTTCCGGTTATTATTCTCTGGCTCAAGTGCCTTGTCCTGAATTGATGAATAAAATTGACGGACTCGTTTCTCCTGAGTTGGAGAAAAAGGTTGAACAGATTCGAAATTCTCAAGAAAAGAAACAGCCCTCCAGAAAGTATGAGTTGAAACTATGGACTTTTTACGTTTTAGATTCTCTTGCAGTCAGTGGAAAAGCGGATACACTTGCTATGGAGTTGGAGAAATTCAATGTTTCACCAAAATACCCATGTGAAGCAAAGGTCTTTTTTCGCTTGGGCAACCTGAAGAATTACGAGAATTTATTTGAGGAGGGAATAAAGCTTCATCACAAAGGGCTGAAGATCTCACGTCGATTGAATGACCAGTCATCAATGGCAATGTTTTATAGATCGATTGGAACGGCCTATTTAAAGCTTGAACAAAATCAGACTGCAGAGAAGCATTTGAGAGAATCCTATCGTATTTACAGTTCACTGAAGGACTCTGCCGGTATGGCAAATGCTTCGATCAGTTTAGGTAATGCATTGAAGGATCAGGGAGATCTTGTGGGTGCAGAAAAATATTATACCACCAGTCTGGAGCTTGCGAGGAAATTGAATAATGAACGCCTGATCGCGGGTAATTACAACAATCTTGGGAATGTTGAACGCCGAAGAAAAAACTATCAGAAGGCCTTAGAGTATTTTTTTAAGGCGCTGGAGATGAATAAGCTCAGCGGAAATCGCCTGTGGGAATCCTTCAATTACAACAATATAGCCAATACCTACGCTGATCTTAAACAGTATAACAAAGCGATCGAATTCTTAAAAGAATCCAACCAGATCAAAGTCGAAATAGGTGATTCATTGTCGCTTATTTCTGGATACCTTGGGTTAAGTGATACGTACGCCTCAGTTGAAAATTATAAGGAAGCATATCATTTTCTAAAACTTCACAATCGTTTGAAAGATACCCTTGGTTTGGTCGAACAAGCCAATATGTTGAAGGATCTTGAGGCTAAGTACGAATCTGAAAAACAGGCTATTGAAATTGACCGACTCAAGACAGCAGAAAAACTGAAGGATCAGATCAATAGCGGTCTTGAAATGGAGGCCAGAAAGAATAGGAATCTGGCAGTTTTAGCTGTGCTTGCCGGTTTACTTTTGTTGGGGGGCGTTGCTATTCTTTATCGTTCCAACAAGTCCAAAAATCGAACAAATGATCTTTTAAACTCAAAGAATGAAGAGATCGAATCTTCAAATCTTGCTTTACAGGAGGCCTTGAGTGAATTGTCTGAAAAGAATAAGGAGATCATTGATAGTATTAATTATGCTACATATATCCAGCGTGCGACTTTGCCCAATATTTCTCAGCACACTTCTGATCAAATGCAGTTCGAGCTGTTTTTTGCTCCGAAGGATATTGTTAGCGGGGATTTTTACTTTTCGTACCAGTTGTATAATTGTTCTATTTTTGGTGTGGCCGATTGTACGGGGCATGGTGTTCCGGGAGCCATGGTCTCCCTGGTAGGAATGAACTCCCTGGAGAAGGTTGTTCGTGAAGAAAAACACCAGTCTACTGCGGACATGGTTGAATCATTGAACAATCATGTTGTTGAAAGTTTGTACCGGGGTAGCGAGACACTGAACGATGGAATGGATATCAGTTTTTGTCATTTGGATAACGAGAACAATATGCTTCATTTTACCGGAGCAAATCACACTGCTTACATCCTGCGAACAAATGCATTTGTTGACGAATTGATTTATGAAGATTCAATTCATCGTAGGGGACGTTCTGATTCTTTTACATTGTTGAGTTTGCATGGAACACGACGTCCTATAGGGAAATCACTCTCCAATGAATCATTTGGAGAAGTTCGCTTGAAGCTAATGAAAGGTGATCGCATCGTTCTTTTTTCGGATGGCTATGCAGATCAGATTGGTGGTGATCGGTCAAAGAAATTGAAAAAAGGAGCTCTCTTGGATTTCATTCTCCGTTCCGCTGAATTGTCGGTTTCTGATCAGGCAGAATTTATGCGGAATCAATTCGAGAAATGGAAAGGAAACCACGAACAAGTGGATGACGTCTGCATGCTCTTTGTTGAAGTGAAGAGGTAGGAATTCCTCAAATAAGATCAAAGTCTTTGTTCTTTGCTCCTTGTTCTTTGCTCTTCCTCACTGAACCTCACATCCTCCATAAAATGCTGTTTCTCCATCTCGCCAACTTCGATCGAGTAATAGCCGAATTCTTCCGAGATCACACCAACGATGCGGTAAACACCTTTCCCGTAAAAAGGATAGCGCCGCGCCACCTCGGGGAAATGAACGGTATCCAGAATGTCGCCATTGCGATCGATGAAGGTGCCGAAATACATCGGATCGCCCTTGCTGGTGTAGGATCTCTTTAAAGCAACGAGGTAGCCGTAGGTCGTGATCCGGAGTCCGAGGTACTGAAAGATCTCACGTGCCATGGTGTGTGCCGGTGGCTGGTTGGACAGCAGATCGAAAGGATTGCACAGCGGGAATCCCAGCAATTCCATCTGTTCGAAGGCTAGCTCCAGTTCCTGATCACTGAGTTTCGGCAGGTCGAACTGCTTGCGCTCCGGCTCGAAGAGCAATGGGACAGGTTCCTTGTCTTTGACCTTGTTGTGGTACAGATGTGCTTTCCACAACAGTTCTTTTCGTCCCTCCGGGAAATCCCGCAGCCCACCAATGCGGATGATCAGTACCAGTTGCTCCAGTGGAATGAGACAGCGCTTCATCAGGTCTTCAAAATTCCGGAACAAACCATTCCTGCGACGTTCTTCCAGTGCTTTCAGAATGATCTTTCCTTCCAGTCCGCTGACGAGAATGAAGCCGAGAATGAGTTCCTTTCCACGTAACAGACATTCATAGCCTCCAAAGTTCAGGGAAGGAGCAAGGATCGTTGCTCCCCAGGTTCTGGCTTCGTGTACATAGACTTCTGTTCGATAATAACCGCCGAAATTGTTGATGCAAGCCGTCATGTATTCCAGTGGATAATGCGCTTTGAGGTACAGACTCTGGTAACTTTCCACGGCGTAGGAGGCAGAATGTCCCTTCGAAAAGGCGTAGCCTGCGAAACTCTCGATCTGTCGCCAGATGTCGCCGATCAGCTGATCCTTGAATCCTTTTTTGCGGCAGTTGCTGAAGAAGGTTTCTTTTACTTTGTTGAATTCTTCGCGTGAGCGGAATTTTCCTGACATTCCGCGACGCAGCACATCGGCTTCGGCCAGCGTCAGATCGGCAAAGTGATGGGCAACCTTGATCACGTCTTCCTGGTAGACCATTACGCCATAGGTGTCGGGCATGATCTCCTGCAGGATCGGATGGGCTTCCTTGCGCTTTTCGGGGTAGCGGTGACGCAGAATATACTCCCGCATCATGCCCGATTGTGCCACCCCCGGACGAATGATCGAACTGGCTGCAACAAGTCCCAGGTACGTGTCGACCTGTAGTTTGACCATCAGCATGCGCATGGCCGGTGATTCGACGTAGAAACATCCCATGGCTCTGGCGGATCGCAATAATTCCTTGATCTTTTCGTCCTGCTTGAAGTAGGCCACATCGTGAATGTCGTGAGGCGGCTGTTCCGCTTGATTTTCGGCAATGATCTCCAGTGCATCGTGGATCTTGCCCAAACCGCGCTGACTGAGAATGTCAAATTTGTAGAGTCCGACGTCCTCTGCTTCCAGCATGGAGAATTGTGTGGTCGGGTAGCCTTTCGGCGGCATGAAGGTTCCCGAATACCAGGTGATTGGCTTTTCACTGATGATGATCCCGCCGGCGTGAACACTGAGGTGGGAGGGGAGTCCGTGGATGTACTTACTGTAATTGATCACCAGCTGAGAAAGCTGATCGAGCTTGGCGAAGTCGAACTTGCCCTTGCTGAGGAGATCGATCTCGGATTTCGGCAAACCGAAGACCTTCCCAAGTTCACGAACGGCGGCACTGTACTGGAAGGTATTGTACGTGCACAAGAGTGCTGCATTCGGGTAGCGGTCAAAGATGTAGCGGGTCACATCGTCGCGGTCCTTCCAGGAAAAGTCAATGTCGAAATCCGGTGGATTCTTGCGGTACAGATTGATGAAGCGTTCGAAGTAGAGATCGAGTTCCAGTGGATCGACGTCGGTGATGCGCAGCAGATAGGCGACGATGCTGTTGGCGCCGCTTCCCCGTCCGACGTAGAAATAACCTTTGGAGCGTGCATAAGTGGTGAAATCCCAGGTGATGAGGAAGTAGGAGAGGTAATCTTTTTCGGCGATGATCTCGATCTCCATTTCGATGCGTGCGATGATCTCGTCCGTCACCGTTGGGTAGCGGTATTCGAGTCCTTCGGCGCAGAGTTGCTTGAGCAGCTCCAAGTCTTCTTCCTTGCTGCCGGTGTAGGTGGCGACGTTCTGAGGTTTCGCATCGTCGCCGAACTCGAAATGTACGGAGCAGGATGAAAGCAGTTGGTTCGTTCGATCCGGCAGTTCCCGGAAATCTGCGAAACGTTCCTGCAATTCGCTGTTGGGAATGAGTTTTTCGTTCTCATCGGCTTGTTGTTCCTTCGGAAGTTTGGAAAGCAGCATGTTGTTATCGATCGCGCGGAGCAGACGATGTGCGTTGAAATCCTTCTTGTTTCGGAAAGTCATGAACTCCATGGCGATCATGCGATCGTAGTGGACTTTATCCTTATTGATGGTCAGTCGCGAAAGTTGCGTACTTCCCACGCCGATCCATTCGTTATCTTTCAAACGCTTGGGTTCCTTGCCCCACGGATAGATCACAATGCAATTCCCGAGGTGCGGCGGCGTTTCCGGGAAATCTTCTCCACTGTGCAGGTGTTGCGTCAGAAAGCGATTCGCTTCGTGCAATCCACGGTTGTTTCGCGCTACCAGCACATAGCAGCATTCCATTCCATTGCGGATGTCGATCCCCACGATCGGTTCTATCCCTTGCTGCTGCGCCTCCCGAACGTAACTGAGCGCAGAGGAGCTGGAATTGATGTCGGCGAGAACGGTATGCGCATAGCCAGCCTGTTTCGTCCATTTGACGATCTCCTCCGGTGATAGGAGGCCGTAGCGGAGGCTGAAGTGGGATTTGAGGAACATTTCTACTTGTGTGGGAGCTAATTAGGTGAGAGGGCTGCCCTCGATACTATTTTCGCTGACCGAGTGTTCGCAGCAAAGCGGAGAATGTATCGAGGTCAGCGAAAATCACTCGGTCAGCGTTAAATTCGTCGATTCGCCAACAACGGAGGCGGCTCCCCGCTGAATGGATTCCATCTTCCGATCGTGCGGGCGTCGAGGCCGATGGCGCGCATCACGGCGCGGTCGCCGAAGCGCTGACGGATCTTGTCCATGGCGCCGTAGAGTTCGGAGTAGCGTGTGCCTTCTTCGAAGAGACTGAGCTGGTGGTGTCCGGCGACGAGCGAACTGTAGCGCACACCGATCAGTCGCACGAGCATGCGGCGATTGTAGATGCGTTCGAAGAGTTCGGCAACGATCGGCATGAGTTCGTGATCGGCAGCGGTGTAGGGGATGTGCTTCTGTAAGGTCTGAGTTTGGAAATCGGAATAGCGGATCTTAACCGTTACACAGCCGGTGAGTTTATTTCCGCGGCGCAACTGAAAAGCGAGGTTCTCTGCCATGGCTGCCATGATGCCTTTTAGTTTGTACACGTCGATCGTATCGTGGTCGAAGGTACGCTCTGTAGAGATCGACTTTCGTTCGTTGTACTGTTCCACCGGCGCGTTGTCGATGCCCTGGGCTTTTTTCCAGATGCCGACGCCGTTCTGTCCGAGTGCGCTCTCCATCATTTCTACCGGCATCTCCTGGATCGTCAGGATCTTCCGCACACCGAGGTTGCAGAGTGTCTGGTAGGTTTTTAGTCCGACCATCGGGATCTTTTGCACGGAGAGCGGACCCAGAAATCCTTTTTCGCTGCCGTAGTCGATCATCAGTTGATTGTTCGGTTTGGCTTCGCCCGTCGCGATCTTTGAAACGGTCTTGTTCTGTGAGAGTCCGAACGAGATCGGGAGTCCCGTTTCGCGGATGATCTTTTGTCGCAGTTCCGAGGCGTATTTCATCGTACCGAAGAATTTGTCCATGCCGGACAGATCCATGTAGAATTCGTCCACGGATGCTTTCTCGTAAACGGGCACAGCTTCGCGAATGATGTCGGTCACCATTTTCGAGTAATTGCTGTAGATCCCTGAATTCCCTTTGATGACGATCGCTTCCGGACAGCGTTCTTTCGCCATTTTCATCGGCATGGCAGAGTGGATCCCGAACTTTCGGGCCTCATAACTGCACGATGCCACCACACCGCGGTCACTTGTGCCGCCGATGAGGATCGGTTTGCCTACCAGACGACTGTCGAGCAGGCGTTCACACGATACAAAAAAAGTATCGAGGTCCATGTGTACTATTGAGCGCAAACCAGCCATAGTGAATGTTTTTTAGATTCATGTAAGGCTGCATATCGTGTTTGGAGTATGGAAGATAGACCGCTAACCTCGATACATTCCTTTGCCAGCCGAGTGGCCGACGAAGGAGGATGTACCGAGGTAGCAAAGGAACACTCGGCTAGCGGTCTATGCTCCTTAGATCTGTTAACCCACTATTCCAGCTGCGGGCGGTTTCCCACAGTTTTTAAAAGTATCATTTGCTTGATGGCGATCTCGTTTAGTTTGATCAACCGTTCAGGCTGCTTCATTCCATCATTGATGAGTACTGAATTGATGTTTTCCAGATTGGATAAACAAATGAGTTCATTGATATGGGCGTGATCTCGAATGTTTCCACTCAAATCAGGGAATTCTTCCCGCCAGTCTTTAGCTGTTTTTCCAAATAAGGCTACGTTAAGCACATCTGCTTCATTGGCATAGATGATCGAAGCTTGTTTCTTGCTGATCTGCTTTGGGATCAGGTGTTCTTTTATCGCATCCGTGTGAATAAGGTAATTAACCTTGGCTAGTTCCCGTTTTGCTGACCAGCCCAGCTGCTTTTGTTCGGCTTCCTTGAGTCGTTGGAATTCTTTGATGAAGTACAGTTCAAACTCAATCGATATCCATGCAGCAAACTTAAAGGCAATATCCTTGTGTGCAAATGTTCCTCCATATCTGCCGGATTTTGAAAAAATGCCTTTTGCATTTGTTGCTTCTATCCATTTTTGAGGAGATAGTGTGAAGGCATTTAATCCAGCTTCATTTCTAAACCTATCGAATTCGATAGGTTTAAAATCCGGATTATACAATGTCTCCCAAATACCAAGGTATTCGACTGTATTTCTGTTTCGCATCCAGTTACCAATGACAATGAATGGATCACTCGTTTTAAATTTTGCAATGTCAGTCAGGGAAATGTAGTCTTCCTGCTCAATTTTTAAAATAGAAATATCTGTCTCCTTTACTTTGATCTTTGCCATTGCTTTAGTTGTTGTTAAGGTGGTCAAATTCAACCACTTTAAAATTTAGCCAATCGATCCTCCTGCTAAGCTGACCGAGTATCCCGACAGAAGCGTAGCGGATCGTCGGGATACTCGGTCAGCTCATCTCGCAGTTCAAATCTTTTCTCCAAAATTAATTCAAAAAGATTAAAATATAATCAATAAATGATTAAAAAGTAATCAACAATTTTTCAGCAAAGGAAAGGTGATAGATCGTAATCTATTTACGTTGTGAGGGAAAAAAAGAATGGAAAAAGTGCTTCAGTAACAGGTTGAAATAGCAAAGAATGAATCTTATAAAACTACCATCACAAGCAAAAGCACAATTCCTGAGGAAAGGGAAAAGGCAATAAAAGACACGCTCCACAACAAACGATCAACAATCGCTTTTACTTGCGGATCACCGGTTTTGAGGATGCTGTCTAAATCCCGGTTGAAACTGAGATAGTTGAAGCTGGTTCGACGTGAACCAAAAGTGATAAGCAACAACGCCGCACGTTTCATCAAGTCAAAAAGCTCGGCTGTACTCAACTCCTTCGAAAGAGAACTCTTAACCCAAACAACGGAAGGATGATCCTTGTACATCACGCGCTTTAATTGTTGCATGAAGTAAATTGCAAAGACCGATGAAAAAAGCCCCAAGAGCCAGCAAAACAGAAAGAGGGGGATGAGGAGCATGGGGATAAATAATTAGTTTGGTGAGTGCAGTAGTTTTATTGATTTAATTAAATAGACTAAGAGTTAAAAGAAGGAAAAGTTTTGGTTTTATTCTTGGAATGAAGTAACGCCATCATTCTAATCTGGATCAAGGGAAGACAGAATGAACTTAAATTCATCTTTCCCTTTAATAGTAAGGTAAGGATAGAAAAATTGCATCAGTAGGTAAGAATATTTGTCGATCTTTTTCTCCTTAGTATATTCATCGTAGATAGAGGATGACTCTAACCAATGATCGCTGTAAATTTTGATCCGAACAATTAGATCATCAAATTCATTTTCCAACTCTTCAGATCGCAACAGACCCTTTGCAATCATTTCCTTGATAACGTTTTTGTACATGACGGATCGCACTTGTTCAACCTTCTTTAAGACCTCTTTTACTCTGGGGTAAGCATTACAGATGTATTGAAGCTCATTAAAAAAGAATCGGAAATCATAAACGACGGAAAAACCTGTTCTTGTCGTTTCGTAAAGCGATTTTAAAGGAGAATCGTTTTGAATGAGATCATTATTCAATTGAACGGCTTTTTGAAGCAATAGGTCATGGAGTCCGAGAATTATTTCCTCTTGAGAAGGAAAGTGATAGATCAGATTACTGTGGCTGATTCCAATGTCCTTGGCCAACTGCCTGATAGAGACATTGCTAACACCATGATGATTGTATAACTCGAGCGCTTTATTTAATATTTTTTGCTTCGTTTCACTCATTTAGTCCAATTGGTCTAAAGTTACACATTTGAGCGATGAAAAGAAAACAAATGCCCCAAATCACAAATGCCAGTTGGTTTCCCCGCTTTCTGACAAGTTGTGTACATGAATTCATGACATGGTTCGTAAATAAAGTAAATGCTGCAAAACCATTTATACCCGTAATTGAAGAAGGACTCCAACACGCAGACAGAATTATTGTCATCAATAAAAAGTGTGGAGCAGGATTCGAAACAGTGGATGAATTGATAGACGAAAAGTTAAAAAGAGTATTTGTAAATGCAGATAATTTCAATGCATCAGAAGAGGGGCTGTATTTGAGCGTCAACTCTTTTCATCAGTTTTCCGTGGATGAAGCAAAAGAGATGTTAAAACAAATCTCTCATCACAAACAACCGGTAGTCATCGTGGAAGGAAACAACGATAGTCTTTGGCAAGTCTTTGGAATGACGGTCATTGTTCCATTGACAGTGCTTTTAACTGCTCCTTTTGTAAAGCCATTTCGTGTTGAAAGGCTAATTTTTACTTACGTGATCCCGGTTTTGCCTTTCGTCACCTTTTTTGATGGCTTTATGGCCCTTTTCAAATTATATGCACCCAAAGATCTAGATGAATTGACTGCTTCTGTTCAAGCCAAGGATTATAATTGGAGGTCCGGAAAGCTGGATAATGGCAGGGGAGGAAAGATCATTTATTTGATCGGTTACCCCGAGAAGTAAATACTGAGGATGAGCCTTTTTTAAAATTGTCACTGTAAATATGTTTTTCAATGTGTTCTGCAATGAGGTTTGCAAATGCGAAATATAGATCCACTTTAGGCTGCGTTAAATAGCTCTAAGCTGATCGGTATTCAACCAATTCATTCCCTCTTTATTTTCCAGATAACATATTTCAAAATTGAGCTCAGTATGAAACCCAGACCGATAAAAATGCAAACAACACCAAGAAACCACATTGGGCCGGCCCAGTTGCTTGTGATCTCGTGTTCTGTTCCATAGTCGATCAGCAAACCATTTTTAATGAATAGATACAAGCCAAATGCAATGGATATCACGCTTGTTAAACCTACAAACAGCGCATTTTTCTCAATTTTGAGAACATTGATCCTAAAGATTTCGAGCAGGTTATAGCCTATCAGGCAAAGGGCAATAATTAATTCGATAATTATGGGCATCTTATTCTGAATGAGTAGTACTTGATAGCATTTTATTCATCTATAGTCTTTTTGATTCCTGCACGATAGTTAAGTATCACGAGTAATAGGGACAGAACGATACTTCCAATGCAAAAAGCTGAAAAACCCGGATCAATACTTGACTCAAGGTTTACAATTGAAATCAATACGCAAGCACTTAGAGCTGAAGCAAAAAAATTGAGAGGTCTACTTACCTTATGTTCTTTTTGAGCAAAACGAATTACAGCGGAAATCACTAAACCCAAAAGAGAGACTGCCCCAATCAATAGAAACCAAATGAGGAAATCAAAAATGGCAAGTCCATCCAGTTGATCCGCAAAAGAAGTGTACGAAATGGTTATTAGAACAATCCATAAAAGTAACTTCTTCATGTTGAGGTGAGTCTTTCTCATTTCTATCTTAGCTTTTCCCTGGGCTTAACGTTTCTCAACCAGGAGACGCAGGTTGCTGTGATGTGCTTGTTCAGTCCGTGGCATTTAGTCGATGTTACAGGCATTTATTGATTACTTTAATCTTCTTTCAATTTTTCCCTTTAAACGAAGGTTATCTGGAGAAATTTCGTATGCTTTTTTGTAAGCAACTAACCCTTGTTTTTTATTGCCGATTATGGTATGAGCATCACCAATTAATTCAAGGGCATAGGGATTAGTTGGGTTCTTTTTAAGATAGATCTCCAGGGCTTCTATACAATTTTGATATTTTTTTTGATGAAAGTTTATTTCTCCCACTTGGAGATATAAGTGATTTTGAGGTGAAAATTCAAACTGTATTGTTCTTGAAAACTCAGCAAAGTGTTTATTCAAAATTGATGAGTCTACGATGGTTTCCCATCCAAACATTTTCATTTCGTAACCTTTATATAACATTGAAATACCATCTAAAAAACTGTAGAGATACATTGAGTTATGGTTTTCATTTTCATAGTTTTTGTATGCGTAACGAATGTTAGGGAAGCGCTTTAATGAATCAACCAATGCTTCAATTTTTTCGTGATGATTTGTTATTTGGTAATCAAATTTTCGGCTTGATCCAATGTAAATAATACAGTTCTTATCTTGTGATAGATTACTGTTTATTTGTTTGATCGCTTCACCTTCATTATACCAAATAGCCGGGTCGTAGATTTGTAGTGATTTAAATGATTTTTGAATCGGCAAGATATATGTACAGAAATAGCCGCCTAAAGAATGACCGATCAACATATTAAAACCATTTGTTGAATACCTGCGATCAACTTCTTCCATTAACTCCTCTTCAATAAAAGCCAGAAATTTCAAACCATTTCCGGTATTATCGGCATTCCACATCATCGTATCTGTTACCCCGTCACTATTCTCTTTAGTTGTACTGAAGGTCATGTCTAGTCTTCTGTTTGGGTGGGTTATTCCAACCACGATGTGCGGTGGAATTTTACCATTTCCAGAAAGGTCTTTTTCCAGTGCATTGGTAATATTGAACTTCCATTCAGCATCTAAGACATAAATCACGGGATACATTACGCTTGTATCATAATCCAGTGGCAAACTGACCCAAAATTCTCTTACCTCATTGAGTACTGTTGATTGGATCGAATCTTTTTTTATCTCAACAAGGTTATTGTTGACTTGAGCCTGTGCAATAAGCGAACAAATTAAAAAAATGAGATAAATAAGAGTTTTTTTCATTGTTGATTTTGTTGTATCCAAAACACCATGCTTTGCTCTGAATATTGCTGATAACGGCCCGCGCCTAGGCGATCGGCCCACTTTTTAAAATTATTAGTTTTTCGAAGTTAGGATTATTTTGTTTCAAATTTATCGTTGTTTCGAAGTAGGATCTGGGCTGTTGCTTAGGCGCTGTTATGAGTATATTAAAAAAGTTTAACATCAATATTAAAAGCAACTTCAATTATTGGGAATTTTTCCCAAGCGGCTTGTTTACCTGTTCGATAATAAGTTCCAGAACCCAATGTGCTAGTAGCAAAGTAAAGACTACCTTTTCCATAAACTTCAATTACTTCAAGTGAAACTAATATATCACCCTTTAGGTAAATATTCTCATCTCTTAAATCAAAATTCATTTCCCCATTCTTGGTTTTGCTTGTAATGATGTAGTTTTGATTTAACAGATTCAAGGTTGAATCCAAATTGTTGAATTGGTATATATTAATTCTGAATTTGATACTGTCGATATTTGAAGAAGTGACAAAACAATTGAACTGTTCCAATTTTACATTTCGTTTTTGAGGGACGTTAATTTTTACTCCAAATTCATATCCCAAATTTTCAGAAACCACTCCTAAAGCCATTGCTTTATCAGTCGATTTTGAGCCATAGTTTCTAAATCTGATTTTCCCTTTTTCTGCTAAAACCGTAACTTCTTCAATTTCCTTGTATGCGTCAGTCAATATGATGGTTCGGAATAAATTAAAAGTATCATTTGCCAAAACAAAATCTACAGGGCAAATTATTTTTTTGTATCCAACATGACTTATAACCAATGTGTCATTAAATGCGCATTTAATTTTAAAATAACCTTGCTCATTGCTGACAGTTCCGTTTTGTTTCTTGTTAAAAAAATCTATGTTGGAATACGGTAAGGGTTCGAATTGTTGATTTTTTATAGTGGCATAAAAAAGTATTGAATCTTTCTGCGAATACGCTTGACTTTGAAATAAAAATAAAATCAAGAAAAACAGGGAAATCGTTTTGATCATACTTATTCAATAATTGATGTTTTAAAATATTTTCTCTACTGAACTTTTGGGAGTCAGTATTACTCATAACTTGCTTATATTAGTCATTTTGTGATGCCTATACATTAACTGTATATGTCCCAAAACACCGTTTCCCGAATTTACCAATAATCCGCCTTGGCCTTCCCGAGAACTTTTCCATAATTCGGGTGAATTATCAACGCTAGTATAGTCTTCCCAACAAATCCGGCCCTCCCTTGTTTCTCTTCCATGAAACAGCCCATCAGCATCGTGTGGTTCAAGCGGGATCTTCGCTTTACCGACCATGAGCCGCTCTTCGAAGCCCAGCGAAGTGGCTTGCCGGTGCTGCTGCTGTATTGTTTCGAGCCGTCGGTGATGAACTACGACGATAGCGATGTAAGGCACTGGCGCTTCGTGCACGAGTCACTGAAGGATATGCAGCAAAAACTGAAAACAGTGAATACACAACTGTATGTCTTTCACGGAGAGGTAAAGGAAGTTTTCGAAGCGCTGAATGAAGAGTACGAGGTTAAAAACCTGTTCTCGCACCAGGAGATCGGAAATAACCTGACCTTCGATCGCGATAAAGAGATCAGTCGCTTTTGTACAGAAAACAACTGGAACTGGCGCGAGTTCCGCACAAATGGGATCATCCGGAAACTAAAGGATCGCTCGGACTGGGACAAACGCTGGAAAGAAACGATGACGTCTTTCCCGAAACTGATCGATGAGGAATTCAGAGATTATGTGCAACTGGAAGATGACTTTTATCAACGAATGAAAGGTCCGGAACTGCCTACAGAGATCATCACGCGTGATCCTCATTTCCAGGAAGGCGGAGAAACACTCGCCTGGCGCTACCTTGAAAGTTTCCTGAAAGGACGCTATGAAAATTACAGCAAGCACATCTCCAAACCGGAACTGAGTCGGAAAGGCTGCAGCCGCTTGTCGCCCTACCTGGCTTACGGGAACATCAGCATGCGGATGGTGTACCGCTACACGATGCAACATTACGATCAAGCGAAGAACAAACGTGCCCTGTCGAATTTCATTTCGCGGCTGCACTGGCACTGCCATTTCATCCAGAAGTTCGAAGATGAATGCCGTATGGAATTCGAAAATGTGAACCGGGCTTACGATCAACTGATCAAACCAAGAAACGAGGATCTTATTCGCGCCTGGCAGCAGGGGAGGACCGGCGTGCCGATCGTGGATGCCTGCTTGCGTTGTGTCGTCCAAACGGGCTACCTGAATTTCCGGATGCGCGCCATGGTGGTGTCCTTCTTTGTGTTCAATCTCTGGCAAGACTGGCGCGAGTTACATTTCCTAGCCCGTCAGTTCCTCGATTATGAACCGGGGATCCATTACCCGCAGCTGCAAATGCAGTCCGGTGTAACGGGAATAAATACGATCCGCATCTACAACCCGATCAAGAACTCGGAAGATCACGATCCTCAAGGTGTTTTTATCCGAAAATGGTTGCCGGAACTGAAGGAGATCCCCGATCACTTGATCCATGAACCGTGGAAATTAAGTCCGATCGAACAGGAATTCTACAATTGCCGCATCGGGATCGATTACCCTGCACCGATCGTCGACCTCGAGGAATCACGCAAGAAAGCGAGTGATATCGTTTATCAGTTCAGAAAGGACGCTTACGTGAAAGTGGAAGGGCAGCGCATTCTCAAAAAACACGTGAGCAGGAAACGAAGTAAAAAAGCCTGATCTCTATTTTTTAATGAGTTCGAGTACCATGACTTGTCCGTCTTTCATGGTCGCGTACAAATGGTCTTCATCCGCACACATGGAAAAGAAATTCCCATTGGCAAATGCGGTCCATTCGTTGCCGCCATCGAAGGAAATGTCGATGCCGGTAGTGCCGCATGCATAATGTACACCGTGCGCCTTGATCACACAGGAGCGATAACCTCTTGGTTGTTCTTTCGCATTCATCCAGAATTTTCCTCCGTCATCAGTGACATAGGCCACATTTAGGTTCATGTCGGGATTGGTAAAATCACCACCGACGATCACTCCGTTCTGTTCGTCCGTCATGTAAATAGAAAATGCACCGCTAGACAAGCTGGTCAGGTAGGGAAGTGAGGTGACGCTCCATGTTTTTCCGCGGTCATTCGATCTGAAAAAGCGACTTTTCTTTCCTCCACTCACGAAAACGAATGTGCTGTCATTCACCACTTGAACATTGGTTCCGCTGGCTGCGAATCCGGCTTCATCGGGCATTGCTTCCACTTTTCCATCGCACGGTTTCCATGTTTTTCCTCCGTCAAGTGAATAGGAAAGTGTGAAAAATCCATCTTTCGGGTCACCCATGATGAATCCGATGCTGTCGCGAAAATCCATTCCATCGAGAAAAACGCCGTACCACATGTTCCCCGAGCCCAGCACATAGTCTTTGAATTGCTTTCCGTCGGTCATGGCCAATACGCCGTAGGAACCGCTTTGCATCCCGAAAAGGTGATCTCCGGAGAATCCGATGTCGCGCATCTCTTCGAATTTCTTCTTGTTCATGAGGTCGATACTGCTTTGTGTACGCAAGTCATAAGCGTAAAGTGATCCGTTCGAATTTCCGGTGTACAGCATGCTGTCGCGAACGATGATACTGCGCGAATAGCACTTGGCGTCCGTGTATTGGATAACGCGGGCATCACGATTCCTCTTCTGGTATTTATTCTCTTTTTCCTGGGCGAAAGAATAGCCGTTGAAAAAGAACAGACTAATAACCAAAACGTGAATTGAACTTTTCATGCTGTTCTTTTTTAAGGTTTTCAAGATCTTCAGGCACTGTTCTTTTCCAGCGCTTGTGTGACCAGATCCAGTTTTCAGGATGTGCAATGATCTCTTTTTCGAGCAAACGAGTATGTGCTTCGGTAATTTGTCCCCAG
This sequence comes from uncultured Akkermansia sp., assembly GCA_964593935.1. Taxonomy (GTDB): domain Bacteria; phylum Bacteroidota; class Bacteroidia; order Flavobacteriales_D; family Crocinitomicaceae; genus M0103. The sequence goes on along the minus strand of CAZQKN010000001.1, from coordinate 525,088 downwards.
GACATGCTTTTCGGATCTTCACAGATGAGCTTCAGTTCCATTTCGTAATAACCGCGACGTACCTTGCGCATGGCATAAAAAACGACCGACATGTTGTAGGAATGTGCCATTTGTTCAGCTCCGAAAAGAACGGCTGTTTGTTGTCCAAGGAAATTCATCCAATAGCTTTTTCGGGAATCCCCCGGCGATTGATCAGAAAGGGTAAGAATGGCAACCGGTTCGTTCATGTTTTGGATCTCTGCTTTGAAATTTCCCGAGTGGACAACTTTCATTCCAAAGCGTTCTCTTCGTTGGTTGACCTTTCGATCCCAGAACTTTGAAGTCATGGGCATTCCTATTCCCATGGCCTTGTGCGGAAATAAAAAGTTTTGTGCGGAGATGAGCCATTCCCAGTTGTTATAATGTCCTGAAACGAGGATCACACTTTTCCCCTTGCGATAAAGATCTTCCATCACTTCGGGATTCTTCACATGGATCCGTCTGCGCAATTGCTCTTCGCCTAAACTCAAATTGGCGATCCCTTCGATCAGGATGTCGGCAAAGTGACGGTAGAATTTTCTTTTCAGTCGCTGGATCTCTTTTTTGTCGGCTTGCGGAAAGGATCGGCTGAGATTCCCTTCGATCACTTTTCTGCGGTAGGGAAACACGGTGATCAGCAGCAAGTAGAAAAGGTCGGCAAAACGGTACAGGATCCACAAGGGGAGGAATGACAATGGTCGAACGACGAGGTAATATGCCAGTGCTGCGCCCATCAATCGTATTTTGTTCCCCAGAGTTTATGAATGGCTTCCGCGATCTCTTGCTCGCGTTTACTGCTGCCGGCATTGAAAAATGCTCTTCCGCTGATCTCGTTGGGCATGAATTCCTGCTCTGCGAAATTTCCGGGAAAGTCGTGTGAGTACAAATAGCCTTTTCCGTAACCGAGTTCTTTCATGAGGTCAGTAGGTGCATTGCGCAAAGGCGATGGAACGCCAAGGTTTCCGCTTCTTCTCACTTCTTCCTGTGCGCGGTTGATCGCCATGTATGCGCCGTTGCCTTTTGGTGAAGAAGCGAGATAGATCGTACATTCGGCTAGGATTATCCTTCCTTCCGGCCAGCCAACTGTCTGCACAGCCTGGAAGCAAGCGTTAGCCATGAGAAGGGCGTTCGGATTGGCAAGTCCAATGTCTTCGGCTGCTGAAATGATGAGTCGTCGCGCAATGAATTTTGGGTCTTCACCGCCTTCAACCATTCTCGCCAGCCAGTACACCGCTGCATTCGGGTCACTGCCGCGTATGGATTTTATAAAAGCGGAAATGATATCGTAATGTTGTTCTCCATCCTTGTCGTACATCGCCAGGCTTTGCTGTGCGGTCGCCATAACGAGTTCGTCGGTGATGACGATGTCTTTCGTTTCTCCAAAGGTTCCGATGATGATCTCAAAGACGTTGAGCAATTTACGCGCATCGCCACCTGAGATCGCCAGCAAGGCGGATATCTCTTTGAGTTCGATCGCTTTATTCTTCAGGATCTGATCCTCTTTGATCGCACGTTCAAGCAATTTGATGAGGTCGTCCTTGCTGTGATTGGTTAAAGTATAAACCTGACAACGCGACAATAGTGCTGAGATCACTTCGAATGAAGGATTTTCAGTTGTAGCGCCGATCAGCGTAACGATCCCTTTTTCTACGGCTCCAAGTAATGAATCCTGCTGTGCTTTGGAAAAACGATGGATCTCATCTATGAAAAGTATCGTTCCTGACTGACTGAACATTCCGCCTTGTTCAACGCGCTGTATGATGTCACGTACATCCTTTACACCTGACGAGATAGCTGACAAAGTGTGAAAAGGTCGCTTAAGGTGGCCGGCGATCAATTGAGCTAAAGTTGTTTTTCCCACGCCCGGCGGACCCCAGAAGATCATCGAAGGGATCATGCCTGCATCCAGTGCCCTGCGCAGTGAAGCACCTTTCTGTAATAAATGTTCCTGACCAATGTATTCATCCAGGTTCTTTGGACGCATTCGTTCGGCTAAAGGGGCAAGATGGATCATGCAGTTATTCGATTCTGAATCAAAGATAATACGAAAACGCCTTTAACTGGCAGGTAGAACGGAAGACCTTTAATTGTCGTTCGGATTAAGTGGGAATTTGGAGATGGTTTTGAAGCGTTTGCCCTGTTTCTCCAAACAGTGTTTCCACAACTCATCGTTGCTGGTTTCAAGAATCTCAGCGTCGGAAATATTGCTGGCAACGATCCAAGAATTTTCTTTTAGCTCTCCCTTCAATTGATCTTTAGACCAGCCGGAATAACCCAGAAAGAAACGAACTTTTTTCGGACCATCCGGATCTTTTTCGATCAGGTCTTTCAGCTGTTCAAAGTCGCCACCGAAAGAAAGTCCTTTGCGAATGGGTGACGATCCTTCGATCTTATCTCCGAAAGCGTGAATGAAGAAGAGGTGTTCCGTATCCACCGGACCGCCGACACTGATACGTGCCTGGATGTCAGGAAAAGTCGATTCCAGCTCGTGCAGGTCGATCTTCAGGTAATTGTTGAGCACCAAACCAAAGCTACCTTCTTCTTCATCGTGATTGCACAAAAGGATCACCGAACGACGGAAAAAATCCTCATCCAGAAATGGATCAGAGATCAGTACGGTTCCCGATTCCGGCTCTTGTGTGTTCTTGAATGAAAGGTCGATCGCTGTCAAAACTGCTGTTATTTGATGCGGAAACCATTGCGGATGAACCGTATGAATTCCTTGAATTGTTTTTTTGAGGTGAAAATGCTGGAGAACTCTTTGTAGCTGGAGATGTTTTGTTCGCGAATGGTTTCCGGATCGATCATGTGATGGTCCTCTGGTTTGCTTTCATTGGATGCCGTTTCTGCTTCGTCTGCTTGTTCGAGTTCATCCATCACCCTGTACAGATCGTTTTCCATTTTTGAGAGTCTGTCTGCCCGTTCGAAATTCTCTTTGGCTTTTTTGTTGAAACCAAGTTTTTCCTGAAGCATTCCAAGATTGTTGTAGGAAACAGCATCCTCCGGATCAAGTTCAATGGCCCTTTCGTAATCGGAGATAGCTCCTTCTGTGTCACTAAAGAAATCTCGTGCGTAGGCTCTTGCGGCGTAACGGAAACCATATTCCGGTTGCAATTCCAAAGCTTTGTTAAAATCTTTCATGGCTTCAACTTGCTGCTTCTTGTGCAGGTATACGACGCCGCGGTCAGAGTAAATGTCAGGATTGTTCGGGTGCTCGGTCAATGCCTGTTTGTAGCATTCCAAAGCTTTATCAAGTTCCCCGGATTTGAGGAAATCATGTCCCTTTTCATGCATTTTGTTAGCAAACATTGTATCTTGGCGTTATGGATCATAAAAGTAATGACTTTCCACAATATCGAAAACTTTCGAACGGGAAGGTCTTTTATCGTATCAATAACAACGAATCCTTTACGGAAGTTCAGTTACTGGGGTCAAAAAGCTTGATACATGAAGTAAAAGCGGTTCAATATCCCGAGAAATTGCGCATCATGGATATGCTCAGCGCTGCAGAGCCGTTTGTTCTGTCAGATGAAAATGAGTTTAACCTATATTATGTTCTTCAGGCATGATAAAAGGTTTTTCATTCTGTTCACTGATGCTCATGTTACTGCTTTCCGCCTGTTCACTGAATGCAGATCAGGAAAAAATGCTTTCGGAGTCTACGACACGTTTTTTGGAAAGTCGTAAAAAAGGCGCTTTGCTGGCATATGTTTCCATGCATCATCCCGATGTGGTTAGGTTTTACAAGGAACAGGGTGATTCTTCTTTTACGGCCAAGTTTTCTGTAAAAGCATCGGATCATTTTACGGATGAAGCCTTGATCGTAGCAACAGAGAAGAAGGGAAAGGAGATACAGGTGCTTTATCGAACGCGTAAAGTGGAGGAGTTTTTCGGAGGGGGCGAGAAGAAATGGGACTATTTTGTTGCCCTGAGCGATGATAATGGTCGTTCGTGGTATTATATGGAGTACACGGATTATGTTGATAAAAGGATCGCAAAAGATCTTGATCGCATGATCACTTTGAAGGAATAAGATTTATTTTTAGACCATGAATCTCAGGTTCTTATTCTTAATATTACTGATCTCAAAATTGTCTTACGGACAAGGATGGTTGCCTATGGGTGCGCGATCTGCGTCTTTGGCAAATGCATCCGTCGCCCTGGAAGATGTCTGGGCTTTTCATCACAACCCTGGAGCTTTGGCAGCGATCGACCGTTTCTCGGCCGGAGTATGTTATGAAAATCGATTCTTACTTCGCGAACTACAGTCCCAGGGGATGGTGGCAGCGCAACCACTGAAGACCGGTGTGATCTCATTTGGTGCACAATTTTCGGGTTACGAACTATATCGAACACAGAAGGTAGGAGTAGGTTACAGTCTGAAAATGAGTGAGAAACTTTCCGGAGGGGTGCAGTTGAATTATCAGGGTTTGCGTTTACCTGAAAACTATGGATCGCATAATTCCTTTACTGCAGAGGCTGGGGTGATCGGTTCGATCTCGGAAGACTGGAAGATCGCTGCAAGTGTATTCAACATTGGTCGTTCTCGCTTATCGGAATACGGTGATGATCGCTTTACGACTTTGATGAGATTGGGTACTTCGTACAAAGTCTCGAACAAGGCTTTGTTTCTCCTCGAGGCGGAAAAGAACCTGGAGTATCGTCTCCGCGGAAAACTGGGAGTGGAGTACAAGCCGATCGAGCCGTTTTTCATTCGTTTTGGAGCTGCTACAGCACCGGTAGAGATCAGTTTCGGATTCGGATATCGCTACAAGGGTTTCCACCTTGATCTGGGATCAGCTTACCATCAGGTGCTGGGATGGTCGCCACATTTTTCATTTACGTATCAGTCGGGTAAACGCAAAGGTTCGTGAGATACGGACTTTACATAGCTTTCGTTTTCCTGTTCTGTGCTCTTTCGGCAAGATCGCAGGAAAAAAGTGAGATCATCCAGCAAAGGATCGAATTTATTTCTGAACAGCTTGAATCAGAAGATGTTGACCTTACTGATGTGATCGAACAGTTGAATTATTATTTCGATCGTCCCATGAATCTCAATGCGGCAACTTTCAATGATCTTCAGGCACTGGGATTGCTTACGGACATTCAGATCAATGACCTCTTACTGCACATCAAAGCATTTGGGAAGTTCATTTCGATCTACGAATTGCAAAGCCTCAAGTACTGGGATATGCAAGCGATACAGTTGGTGCTCCCTTTTGTCCGAGTGGATGACCGTTTGGATAACCTGCATTTGTCTTTCAGAGAGGCTGTTCGAGAAGGGAATTTTGAACTTTACCTTCGATATCAAGGGACACCAGAGGAGAAAAAGGCTTACACTGATGTGCCGGACAGTGTTCTTGCTGTGAGTAACTCCTATTACCGCGGTAATCCTGACCGCTATTACACTCGATTCCGGTACAGCTATCGAACAAATCTGAGCATAGGATTTACAGCGGAAAAGGATCCCGGTGAGGAGTTCTTCCGAGGCTCCAACAAGAACGGCTTCGATTTCTATTCTGCGCACGCTTTCTTCAAAGGGGGTAAATACATTCGGGCTGTCGCTTTGGGTGATTATCAGATCCAGATCGGTCAGGGTTTGAACCTCTGGTCGGGTTATGCCTTCGGTAAGACGGCAGACATTGCCACGGTGAAGAAGACCGCTAATTCCATTCGGCCGTACACCTCTGTAGATGAAACACGCTTCTTAAGAGGTGCAGCAGTTGAAACCGGATTCGGAAAATTTGCTTTGACCGCTTTCGGAAGTATGAAGCGCATCGATGGAACTCCAGTGGCCGATTCTGTTTATGATGAATTGCAATTCATCTCCAGCATCAATATTTCAGGTTTGCATCGCACGAACTCTGAAATAGCCAGAAAGAACACACTGACTGAATACATCGGAGGAGCAAATTTGCGTTACCGAACAAGAGCTCTTCAGATCGGTATTGCGGGAGTGTATCAAGGTTATGATCAACAATTCAACAGGGATCTTCAGCCGTATAACCAGTTTGAATTCAGAGGGAAAGAGGTTTTTTCTTTAAGTGCTGATTACAGTTGGGTGCTTAAGAATTTCAACTTCTTTGGTGAGACTTCACGATCGATGCATAATGGTGCTTTCGCCAACCTTCATGGTGTAGTTTTTTCGATGGATCCTCGGGCTACTTTCAGCGTTGTTTACAGAAACTATGACCGCGATTATCATTCATTCTACAACAATGGATTTTCTGAGGGAAGCAGAACCAGAAATGAAAAAGGTATCTATTTCGGATCTCGTTTGAAACTCAATTCCGCCTGGACTGTCAACGGATATTTTGATCTTTTTACTTTTCCTTGGTTGAAATACCTCGTTGATGCACCGTCTGAAGGACACGAGATCATGATCCAGCCATCCTACAAGCCGAATCGTCAGATGGAGATATACGCACGTTTCAGAGAGCAGGTTCGGCAAAGGAACAGTCGTGAAAGTGGTTTGTCTATTACGCCGATCGAAGATGTGGTTCAACGAAATTACCGTTTGAACTTCTCCTATGCCATTTCTGAAGCTTTCACGATCAAGAGTCGCATTGAATATATTACGGTCGACAGAGAAAGCGATGGTCGTGATGAAGGAATGTTATTGTCACAGGACATTTTGTATCGTCCGAAAAGTATGCCTTTTGACATTGCATTGCGTTACGCGCTGTTTGATACGGACAGTTATGATGCACGTTTGTATACCTACGAGAACAACGCTTTGTATGCGTTCGCAACACCGGCTTATTTCAACAGAGGGAGCAGGGCTTATGTTCTTGTTCGCTGGTCTTTCTTGCGCAAGTGTGATCTCTGGGTGAGGTACGGGGTGTTCATCTACGATGGTCAGAAGAGCATAGGTTCCGGTCCGGAGGAGATCAATGGTCCGCAGAAGACAGATATCACGGTACAGTTCCGCGTAAAATTCTAATAGAAAAAAAGACTGGTTGAAGTTTCGAAAACAGATCAATGCTCGATATCGAGGTTGAACAGATTTTTCAGTGTGTGAAGATTTGGATTCTTCCTTGCCAGAGCCATGAATTTGTCTTTACCTGTAAGGTATTTCACTTCCTCTTCCTTTTGTTCTGTGATGCGCAATGAAATGTTGATCGCGTAGTTGTTGAGGCTTTTTCGGAAGAAGGCATTCATGTCCTGTAAATGCGGAGTAATGTAATCCACCTGAACCTGATTGTCAACGTCAAGAACGAACTGATGATCATCGAGGTTAACCGGCTCTCTTTTGATCATGGCGTTATAAAATGTATCCATTCCCCGCGACTTGATCTCGAAGGCAAATTGTCTCCATAGCATCTTGATCTGGTCAAAAGAATACGGATCGTGCGGCAGGTCGTTCAGATTTACAGCTTCTCGCTGTTGTTCTTCCTGTTTTGCTACCAGTTTTTTGATCGACAGCATAGAGCCGCTCAGTGTCCCTGTCGGAGCGCTCAATGTTACCGGTTCGGGTTTGGTCTGTTCAATACTTGAGCTTGGTTTTACAGGTGCAACATTCTGGCGTGGTGGATTACCTGCTTTTTCTCGTAAGTTTTGTTTTGGAAAAGGAATAAGGTCAACGGGGTCAGTCAGGAATTTTTTTTTTCCTGCTCCTGCTTGAGTGAACAAAGTTGCATGAGAGCCAGCTCAACGAGCAGACGTTGATTTTTCGAGGCTTTGTATTCTACATCGGTTTTGCTTAACACTGCCAGTCCTCGGAGGATCCATTGTCCATCCGTTTGTTTGGCCTGTTCCGTGTATCGCTGTTCAACAGTTTCACCAACTTCCAGAAGGGCTGCAGTTCTCATATCCTTGCAAACCAAAAGATTGCGAAGGTGTTCTGCAAGTCCTACCACGCAATGGTGAAGGTCAAAACCTTTTTCAACGATATCGTTCAGTAGCAAAAGGGAAGAAGGAATGTCTTCTTTCTGAGCACTCTCGACAATTCGGAAATAATAATCGTAATCGAGTACGTTCAGGTTTTCAATTACACTCTTGTACGTGATGTTATTCCCAGTAAACGTTACGATCTGGTCGAAAATGGAAAGCGCATCACGAAGTGCGCCGTCGGCTTTTTGGGCGATCACGTGCAATGCCTCAGGATCAGCAGTGATGCCTTCCTTTACTGCGATCGACGCCAGATGATCAGCCATATCACGAATTTTGATCCTGTTGAAATCAAAGATCTGACAGCGCGAAAGGATCGTAGGAATGATCTTGTGTTTTTCCGTCGTTGCAAGAATGAAAATTGCATGCTTAGGAGGTTCTTCAAGCGTTTTCAGGAATGCATTGAAGGCACTTGCCGATAACATGTGAACCTCATCGATGATATACACCTTGTAGTTCCCAAGTTGTGGTGGTATACGCACCTGATCGATCAGGTTTCGAATATCGTCAACGGAGTTGTTGGATGCAGCATCGAGTTCGTATACATTCAGCGAGTTCCCCGTATTGAACGACTGACAGGAATCACATTGATCACAAGCTTCGATGTTCTCTGTTCTGTCGAAACAGTTCAACGTTTTAGCCAGAATACGCGCAGTGGACGTTTTACCAACACCACGTGAACCGCAAAAGAGAAAAGCTTGAGCAAGGTGATCGTTCTTGATCGCATTTTTGAGTGTAGAAGTAATGGAACGCTGACCTACAACCGTATCAAAGGTCTGTGGTCTGTATTTACGTGCCGATACTACAAATTCACTCATGGTACACAAATTTAGTGTTTACAAACTAAACACTGAAACAGAAAATCAGGATTGTTCAAAACTCTCCGGATTTGTCAATTTAATGCGGAAGGATCATCTCTTTATCTCGACCACGGCACCGTTGCTAGGGTTCCAAAGATCGATATTTTCAGGCATTTCAAAGCGACGATCTTCGTTCAGCTCCCCAACTTGTTCGGCATTTTCGTATTTAACGGTTCTTACTTCGATCTTTTCTTTGGAAACAAAGATCCAGTTGAACTGGTTGATGGCTTCGGCGTTACGCGTCCAACACTTGCTGTCGTCGGCCTGACGAAGTGGCGCGCCCCAGCATCCTTCTCCAACATAGGTGATCCCGATCGAGTCATTGCGAATAAAGCCTTCTTCTGAACCCGGTCCGTTGTCGCGAACGATCGGCCAAGTGGTTTTACAGGTATGTGAATCGTTCTCAAGGCAAAGTTTGAGGTTCGGATATTTTTCGAACAAGGGTACAAAGTTTCGGTACTGTGTTTCCATTTCTTTCTTGTGGCTGACGTGGGAACGAACAGGTCGATGATATTGTGCGATCTGCCAAACGTAATCTTTATGTTCTTTCAACGCGCCGCGCAAAAAGATCTTTTGCTGACCGATCTTTAATATCTCTGAATTCAGGGAAACAATGTGCAAAAGGTCTCCGCCAAAGGTAGTGCTGTAAATAACTTTACTGTTGGGAACGTCAAAAAGGTCAACAAATACCTTATTGGTAATCTCGTGATTTCCCCGCGTTACAACCAACGGTGTGATCCTTCCTTCCGAATTGATCGACAATTCCCAATCTGTAAACCATTCGATCCATTGCTTTTCAATGTCCAGTCCGATAAAATCGCCATTGAACAATACAGCATGGGCCTTAAGCTTACTGACCAGTAGATTTGCTTTTTGTCTCACCGGGCGTCGGTCTCTTGAATCCCCTCCTGCAATGAAAGAAAGGGGAAGTTCAGGGTTGTTGTGAACGGTAGATACATGGTAGATCCTTGAATAGCCTTCACTGTCTTTAATGCAGAAGTAATACTTGGTGTTGGGCTTCAGGGCTTTTAATCGAACAGCCTGAGTATGCATTCCTTTGGCAAAATTCTTTGTGTTCACGGGTGCCGAGAATCGAAAGTTCAGATCGACAGGAAGTATCGTGTCGAAGAGTAGATGTGGTTTTTCACCAGAGACCTGATCCCAGAGAATGGTCAATTCCTTAGAAGCATCTGAATTGAATACGGCGCGAACAAATCGTGTTTCTGCAATAGTGAATGTGCTGATGAGGATAAAAGAAAGTAGAATGATTCTCGCCATTTGAATGAATGTTCAATGTATAAGTGCAAATTTAAGCTATAAAAGCGTGTATGGATAACTTGTTAATTATTTTGATCTGTTGAATAGGGATTTTTCAAATAGGATTCCTAGATTTACGAAAACTAATTCAATTTTTATGAAAACTACTTTATTGTCTTTTGCTGCTGTTGGGTTCTTGTTGATGTCTTGCGGTGGTCCTGGAAAAGCTGAGTTTGATACTGCAGCTGAGAAGATCTGTGATTGCATGAGCAAGAAAGCTGCTGAGAACGAAGCTGCAGCTGCTGCTGATACACTTGGTCTGAACATCGATATGACAGATCTTGACTATTCACTATGTGCTCTTGACGTTGCTTTGGATGTAGATCCATTTGATGAGCAAATGGGTAAGTCTATTGACGAAAAGTGTCCGGACCTTAGTGAGACACACAAAAAGTATGTTGAAAGCTCTAAGCAGTAATGCTTGAGTAAGATCATAAAAAAGCCCGCTGAAAAGCGGGCTTTTTCATTGGATGATATTTTGATCTTAGTCAATGATCGTTATGGATTCGATCGAATCTCCCTGACGTATATCGTCGATCACATCTAGCCCTTCGATCACCTTTCCGAAACAAGTGTGATTTCTATCCAGGTGAGCAGTGTTGTTGCGTGAGTGACAAACGAAGAACTGTGATCCGCCTGTGTTTCTTCCTGCGTGAGCCATTGAAAGAACTCCTCGGTCGTGATATTGATTGCCGCCTGTCAATTCACAATCGATCTGATAACCCGGTCCTCCTGTTCCCGGAATTCCATTGGATCCCTCACGTGAATTAGGACAACCACCCTGGATCACGAAATCAGGAATAACCCTGTGCCACTTCAATCCATCGTAATACCCTTCTTTCGCCAGTTTTACAAAATTGGCAACTGTATTTGGAGCGTCCTCCGTGTAGAACGCTACTTTCATTTCTCCTTTGTTTGTTTTAATGATCGCTTCCATCGTTTTCTTTTTGATGCCGCAAAATTAATGTATTTCCGCTAAAGAGAAGAAGGAGAAAGTCGTTGAAATCCTTTTCAATAATCGTTTTTCATCTGTAATTGCCGCTAAAGTTTAATAAATTTGCATTATGCAGAAGTTTACCTTTCACAGAGATCGAACAGGGCTTTTTTCGGAACAACAAAATCGACTTGTTTACCGACAGGAGGAGTTAATGTCTTTTCTTCATATGCCTTTCGAATTACACAGTTTTGAACAGCAAATCAAAAGAAAGGTATTCTCCAAGGAACAGCGTGAACTGCTGGTAAATGTGCTTCAGCAACAATATAAGGATCGAACTACGGATCCTGCTGTACAACGGAATATAGATAAACTCAGAGAGGAAACAACCTTTACGGTGACAACAGGTCACCAGATCCCTGTCTTTACAGGTCCTCTCTTTTTTATTTACAAGGTTCTGCATGCTATTCGTCTTGCAGAAGAGCTGAACAGTAAGCACGACGAACATCATTTTGTTCCTGTTTACTGGATGGCGACCGAGGATCATGACTTCGAAGAGGTGAAATGGGTGGATCTCTTTGGTAAGACCATTTCGTGGGAAAGTGATCAGACCGGTCCGGTGGGTCGATTCGAACTCAATGGATTTGAAGTGATCAAAGAAGAGTTTGCATCGTTTTTCAGTGGTGAAGCACTTGAAGAGATCCGTTCGATCTTGGATGTATACAATGGAAGCGATTTCGCTGATGCAACCTTCAACCTGGTGAACAGCTTGTTCGGGAAGTACGGTCTCATTATTCTCAATGCCGATGATCGACAATTGAAATCCAGTTTTGTTCCTATTCTGAAAAGGGAGATCGAAAGTGGATTTTCTCATGCTGCGTTAGAAAGAACGAATCAACTATTGGAAAGAGAAGGAATGAAATTGCAGGTACATGCCCGCGAGATCAATCTTTTCTATTTGGAAAAAGGATTGCGCGAGCGCATCATCCACCTGGAAGATGGTTTTTTTGTCGAAGGAAAAGGAAAGTTTTCTAAAGCCGAAATGTTGAAGCTCATCGAAGACTCACCTGAATGCATTTCACCGAATGTTATCCTTAGACCTGTATACCAGGAATTCATTCTTCCCAATCTCTGTTATATCGGAGGAGTAGGGGAAATCGCTTATTGGCTGCAGTTGAAAGGCGTTTTTGAGGCGGTAGATGTTCAGTATCCGCTCTTGTCAGTGCGCAATTCAGTGCTTTGGATCGATCCTGTGAATTCGAAGAAGATCGCCAAAACGGAATTGCTTTTGGAGGACCTGTTCCATGATGCTGAGGAATTAAAAAGACAATACGTTCTCCGTAATCAAGATGCTGAGCTGGATATGAACGATGTGGAGAGATCGTTTACAGAATTAAGTGAGATCCTGACCGAAAAGGTGATCAGTGTCGATCCCGGACTGGAAAAGTTCATCGCCAGTGAACTGGTGAAAATGGATAAACAGATCGCCTTGGTGAAAGATAAGATCTATAAGTCGGTCAAATCACGTCACGATCAATCTTTGGTTGCGATCGATCAGATCAAATCGAAACTTTTCCCCAATAACGGTCTGCAAGAGCGGAGTACCAATCTCTTTCAGCTGTGCGCAGGAGGAAAGGTGGAAGAACGCATCGCTCAATTACACGAGATCATCGATCCTTTCGAAAAGGATTTCATTGTGGTAAGGGAATCATAATAAATCCTGATCTTTAGCGTTTTTCCAAAGTAATTTTATGCAGATCCGTTTAACAGTCACATTCATACTCTTGCTTGCGCTCACAGCTTTTGGGCAGCAGGTTAAGGTGACGGGGCGCTGTGTAGATAAGAAAGGAAAAGCGCTGGACGAGGTTCAAGTGATCACTGATAAAGGAGATCCTAAGGTTGTCTTTACGAATTCATTGGGTGTTTACGAATTCTTTGCTCAAAAAGGGGATACCGTGAAGGTCAGATACATCCTTACTGAAGAGATCAGGGATGAGAAAACGCTGATCATTAATTCAGATAAGTATTACCGTGTTCCAGATCTTGTATTTTCAGTTCAACAAGAGAACGTGGTAAATATTAAAGCCAGAAAAGAAGATCCATTTGAGATACCGACCCTGCCCTACTATGATGTGCAGAACATTCCAATGGGAAGTATAGAACGATCGCTGGTATATACCACGGCAGCAACTTCAAACAATGAATTGACCACCAATTACAACGTTCGCGGGGGGAATTACGATGAGAACCTCGTTTACGTGAACGGCTTCAATATTTACCGACCATTTCTTACCAGAAGCGGGCAACAGGAAGGAATGAGTTTCATCAATTCAGCTTTGGTTCGCTCGGTTAGATTCAGCGCGGGTGGATTCGATGCCATGTATGGAGATAAACTGAGTTCGGTGCTGGATATCGAGTACAAAACACCTGCAGCCTTCCGAAGCTCCTTGATGGCCTCTTTGCTCGGAGTGGAAGCGCATGCTGAAGAAGCTGTCAATTCTCGTTTTAGTTATCTGGTTGGGGCGCGCTACCGATCCAATGGTTATCTTCTTAATTCATTGCCGACAAAAGGCGCTTACAATCCTGTTTTCTGGGATGCTCAGTTCGTGACGGATTACGCCATCAGTGAAAACCTCAATTGGTCAGTCATCGGACATTTCTCCTCCAATAATTTCCGTTTTAGTCCTCAGTCAGCAGAAACGGATTTCGGTACGGCGAACGAAGCCTATTCCTTCCGAATTTATTTTGATGGTCAGGAACAAACCCGTTTTCAAACCATGATGGGGGGGACAGCCTTGAAATGGAAGAAGAGTGATAGAACTCAACTTGACTTTTACGCAACGGTTTTCAATACGAACGAAAGAGAATATTTCGACATTCAGGGTCAATACTTTATCAATCAGTTGGAAACGGATCCATCGAAAGAGGAATACGGAGATTCGATCGCCGTGTTGGGTGTTGGAACTTTTTTGAATCACGCCAGAAATCGTTTGAATGCGACGATTCTCAATGTATACCACAACGGACAACACGAGTTGTTTTCCGGATTCAGAGATGACGAACAAACACGATTTTCAACGCAAGTTCTGAAATGGGGAGTCAATCTGCAACACGATGATTTCTACGACGTGCTCTCGGAGTGGAAAATGATCGATTCGGCAGGATACAGTGTTCCACAGAGCAATGATGGTGTAATTAAACTCTTTGAAACGATCAAAGGGGAGCTCAACCTGACTTCTCAGCGTTACATGTCATTCGTTCAATGGAACGGTTCATGGTCTTCGATTAAAAAGAACCATGCGGTGAGTGTTTCGGAGAAAAAAAGAACGGATGATGGAAAGGTGAAAGTTGTGTACTCCGATACCTTGACAGAATCCGTTTCACGTTTGGCATTGAGTGTGGGAACACGTGCCGGTTACACGACAGTGAACGATGAGTTCTTTGTGACGCCTCGTGTAACCTTGACCTATTATCCGCGAGCATATCTGGTGAACAAGGGTAGGATCGCCAAGCGCGGACTCAGTTATCGTCTTTCTTCCGGATTGTATTACCAGCCGCCATTTTACCGCGAGTTTAGAACGTTCAACGGGAACCTTAACACCAATGTCGTTTCGCAGAAATCCTTTCATGTCGTTGCAGGTTCGGATGTCTACTTCAACATGTGGGAACGTGATGTTCCATTCAAATTGACCGCAGAAGTATACTATAAATACTTGTGGGATGTCAATCCATACGAGATCGAGAATGTGCGCACGCGTTATTATGCTGAGAACAATGCTGTAGCCTATGCTTACGGACTCGATATGAACGTTCACGGACAGTTCGTTGAAGGGATCGAATCCTTCTTCAAGTTCGGACTGATGTCGACCAAAGAGGACATTTTAAGCGATAGCTACAAGGAATACTACAATGCGGCAGGAGAGCGGATCATTTTTGGCTTCAGTGAAGATCAGGTGGTGGTCGACAGTGCAGTGATCTACCCGGGTTACGTTCCACGTCCAACAGATCAGTGGTTGAATGTAGGAGCGCTTGTGCAGGATCGCATGCCGGGATTCGAAAAGTTCAGCGTCCAGATGGGGCTTCAATTTGGTTCCCGTTTGCCTTATGGTCCACCGGATCTGAGTCGATACAAGGATACTTTACGCATGAAATCCTATTTCCGCGTTGATATTGGGATGTCCTACGATTTCCTTTATGAGAAGTCCAACAAAAATGGATTCTTCCACCGCAACTTCACAGATGCGATCCTGTCTTTCGAAGTTTTCAATCTCCTGGGAGTAAATAACGTCCTCTCCAAACAATGGATCCAGGATGTCGAAGGAAAGTATTATTCTATTCCAAATTACCTGACACAGCGACGCTTCAATTTGAAGTTGATATTGAGAATGTAGATTTAAGTGGACAATTGACAATTGACAATTGCTTGAATTAAGCTTTTGTACTTTTAAGAATTGCGATCAGTATCCTGTTTAATTCTGAAATGTCGTTTCTAAGCGACTGATAATCTTTATCGGTCATTAATGTGGATCTATAAAGCAGATCAATCCAATACTCTGTTTCTCCAGCTTCTTTTAATGAGATGGAAATTTTATGTTTGAAGTCTGCTTTGCTTTCAGCGTTTTCTGCTTCTCTGATCAACGCACCTATTGAAGTGCCGCTTCTTTTAAGCTGACGGGTTAGATCATATTCATGATTTTCCAATGCTATTTGACGTGAAATTGCAACGACCTTCAAAGCAAAATCAAAGCTTTTTTCTTTTACAATATTTCTTTTCATTCCACTTAATTTAGCTAAAAAGTAGATTTAAATGAAGAAACTGTAGACAATTTAGTTATCTCCATCTCATTGCCCATTGTCAATTGTAAATTGTCCATTCTTATCTGTTACTTTTTCCATGATCCAAAGTTGTAAAAGGTATGAAACAACTTCTTAATTCTATGGTGATCATTCTTTTGGTGAAAGGATACGCCGCAGCTCAGGGGACCGTTCAAGTGCGTGAACGGATCCGATTCAGGGACACAGTTGTGATCGAAAAGTATAAACCGGATGCAAATGGTTTTGCGGTTTTACAATTGAAAATGGCCCCGGGTGATCACAGTATCCAAAACTTGAAGGAGTTGGAAAAGCTCAAAGGGATGGCCATTGTTGGTGTGGACCTGGTGTATTCCGATTATCCTGTTGGAGAAGATTTCACCGAATTGAACAGGAAGCGTGTCCTGGAATTGTATATTCATCTGCCTGAAGCATTCGGAGGCATGTCGCAATGGAGGATCGTTAAGCAGACGGGTGTTGAACAGACGGGAGGAATCCAGAATTATTTTCACGGCATGACCATCTTTTATCGCCCGATGTCCAGCTTTGCGGAAGAGAATAAAACGATCAACGACATTGTTGAAGGAAAAACAGCTCCTCAAGATTCAACGATTATTAAGGTGCTGGACAGGAAAAAAGACTGGAAGAACATGCTTGTGGTTTGTGATGTAACGGGAAGTATGTCGCCCTACACCGCTCAGTTGTTGTTCTGGATCAAAGCTCACCAGGCGAATAAGACTTTTAAACAGATCGTCTTCTTCAATGATGATGACGAACGGAGCACCAACCAAATGGGTAAGTTGGATACTTCCGGGATCTGGAGCATTGAAACTTCCAATTCAAAGAAGGTGATCGATAAAGCCTTTGAAGCCATGCAGAAGGGAAGTCACATGGAAAATAACCTTGAAGCGATCTTTTATGCGATCAGAAAATATCCGGAAAACAAGCAGAACATTGTGTTGATCGCTGATAACTGGGAAGATCCATGCGATATGCATTTGCTCGATGCCTTGAAGAAAGAAAAGATCCCCGTTCGGATCATCGTTTGTGGTGCTGCCGAACGCATGAATCCTCTTTACCTCGATATTGCCTATGCAACCGGAGGTTCAGTACATACGATGGAGGATGACCTGAACGAAATAGCGACAGTGGGAGAGGGCAAAGTCATCAAATTCGGAAAGTTGAAATTCAAGATGACGGGAGGAAAGTTCGTTCAGATCTAAAAGATCTTTTTCTAAAGTATTCGCGATACCATTCCGTTTCGTGATGATCGATCTGATCCGGATCAATTTTGTGGTCCGGATCGATCTTGGAATAAAGGATCTCGAGTGAGGCGTAATCACGCTGAGAGATGACCTTGAAACCGTTTCTCATCAGTTGTGCCGCGCAAACTCCCGCTCCGATCTGATATTTCTTCACTAGTGCAAAGCGATTGCCGTCATAAATGACCTGACTTCCGCAGGCTGCGCTGATATCCATCATAACCGCCAAATCGATCTGTTCCCGTTGTGCGATCTGCAGCATTTTTTCAGATGCTCTGATCATGCCTTCTGACCAGTCTTCTCCTGAATCACTTAAAACTTTGGCTTTTCCGTCTAAAACAGCAAAGCCGTCACCTCCATGGATGTCACACATTTCGCGAGGAACTCCGAAGGAGAATTCTTCAGGACAAAACGTAATGATCTTCACGTTATCGTACTTTAAAAGATTGAGCACAGAAGGATAGGTGCCGTTGGAGGTAGAATCGTATCCACATAAAACTCCGGTAAGACAAGCACTGGTTAGGATGCGGAGAGGTCTTTCCTTCGTTGGTGTATGTAATTCCTGGATGTAGTTCTTGTCAGTCATATCTAATTGAAATTTTATCTACTACTTTTTCCAGCGGATCTTCACGGCATTGATAATGTCATTGTCGATTCTAACATCTTCCAGTACTTCAAATCCGTTCTTACGGTAAAAATTCAACGGTGAAGTGTAGCAACTTCCGTCTTTTTTCGGATCTCCTTCAATGTCAATGACCCAGCCGTAGAATTCGTCGAGTTCCTTTTTGAGTTCGTTCAGTAAGATCGTACCCAAACCTTGACCGGATGTTCTTGGATCAACAATGATTGAAAATCGGATCTCTCCTTCTTTCTCGAACCAGACGGTCCATGCCATCAATTTCCCATTCTCATCACGGATCAGAATATGCTCGAAATTATCGACACCATCCAGTAAAGTAAGATAGCGACCATTCAGTCGAACGGGATATTCGCTGTCCCAGAGTTCATTGATCTCACGGTGTATACCTTCGTCCAGTATTTTTGTTCGACTGATCTTCATCTTTTTATCGGTGTTGATCCAACAGGATCATGTTGCCATCGGGATCAGTAAGCATGATGGAGGCAGGACCGCTCGTGCTTTCGTCAGCTTCACTGATCAGTTCTACGTTTTGTCTCTTGAGGTGCTGCTGGATCTGTCTCACATCATCGAAATCTTCCATGTTGTTGGCGTTCTCATCCCAACCCGGGTTAAAGGTTAAAATGTTTCCTTCGAACATGCCCTGAAACAAACCGATCAAGGCGTTGCCATTCTTCATGATGAGGTAACCCTGGTCCATACCGCCGGCGAAGACCATGAATCCCAGTTTTTCGTAAAATGTGCGCGATATGGTCAAGTCTTTGACACTTAAGCTCACGGAAAATGCTCCTAATTTCATACTGTTATACCTTGTTTTGAGGATACACCTTTTTTGGAATTCCAAGTAAATAATACACTGGTGCCGGACCTTGCTTTACGTGTCCGATCTCCCAGTCGAATGAATCATGATCCTTGAGTTTGGCCACCATTTCTTTCATTTCTTTTTCTGAATAGGTCCTGAAAATAGAGGCGATACCGTCCCACAGAATGTAAAGTGGAATGATGGGGATCAAATAAACAAAAGGAAGAACCTGCCAGCGCACCGGACGAATAAACGGCGTGATCAACAAGACATTGAGGATCACAAAAAGCATGGAGATGAAACTCAGAAAGTTTCGTCCAACAGGCTCAAATATGGCGATCGGAGATCCCGTGTCAACAGCGTTCTGAAGGATCTTTTTATCATCGACAGGTCTGAAATGATGAAAGGCTGCGAATAGTGTTCTGAACTTTCCTTTCATGTGAGAAGGAAGATCCATCGCGTTTACCGAATCTTTTTCAATCAAAAAGGTTTGAGTATCGTGTTGACGTGTGCGCTCAAATGCTTCCACATTCGGATAATAATCCGTCACCGTTATCCGAAGTTCGGGATACTCGCTTTTCAAGTGTTCCGCCAGTCGGATCAAACTTCCACCGCCACCCGAAGCACAGTCGATCCATTCTTGTTTGCCTCTGGCATCAATTCCTTTGCGCAGGATAGGAACTATGGGTTTGTAAATGTCGAAGCGTGTGGCGATGAACATCAAATAGTCTGTCCCGTGATTCCTCCAGCTTTTTGGAAACCAGGACAAGACTTCCCATTCAAGTGCATGAAATCGTTTCATAAGCAGTGCGTTGGTCTTGTTTGTGTTGGATATTGGAATGCATCCTGCACAACATCAGACGAGTAAAAGTACGCAACTCATCCGTCTTAAAGAAGAGGAAATGGGAAAAGTTAATGCAGGGTGCGCACTTTCTTCACCTTGGAATTTACGGCTTGTCTAAGTGCTGAAAATTCTTCAACGGACATACATTTCTTGGGTAAGATGAAATTCGTTTCTGCCGATTGCAACCAGATGTGACTGCCATGGATCTCTGCCTGATCGAAAGCGTCCCAGTGCACGCGCGTTTGTTCTTCGTCTTCTTGATGAATGAAAGACTGTTCATCAAAACGTATGCTAACAACATCTGTGTTTTCAACGCGTTTAAGGAAGTTGTTCAATGATCTTCGCCATTGGAGTATGGGGCGTGCAGCATCGATGAATTTGAAAACGGGGATCAGGTAAATGACCGTTCCGGCAACGAAGATCAAACTTTCGTTAAGATCAATAGTGAAATAAAAGAACACTGGATAAGTCAGAATGCTTTGCAGCAATAGCCAGGACTCTTTGCGGGTTTCTTTTCCGAAGAACAAGCGGTGATCGTGTTGATCAAAATAGATCTTTCTCAGTTCTTCAATGTCTTTTTTCAGAATGATCGTCATCATCACTTGACCAGGTTCTCTAATGAATGACTTGTAGGTTCACAATGCTTTTCATTCCATTTTCGAAATAACAATGGATCAGATAAGTACCAATTTCGATCTCACTCACTGAAATACCCGTCGAGGCGTCAAATTGGCCTTCCAAAACACAGCGCCCATTAAGGTCAAGGATCCGGTATGTTTCAGGGAAGATCTTCGCATCTATAAAAACAAGGTTGTTGGATGGATTAGGGTAAAGTACGAGGTTGTAAGCGTTCAATTCTTCCAAGCCAACTGTGTTCGGGACCGTAAATGAGATCTGAACCTGACAACCCCAACTGTCGATTGCATATCCAGTATAATTGCCTGGAGTCAATCCATTGAATGTTGGACTCGACTGAAGTACACCATTCAAATAACAGGTTTCGATCGTGCCGTCACCGCTGCTCATGGTGTATGTAACCGAGCCATCGATGCCATTCACTGCCGGAGTTACATCGGCGAATACAGTAAATGCTTCACTTGGTCCATCGATGTACACATCACGTACAAGTTGACAACCTGCTGAATTGCTCAAGACCAATTCGTGCCATCCACTGTTTTGAGACCAAATAAAATTAGGCGTAAGCGGATTCCCATCCCAGGTTTTGGTTATCGGAGAGAAATTGGAAGTGAATGAGAAGGTGTAACTACCATCATTACTACCGTAACAAGATACATCGTTTATTGACTCAGAAGTCAGTACAATCTGACTGGGAGAAATGAGTGTGAAATTCAGGGTGTCAATACAGTTGCTGCCTGATGAAACAATGCAGGAGTAGGATCCTTCTCCTAAATTGAACAGTGAATTTGTATCTAACCCAATAGGAAATACCCAGTCGTAGGAGAGGGTAGTTAAATAGGGAATTATTTCGATGCTTCCATCCGCGTTATCTTGGCAAGTAGGTTGTGTTACAATGGCCGAATAGGTACTGTCGGAACCGATGATCACCGTATCGGGAGTTTCGCAACCAAGTTGATCGGTAAAAATAAAAGGGTAAGTTCCTGCGGTGAGGTTGATCAGTGTGTCGGAGTACAGATCAAGACTCGACCAATAGAATGAAAGATCACTTGTTGCTGTTTGCGAAGTGATCGATCCGCTGTTCAATCCGCAGACATCGTTGACGACCTCGAGATCGTAGCCAATGGAAGGAACATTGATCCAGCTTGAATCCGAAAGAGAAAATAATTCCCCTGAACACAATGTTGGGCTGGAAACGGAAAGGAAAAAAGCCAGATCATCACCAAAGGTGACGGAAGTTTGTAGCGTATCAGAGTAGGGGAAACTTTCTCCCTCGGTATTGGACCATGAATACTGTACATTGCCGTATAAAATAGGAGTAAAGGGGATCGTGTTGATCACGTAATCGTCCGGTCCGTTCGGAACGAATTGTTTCCCGTCAAGATCAGTGACCCAAAGCGCGGGAGGTTGATTTCCCGGGACAACATGAGCGATCGTTGCATTTTCATTTTGCAACCCTTGAATGGAATAACCACTGTTCCAATTGGGGCATACCGGCTTGTCTTTTAGATGGATTTCAATGATGTTGCTGCTTTCGTAAAGCACAACGGCTGCAGACCAGCAAGGTGGAAAACATTGATAGGCAATGATGTTGTTATATAGAACCACAAATTTTCTGTTTGGAGCGGTTCCGACAGTCTGATAAACTATGGTTCCTCCGAAACCCGGATTTACGTCCATGTAACTCGGGAAAATAGCAGGTCTACTGTAGGTGCTCGAGGGAAGAGGTCCTGTGATGGACCATGGACAATAGCCGTTGGCAAGTGTTTTGTCGAAAGAAAGGATGATATTGGACCCGATGACCAGGGAATCGTATGTTTGGCCGTAAAAAGTAAAATCGAATCCAATTGGAACAAGTGCGGAGTACTGATCATCAGCCAGAAGAACTTGGTTTGTATCATCCAATAAAATGAAATTGGGAGCAACAGCGTTGTTGTTGACTATTGATACAGGACCCGGACAAACACTGATATCATCACCAAGGTTGATGACCTGCGCTTGTCCAAAGTGGAATATCAAAGTAAAAAGTAGTGTGATCAGGTAACTAATTCTCATGAGCAGAAACAATTGATAGAAGTAAGATACGGGAAAGAATGGAATAACGGATATTCATTTATTGAACGATACGAATTGAGTATTATGAGAAGATCTTTTTTAAATAGCGTACACTAAAATAGGCCCAGATCATACATACTAGCAGGATCGCTCCACCGGCTATCCAGTCAAGTGTTGTCGCTTCAGTCGAATTGAAATGCATGACAAAACCAAATGGTACAAAAGGCCAGACCAGGAACAATGCAGCTAATTTTTCTTTCCAATCCGATTCACTTTCCTTCATGCTTCTGTCTTCTGCTTTTTTCGACTTGTCCCGATCATTGGACTTTTAGATCCTTTAGTTCGTTTCAACGTGTTTTTTGTAGTTATCCAGGATCATTTGCCAACCATTTCGTTGAAGCTCAACTGGATTTTCGTTCTCTGGATCGAAGCTCACAGTAACGAGTGTTTTACCGTCTTTTTCTTCGAAAGATACTGTCGATCGTCGGCCGCCAAATTCGTAGGTGAAGTGTTCTCCTTCCTTGATGTCGGTATAAATGGCGTCAAAGTCGAAACCGAAACTGCCGTCTCTTGCCTCCATTCGCGCAAGGTATCGTCCTCCAATGGTCATGTTGTTCTCTGCGCTCGGGCAATGCCAGCTCGGATCAGCAAAATTCCACTGGGTTATGTGTTCAGGAAGCGTGTAATAATCCCATGCTTTTTTTTTGTCGGCGTCGATGCTTGCCCGGATCGTGATCTTTGTTTCCATGTTTGCTTTAGTCATCATTGAGGATAATAATAGGAATATTAATTGATGTTTGCACGCTTAAGGTAAATTAGAAGTTCTTCAGAAAATACATCTTCAGCCGCAACATCATTGATTCGGCATCGAGATCAACCGGATCAGAGGCTCCAAGTGAACCTGACGATGGAATATAAAACAAACCCTGAAGTCCCCTGGCGAAAGTCAGGGGATTTTTTGTGTTGTAAGGGTTACTGATAGAATTGAATTTTGACAGATAAAATGGTGTTCAATAGGTGTTGTTTGATAAAAGGCATAAAAAAAAACAGCCACGATGGATGATCCATGTGGCTGCTTTATCGGCTTAAGGTTTATTGGTACTTCAACTGTTCGGGTCAGTTTTTGGGCGTTATGTCATATGTGCCGTCACCGTTGAAATTCGTTAAATTGATCGTAACCAACCATTTTCCTTTTTTTCCTTCTTCCGAAATGCCCGAAAAGGTATCCATTCCTCCCGCAGGACGAGTTTGATTGAATACTTCTTTACCAGTTGCATCATTTAAAATGATCTGGCATGATCCACCGGGAGTTGTGGTAACATCAAAGTTGACGGTTGCCTTTTTCTCTGTATTTTCCCAAACAAAAGAAAAGGTACCTGAATCCCCATCTCCCCAAAAATCACCACGGGCTTCTGTGTTTCCTTGTAATTCAATATTTCCTGAATAGGTGTTTTGAAGAACTTCCTTGTTATCATACTTACGGTATTCTTTGTTGCAAGAAGTCATTACAGTAAATCCACCAAGTAGGACAGTAATTGCGAAAACTTTAATTGTCATTTTTTTCATTTTTCTACCATTTAGTTAATACCTGTTTAAGTATCCCATTGATGAGTCTGATTTTAAAAAGGTTGGAAAAGGATAGAAAAAAATTACAATTTATACCTTAATGAAAGATAGGCGCCAAGACCAAGATGAGTGGTTCTGTCAATGGATGCAGGCAGGTTGTTCACTCCTTTGTTTAGGTTGATCAATCCACTTTCCATATTGAGTCCGTAATCCAGTATCAATCGATTAAATTCAATACTTTGTCCGACTTGAAGAGTTAGTCCGAAATCAAATTGGGAATAAGGAAGCGGTTCTGATGTGTTGTTAACTGTTCTTTTACTGTTGGTGATGTATCCAAAGAATGGTCCCGCCTTTATATTCAATGCCTTTTCCGGTCTTTTGATTTGCCTGTAACTGAACTGATAAAGTGGTTGGAAGTCAATGATGTTGAAATGTAAAAGTTCTCGGTTTAAACTACCGGAACTGAAGATCTCGTATTGCTGATTGATGCTGGTGTAGGTTAAGTTACTTGCGAAACCGTGCCTGTCGTTAATGTGGTAAACGAATTGAATTCCAATGTTGCCCCCAAATGACGGTACAAACGAGACTAAACTTGTCTCTTTGAACGAATTTACGGTTGTATTGTTGATGATGGCAGTTGAGTTAATTCCCATTAACATCCCTAATTCGAATCTTGATTCTTTCCGTT
The DNA here is from genome assembly GCA_964593935.1 of uncultured Akkermansia sp. GTDB lineage: Bacteria > Bacteroidota > Bacteroidia > Flavobacteriales_D > Crocinitomicaceae > M0103. The sequence continues at coordinate 500,767 of CAZQKN010000001.1, read as the reverse complement.
CAGTGTTTCGTCTGTTGTCCTCAATTTCATTGTTCTCTTTTTCATTAATTGAAGTCAAATTAGAATCGATAGCTGTAATTCCATTTTTCAGAGTATCATTTTGAATTACAATGTCCTTCAAGGAATCATTATTTGATATTTGATCCTGAACCTTGTATTTCTGATGGAGTTCTTGGTTCAGCTCTTTAATTTTCCCATACTGTGGATTGGCATCCTCTCCGGAATGGAGTGACACATGATCGTTTACATGATTCTTTTCTTTAAAAGTTAATGCACTACCGTGCGCTATCAGATTTGACGAGCTTTCCCCTGAAAATGGATTAGATTTGACAAAAGGCGATCCAAATGAAGAAATTTCTTCGGAAGCTACAGGAATAGATGTTGTATCGTCATCACTGAAAGTAATTTGGAGTTCTTTCTCCTTGGATATCGCTTGATGCTGATGATTGATCGACCTTATTTTGCCTCCTTTGTGGAAAATGTTGTTCAACACAGTTGCGCCAAATAATACAAGCAGAAGTATGGCCGCAATGCGCCGGGTTCGTCTAAAGAAAGTTCGAAGTCGTAAATAGTTGTAAACTTTTTTCCAGCCTTTGTCAATGGTCAACTGTTTGTCTATACCTTCCCAGATTCTTGCAGGGGCAGGCTCGAATAGGTTCTCAAAACTTAATTTTACTTGCTCGTCAATAATACTGTCTTTGGCATCAAGATGACCACTTATGCCAGCCCAAAGGTTTTCAGGAGCTTTTGTTTCAGAGCTCTCGAATTCCTCTTTGATTTTGCGAAATATGTGATCTTGATTATCCATTTATTTCGACTAATTTCTCTTTGAGCAAGGCTCGCGCTCTGTTTAGCTGTGACTTTGAAGTTCCTTCTGAAATTTCAAGCATCGAAGCAATTTCATTATGCTGATAACCCTCAATCGCATAAAGTTTTAATATCATTCCTGCTTTGGCTGGCAATTCATTTACCAGTCGCACAATCTCCTTAGTATTTATCTGATCAAAAACGTTATCAGCATTGTTTGATTCAAAATCTCGGAACTCTTCTATGATTTCATTTTGTCTTTTTTCTTTTCTGAAATGTTCTAAAGCTTTGTTCACCACGATTCTTCTGATCCATCCACCCAAGGGAGAGTCAAACCTGAAACTGTCCAATTTCCGAAAGACTTGAATAAACGATTCTTGTAGTATGTCGGCCGCCGCATCGGAGTCTTTTGCATATATCCTTACAACGGAATACATTTGATCAGCGTACTTCCTATAAAGCGCTTCCTGAAAATCCCTTTTGTCTTTAAGGCATCCCCTAATTAGTTCCTCATCCGATATGTTCCTGAGATCAATCAATTGTTATTTCAATGTTTGAATTTACTTTGTCCTGAATAAGATCATACAAATGTTCATTTACTGAGGGGTTGATCACTATGGTAGCAACACCATTCAATGAAATTAGTTCAGCGTTCTCCAATTGATTTTGTGAAATAGAGCTAAACCAGAAAACTGGATTCAGTTGAATGATTGCCGTCGATGGATCACCGGCTACAAGGTCAATGTTCAAATTGCCTTGAGGGTCTTTAGCAATCTTATCGTAGAATTCAATTCTTTCCACCTCCAGTATAAGAGGAATAAGATCACCGGCACTATTTTTAAACTGTCCATTTAGTTTGATCTTTTCGAGAGCTGATTCTTCGGCTTCAAAATCAATACGGATTGAACTGTAACTTCCTTGTGGTAATTCAAATTTTAACTGACTATTTGAACTGTTTGCTGAAAATAAAGTTGTTAAACCCTGTTCGAACTCTTCTTCAAAGTAAACATCGTCTCCTTTTATTCGAATTCCATCGAAGGTTATACTTCTCACCACAATTTGTCCATCGGTAAAATTCAAATTTCCATTCATGGTTGATTCTTTATTGATGTCAACCGCAAATGATAGCTCAGTTGGGGATTTTAATCCTGACTTTTCGCAACTGTTCAAAGTAAGAAGAGCAATGTAAAATAGACAGAAACAAATAAAAGTCTTCATTTTTTATGCTTTAGCCCCTATATGATGCATCAAAATATAGAATGGTTGGAATGGGTGTTGTATTTTTTTTTTGGTGAAACAAAATTCACTTGGAATATGTTCTTATTAATGCGGATCGGTCAACTTCAAACGTTAATTCTTTACTCAGATTTGAGCCCTCCGTCGTACCGGGGAACATAAAACATAACAGAGATCATTTACGCTTCGAATTACATGTCATACTCCTCCATCTTCGGCCTTTTTTCCTATTTTTACCCCGCTTAAAAAACAGAAGAACATTCTTATGGAAAAAGTAGAGCCGTATAAGCCTGTAAATAAAGTTCGTATAGTTACTGCCGCATCACTTTTTGATGGTCACGATGCTGCGATCAATATCATGCGTCGTATCATTCAGTCAACCGGTTGTGAGGTCATTCACCTCGGTCACGACCGCTCGGTGGAAGAAGTAGTGAATTGCGCGATCCAGGAAGATGTGCAAGCGATTGCGATGACGTCTTATCAGGGTGGTCATACTGAGTATTTCAAATACATGTACGATCTTCTAAAGGAAAAAGGCGCTCCACACATCAAGATCTTTGGAGGTGGTGGAGGAACGATCCTTCCTTCCGAGATAGAAGAATTACAAGCTTACGGAATTACGCGCATCTATCACCCGGACGATGGTCGTGCCATGGGATTGCAGGGAATGATCAATGACCTTGTTCAGAAAAGTGATTTTCCTGTTGGGAAAGATCTGAAGGTGGATGAGAATTTGTTAGAAGCGAAGAACGTTCCTGCGATCGCGAAAACGATCTCAGCAGCTGAGAATTACCCGGAAGAATCGGCAAGCGAACTGGCAAAGATCAAAACGATCGCTGAAAAGAATGATGTTCCTGTACTTGGGATCACAGGAACAGGTGGAGCAGGTAAATCGTCACTGGTTGACGAATTGGTACGTCGTTTCCTGATCGACTTCAAAGACAAGCAGATCGCAGTGGTTTCTGTCGATCCTTCAAAAAGAAAAACGGGTGGTGCTTTGCTTGGTGACCGAATTCGTATGAACTCGATCAAAAGCGATCGTGTATACATGCGTTCATTAGCGACACGTCAGTCGAATCTGGCTTTGTCGAAGCACGTAGCTGAAGCGATCACCATTCTTAAAGCAGCTAATTACGACCTGATCATCCTCGAAACTTCAGGAATTGGTCAGTCAGATACAGAAATACTGGATCACTCGGATGTTTCCTTGTACGTTATGACACCTGAATACGGTGCAGCAACGCAGTTGGAAAAGATCGATATGCTCGATTTTGCCGATGTGATCGCACTCAATAAATTTGATAAACGCGGTGCACTCGACGCTTTGCGAGACGTGCGCAAGCAATATCAGCGCAACCACAACCTTTGGGATGAGGATGTTGATACAATGCCGGTTTACGGTACGATCGCATCGCAGTTCAATGATCCGGGAATGAATTCTCTTTACAAAGTGATCATGGATAAAGTGGTTGAGCGCACCGGTGCTGATCTGAGATCTACTTTTGAGATCACGCGTGAAATGTCGGAGAAGATCTTCGTTATTCCACCGGATCGAACACGCTATTTGTCTGAGATATCTGAGAACAACCGTGCATACGACAAGTGGGTGAACGAACAGGTGGCAGTTGCTGATCAATTGTATGGATTGAATTCATCGATCGAAACATTGAAGAATTCCAATATCGAGGACAAGGATCGACTGATCAAAGGTCTTCAGGAAACGTTTGAAACGGTAAAATTGAACTTCGATCCGCGCAACTGGGAGATCCTGGAGAAATGGGAGAGCAAACGCAATTTGTACAAGGATCACGAGTTCAACTTCAAAGTGCGGGATAAGGTCTTGACCATCAAAACGCATTCTGAATCGCTTTCACATTTGCACATACCAAAGGTGGCAACACCGAAATACAAAGGCTGGGGAGATATCCTTCGCTGGTCTTTGCAGGAAAATGTGCCGGGTGAATTCCCATACACATCAGGATTGTTCCCATTCAAGCGCGAGGGAGAAGACCCAACGCGGATGTTTGCCGGAGAGGGCGGACCTGAGCGTACGAACAAGCGATTCCACTATGTTTCGCTAGGTATGCCTGCGAAGCGACTTTCAACGGCCTTTGACTCGGTGACACTTTACGGTAACGATCCTGACCTGCGTCCTGATATCTACGGAAAGATCGGTAACTCTGGAGTTTCGATCTGTTGTCTGGATGATGCCAAGAAATTGTATTCAGGATTCGACCTTTCGCATCCGGCGACATCCGTTTCGATGACGATCAATGGTCCGGCGCCAATGTTGCTCGGTTTCTTCATGAATGCAGCGATCGACCAGAATTGTGAGAAATACATTAAGGCAAATGGACTGGAAGCTGAAGTAGAAGCGAAGATCGAAGCGATCTACAAGACAAAAGGAGTAGAGCGTCCACGTTATCAGGGAGAACTTCCTGAAGGAAACGATGGTTTAGGCTTGATGTTGTTGGGTGTGACCGGCGATCAGGTGCTTCCTAAAGAGGTTTACGAAAAGATCAAAGCTGAAACCTTAACACAGGTTCGCGGAACGGTTCAAGCAGATATCCTGAAAGAGGATCAGGCGCAAAACACCTGTATTTTCTCTACTGAATTCGCACTTCGTTTGATGGGTGATGTTCAGCAGTACTTTATTGATAAAGGCGTTCGTAATTTCTATTCCGTTTCGATCTCAGGTTATCATATTGCCGAAGCCGGAGCGAATCCGATCACGCAGTTGGCGTTCACTTTGGCAAATGGATTCACCTACGTGGAGTACTACATGAGTCGCGGAATGGATATCAATGCCTTTGGACCGAACTTGTCTTTCTTCTTCTCGAACGGTATCGATCCGGAATACGCTGTGATCGGTCGTGTTGCTCGTCGTATATGGGCGAAGGCGCTTGCGAAGAAATACGGAGCAAATTCACGCGCACAAATGCTGAAGTACCACATTCAGACTTCAGGACGTTCGTTACATGCTCAAGAGATCGATTTCAACGATATCCGTACGACACTTCAGGCGCTTTACGCGATCTACGACAATTGTAATTCATTGCATACGAATGCTTACGACGAAGCAATCACAACGCCTACGGAAGAGTCAGTTCGTCGTGCTATGGCTATTCAGTTGATCATCAACCGTGAGTTGGGTTTGGCGAAGAATGAAAATCCACTTCAGGGGTCCTTCATCATCGAAGAATTGACTGATCTTGTAGAAGAGGCGGTACTTTCAGAATTTGATCGCATTACAGAGCGCGGAGGTGTTTTGGGAGCAATGGAAACCATGTACCAGCGTTCGAAGATCCAGGAAGAGTCTTTGTACTATGAAACCTTGAAGCATACTGGAGAATTCCCGATCATCGGAGTGAATACTTTCCTGAGCTCGAAAGGATCACCTACGATCTTGCCGAAAGAAGTCATCCGTGCTACAGAAGAGGAGAAGCAGTGCCAGATCCGAATGCTCGACAACTTGCATAAAGCGAATGCTGAAAAAGCAAACGAGGGCATCGCTCGTGTGCAGGAAGCAGCTATCCAGAACCGAAACATGTTCGAAGAACTCATGGAGACCTGTAAATATGCATCCCTCGGACAGATTACCTCTGCACTTTTTGAAGTAGGTGGACAGTACAGAAGAAACATGTAGGCTAAGCCTGCACATCATGAAGGGCGGATACAATCCGCCCTTTTTTATGCGACAAAGTGCAGCTTTGTATTTCTTCCCCTTCACTTTTCTTATCTTCGTCTCATGATGAAACAGATATTTCTTTCCCGTAGATTCGTCCTTGCTTTTTGCTCCTTGCTCCTCGCTCCAATTGCGTTTTCCCAATCCCCCATAATTCCTCATCCTTCCAGCTATCAGCAAGGTAACGGTACGCTGACGCTTAATGGAGAGATCTCGGTAAAATCGGACAATCTTCCGGATGACTTAAAAGATTACCTGGTACGTCAAATGCTGGAACTGTTCAAATTGAAAGTGGTCTTTTCACCAAATGGCCGACATCTTGAGTTTCGAAAGTTACAGAATGTTCCGATGGACCATTATTCTATCAATGTGGCCGACAAGATCATCGTTTCCTACAGTTCTGATGCCAGTGGCTTGTATGCGTTGAATTCATTGGTTCAGCTTTTTAAAGAACAGGATGGTATATATGTTATTGATCATTGTTTTGTCTCTGATCAACCGCGCTTTCAATGGCGAGGCATGCATCTGGATGTCAGTCGCCATTTTTTCACGGTTGATGAAGTGAAACGTTTTCTGGATCTGATGGCGTATTACAAGTTCAATACCTTTCACTGGCATTTGACGGATGATCAGGGCTGGCGCATCGAGATCAAGAAATATCCGAAGTTAACATCGGTTGGGGCTTGGCGCGACAGTACGGTGAACGCTCATTACAGTACTGTGCCTCGAACGTATTCCAAGGAACGTTATGGCGGATTCTACACCCAAGATGAAATCAGAGAAGTGGTGCGCTATGCAAAGAAGTTACACATTACGGTTGTACCTGAAATTGAAATGCCCGGACATGCACGAGCTGCACTCGCAGCTTATCCTGAACATTCCTGCACAGGGCAACAGAAAGGGGTAGAAGGCCTTTGGGGAGTTTTTGAGGATATCTATTGTTCCAAACCGGAAACCATTCAATTCCAAAAAGATATTTTGGAAGAAGTTTTGGACCTTTTTCCATCCGAATACATTCACATCGGAGGAGATGAAGCTCCAAAAGAGCGCTGGAAACAGTGTTCAAAATGTCAGGATGTAATCAAATCCAAAGGACTTAAAGATGAACATGAGTTGCAAAGCTATTTTATCCGACAGATAGATGAATTCTTGACTGCTCGTGGACGTAAACTGATCGGATGGGATGAGATCCTTGAAGGTGGATTGTCGCCAAATGCCACGGTAATGTCCTGGCGAGGTTTTGAAGGTGGAGTACAAGCGGCTTCACAAGGTCATTACGTCGTCATGAGTCCGGGTTCGCATTGCTATTTCGATCACTATCAGAGCAAGCATCCGGGAGAACCCCTGGCGATCGGTGGATTCACTTCCTTGGAGAAAGTTTATTCCTTTGATCCTGTTGCTGAGGGTATGACTCCCGACCAGGCAGCTTATGTTTTGGGTGGACAAGCCAATGTCTGGACGGAATATATTCCTGATTTCAAGAAGGTAGAATACATGGTCTTTCCACGAGCACTAGCCTTATCACAGGCTTTGTGGTGTCAACAAAAACTGGAATATGAGCTTTTCAAAAGAGCTTTGGTCAACTATCACCTGCCTTTTTTGAGAAAATTTGAAGTGAATTACTCTGAGGCACTGTTCTATCCTGAATTAAGCGTTAAGCGAACGGAGGGCGGTTTGGAATATACCATCACAGCTGAAAATAGTCAGGGTTTGAACATTGAACGCGTCGAAAAGAATGGGATCATTTCCCAACCAATTGCTAATCCCTATGTGCTGGAACGTACCGGATCAGGTTTGGTTCAGGGATTCACGATCGACATAAACAGCGATGAACTTTCAAAAGAAACGCAATTCAAGATCCTTGAACACCCTTCCATTGGACTAGCGGTTGAGTACATTACAGCGCCGTCTAAATCCTACAATGCGGGGGGTGATCTGACTTTAGTCGACGGAATTGTGGGAGCCAGCCCCTGGAGAGGCAATGAATGGGTCGGATTCAGAGAGAAAGAGATCGAACTGATCGTTGATCTTGGTGCAAAGAAAAAAATGGAAGCGATTGACCTCAGTTTCCTCTCGGATCAAGGTTCATGGATTAATCATCCTGAAAAAGTAGAGTTCGAGATCTCCACTAACAAGAAGAAATGGAAGGTGCTTAAAAACGCTGTGATTCAATTATACGGTATGAAGATGAGCTTTGGACGCTACTTACCTTTTGGGACGATGATCGGAAAGAAAGGGAGATACTTGAAGATCAAGATCAAACCCTGGGAACAAATTCCGGAGGGATTGCCTGGTTCCGGTTCCTTGCCCTGGACTTTCATGGATGAACTTATTATCTATTACGAGTGATGAAATTTGAATTGTGTGCAGCATCGATCGAAGCGATCCGGATCGCCAAGGAATATTCCTTTGATCGGATAGAACTGTGTCAGAACCTGGAACAGGGTGGGATAACTCCATCCTATGGTTTGATTGAATATGCTCAGGCTTATGGAATTGAAACACACGTTTTAATTCGTCCTCGTCCGGGAGGCTTTGTCTATACAACGGATGAACTGGAAGTGATCATTCGTGAAGTGATCAATTGCAAGCGCAGTGGAGTAAAGGGAGTAGTAGTTGGTGCTTTAAGGGAAACAGGAGAGATCGATAAAGATGTTTTGCAGGAGATCATTGAGAAAGCCGGAGATATGGATGTTACTTTCCACAGGGCATTCGATGATTCGATCGACTGGAAGCGATCCTTGGATCTTTTGAAAGAATTAGGTGTGGAGAGGATCCTTACCTCAGGAATGGCCAGTAATGTGGAGATCGGTACGCCAATCCTCAAAGAACTCGTAAAACGTTCCGAGAATGTGATCGAGATCATGGCGGGCGGTGGAGTGAATGCCAATAACGTTGCGAAAATTGTTCAGGATGTGAAGCCCGATGCAATTCATTTCTCGGGGACCATCAAAAAACAACTTGACGAAGAATCCCTTTTTTCGGAATCTATCTTAAGTGTGGATCGAGGAAGGGTAGAGCGGATCTTGAGGGCAGCGGGGAGAATTGAATCAAGGTCGGTGCGCGCGAAGGCGCCAGGCGAGCCTCTTTAAAAGAAACTTCAACATAAGATAATAATTTTTCTTTTTCTAAAAATTAAAAAGCGAAGCCTAAGCTTCGCATTGTATAATCTATCGATTGTGCTTGCACGCTGTTATGGGATGGTTAATTTTTAATTATTCGGAATGTTTGTTCCATTTCATTGTTGATCTTGAATAAATATATTCCTTCAGATAATTTACTTATTTCTATTTTTTGCTCTTTTTGCATTAAAGTTCCGGCCTTGAGTGTTTTGCCATTTAAGTCAATGATGCTGTAAGCTTCTCCAATTAAATCTTCCGATGCGTTTAACATGAAATACTCACTGGAAGGGTTAGGGGAGATAATAAATTTTTGATTTTCATGCGTAGTGATTCCCGTATATTGCATTGTCAGATCGAGTGTAATTATACTGTCACATCCTGCAGCATTTGGAATTACTGCTATGTATGTTCCGGATTGTGTATAGGTTTGCCCGTTAATTGGCCATGTGTAGTTATCTAATTCGGTTTGATATTGAATACTGTTCGAGGATATATTCAATGTTAAATTTAAATTAACCAAGCTATCACATCCATTCAACGCTGCATTCAAAAGATTAAATTGGGCAGAATTATTGCTTGAAGTGTAAGTGATCCCATCAATCCAAGTGTATGAATCGCATGCTGTTTGTACATCAAATCCAACAATCAAGCTACACTGACTAAGTTTTTGTGTGTAACCATCAAGGCTACCAAAGGAATTCAAATTTAATGTGTTGCTCCCCGGGTCGAAATCTACAACATCTTGAAAATAACCAGTAGAAAATATGTTTCCATCTGCATCTATTGCAATATCACGTACATAATCCTCGTTCACCCCTCCCATTTTCACAGCCCAATTAAAATCGCCGGCAGGACTAAATTTTGTCAAAAATATATCATAGTTTCCTTCTGATTGGAGATTAAAAATTGGACTACCCGGATTGAAATCAACCAAATCTTTAAAAATACCAGCACAATATAGATTTCCATCATAATCGACAGCACTTGCCATTGTTGTCTCGGAATTATTCCCACCAATTTGTTTGACCCACGAAACATCTCCCAATGAATTGACCTTTGCAATAAATACATCGGTTCCTCCAAAGGGGTTTAACGATATGTTTCCAGAGCTAAGATTTAAGCTGATAACATCTGAAAAGAAACCAGAGACATAAATTTCTCCGCTATTATCAACGTTGATTGATTTCCCTGAGTCATTCATGCTACTGCCTATTTGTTTTACCCAAATGAAATCGCCTGAACTATTCAATTTAAGGATAAATACATCACTACCTCCAATTGCACTCAAATTGAAAGTATTCACCCCTGTATCGAAGTCACACAGACCGCTGAATTGACCGGTAATAAATAAATTATCCGAACTATCAAATGTGATATCATTACCGAAATCATATCCTGTCCCTCCAATTTGTTTTGCCCAAATAAAATCTCCATTAGAGTTTAATTTACAAATATAAACGTCGCTATTTACCGCCTGACCATAACATGTTAGGTTGTAAACGCTAATTCCAGGGTCAAAATCAGTTGTTCCGTAGAATGAGCCAGTCAACACAATATTACCTTGCGTATCTATAGCCATTTTTTCAACCAAATCCGTTGATGCCCCTCCAATTTGTCTTCCCCATAAAATGTTTCCTGACGAATCCAATTTAGCCAGGAAAATATCACTAACACCATAAGAGATGAAACTTTCATTGCCTTCCGATGTAGTGAAATTTATTGATCCAATAAATGAGGAAGCAATGTAAATATTGCCAAATGTGTCAATAGCTGCCGCCCTTGCTTGATCTGAATAAACTCCTCCGATTTGTTTTGCCCAGATAAAATTTCCTGAAGGATCTAATTTGGTAATAAATACATCATCACTGCCGGTAGAAACAAGGTTGAAGGTGTTGTTCGACGGATCAAAATCCACCGTTTGATTAAATGTACCAACTGTGTAAGAATTTCCCATTGAGTCGACAACAATAGCTGAACCATTATCAATTCCTGCCCCTCCGAATTGCTCAGCCCATTCTAGATTTTGAGCATTAGATACTGAAGTCAAAAAAAGGCATAGGAAAAGATTGCAGAAAGATTTAATTCTCATTTAATAGTTTTTAGAGATTAAAAAAATACTATATATATTTCGAAAATAAGGAATTTTAATCGGTTTTAGTAATTGTTTACGCCGGAATATACACTTTTATCTCATTAATACAACTCCCAGTGTTTGAATAGGCGAACATCCTTTATTCGGGAATAAGTGATTGTAAGTTGTTGTAATTGTTTGTAAAGCAGTTTGCAATGCTAACCAATTTTAGGGCAGGATTTTGACTACGTTTAAGGATTGAAAAAAAGCGCTTGTAAAGAGTTTTGTAATATTTTCTTCCCTTTTGCGTTCTTTGGGTATGAAATCGATACTCGTATTACTCTCTGTGTTCATTGTTCTTGCGGTCTCAGCTCAGTGTGACTCCACAGCTACGTTGAATCTCAAGATCGTGGAATTGTGTAAAGCAAAAACAGGGAAGAAAGTACTGCGCGGTGAATGCTGGGACCTTGCCAAATATGCGTTAGATGGATCCAACGCTAAATGGGATGGCTTATACAAGTTTGGAGAAGAGCTCGGTAGATCTGCATGTTTAATGCCGGGTGATATTATTCAATTCAAGAATGTCAAGATCCAGTATAAAAAAGGCAATTCCAAATTCACGGAATTGATGACACACCACACTGCGATCGTTTATGAAGTGATCTCTGAAGATGAAGTGATGCTCATTCATCAAAATACGGCTTTTACAGGAAGAAAGGTTGGCACGAGCAAACTTCAGTTCAGTACTGTAGTGAAAGGAACATACAAGATCTATCGCCCTCAGTCCAATTGATCAGATCCTGTCGAGAACGTACTGCACCAAACTCATCATTTCTGTTCCATATCCTTTCGAGAAATCCTTTTTTGGGCGATTGGCAATTCCTAAACAAATGGTAGCACATTCATGACCAAGAGATCTTCCTAAGGCAAATAGCGCAGAACTTTCCATTTCAAAGTTGACAACCTGGTGGTCTTCAAAACTGAAATCAGTCAGTTGTTCGTTCAGATTAGCCGTGTGAGCTTTTAGTTTCAACTGACGTCCCTGAGGCCCGTAGAATCCGCTGGAAGTAACGGTTATTCCTTCGTGAGTTCGGGTAGAGATCAATCTGTTGGTTAGTTCCTCACTTGCTTTGATACAGTAAGGTTGAATGGCGTTTGGCAACTGGATCTGTTCACGAAATGCCTGAAGGATTGATCTTTCCTCTTGAAAAAAATCCACCTCATAGAAATGCGCCACGTTGTCGAGTCCAATAGCATGTGTAGAAAGAAGGTAAGAATGAATTGGGATCTCTCCCTGCAAAATTCCGCAGGTACCGATCCTGATCAACTCAAGCTTTCTGAAAGATTCTTTATCGGTCCTTTCTTTCAAGTCAATGTTGACCATTGCATCCAGCTCATTGATAACGATGTCAATATTGTCGGTACCGATCCCTGTCGAAAGGGCAGAAATTCGTTTACCGCCATACCAACCGGTGTGACATACGAATTCACGATGCTGTGACTTGTGATCTATCGAATCGAAAAATGAGGAGATAAGTGCAACCCGATCCTGGTCACCAACTAAAAGGATCTTATCCGCTATATTTTCAGGAGAAAGGCCAAGATGATAAACCTGGCCTTCACTGTTCAATACTAACTCCGTTGGAGGATAGTGCATATGTCTTAATTATTTCCCTGTAACACTTCCGAATACTTTCTGTAGAAGATCTGTAACACGAGCCATAGGATCCTTACGGATCTTATTCTCTTCCTGCTCAACCATCAAAAATAAACCGCTGATCGCTCTTTCGGTAATGTATTTGTTAAGGTCTGGATTCAATTTTTGTCCACCGGTTATAGACATTGCATTGTTGTACTTGGTAATGATCGGATTCCAGTATTCTGTCAACTTTACCTTTGCAATGGCCGTTTCAACTTTTGGAGAAAATGCAGCCACCAGTTTCGAAGTGGTCTGATCCTTCAGGAATTTGGTTGCAGCGCCGTCGCCACCATTAAGGATAGCAAATCCATCGGAAACCGACATGTTCTTGATCGCATCAACAAAGATAGGAAGAGCTTCTTTTGTCGCTTCTTCAGCCGCTCTGTTCATGGTAATTTCAAATTTCTCTACCTGACCGTCAAGACCCCATTCCAAAGCTTTTTGTTTTACCTTGATAGCATCATCCATGAATGGGATACGGATCATGTCGTTCTTCCAAAAACCATCAGTGATGGACGTAAGGTCTACTGAATTTTTGATGCCAACATTCAAAGCTTCCCGTAAGCCTGCAATGACCTCGTCATTGGTAAGTTTTGGAGCAGTGGTTGTACCAGTTCCCGTTGATGTAATGACCTGAGCTGCTTCGTCCAGGACGTCACAACTGTATAGTGATAGTGCGGCTACAAAAGAAGCGCCAACAATAAATTTTGTTTTCATAGGATAATTTTTTTCAAACATACTAATTCTGTAATTATAACCGTGGGCTGTCTCCAAAAAGAATACCAAAAGAAAAAGGGAGTCGAAACTCCCTTTAGATCTTATCGGATCACGTTGATGTGACCCTGGAATTCTTTCTTGTCGTCAACATAAGGATCTTTCACAGTGGCTCTCCAAACGTAAGTGCCTTCAGGAACGACCTCACCTTTGTAGGTTCCGTCCCATTTTGCATAGGGATCATGAGATTCCCAGATCATTTCACCCCAACGGTTGAAAATGTAAAGGTCAAAATTGTACACATCGATTCCTGATACAAAGATCTCCCACGACTGGTTGAATTCATCGTTATCAGGAGTGAAAGTGTTTGGTGCGTAGAAAAGGATGTCCGGTATAACGTTCATTATGTAAGTAACGGTATCTGTACAACCGTATGTACTGGTCACGATCAACGTTACAGGATACTCACCTGCTTCTCCTTCAGGGAACATGAATGTAGGATTCTCCTGATAGCTGTAAGACGGTGATGATCCCGGACTTAACCATTCCCAGTCGATCACGTCAAAAGAAGAACGGTCTTGCATCAAGATCACTGTCTCAAAGAATGTCGTAGGGTTTGCAGAGAAGGTGAAATCTGCTGTTGGTTCTGGTTTTGCTTCAACGATATTTGTAATTGTATTGGTGTACACGCAACCAAATACTGAGGTAACTGTAAGGTTAACTGAATAAGTATCAGGGTTAGGGAATATCACCGATACAGGATCTGTTCCATTCAACATGAAAGTCGAACCTTCTGAGAATTCTACGTACATGGTTGCGATCTCTCCACCGTTATCAGAAGAATTAGCAAAAGTGAAATCAGCAGGAATACAGTCTTCTGCTTTATCAGGTGTTAGATCCGGAACGATTGGAGTAGGGAAATAAACCATTGTGCATTCCTGAGTTGTCGGGGAACCACAAGCCTCAGAAAGCGTCACGCAATACTGAGTATTCGTTAAATCTGGATCAACTTCAATTGATGTGCCTGTCCCGATCACCATTCCGTTCTCTACCCAAGTAAAGGTATATGGTGAAGATCCACCGATACCTGTAACACTTAATGTCGTTGAGTTTTCAGGACAAACTTGCGTGTCAGGAGTTAGTGAAGTGATCTGCAGTGGATCTGGTTCAGTGATCGTCTCGGTATGAGTGATCAAACAGGCATTCGCGTCGGTTACGGTAAGTGTATGAACCCCCGCTTCAAGATCATCTGCAATATTGGTGGTCGAACCGGAGTTGTCCCACGAATAAGCATAAGGCGGAGTACCTTGTGTGATCAACATGTCGATCAAACCATCATCACCAGAATTACATGTAACATGTGTAAGGTTGTTTACAGTTGCAATCATTCCGGGAATTTCATCTACCGTAACATTCACGGTACCCGCACATCCGATGTCGGAAGTGATCGTACAGGTGTAAGTTCCTGCTGTCAAACCGGTTGCCGTTGCCGTCGTTTGGTTCATAGGGTCATCCCACTGATAAGTGATGTTACCCAAAGGAGGGGTCATCGTTGCAGTCGCAGTTCCATCTACACCACCCGGACAGCTTACCACAGTTGTTGCACCACTAAAGGAAGCAGGAGTGTCACCAACGATCACTGTGGCACTCGAAGGACATCCATTTCCATCTACCATGCTTACAGTGTAAGTTCCAGCTGGAACGTTATTCACGGTTTGAGTACTGGCTGCTAAAGCAGGCCATGTGAAAGTGAAAGGAGGAATTCCATTTCCCGGGGTAGCGGTTACGCTTCCTATTCCGGAGCTACAAATATCAGGGGTTGATGTTGCTGTAACCGATGAGCTTACTCTGGTGATCCAAGTTGTATCTTGTGTAATAGAACCGATGCTTGCTCCGCATGCAGAACCTGTAAGGAAATAACCCGTTGTGCCAGGAGGAACGTTTGTTACATTCAATACACCGTTGTTATATGGGAATGTTTGTCCTAAAGTATTTTGCCATTGCATGTTTGTTCCTGGAGAAGAAACAAGGAGATAAGGTATAGTAGTTATAGTGTAGGCACCTGTGTTGGTTGGTGAGGTCGGTGTGTAACGTTTCCCGTCTTGGTTTGCTGCCCATTGGGTATTGTTTCTTCCTGGAGTGAAATGACCAATGTTGCCAGCTGCATTTTCAGTTGCCTGAACTGCTAGACCACCGTTCCAATTGGTGCAGGGCATTTTATTTCCGATGTGATATTCAATATTGTTGGAACCTTCATATAAGATGATCGAAAAATAGGAGCATCCTCCACAGCTGAAAACTGGCACTTCCTTCCAAAGTGCAATAAACACTCTGTTCGGTGCAGTTCCAAGGGTTTGATACTGAACTTGGCCGCCAAGTCCAGGATTCATATCCATATAACATCCCATTGTTGCATTTCGGTAATCTGCGAATCCTGCATTCGGAACTGTTCCTGCTCCAGCTAGAGCCCAAGCATTATATCCATTTGCTTTAGCTAGATCGAAAGTCAAAAGTCCATTCGATCCGATTACAAGCTGATTGTAGTTATTGTTATAAAAGTTGAACGTAAAACCGATGTTGATGACGCCTGAATAAACGTCATCTGTCAAAGGGACGTTCGTAGGGGCATTCAGATAGAAACCAGCTGCAGGCTGACCTCCGCCACCAGTGCCACAGTTCGTAATTGTGACTTGCTGTCCTTGACAAACCGTTGCATCTTCTCCCAAACATAAGTTTAAATTGGGTAAACCTTGGGACAATAGATCAAACGAAGAAATGGAGAGGAGAAGGAAGAGACTGAAACTTTTTAAAAATACGTTCATTGCCTTAAAAACTTTTTTTACAACTCCTAAACGTAAAGTTAGCAGAATTGGTTGCTTTTCGATTGCAAAAATACGCCTAAATTACATGCCAAACAAGAATAATGTCCAGAGTTTTAAGCATGTAAGTTTCTGTTAATTTTCAGCATTACAAGATTAGTATCCTTTTTTAAACCATCAGATTAAAAAATATATACATTTGCTGCGGTGATTTAAATACATAACTATGTCAAGTAAATATCAAGCTGCGATCGACGAATTCATGGGTCGCGTAAAGGCATCAAACGGTCATGAGCCGGAGTTCATTCAAGCGGTACAGGAAGTAGCGGAAGCGGTAATTCCGTTGATCGAAGAGACACCTAAATACAAAGCGGCAAAGATCCTTGATCGAATTGTTGAGCCGGAAAGAACGATCATTTTCAGAGTTCCATGGTTGGATGATAACGGAAACGTTCAGGTTAACCGAGGTTACCGTGTAGAATTCAACTCTGCGATCGGACCATACAAAGGAGGTTTAAGATTCCACCCTTCAGTGAATTTGTCGATCTTGAAATTCCTCGGATTCGAGCAAATTTTCAAGAATTCACTTACAACTCTTCCAATGGGGGGAGGTAAAGGTGGTTCCGACTTTGACCCGAAAGGAAAATCAGACAATGAAGTAATGAAATTCTGTCAGTCTTTCATGACTGAGTTGAGCAGACACATCGGTGCTGATACAGATGTTCCTGCTGGAGATATAGGTGTTGGAGGTCGTGAGATCGGTTACATGTTTGGACAGTACAAGCGTATTCGCAATGAATTTACCGGAGTTTTGACAGGTAAGGCACGTAATTGGGGTGGATCTTTGATTCGTCCGGAAGCTACAGGATACGGAACTGTATATTTTGCACAGGAGATGCTTGCCACAAAAGGTGATTCTTTCAAGGGTAAAGTTGTTGCGGTTTCTGGTTCAGGAAACGTTGCTCAGTATGCTTGTGAAAAGGCTACGCAGCTTGGAGCTAAAGTGGTTACTCTTTCTGATTCTTCAGGATATATTTACGATGCGGATGGTATCGATGCAGATAAACTGGCATTCGTAATGGATCTGAAGAACGTTAAGCGTGGACGTATTGAAGAGTATGTAGCGGAGTATCCTTCAGCTAAGTTTGTTGCCGGGAAGCGTCCTTGGGAGGTTAAGGTTGACATCGCTCTTCCATGTGCAACTCAGAACGAATTGAATTGTGATGAGGCGAAAACATTGCTTGCAAATGGAGTGATCTGTGTAGCAGAAGGAGCAAACATGCCATCAACTCCTGAAGCGATCGAAGCGTTCCAGCATGCAAAGATCCTATTCTCACCAGGAAAGGCTTCAAATGCAGGTGGAGTTGCTACTTCAGGCTTGGAGATGTCACAAAACTCACTTCGTCTTTCATGGTCAGCTGAAGAGGTTGATCAGCGTCTTCACGGAATCATGGTCTCTATCCATGAGGCATGTGTAAAATACGGAAAACAAGCTGATGGAACTGTTGATTATGTGAAAGGAGCAAACATCGCAGGATTTGTGAAGGTTGCTGATTCCATGATCGATCAGGGTCTCGTATAATAATTATCTTTTATAGAAAAGGCTCACCGCATGGTGGGCCTTTTTTTGTGATCCATAATCGGGTTTTCATAGACCGATATTGAACCTTGTTCACTATCTTAGCAGCAATTAGTCGTTCATGAAAAAGATCATAACTATTGTTGGAGCACGTCCGCAGATCATTAAAGCTTCTGCTTTGAGCAGAGCGATCATAAGCGACTTTTCGGAACATTTAAAGGAAGTTATCGTGCATACCGGTCAGCATTATGATTCGAATATGTCTGATGTCTTTTTTAAAGAGCTGGGAATCCCTGAACCACATTATAATCTAAATGTAGGCAGTGGAACCCATGGGGCCATGACAGCTAAGATGCTTGACGGACTTGAAACCATTTTTGTGGCGGAGAAACCGGATGCTGTTTTGGTCTATGGAGATACCAATTCTACTTTGGCAGGTGCTTTAGCTGCTGCAAAGATCCATATTCCCGTTATTCATGTGGAAGCTGGTTTGCGTAGTTTCAATAAAGCCATGCCTGAGGAGATCAATCGTATCTCCTGTGATCACATGTCAACGCTTTTGTTTACCCCTACAGATGAAGGATTGAAGAATCTTGCCAAGGAAGGGTTTGTCATTGATCGTGATGGTAAGGCAAGCATAGATCACCCAAGAATATACAAATGTGGGGATGTCATGTATGACAATAGTCTCTATTTTGCTGCGGTTTCTGATATAAAGTCTACAATTCTGGATCATCATAGACTTGTTAAGGACAAATTCGTACTTGTTACGGTTCATCGTGATTCCAACAGCGATGTAGCTGAGAATCTTGAATCTATTTTCAAAGCTTTGCTAGGCGTTATCAGAGAACATGCACTGAAAGTAGTATTGCCACTTCACCCGAGAACTTCGAGTCGACTTGCGCATCAATTGAGTTCGGAATTGTGCACACAGGTCATTTCAGAAGAGGATCTTCTGATCATTCCACCGGCAGGTTTTCTGGATATGATCGCTCTGGAACAGAATGCCAGAATGATCGTTACTGACAGTGGAGGAGTGCAAAAAGAGGCATTCTTCTTCAAAAAACCTTGTGTAATTTTGCGTGAGCAGACCGAATGGGTCGAACTTGTTGATAATGGCAACGCAGTGCTTGCCGCAGCTGATGAGAAGAGGATCCTCAGTGCTTTCAGTGAACTATTGGCAAAGGATGACTATTCTTATCCCGATTTCTATGGAAAAGGAGATGCAGCTCAATTCATTTGTAGGGCAATTTTAGACGATTTGTAGCATGCTGAAGATCTATGTTGAACAAATATCAGAAAGGCTTGTCTACACGCTGGATTTTGTTTTCAGAGAAAGAGGACTCAATTATCAGTTGGTAAATGATCCAGTTTTATTCACGCAGAGTAAAGGATCAGGGTTGAACTTATCGGAGAGAGAACTTGAAGACGTTCTTCAGTTTGTGCCGGCGTCCATACTTTTCGATGAAGAGATCATCATCTATGATATTCACTCTTCTCAGTTCGAAGAGGAAGATTGTCTTAAGTTCAATGGTGTAACAGATCCTTTGTCCAGTATCTTTTATGTGCTGTCCAGAATGGAAGAATACACCACTACCATGGAGGACGAACACGGTAGATTTCCTTCCAATTCGAGTGTAATGCAGCGTTATGGCTGGATAAAAAAAGCCATGTGTGATCGTTGGGCAATATCCTTTTTAAAGTTCTTGAGAAAACACCAACTGATAGAATACGTTCAACACAAGCACGAACCATTGATTGTTCCAACCTTCGATATCGATAATGTTTATGCCTATCAGTTGAAAGAAGGAGTTAGGAGTTGGCTGTCATCATTACGGGACTTTTTCAAAGGAGACAAGATCAGGATCAATGAAAGAAGGCAGGTTATTAAAGGTGCACGTCTGGATCCTTATGATACTTACGATTACATTTTGTCTATTGCCAAACGTGGATATCCAGTTCATATGTTCTGGTTGCTGGGTGACTATGCGCAATACGATAAAAATGTTACCTATCGCGATGCGAGACAACAGCGATTGATACGAAAGATGAACTTGAAGACGGAGGTTGGAATACATCCCAGTTACCGTTCAGGAAGTTTTGAATTTCACTTGAGGAATGAAAAAGAACGCCTGGAGAACATACTCAACGCCCCGGTTCATTATTCGCGTCAACATTTCCTTCGGATGAAAATCGCTCAAACCTACAGGGTTCTTGAGGGAATTGGAATTCGACATGATTTCACGATGGGTTACGCGGAAACAATCGGCTTCAGAGCGGGAACGGCGCGACCTTTTAAATGGTTTGATCTTCAGAAGAATCGTGTTTCTGATCTGCTCATACATCCCTTTGTGTATATGGATGGGACTTTAAATGAATACATGAAGGTAAACCCGGGAAAAGCGTGTGAACTTATCGATGAATTATACGCAGAGCTTGTGTATTGCGGTGGACAATTTGTATTTATATGGCACAACGAAACCATAGGACAATATGGTAAATGGAACGGTTGGAAAGAGGTTTTGGAACATACATTAAGATTGAGAAAATAGGAATATGAATATGAATATGAATAAGAAGATCGTAGTTACTGGAATAGTTTTTCTTCTCCTCGGAATCATACTTGGAGCTTTCGGTGCGCATGCTCTAAAAGCTGTTTTGGCGGAAGAAAGGCTTTTGTCCTTTGAAACCGGAGTTCGTTATCAGATCTATCATGGTCTTACTCTTATAGCAGTGGGACTGAACGCTGATCGTTTCAGCTTTTCCATTGAAAACTGGTTTAGGTTGATCCTTATTGGAATCATCTGTTTTTCACTTTCCATTTATTTGCTAGCATTGCAGGATGTAGTGGGTATGAAGTTGAGTATTCTGGGACCTGTGACTCCAATTGGAGGGTCCTTGCTGACCATTGGATGGGTCATTTTACTTTTAAAAGTTATTCGAACTAAATGAGTTCCGCGGCAGACACTCATCCAGTAACCGTTACCGTACTCGGTTCAGGGACATCTCAGGGAGTTCCTGTGATCGCCTGTGATTGTGATGTGTGTCAGTCTAGCGATCTTAAGGATAAAAGGATGCGTGCATCGATCATGATCTCGATCAATGGACAGAATTATGTGATTGATTCAGGCCCGGACTTTCGTCAGCAAATGCTCGCTAATAATGTAAAGTCATTACGGGCGATCATCTTTACACACGAACACAAAGATCATCTGGCGGGTATGGATGATGTGCGTGCGTTCAATTACCGTGAACAACGTGATATGGAAGTCTTCTGCACTCCGCGCGTTTCGGTAGCTCTCCATAGGGAATTCCATTATGTTTTCAGTGAGGAGCGTTATCCCGGAGTGCCAAGTGTAAATCTTAACATCATTGATCTTGAGCCCTTTAAACTTCCTGAAGGACCAACCTTGCGACCGATAGAAGTGATGCATTATAAGCTTCCTGTTTTGGGGTTTCGTCTAGGTGAATTTACCTACATAACGGATGCAAAAACGATCTCAGAAAAGGAGAAACAGAAGGTTAAGGGTACAAGGATACTTGTTGTGAATGCTCTTCACCGTTCGCCACATCTTTCTCACTTCAATCTGGAAGAAGCACTCGCATTCATTGAAGAGATCAAACCGGAAAAAGCATATCTCACGCACATTTCGCATTTGTTTGGAACACACGAGGAAATAAGTGCTGCTTTACCGGAAAACGTTTATGTGTGTTTTGATGGAATGAAGATCCAATTTGAACTGAATGAATTAATCTGATATTGTTTTGGGTTTTGAAGAAATAAAGATCTGGTATCTCCTGGCAGGATT
This sequence comes from uncultured Akkermansia sp., assembly GCA_964593935.1. GTDB lineage: Bacteria > Bacteroidota > Bacteroidia > Flavobacteriales_D > Crocinitomicaceae > M0103. The sequence goes on along the minus strand of CAZQKN010000001.1, from coordinate 479,226 downwards.
AGGGTTATTCCTCTTCGGAATGTCCATGCTGGAGGATGCATTAAAAGGTTTAGTAGGAAGGACTTTTAAACGATTTTTACGCAAATCGACCAATCGTCCGATCCAAGCGGTGTTTTCTGGTACACTTGTGACAGCTGTTCTTCAGAGCAGTTCTATGGTCTCTTTGTTAGTGATGTCACTTGCCGGAGCAGGGATCATTGGGCTTGAAAGTGGAATTGGAATGATCATGGGGGCTAATCTTGGAACCACTGCAACCGGATGGTTGGTTTCACTGGTTGGCTTCAAACTGGATATTGCACAATTTGTTTATCCTTTCATGGCCGTAAGTGGTTTGGGAATCATTTTGGCTGGGAATGAACGGCTCAATATGTTGTTCAAATTTCTAATGGGCTTCTCCCTGATGTTCCTGGGGCTGGAATTTATGAAAGGTGGCTTTGCAGAATTTGCTGAACATTTGGATTTAACTTTTTTAGTAGGTAAGCCCTGGATCGTTTTCTTATTGTCAGGTATTTCTCTGTCAGCGCTGATCCAATCAAGTTCTGCGGCAATGATGATCTATCTTTCAAGTCTCGCAGCAGGGATTATCACGCTGGATCAAGCATACTTTCTGGTGATCGGAAGCGATATTGGGACTACAGTCACTGCATTGATAGGTACAATAGGAGGAAACGCGATCCGTAAGAAGGTAGGGTGGTCACAATTTGCATTTAATCTATTTACCGGTTTGATCGCCTTGACCTTGATGGATTTTATTGATGTATTTCTTCAAGATAAGCTTCAGTTCAAGGAGCCGACAGTTGTCTTGGTTGCCTTTCATTCCACGTTTAACCTCATTGGAATACTGATCTTTATTCCATTTATCAGGTATTTTTCTTCCTTTATTGAGAAGATTGTCAGAACTACAGATGATAAAAGAGCTCGTTTCATTACTCTTGTGAATACAGCAGAGTCCAATGCCGCTATGGAGGCGCTTGAAAAAGAGGCAGAACGTTTTGTTAAACAAGCTATAGTTATAAATGCCAATTTTTTTAATGGCACTGTTCAATTGGGAAAAACTACTTCTGGAAGTTACTACGAATTGAAAATGTATGAATCAGAGGTGGCGGATTTTTACATGAAAGTATTACAGCAATCACTGCAAAATGAAGAGGTAAAAGAATTGAATCATTTGATCGCTTCTTTTAGAAATGCGACGTTATCTGTAAAGGATCTTAAGGATGTAAAGCACAATCTGGATCAATTGAACAATTCGGGCTCGGATCATCTGTATGGTTTCCACCAACGCTTGAGTGAGAATCAACTTAACCTTTATGAGGAAGTTCAAAAATTCATTGAAAACATTCATACTGTATCCATTACAGATCTGGAACACCTTAAAGTACTGCACCTGGAGTTCTACAGGAAGGAAAGTGAATCCTTGCAGCAGGCCTTCCTGGAGAGTCGTCACCGAGATATAGACATGCCGTCATTACTCAATATGCTTAGGGAGGTCAACAATTCTAACGAGGCTATGTTGAGGTCCTTGCAGCATCTGAAAGGTCTTGATTGATCAGTCGAGTACCCTAACGCCTATAACATTAGGCAAACGCCAAAAATCCGGATTCCTATCGTGGGCATAGGTGTCGGAGACATAACTTCCGATCTTTTCAATGCAATGATCTCCAATGTCAATGTACAAACTCGTTTCCGGTCCTCCCTCAAGATAAATCGCATTGTGGAGATCATAAGGCAGCGATTTCATGAAAGAGATCATTTGATTATGAGTGTAGGGTGAACGACTGAAGATGAACCATATCCTTCCCTGAGGATCCTTCGCAGCTACTAACATACTGCACGATTGTTTTTTCTTGTTCCAGCCAAGCGCATTGCCGTTACAATCGATCATTCGCATACCCTGTGCGTAACAATTGTATTTTTTACTCAGAGAATTCCATTCGGTACATTTGAGGTCGGCAATATCGAATTTTGCCAGACTTGTATCTTTTGGTTCAAAGGTGATCATTGAATTATAAGAGGGATTGAACTCGCGGTTATTGAAATGCGCTCCGTTCCGCATGTATCCGCGATGGATCAGTCCGTTCGCCAGGTCATACATCCCGGCGTTCATAACGATCTGAAGGTCAAAGCTATCTGCCCATTGAGGTGCCGTAAGTCTGAGTTTCTTGTGTTGTGTAGCATTGTACATCTTGAATTCAAGAAATTCCGGTTCGAGTCTAAGAATGCTCAATTTTGAATCACCAATAATAGAGCTGTCGGGTGTAGGGATTTCAATGAAATTGACACCTTTGGCAAGTGCTGTCCACTCGCTGTAGTCGATGGTTTCAGTCACCTCGGTTGAATCCTGTTCCTCCAATGGTTTTTGTGAACATGAAAGCATCGGGAACACCAGAAGAAAAAGCAACAGATCAAACCGCATCTTTCCAATCGAATTTTTCAGGCTGTATAGGGAAAAGGTCGAATAATTCGCCTGAGTAATAGAACTGATAGGCAATTGCACCAAAAGTATAGGGTTTTTCGTAGACCTTTATCGTAGACCCCCCAACTCTTGGGTTAGATTTTGGGTTGGACTGTGGAAAGCCAACGTTGAAAAGAGTAGCTAGGATCTCCGGACGATGGGCAATTGGGTAGCCCGCTCGTTCCCATTGCATTTTAACCTGTTTCAGAAAAACGGCGGCATACATGTAGGAATAAAAATGGTTGCGGTATGAAGTCAGGCGATCCATTCGCTCCGTAGTCAGGTCTTCAGTGCTGAAATCAAGGAGATTTTCATATTCCGGTCCAAGATAATAAACACTGGAAGGATCCTTGAGGAAATTTTCGATCTTTATCGCGGTATGTTCCTTGATTCCCGTAACTCCATACGAGAATTGTGTCTCAACTGAAAGCACTTTTAGTGGTCCTATCCATTTTTTGTAAGCTTCTCGGTTGGAATTGAAGAGTCTGATCTGTTCACCTACAAGACAGGCTACGATCAAACGGGCTTCAACTCCGGTAACCTGTGCAACGGAATCGATAAGGTGTTTGTCTTTTTCCACAGCGATCTTAAAATCCTGCCATTCGGCAATGTTCATCCATTCAAACACACTTTCCGAACGTACTTTCCTTTTCTTACGCAAGTCGTTTTTTAGCTTTCGAAGTGCCTTTGAATATGTTTTGTTCGATTTCAACTGGAGGTCTGCTGCATCAAGCATCCGCAATACCTCGCCTTCATTTTCGGAATGCTGATAGGCATGGAGAATGTATTGTGCATTTCGAGGGTAGAATTTGTTTAAGAGCAAAATGCGTTCAAGCGCTTCATACTTGTAGTACATCAATCCTGTCGTATCTAACTGATAAGATTGATCGTACTTATCTTTTATTTCCTGAAAGTAGCGATTGTTAACATCTATAGAACCCTTTTCATTGGTCAATCCAAGTTTAATGGCTGCAAAACTCCCTGTTAGGAAAAATCCGATGAGCGCGAAAACAACGATCACGGTATAGAAAGGTATTTTGAACCATCTGCTTCGAAAGAAACGTCTCACTGTAATTGAATTAGTTGCGCGAAATTAAGCAATGGAATTCATTCAAAGGAGTTTGATGAAATAATTAACAACCTTAGGTGGATGCAAGCTCATTACTGGCCTAAAGAAGTCGTAAATCTTTGCTACCTTTGGACCCAAACAAAGCATTATGGCAAACAATCTTTTAAAAGGAAAAAGAGGAATAATATTCGGAGCATTGAACAGTCAGTCTATTGCATGGCATGTTGCAGAAAAGGCTCATGAACAAGGCGCTCAGTTCGTTCTAACTAATGCTCCGATCGCAATGCGAATGGGAGAGATCAATGCATTGGCTGAAAAGACAGGGTCTAAGATCATTCCGGCTGACGCGACAAGTGTGGAAGACCTGGAGAAATTGATCTCAGAATCCATGGAGATCTTGGGTGGAAAGATCGATTTCATCCTACATTCTATCGGGATGTCAGTAAATGTTCGAAAAGGAAACCATTATACGGAAGAGAACTACGATTACACCATGAAAGGTTTGGATGTTTCTGCACTTTCATTTCATAAGGTAATGCAGACAGCGATGAAACTGGATGCGATGAATGACTGGGGCTCGATCGTTGCCTTGACTTATATCGCTGCTCAGCGTGTTTTCCCTGATTACAATGATATGGCTGACAATAAGGCCTATCTTGAATCAATAGCAAGAAGTTTTGGATACCATTATGGAGTTAAGAAAAAAGTAAGGGTTAACACGATCTCTCAATCCCCTACGATGACAACAGCGGGTAGTGGTGTGAAAGGATTCAGTGAATTCATCAGCTTCTCAGACATGATGTCACCACTTGGAAACGCCGATGCTTCAGCATGTGCAGATTACTGTATCTCGTTATTCTCTGATCTTACACGATACGTCACTATGCAGAACTTGTTCCATGACGGAGGATTCTCCAACACTGGTGTGACACAATCAGTGATTGAACGCTTCGGAGAGAAGGAATAAATTTTGAGTCCCGCTTTTTAGTGGGACTTTCTTTTTCCAGTATATAAGAAATCGATTTTCTTTACGTTGAAAGAAGTAAGCACTAACTCAATCACCATGAGACTACTAATTTTGATCCTGCTGTTGAGCATGAATGTTTCAGCGCAAGAATTAATGATCAAGAACAATGAAGGAGGACTTTTCAGCCTTGGTGTTCGAACAACTATCAGCACATTTAATCATGGTGAATTGGCAAACACTGGAATAGGTGTTGGTGGACAATTTAGATTACAATTCGCCGATAGGGTAAATTCAGATTGGTTTTTTGATTATATCTCAGGAAATGTGGGTGATTATGCTCATAGAACTGATTATCATATCGGCTGGAGTGTTCTTTACTATCCAACAAAAGCAAGTGATGTTAGACTGAGACCCTATTTTCTTGCCGGTCATTGCTTTGATTATACCCGATTAGTAGACAATTCAAACCGCAATAATTTCACAGAACGATGGAGTTCAGCAGTTCAAGGTGGGGTAGGAGTACATGTTAATCTCTCAAGAAGGCTGGATCTTTCGCTTGTCGGACAGTATATGGTCCATCTTGGTAACCATGTCGACGCACACTTACACGGAGGTGTGGTGGAATTCCATGAGGAAAAAGGAGGAAGTCTTGAAGGGCATTTGCTTTTTCACGTAGGGATCAATTATAAAATCGGAGACTTATGGTAATGAAATTTAATTTTCTCTTTGTTCTGATGATGTCCTTCTGCTCGATAGGTCAGGAGGAACAGTATATCCGTCCCGGAACGATCAAGGCATCGGCAACGATAGCTCCATCGTTAATGCTCAACCGTTCAGTTCAGAATATTTACATCAATGGCTTCTTGTCTTATCAATTGGATAAAAAGTTAAGCCTGAGAGGCGAGAGCTTTTTTCTGATCAACAATGCAGCATCAAAAGCAACTGATGTTGTTATGAATGGGGCAATGCATACTTACTTTGGTGCATTTTATCATGAAACAAACGGCAATTGGGATAATTACCTGGGATTTCAGCCTGGGTTGTCACTCATACAAACCGTTTACCAGTCCGGACTTTCGGCGTGTCCGTCTTTTGCGTTTAAAATGGGAACGGCCTTCTATGTCTGGAAATATTTCCATTTTTTTGCTGAGTTGAGCTATACGAATACAACACTGAGATCCTTTCCATCCGGTCGATATAGAGCGGATGAGTTGATCCTTTCAGCCGGACTTGGCTTTCAGATCAATACCAAGCCGGCATATAGAACTGTTGGTACTCCGCCATTCTGATGTTGAATTATCTTCTGATATTTTTTGTTTTCTGTTCTTCCGCGGTCGTAGGACAAATAACTGCATATGTAGATTCGAACATCCGACTGAATGACATTCGGGTAATTGCATCTCACAACAGTTACAAGAAACGGCCGGATCTGAAAGTGCTTCAATTCTTGCAACGCTTTAAGGGAAAACTCGGTGAGGAAATGGATCCTGGAAGAATGGATTATGGCCATGTATCGTTATCAGAACAATTTGATCGTTATAATGTCCGCGGACTGGAGTTGGACCTGTACTATGATCCTGAGGGCGGGCATTATAGGAAAAGGAGATTGAATTTTTTTATTCCCGGATTGAAGCAGAGAATTGACAATTCAGAAATGCGAAAGCCCGGATTCAAAATGTTGCATATTGCCGATGTCGATTACGAGACCCACTATTTTACTTTCGTTAGTGCCTTAAAGGAGGTCAAGCAATGGAGTGACGATCATCCAAACCATACACCGATCTTTATCAATGTTGAACCAAAGAACGATAGTCCTGGAGATCATTCAAGAACATTGAGGTTGTTGGGGTTTAGGCGAGCGTTGAGATTTGACAGTGTGGCCTTTGAACTTTTGGATAAGGAGATCTTTTCTGTATTCCTTGATAGTTCTCAAGTGTTCAAACCAAGTGACCTGAGGGGTGATTATTTTTCTGTTTTCGATAGGCTTTCAAAAGAAGGCTGGCCAACGCTGAACGAATGTCTGGGAAAAGTGATCTTTATTATCGATGGTGATAGGGAAAATCAATACCAGAATTCATTAGAGGCAGGGAATGATCGTCCGATGTTCGTATATAGTAAGCCGGGATCTTCTTCCACTGCATTTGTGAAGAGGAACGATCCAGTAGACCATGAAGAAGAGATCGATGACTTAAGTGAAATGTACATCGTTCGCACGAGAACTGATGTTGAAACTATACAGGCAAGAGACAATGATTACTCTCTCTTTGAATCGGCTATGAAAAGTAATGCTCAGATCTTATCCACGGATTTCTATAAGGCAGACGAACGTTTCAGCACTTTCAGGATCTCATTCGACGGAGAAGTAAAAAGCCTGGATGGTTCTTTCATTCTACGAAGTGAAAAGAAGCAGGATTAGGCTGTCTTTTTTACTGCCATTTCAGGACTCTCCATGCGGCTAGCCCGCCTAAAATAACCACGACGATATCTGTAACCCTAAACCACATTGGATGTGGGTAAGCCAAGACATTCCCCGCAGTGGTAACGAACATCAGCAAAAAGATAACAAGAAAGCCGATGATCGAACTTTTATCGATCCTATTCGCAACTAATCCTCCTAAAAACACACCGATCCCATGGCCTGCCGCTACCATGATAAATGCTCCGATCGGAAAGGTTGCCATAATGGCTTCCCATTCTTCAATATTTTGGGGTTTAGGGTGTTTAGGAACAGGAAATAGCTTCATTCCGATCATTTCAAAAAGAAATACACACAAGAATGAAATGCCGAGACCGACAGCTGTTGCAAGAAATGTTCTGCCTTTCATGATTAGTTATTTACAAGGAATAAAGCGTTGATAAAGAAAAGTTTTCCGTTGTCCCAGAAACCTCTGAAGAGTGGGTTGTCAACCATATAGACAATAGCACCGTTTCCTATATTTTCCATGCCGAACACCAGTGATTCAGACTGTTTTGGCAGAGCTTTGCTTCCCGCGAAACCAGCTACAGGACGTGCATCTTTCTCAAGATAAGCAACATTTCCGCCATCTGACAGCCATTCGTATGCGTTGGCACTCAATTTCAGTGTATGGTAGGAATCTCCGTATCCAAATGCGAGTGGATGCGTTTTTTCTATTTTACAGGTAAAGATCGCCCCAGTGATCATTTCTTTGACAGCTTCACGTTCCACAACTCCGTATGGAATGTGTGCATGTTCATGTCTACTTCCTTTTTCTTCATCCGTCTTATTATCAGATTTTGCTTTGAGTGAAAAGCCGTCTTCCTCATTAAATGAGTGAAGTGCATCACCAATTGCGATAACTTTTCCGCCGTTTGAGATCCAGTTCTTCAATTGACTGCCAATGTTGTCATACCAACCTTCCGGAACAATCAAAACGTCAATATTTGATAAAGTTCTTTCATTAATTCGCGTAAGTTGTGATATCGGATATGAAAGTTCTCTTTCAAAAAAGTGCCAGATCTCTCCTGTATTTAATGAGCTGGTTTGATCTCCTGTTATCATTCCGATCCTCAAGGGACGAATAAGTTTTACGCTGGAGGAACCGAAATCCTTTCCTGTGTCAACCATACCGGTTTGTGTGGTTTCCAGTTTGATTCCCAAACGCTTCGCTTCTTTCACTGCAAGTGCCAGCTGGTCCTCCTTGTTTTCGCCCCGAACGATTATTAGAGTTCCCGGAGCATATTTGCTATCTCCAAAAGTGAACTCCTGTTCAGCATATCGAACGCGGACACCATTTTGTAACAATGAACTAAGGAATATTCCGTCCGTTACACTTTCCCATCGTACAAGATAAGCATAGGCATTTATGTCAAAAGGACTCTCTTCTGTTGGAGAAGGTTTTTCGCTGCCTTTGACTGACGTTTCAGAAGCAATCGCCTCCAATCCGTAGGCATAGGGTAGAGACCATGCCGTGATGTCATAGGTCATCGAATCACTCAAAAATGTAGTGGGCTCAAAAAGAACATTCACCAAAGTTCCTTTTTTTTGCTGCGTGGAAATGTACAGGTGATCCGAACCAGTTTTCATGCTTCCGGATCTTCCGGTTTTGAAATCAAAGCCTTTGACAGTTGCTCCATTGCCATAGGTGTAAGTGATCTCATGCTGGTCAAGTAAAGACTTTAAACGCGAAAGTTTTTCAGCGTTTCCACCAACGATGTACGTTTTGTACTTATAAGACTTGTTTGTGCTGAATTTGTTGAACTCACTGATCAATTTATCTTTTTTCAGTGCTGAAAATTCAACTGTTGATAGTCCGCAAGTATGGTGATGAATTAACCTGTCCTTCAAGGTAAGTGTATCTCCTTCAGCATTGATCACGCCCAAACCTCCACGACCGCTTCCGCCTTGCTCATAGGTCATTCCGATAGCGCCGTTATAGGTTGGATAGGTGTCACCATAGCTGGGATAAAGTAGGTCAAAAATTTCTCGTGTGAAGTAAAACCAACCGTTCTGATCGAAGTATTTGGCATGATTGCGTCCAAGACCCATTTGAAATTCTCTTTGCCAATCGGTGATTACTTCATGAAAGGGTTCCGCTGCCGGGGCAAAATAATAAGGCTCGTTCATGCCTTGTTCATGGAAGTCGACATGCACATGCGGCAACCATCTGTTATACAATTTGATCCTTTGCTGTGACTCTACTTGAGTCAACCATGCCCAGTCGCGATTGAGATCGAACAAGTAATGATTCGGTCTGCCTGAAGGCCATGGTTCATCGTGCTCAGCTGTTTGTGCAAGAACATTATTGGGTTGATTGACATATTGATTGTACCAGTTGACATAGCGATCGCGTCCGTCAGGATTGATACAAGGGTCAAGAATAACCAAAACGTCTTTCAACCAATTCTGGCGTTGTGTGATCAATTCATAAGCCGTGATTAAAGCGGCTTCTGTACCGGCACTTTCATTGCCATGCACATTATAACTCATCCAAACAATAGCCACTTTTTCATCTTTACCTTCTTCATGTGCTTTACGGATCTCTTCTAAACGGGATATGTTTTCAGCAGTTGAAATATAGGCTACCAATAATTCACGATTCTCATTCGTTCGGCCGTATTCTTCCAGCTTCATCATTCCCTGACCGTTCTTTTCTAACTGTCGGTAATAATCGATTACCTGGTGATGACGAGTAAAATATGTTCCTAGTGGATATCCAAGGAAGTTGTCAGGTGACTGAATTTGTGCGAAAGAAGTGAACGCACACAATATTATGATGCTGGAAAAGAGATTTCTCATTGTTTTGGTTTGTGAAATTCAAAGCTAATGAAAATAGGTCATTACGGGTTAAAATCATCCAATGCTTTAACTGTTCTTTTCTCCATTAAAATTTAATCGGAACAGAAGTTGATTAAATTTACGGACAAGAAATCAATCGATGCATAAGAACAAAACTATCCTGATAATTTGTGGATTGCTTATCCTGGTTGCTTGTGATAAGGGGAAGAACGATCCAACTTCGTGCAATGGCGAAAGTACTCGTAGAGATGTCAAGATCTGCATCGATCCTGAGTCCTCAGAGATCGATATGGATCCGATCGCAATAAGTGTTGAGGAGATCGGAAAGATCGAAGTCCCGGAAGTAGAGAAGGAGGATGGCCGTCAGGAAATAGAAAAAAGCGTTTACACCATTACAGCTAAGGTTCACAAATTGAGTAAACACCGTGATGGAGACTGGAAAGTGAAGTTGACGGATGGGAACGACCTTTACATCAATTGCGAGAATCCTAATCCAGGGTGTGAGTTCGCACAAGATTCACCTTTTATAGATGAATACAAGTCTGTTCGTGAATGGATTGAGGCCAATAAAGATCAATTGGAAGGAAAAACAGTGACAATAACAGGTGTGGCTTTCATCGATATTGATCACAAATATCCCAGAAATGCTGCATTGAATGAATTAGAACTTCATCCGATTCTGGACATTCATTTTTGAGTAAATATCCTGTTTGTTGCCAGGGATCAAATGATGCCTTTTGTACGGAGGAATTCATCAAGAGATTCAACATCACCGAAAAGAACCTCACGTGCTTTCGAACCCTGGAAAGATCCGATTATCCCCATTCCTTCTAGTTGATCTACAATTCTTCCTGCACGGTTATAACCAAGCTTTAATTTCCGCTGAAGCAAACTGGCGGAACCTTGTTGGCTGATCACTACGATCCTAGCTGCATCTGCGAACATTGGGTCGATCTCGTTCATGTCAACCTCTCCGTTTCCTTCACCACCTTCGCCAACGTATTCAGGAAGAAGGAAAGCATCAGGGTAAGCACGTTGTTCACCAATGAATTCGCAGATCGCTTCCACTTCAGGGGTATCTACGAAACCACACTGTAAACGTTTCAGATCAGAACCTGTTGAGATCAACATGTCACCACGACCGATCAACTGATCTGCTCCGGAGGCGTCAAGGATGGTTCTTGAATCGATCTTGGAGAGGACACGGAATGCGATGCGCGCAGGAAAGTTTGCTTTGATCATACCTGTGATCACGTTCACTGAAGGTCGCTGGGTCGCAACGATCAAGTGAATACCGATCGCTCTGGCAAGCTGGGCGAGACGGGCAATGGGGTGCTCTACTTCCTTACCAGCGGTCATGATCAAGTCCGCGAACTCATCGATCAGGACTACAATATATGGCATGTACTTGTGTCCTTTCTCGGGATTCAGTTTACGTGCGATGAATTTGGCGTTGTATTCCTTGATGGTTCGTACTCCGGCATCTTTCAATAGCTCATATCGGTCATCCATTTCTACACACAGTGAATTCAAGGTGTTCACTACTTTTGATGTGTCCGTTATGATAGCGTCTTCTTCACCCGGTAATTTTGCAAGGAAGTGTCTTTCGATCTTGTTGTAAAGGGTAAGTTCTACCTTTTTAGGGTCCACAAGAACGAACTTTACCTGTGCAGGGTGTTTCTTGTAGAGAATCGATATCAGGATGGCATTCAATCCAACCGATTTACCCTGGCCCGTAGCACCGGCAACCAGTAGGTGAGGCATTTTGGTCAGGTCGAACGTGAACGTTTCATTGGTGATCGTCTTACCCATGACGATTGGTAGCTCCGCATCTGCATTCTGAAATTTCTCTGATGCGATCAACGATCGCATACTCACCATTTCCGGGTTGGAATTCGGTACTTCAATACCGATTGTTCCCTTTCCTGGTATCGGCGCGATAATTCGAATTCCAAGAGCACTCAAGCTCAAAGCAATATCATCCTCCAAATTCTTGATCTTAGAAATTCTAACACCAGGTGCAGGTACGATCTCGTACAACGTTACAGTAGGACCAACCGTTGCTTTGATCTTAGCAATGTCAATTTTGTAGTGAGCCAGCGTTTCAACGATCCTGTTCTTGTTGTCTTCCAATTCCTGTTTATTGACAGAAACTCCACCTGTTCCATAATCTTTCATCAGGTCGATCGGAGGCAGCACATAGCTGGCGAGATCCAGAGTAGGATCGTAATCACCGTACTCCCTTCTCATTTTATCCAGTTCTTTGTCATCAAGCTCTTCCTCTGCTTCAGCAATGTCGACAGAGAATTCTTCATCGTTAGGCAGTTCGATGATCGATTCTGGTTCGGCAACCGGTTCCGGTTCCTTATAGGTGATCTCCAGTTCTGAACCGAAGTCATCTTCCATCTCCTCCTCCAATTCATTTTCATCAAAACTGATCTCTTCAGCCAGTTGATCCTGCTCAATATCCTCCTCACGAATAGTGTTGACAATACTTAAGTCCTTGAAACCCGGTCTATGAATGTTTTCGCTATCGTCTTCAAGCTCTTCATCCGCTCTTTCCCTTGAGAATCGCTCGAACAATGCTTTGAAATTAGGGTTGAAAAGAACAGATACCGCCACGTACAGAGAAACAAGAATAACTGCTAGTGTCCCAAATCTGCCAAGAGTAAGGTCCATCCATTGGTTCAGATAAAATCCGAATGAACCACCGAGGTAATTTACCTGAGAGGAAAAATAACCAAGGAACAATGAACTCCACAACATTAAAGTCAGGGTTCGGATGTAGGTCGATTTGATAGGTAAAAGAGTGATGTTGATGAGTCTCTTTATACTGGAAAGAAAAAGCAAGAAAGGAATGGCAAAGGATGCAACACCAAACCATCTGTAGATCAATAGGTGTGAGGACCATGCTCCAAATTTGCCTAACCAGTTCTCTACCGGTTCGGGGTCATTGTCAAACAGGAAAGTGAAAAGATTCTTATACAGGACTCTATCCTGATCAGCTTTCCAGGTAAACAAATACGAAAAGTTAGCCAGGAAAAGAAAGATTGAAAGCAATAGAAGAGTTGACCCAATTGTGGTATTGAGTTTTTTACGGTCAACATTTCCAAAAAGATTGGAGAAAGGATTCTTGATCTCCAACTTTTGTTTCTTCTCTGGTGATTCTTTTTTGGAAGCTTTTTTCTCCTTTTTCGGGGATTTATCTTCAACTTCCTCGATCAGATCTTCCTTTGCTTTATATTCGTTTTCTGCCATTTTACGCCAATGTACAACGAAGATAGGGGCTTATCATGCTCGGCAAGGATAAGTTATAAGGAAGCTTTAAACATCTGAATGTTAGTATGGAGCCAATGGCATCTTCAGTTGTATGCTTTCTTTCTTGGAGCGAATCAGAAAATTATTACTCTGTATTCTCCTGAACCTTTGTCATAAGGTCCACAAAATCATTGTAACTGATCCTTTTATAGTCGGAAGGAATGCCAAAAAGATCTTTCTCAGGTAACATATGTTCCATTGACGAAAGCGTATACTCGTATATTCCGTCAATGCTCACGATGTAATAATGTACAGGTAACCCCGGGAAATTATTGAAGTTATTGAGGTATTTCGGTGAATACTTTTTGAGGTACAGAAATTCGCGAGGGGCATTCATATCAGCATGACTTACCACTAATCTGTTAGCTCTAATGCCAGCGATCTTTCGTTTAAATGATTTCTTTTGAAAAGAATAGCGGCTCGGCAAAGTGTCATTGGCATGGTCAGTCTGAATGGCGAACTTGCCCAAAGGTGTCTCCAAAAGCAAGTAGGATTTATTTAAAGTAAGATGCTTAATGAGGATCTGCTTTCCGATCTGATCGGTTTCATTTTCGATTCGTATAAGTGTATCATTCGTATAAACGGTCATTTTGCTGGTGGGAATCAGTTCTCGCAGACTTGTATCGGCCATTTGAATGGTATAGGTCATTTTGCCGGTAAAAGGTTTGAATTCCTGAGCAACTGTCCAGGACCAAATGCAAAGGAAAGCAAAGAGGATCCGAAATGTCATGTTGACTTGATTTTTTGCGAAGTTAAAATTTCTTAAGCTAAACGGACAATCAGAGAAAGTGTTACAACTTTACTTTTCCTTTAATAATGCTACTTTTGTTTCACTTTTGGCATTTATGAAAGCAATCAGGATACTATTTAACCGTTCAGAGATCACTGCCGGAACTCGCGGTGCGTCTTTGGGACCGGACGCTGTGAGGATAGCGGCAAGAAACGCTCATTCCGATTTTTTTAATCGCTATCTGGTGGAAGATATACCGGATGAGAACCATTTACTTGACCAAGAAACCGATCACAAGTTTGCAAAACGGATCGATGGTTTGGTGAGCCTCTACAGTAGGATTTCAGATAAAGTAGAAAAGGTTTTTCAGAACGGTAATTTCCCGTTGCTTGTCGCAGCGGATCATGGTTCTGCAGGCGGGACGATAGATGGTATTGTGAAGTCTTTTCCGGACAAGAGGATCGGGGTGATCTGGATCGATGCCCATGCAGACATTCATACACCTTTTACCACACCTTCAGGCAACATTCACGGAATGCCATTGGCTACTGCATTGTCTTTGGATAACAAAGCATGTCAGATCAACGATGTACCGTCATCAACTGTTGATTTGTGGGAAAAACTTAAAAGCAACGGATTCAGCGGAGCAAAGATCCGACCGGAGGATTTGGTTTATATTGCTGTTCGTGATACAGAGCCGGAAGAGGATCATTTGATCAAGGAGCTTTCACTTCGAAATGTGGAAGTGGCCGAGTTGAGAAAGAAAGGCTTGGAATCCGTAGTCGATGAAGTCTTGGGAAAATTGAAAGATTGTGACAAGATCTATGTTTCTTTTGACGTGGATTCGATGGATCCGCATTTGACATCACATGGAACGGGAACACCTGTTGATAATGGATTAACACCGGAGGAGGCTGCTGGATTACTTGAGGGATTTGCTTCTTCAAAGAAAACGTGCTGCATAGAGTTCGTCGAGGTGAATCCATGCCTTGATGAGAAGAAGAATAGAATGGCTGAAGTTACTTTCCGTTTGTTGGAAAGAACGGTTGCTGCGATTGAAAACAGAGGATAAGAGAACGATGGAAGGATTGATAAAGGAAGTGTTGCAGAAACATGCAGCAGAATTGTTTGGTGGTGATATCGCATTGGAACAGATCCAGTTTCAGAAAACGCGCAAGGATGTTGAGGGAGATCTGACATTGGTCCTTTTTCCCTTTGTAAAGATCTTAAAGACTTCTCCGCAAGAGATCGGACAGAAGATCGGTGACCTTCTTGTTAAAGAATGTGATGCGGTGGAACGTTACGAAGTGGTCAGTGGCTTTATGAACATTGTACTCGATCAGAAATATTGGGTTGCTGCTTTGAGCGAAATGGATCAGAAAGAGGATTTTGGTTATGCCCCGAAAGATTCAAAACCTTTGATCATGGTGGAATATTCTTCGCCTAATACCAACAAACCTTTGCATCTTGGACATTTGAGAAATAACTTCCTTGGATATTCTGTTTCAGAGATACTTAAGGCACACGGTCATCAGGTGATCAAGACGCAGGTGATCAATGACAGAGGTATCCATATCTGCAAAAGTATGCTTGCATGGGAACGTTTTTCACCAATTAATGCCAAAGGAGAAAGAGAAACTCCTGAAAATACCGGATTGAAAGGCGACAAACTTGTCGGAAAGTACTATGTTGAGTTCGACAAGAACTTCAATGCTGAAGCAAAGGCCATCATCAGTGATTGGGAAGCTGGGAAATTTGATAATTATCCTGATGAGGTGATCGCTGAATTTCAGCGTTTACATTCGGCAAAAGATGGTAAGGATGAAAAAGCAGTGAAAGGGCTTGATGACAAGATCAAGGATCTGGCAAAAAATCAGACTGCCTTGTTGCGCGATGCCAAGGAAATGCTGGTTAAATGGGAAGCACGCGATCCTCAGGTATATTTATTATGGTCTACCATGAATGGCTGGGTCTACCATGGCTTTGCTGCAACCTACAATGCAATGGGAGTTGATTTCGATAAGTTGTATTACGAATCGGATACTTTCTTGCTTGGTAAGGATATTGTGATGGAAGGGTTGCAGAAAGGCGTGTTCTACAGAAAAGATGACGGTTCTGTATGGATTGATCTTACGGAAGATGGGTTGGATGAAAAACTTGTTCTTCGATCTGACGGTACGGCGGTGTACATGACTCAGGACATCGGGACAGCAGTTGATCGATATAAGGATTATCCATCGCTGGACGGAATGATCTACACCGTTGGTAACGAGCAGGATTATCATTTCAGAGTGTTATTTCTTATCCTACAGAAACTCGGGTATCAATGGGCAAAGAACTGTTACCATCTTTCCTACGGAATGGTTGATCTCCCGACCGGAAAGATGAAATCAAGAGAGGGAACTGTCGTTGATGCTGATGATCTGATGTATGATGTGATCGCTGATGCTGCAGCAATGACCAAAGAAAGAGGGCATCTTGAGGGGATGAGCGAGGAAGAAAAGGAAGACTTGTATCGCAAGATCGGAATGGGGGGATTGAAATACTATCTTTTAAAGGTTGACCCAAAGAAAAGAATGATGTTCAATCCTGAGGAGTCCATTGAACTCAATGGAAATACGGGGCCGTTCATTCAATATGCCCATGCAAGGATCTGTTCGTTGATTGCACGTTCAGGAATGAAAGATTTGACATTCGATCCGAAATCAGTACAGTTAGGTGCTGAAGAAAAAGATATCATCAAACAACTTGCATTGTTTCCATCAGTTATAGAAGAGGCAGCGAACGAACATTCTCCTGCGGTGATAGCTAATTTTACATTTGAATTGGTTAAGCTTTACAATCATTTTTATCAAAGCGTAACTATCCTGCAGGAGCCTGAGGAGGAAATTAAGCGGATGCGTTTAACGTTGAGTAGAAATGTCGCGAAAGTGATCACTTTGGCGATGCGTTTGCTTGGCATTGAGGTTCCTCAGCGAATGTGATCAAAGTTGTATCAATTGACCACTTCCTTCAGAACTTAGAGGGACTATAAGCGGTGGATTTCCCTTCAGTTTGATATTTCCCGAACCCTTGATGCTGTACTTTATCGAGTTTGCAGTTGAAGTACTGATGTCTCCCTGAGAATTATTCTCGATCTCACTGTCCAATGTATTGAGTTGGAGCGCATCTACTTGCATAAGGGCATGATTCCATAGCTTTAATACTTCAACTTCTCCTTCAAGTGTTATTTTTCCTCCACAAGGGAAATTGTTCCAGAAATAAAAGGTGCCGCAGTTCAGTTTTAGGTTCGCAACCGCCAGTTTTCCGGTGGTGACCAGTCCGATCTCATCACCTGTAAGTTCGTTCGTACATTGCAGAGATCCTGTTTCATTGATATTGATTCTCTTCAGTTCTTTGACAGAAATGTATAAAGTTGTGCGATTGTTCTTCGGTCTAAGCCAGGCATTTCCACCTTTACTTTTTATTCTGAGTTCATTTCCGGTGAACGAATACTCAACGCTTTCAACTGATCTTGGGTGTCCTGAGATAAGGATCGATTGAGTCGTGCTTTGAGTTAAAACAACATCGAATCGACTGTCGATCGTTAGAATGTTGAAGTCGTCAGTAAGAATAATTTCTTTGTTTTGAATCTTATCCTTTCCGCATGACGAAAGGATAAGCAGTAGTACTATCCAATTGTAAAACCTCATTTTTTAGGAGTTTTAAACCAGTATCCAAATCCGAATTCAGGATAATCCAGGATGTGCAAATGCGATTTCATGGTGATCTGGATCAGAAACCTGTCATTCATTCGCCACCTTACAATTCCTCTGTTATACATCATTCTGTTTGGGTCCACAGTATTTGTTAATCCCACATAAAGTCCTTCTTGAAGTATAAAGCTAAAGTCGCCATAAGCGATCTCCTGAGAAATATGGATTCCGGTCCGGAAGTCATTGATGGGGCGATATGGATCTTTTCCAGGGACACTCATTTCAGTTTCGGTTGAGGAATCGTAGAAAAGATCCAAACCTGCGCCTAAACGGATCTTACGAGAGATCTGTCTTCGGAATTCTCCGGAAAGCGAGGAAGTGAAATAGATGGTGGACTGAAGTGCACGGGTATGTTTGCCTCCGATAGATCCTATAACGGCGAATTCGTTCCCGGGATGATGTTCCTGCTTTGTCCTTTTCTCGTAAAGGTTCTTTTTTCCAAGCAGGTAGTTGCTTCCCAGATATGCTGTAAAGGTGTTGACTCCCAAGTTGGGCTCTGCCATGTTCGCATTGGAATAATGACTGAAGGAAAGGCCGGAATTGATCCTGAATCGCTCTGAGATTAATAATGAAAATCCCAGTTTGTAGTTAAAGTGAATATTGATATGTGAACCTACAGCAACGTTCAAATAGTTGTCTTGTAAATTGAATTTTCTACTCGCATATCCCAATCCTAAACCAAACTGCTGGTTCAATTGAAACACCTTTCTTTCAAATAGGTGTGTCAAAAAATAACCATACAGGGCTGTTTCATGCCCAAACACATCGTTGTTACCCAGTGAGGAATACAGGAGCGTAACTCCAAATTCAGGATAGTTGTAAAGTTGGTCCCTATCGTGTTTTCCTGAACTTTGCTTTTGAAGAGAGATTTCGCCGCTATATACGTAGTCATTGGCGATCTGGTTGAACAGTTGGTATTCAGGAATCAGAAAACCAAAATGTGCATCGGTTCTGAGATGAAGATTGTCAGTGAACTTTTCTTGTGCACGAAACCCCATTGGTTGTACCGAGAGCAGTATAAGTAATACGTTTCGGAATATTTTCATGGCAATGGAGCGCGATTGATAAGTCTAATCAAATTTACAAAAAGGAACGCTCGTTGATATGGTTAAGTTGGTGAGCTTAAAGAAAAAACTTGTCAATTCAGAATAAGTAACTATCTTTGCGCGTCAAATCTCGTCAGATGTAGAGGCGACATACATAAAAATCATTTAAGGAATATTGGCATGTATATTAATTCAGAAATTAAAAAAGAGATCTTCGCTAAGCATGGTGGATCAGAAACTAACACTGGTTCTGCTGAGGCACAGATCGCTTTGTTCTCTTTCCGTATCAGTAATTTGACTGAGCACTTGAAGAAGAACAGAAAAGATTACGGAACACAGAGAGCTCTTCAGCTTTTGGTTGGTAAAAGAAGAAGTCTTCTTGATTACCTAAAGGCGAAGGACATCGAAAGATACCGTGCTATCGTTAAGGAATTGGGACTTCGTCGTTAATTCCAGCGAAAGCAAAATTTTATTGGAGGGGGCATTCGAATTCATTTCGACTGTCCCTTTTTTATTAAAAAATTCGGAATTCAGGATTCAGGATTCAGTATTTTGAACACCGAACAGTAATTTGGAAATAATTAAATATGAATATAGGAATCAGAAAGTCAATCGTCACAGGCGGGAAAGAAATTTCCGTTGAGACCGGGAAATTGGCAAAACAGGCAGATGGGTCTGTAGTAGTAAGAATGGGAGATACGATGTTGTTAGCAACAGTTGTGGCTGCCCCAGAGGCGAAGGAAGGAGTAGATTTCCTTCCGTTAACAGTAGATTACCGTGAGAAGTACGCAGCAGCGGGACGTTTTCCTGGCGGATTTTTCCGTCGTGAAGCGCGTCCTTCTGAAGGAGAGATCCTGATCATGCGTTTGGTGGATCGTGCTTTGCGTCCACTTTTCCCGGATGATTACCATGCGGAAGTTCAGTTGATGATCCAGTTATTGTCGTATGACGGAGTGAACAATCCGGATGCATTGTGTGGATTGGCGGCTTCAGCTGCGATAGCAGTTTCAAACATTCCGTTCAACGGACCAATGTCAGAAGTGCGCGTTGCACGTGTAAACGGTCAGTGGGTGATCAACCCAACGATGGAAGAAATGAAATCAGCAGATGCTGATATGATGATCGCTGGAACTGCCAAAGATGTTAACATGATCGAAGGTGAGTTCAAGGAGATCTCAGAATTGGAAATGGTTGAAGCGATCAAGATCGGACATGCAGCGATCAAAGAGCAGTGTCAGTTCCAATTGGATCTGGCAGCTGAAATCCCAACGGCTAATCCAAAGAGAGAATATTGCCACGAAGTACACAATGAAGACGTAAAAGCCAGAGTGTACGAATTGGCAATGGAAAAATGTAAGGATGTAGCTCGAATGGGCTTGGCGAATAAAGCAAAGCGCACAGAGTTGTTCGATGCGATCAAAGCTGAAGTAAAGGCTGCTTACTCGGAAGAGGAATTGGCTGAAGTGGGTGGATTCATTTCTACATACTTCTCTGAAGTGAAGAAAAAAGCAGTTCGTTGGGTGATGCTGAACGAGAAAAAGCGTTTGGATGGTCGTCAGTTTGATGAGATCCGTCCGATCTGGGCTGAAGTAGATTACCTTCCATGTGTTCACGGTTCAGCTGTGTTCACAAGAGGTGAAACTCAGTCGATCACAACGCTGACTTTAGGTGGTAAAATGGATGAGCAGATGATCGATGGAGCAACGTTCCACGGTTATGAGAAGTTCATGTTGCACTACAACTTCCCACCATTCTCAACAGGAGAAGCTAAGCCGCTTCGCGGAACTTCTCGTCGTGAGATCGGTCACGGAAACTTGGCGCTCCGTGCCTTGAAGCCTGTACTCCCTGAAGATAACGCCTACACCATTCGTTTGGTTTCTGATATCCTTGAATCAAATGGTTCGTCTTCCATGGCGACTGTTTGTGCGGGTACATTGGCATTGATGGACGGTGGGGTTCAGATCAAGGCTCCTGTATCAGGTATCGCAATGGGACTTGTTGCGGATGAAGGTAAGTTTGCTGTATTGTCTGATATCTTGGGTGATGAGGATCACTTGGGTGATATGGATTTTAAAGTAACGGGAACCGCAGCAGGGATCACTGCTTGTCAGATGGATATTAAGGTGGACGGACTTCCGTACGAAGTATTGATCCAGGCATTGGAGCAAGCGAGAGCTGGTCGTCTTCATATCTTGAACAAGATCACTGAAACAATCGCTAAACCAAATCCTGATTTCAAACCACAGACACCTCGTATTGAGGCATTCAATGTGCCTAACGAAGTGATCGGAGCGATCATCGGACCTGGAGGAAAGATCATACAAGGACTTCAGAAGGATACGAACACAACCATTACAATTGAAGAATTGGAAACTGGTGAAGGGCGTGTTCAGATCATGTCAAACAATGGGGATGATATGCGTGAAGCAACTCGTAGGATCCGTCAGATCGCTTTCCCTCCACAAGTTGAAGAGGGAGCGGAGTACGAAGGAAAAGTGAAGTCGGTTAAAGATTTCGGTTGTTTCGTGGAAATCCTGCCGGGAACTGATGGTTTGATCCATATCTCTGAATTCTCTTGGGAGAAGGTAGCGAAGATGGAAGACGTTTGTAAGGAAGGAGATGTCCTGAAGTTTAAGGTAGTTGGAAAAGATCCAAAAACGAAGAAGTGGAAACTTTCTCGTAAAGTTCTTTTACCAAGACCAGAAAGAAAAGAGGAAGCAGCTCAGTAAAATAAACGAGCTCATGGAAACATAAAGCCGCAGGTAATATCTGCGGCTTTTTTGTTAACCATAATTTCTTTTCGTATTGATAGATGCCTATAATATTTTAATAAAGCTTTCTTAATCTTGCTTTCTGATCAGACGTTTAACAATAGGGGTGTCCTTGTATAAAATTATCAAGAAATATACACCATCGTCCAATTGCTGTTCATTCAGTTGGGAGGAACAAATATTCAATTGATTATATCCCTTGGATAATTGACCGTATCTTATGGTTCTGCCAAAAACATCGGTTAATTGAAAATCGGTTAAAATCGAGCTTGAAATGGTAACCTCATTTGAGAAAGGGTTGGGATAAATTTCGAATTGTCCCGATTGTTCGGATAGCAAATCAAGATTACTCAGTACTGGTTCACAAACCGGACTTGTCGTGACCAATGGAGCAAAAAAAGATATCAGTTGATTTTTGCGATTGGAATAATTGTCATATTGATGACAGCCATTTCCATTTATAACTTGATCGAAACAATTCTTTGGCTGAAATCCGATGTATTCGTATGGGAAAGGGATAGCTGTAAAATTATCTTGAATTGAGTAGCCATGTGAATTAATCGAATTCCAGTTGGAGATCTGTTTGCTTCCATAGATAAGAGGGACATTCCCAATAGCGCTGCAACCATAACCATTGGTAAAGCACCAATTCATCCCGGAATAGACCTTGCCCGTCTCGAAAGGAACTATCAGGTCACATGGTTGGTGGTATTGATAAATTGCGGGTTTAGGCTGCCCGGCATCACTTGTTTCCAGTAAATTACTAAACATACCACCGAAGAAATTACCGACTCCCTTTATATGGAATGGTATGGTCGTAGGTTCAATTGTTCCTTCAATACTACCCAGATCAGGACGTGGAATAATTCCTCCGGGAAAGGTTTGATTTAAATTATGTGGACAGGATGCTGTGTTGGAATTGGGTAGAGTGACTCCGCTTAAAGCATAACATTGAGAAAACTTCTCTGATCCCACGTCAAGTAAAGCTGTACTCATTGCAATAAAGGAACCTGCACTTTCACCTGCGATAAAAATGTTTAGAGGATCAATACGGTATTCCTCGTGATGATTCACAAGAAAACGGACCGCACCTTTCGCATCCTGTATTGCTCTGTAGTATGCTCTATACCATTCGGCCGTATCGGCGGCTACAAAACATGGGTAATTAGGGAAATTACATTGGTTTAAGCCGTCATCATTAATAAAACCCAAACGATAATTGATTGATGCGGAAGCATAACCTCTTTTTGCAAAACTTTTTGCAAGATCGGTAATGCTGCTTTCTCCTTTGTCGCCGGAAAGAAAAGAGCCACCATGTATGAAAACCACGAGCGGCGTTTTAGGGTCGCCAACGGTGCTTTCGCATAACGGAAGATAAAGGTCCATGTGTAATGTTACAGGTGTACCTAGGAAGTTTTCTGCAGTGCCATATTCGAGATTCATAATACTGTCATAATGGTATTCCTCACTTATCCATTGTTGAGCAGATAAGTTCATTGTGCTAAAAAATAGGAGTACTGCAAGAATTAGCTTTTTCATTTAGAGTGGTTTTAACAAATGTAGATAAAAAGCTATTTTAAATGATTGTGGAGAGAAACTTCTCAATGTTCTAGGTTTTCATGGAATCAATGAACGAGTTTTCTGCTTACGAATACTTTCCTTATTTTTACAAAAAAAAAGAATGGCAAGTAAAAGAAGTATAAAAAAGGATTTGAACAACATGGTATTCGATGTTGTTGACGAATGTTTCATGGCTATGATGGCTGAAGGTTCGGTAGCTGAAAAGGCAGAAAAACTGATCGATGAAGCAGCAGAGTTCCAGGACGTAATGTTGGTAAAGATCAATTCATCCAAATCCAAAGCTGATTTTAAAGCAGTGCGTAATGACCTTGAAAAAGCAGCGATCGACTTTGTGAACAAATTGAACGCATTGGTGTAAATAAAGCACTATTTTTATAAAGCGGACAATGTCCGCTTTTTTTATGCAATACATTTTACGATGAAAAACTGGAAAAGTCTTGTTCTGGGTGTTGGTCTTTTTCTTGCTGCGATAGTTGTATTGTTGAGCGGGGGGAAAGATCTTCTCTGGAATTCAATCGCTTTGGGTGGATTAATGATCTATTTGTGGGTTTTCGAAGTGATACCGATCTATGTTACGGCCTTGCTTCCTCTGGTTCTTGCTGTTCCTTTAGGAGTGCTCGAAGGAGGAGATCTGGCTAAGGCATACGGGAACAGCAACGTATATCTTTTCTTTGGGGGATTTGTATTGGCGCTTGCACTCGAGAAATGGAACATCCATGAGCAGGTAGCCAGGGGAATAATTGGTTTGGTAGGTAAGTCGAAGACAAGAATACTGCTGGGTTTTCTTCTTGCAACCGGACTTCTGAGCATGTGGATATCAAACACTGCTACCGCATTAATGATGTTGCCAATGGCAACGGCCGTTATACATGCTTTACCTAAATCTGAAAATCATTCTAAATTTCCGCTGTTCTTATTGCTTTCTGTTGCTTATGCGGCCAGTGTAGGGGGTATGGGAACCTTGGTCGGTTCACCACCGAATGTTCAGATGGCAAGCATTCTGGAGCAGAATTATCAGATCGAAGTAGGATTTTTTGAGTGGATGAAAGTCGCATTGCCTTTGAGCATTGCTATGCTTCTCAGTATTTATGTGTTTTTCTATTTCTTACTGGGAAAGGAAAGAAACGGTGGGGGAACAGATTTTGAGCTACACAAGGAACCCTGGTCACGAGATCAGATCTATGTTTTATTGATATTTGGTGTTGTAGTCATTCTTTGGTCTTTCAGGGAATTGTTCAATCAAATGGGAATTCCATACAAGGACGAAGGACCTGCCGTACTTGGGGCTATTCTTTTATTCATTTTACCGGGAACCAATCGAAAGCCTTTTCTCAATTGGAAAGATACGGAGAAATTGCCTTGGGGAATTTTGATCCTTTTTGGTGGAGGTTTGGCTCTTGCAGCTATGTTCGAACGCAACGGAGTCATCTCAGCATTGACCGCATCGTTCACTCAGTTCAATAGTCTGCCATTCGTATTGTTGTTGCTGATTATTGTGGCTATTTCTATTTTCGCTACAGAGATCATGTCAAACCTTGCTTTGGTTACGGTCTTTATCCCTTTAATAGCTGAATTTGCTTTGCAGTCAGAGTATTCGATTTTACAACTTTGTCTACCAGTAACTATGGCAGCGAGCTGCGCTTTCATGTTGCCGGTGGGAACTCCTCCTAATGCGATAGTTTTTGCTACAGGTCAAGTTCACATAAGTCAAATGGCAAAAGTTGGATTTGTTTTGAACATCGTCGGTGTCCTGCTTGTTACCTTATTTTCACTGGCATTTCTTTAATTTAACTTTCTTATTTACATCATGAAGATTCTTCTTTCTCCAGCAAAATCAATTGATACAAAGGATATTCAGTTATACAGTGAAGTGAGTGTTCCTTACTTTTTGAAAGAAACGAACTCACTTGTTTCTAAGTTGAAGAAAATGAAAGCTAAGAAATTAGCTGAAATGATGCATGTATCTATGGATCTTGCCGAGCTAAATGAATTGCGTTACAAGAACTGGCAAGATCCGATTGTTCAAACTGAGGAAATTGTTCCTTGCGTGATGGCTTTCAGCGGTGAGGTGTATCGGGGTTTGGATGCTCGTGGTTTCAGTGAAAAAGAGCTGGGTCTGGCAAATCAGAACATTAGAATTCTTTCCGGACTTTACGGGATTTTGAAGCCTTTAGACCTCATGTACCCCTATCGTTTGGAAATGGGGACCAAATGGGAGATCTCTCCAAAGATCAAGAACCTTTATCAATTCTGGGGTAAGAAACCTGCCCAGTTCCTCAATGCCGAGATGGAGAAAGGGGAGGTGATCCTTAATTTGGCATCTGCAGAATATTTTAAGGCCATCGACAAGAAAACGTTAAAGGCAAAAGTGATTACTCCGGTTTTTAAAGAATTCAAAAATGGTGAATTCAAAGTTGTGATGATGTATGCAAAGCATGCGAGAGGGGCGATGGCTAGATACTGTATAGAAAACAATATTTCAGATCCTGAGGAATTGAAACTGTATAATGTGGATGGTTATCAGTTTGATGTGAACCAGTCGAATGAAAATGAATGGGTTTTTGTAAGATAACTGTTCAGATATCTGCATGTTTTTCCAGAACATCCCAGGTGTGATCGGCCAGCAGACGAACTGTTGCCATCCATTCGAACGATCTTTTAGATCGGCCCCATTGGTCAGGCGCAATAAGTGATAAAAGGTAGCTCGAATCTTCTTTTTTGTAAAGATGATATACGTGATTGATCAATGGCTCGAAACGCATTTCGGCTTGATATATGAATTCGGAGATCGATTTTCTGTCCTGTAATTTCTTTGCTTGCTCAGCTAACAGCTGCATTTGCTCATAGATCTGGTTGAGCTGCATGTCTGTTTGGTGTTCCATTGCAGACAAGGCGCGACCCTTGATCTTGCCCTGGTCTTCGGGTTTTACAAGTGCGCTTCCTGCATGGTGTGGATATTCCAGCGAGTGAGGAGTCTCGGTGATCTTATCAGGATCTATCGGATTTTGGAATTCGTTATTGCTCATATTGTTTAAACCCTCCAAATATATGGATTGTTCAAAATTGATCATTCAGAAAATTGCTGATCAACTGGGTTACTTCATTTGGTTTCTCTAGATGAGGATGGTGGCCACAATCTTTTATGAATTTTGTGATACACGTATAAGATACAGATTGTTGTATCAATTCCAGTTGTCGAATCGTACCATATTGATCCTTATTTCCCTGAAGAATTAAGCAGGGACATTGAATCTCTCCAATATCCGGCGTGATGTCCCAGTCACGGAATTCATAACTTCTCCATGTGTCGGCCCAGGAATAGAAGAGTCTTGCTGTCTTGTCACCATGATAATCGTGTAATTTATTTAGTTTACCTGACTTGAAAGCATTGACCGCCGGTTCGATCCCTGCAATTGTTTCAGGCTCGTTAATGACATGAGCAGCCATTGTGACAACAGCCTTTACCCGCTTAGGAAATTTTGCTGCATACAACAGTGCGATGGTTCCGCCATCTGAATGACCAATTAAAATGATCTTTTGGTCGGGTGGAAGAATGGTATCAAGAAATGCTGGTAGTTCATTCCAAGCATAATTGTGCAGATATCTGGAGTCCCTCTTTTCGGTTAAAGGATCAGATTTGCCATGTCCTTGGCGTTCATAGACTATTCCGTTCATCCCGAGTCTATGGCAAAGGTCGCTTGGAAACGACCTCCATTGTGGAATAGAACCCAACGCTTCGTGAAGGAACACAAGGATACTTTCTTCACGAGTGTTCTCAATTCTGATCGATTCAAAATTGAGAACAAAATCATTGATCTTTGTCTGTGTCATAGGATCAAAAAAAGGGACCCACACGAATCCCTTGAATACTATTTGAATAAGATCTGGATCAGTTCTTTACGCGCTCAACGTAAACACCTGTTCTTGTATCGATCTTGATCACCTCTCCGTTGTCGATGAAAAGTGGAACTCGCACTTCTGCACCTGTTGCAATCGTTGCAGGTTTCATAGAGTTTGTTGCAGTATCACCTTTTACACCTGGTTCAGTGTATGTAACTTCCGAAACAATGTACATTGGTAGGTCCACCACAAGCGGAGTCTCTTCCTCTGCATGGAACAAAATGTTACAGATCATTCCTTCCTGAAGGAACAAAGGTTTTTCGATCATTTTAGACGGAATATTTACCTGTTCGAATGTTTCATTGTTCATGAAAACATAATCATCACCTTCTTGATACAAGTACTGATATTCGCGATTTTCAATTCGAACCGGATCGATCTTGTGTCCCGCTGAAAAAGTGTGGTCAAGTACCTTTCCTGATTCGATCTGACGCATCTTTGTTCGAACGAATGCAGGTCCTTTCCCAGGCTTCACGTGCTGGAATTCAATGATCTGGAATAATTTGTCGTTGTGACGGATACAAAGCCCGTTCTTGATATCTGCTGTAGTTGCCATAAAAATCTTTAAATCGCGGCAAATATAGGAAATGATTCGATTATGTCAATCATCCAGAGTGTCAGACCAGCACGAGTGTTGATCTCCTAAAGTTCTTTGTTATTGTAATTCTTTGTAATTTTCACTCAAAATAAGGTCATGATAGAGTTAAAGGAATATTGGGAAAGCTTGTCTGCGCTCGGAAAGATCAAATTTGTTTCGAAAATTCTTTTAGTCATTTTAGCGATCATTTTCGCTGTATTGAACTGGCAGATGGTTGAATTGCATTTGATCTTTACTCGGTTCGAATTGCCTTTAACTGTCCTCATCCTGCTCTGTTTTGTGATTGGTGTGATGCTTTCATCCATTTTCGACTACAAAAGATTCAAGCAAAAGAACAAGGAGATTGAAGAATTGAAGAAGAAGATCTCAGAGTAGAGGTCAACTTTTACCTTCAAAATGTCCCCATAATTCAGGGAATTTTGAAGGGAGCTCATCATCATCGCAAGGAACACCGGGAACGATCAGTTCCGTCTCATCCATTTCGATCGGGATCAATTTTCCTGTTTTTCGATAATACTCTTCAGCAATAATGTCATTGAAGAATCGACCGTCGATATGTGTGAATTCCTTTCCAAGAATAAGATTGGGATTTATACAGGCCTGATAAAAGAAGATCCTGCCTTTTATCATCATGACATTCATTAGCATAAAAGCACTGCCGAGTTTTGGGTCTTTGAAGATAATTCGGGATGCAGCCCACAGATCATGGTGAATATTTTTTACAAAAAGCCGATTGATCAGATTATCCATTCTTACTAGCTCTTCAGGACCAATATTTTTTAATTTGTCCCGAAAAACACCGAGAAAATTTCGGTAGTGATTACCACTTCGATTAAAAATATCGTCGATCAATTCCCAAAATGTATCCTCATTGAATTCTATATGGTCAGTTCTGCTCTCTCGTGTTTTTAACAATTCTTCCAAATCAATTTTTTCCTGTTCCTTGAACTGACTGATCGCTCTTTTATTCCTTTTTTCTTCCATGAAGTATCGGATCAAATGACTGATCATGAGCAAACAGAAAATTACAATGGCAGAAACAGGGATCATTTAGTCAGAGCACATCGATGTATAAGCAAGTAAGTGATTTTTCAGCAAATAACATGCCTAAGCGGTCAGGATCAAAATGTGAGTCATCTTTCAATGAAGTGTTGTACTTTTTCTTCCGGTATGAAGAGGAAATCACCATCTTCCTGTTGTTTTCCATTTTCGGCAAGCAAATTAAAGTTCGCTATACCAAATTGTTTGTAGTTCATCGAACTAAACAGCTCTAGCATTTCTTCCAGATTCTTCGGAGAGATCTCGATTTGAACAACAGGTCGATGCTTTTCCAGGACGGGTTTGATCTCTTTGAAAACATTCAGTTCATAGCCTTCAATATCACATTTAACGTAGTCAATGCGATCTTCCTTTCCCAACAGGTCACTTCCACGAACGATCCTCACA
This sequence comes from uncultured Akkermansia sp., assembly GCA_964593935.1. Lineage (GTDB taxonomy): Bacteria > Bacteroidota > Bacteroidia > Flavobacteriales_D > Crocinitomicaceae > M0103. Next base: position 450,333 of record CAZQKN010000001.1, on the reverse strand, counting down.
TCCTTTGTTTCATGTTTTTTCTTTTCCTCTTCGGATTCAGCAATGTGCGGCAACCCTGTGCGGATCATCCCGTTCGATTTAGGCATGACCATGGTAATGATCCCTTCTTCATTTCCAAGAGCGACGTTGTGACGCACTGAATTGGAATATTTTTTCATGAAGTGTTCAAGAGTCATGAAAAATGCAGGGATCGGTTCAATAGAGATCACTTTGCCGTTGGGGGTCAGTCGAGCGAAATTTTTAGAGAAATAACCAAGATTTGCACCGATATCTACTACCACATCAGTAGGTTTGATCCAGTTCTTTATGGCATAATGGTACTTGAATTGCTTGTCATTCTTCAAAAGTCCCAAGTCATACATGAGGTAAAACACCCGATGCAAAAGTCTCAGGTATTGCTTTTCTGAAAGCAGGCGGAAAAGTATTTTCTTCAAAAAGTTCATAGGCTTGCAAAGTTAAGATTTAAATCTTCCTTTTGCTGTTCAAATTGCGTAAATTTGCAATACGGGTACAACCTCATGGAAGGTGCAGTGACCCTATCCGCGAGAGCGGAGCCCATGCAGTAATATCTTGAAGCTTACCTTTATGACCATCAGGAAAGTCTCAGGCAAACAATGGCGGGCTGCATTCCAATTCGTTGGAAAGAGATCGTATCAAACAGCAGATTACAACGGGTGCCGGCAATCCTAAACGTGTTTTCTGAAGCTTCAGAAAACCAAGCTGCATGGGTTATTTAGTTTAATACTGCATATGTCGCTCCTTCTTGTCAGCGTAGATGTCAGCAATGGTCACAAGGATCCCTGTTTCTTCAACGTTGCCAAATTCAGGATTCACAGCCGTTCCAAACGTTTTCATGGTAGGAGAAAGGTTCATGTAAATGTTCACCAAAGGCGGGATGAATTCTCCATTTTCTTTAACAGCACTGTTCAATACTTTGAAACCGTCTTTGAAGTCCAGTCCTTTTAATTGTTCTTCAACATATTTCCTGTCGTAGTTTTGAACCAAAGGATGGAATGGCTTCATCAATCCTTCATTGTCGGGGAAATAGTGATGCATGAAATGAAGCAGGAAGTCACGGCTGGCAGTGTTGTAGCTGGGGTACATTGTTACTTTTCCGAAAAAGTACTTGATTTCAGGATTGTTGATGACAATGGCCCCGAGTCCATCCCAGATATTGTCCAAGGCAAATAGTCCCTTTCGAGGATTTACGGTTGGTTGAAAATTCGGTTGAACCCAACTTCGGCCAAGTTCGATCGTGTAGGGAAGATACTCTTTAACGAAACGCTCCGTAAAATCGAAATAATGAGATGTAGAAAGATGGATCTCTCCTGTAACAGGATCAATGGCGTCAGCGCATTTAATGTAACGGTATCCACCGACGATCTCCTCGTCTTCAGGTGACCATACGATCAGTTGTTCATAGCAAATGTCCCCGCTGTCGTATTCATCCAGGTCAATACTCAATCCTGTTCCTCCTCCGGAAGCTCGGAAAGTCACTTCTCTCAAGCGTCCTATTTCCCGAACTGTGTTGGGTGCATTGTGAATATTGACAACATAGATCTCATTGTCACCTTTTCTAGTTTTTCTAAGGAATCTCTCAGCGCTCAACTCTTTAAGCAGAAGCGAACGGTCTATCGGGTCTATAATCTTGTCCATGAATGATAAATATTTTACCTGGATAACTCGTAAACTTTAGCCTTGATCATTTGGGCTTGCTCTCTTTCCGAGATTGACGGAAGATCTTTGATGTATACTGGTTTACCCACGATGAAGCGTATGGTCTTGTTCCTTTGTTTGAACATTTCGTCCGACAAATACAACATTTCAATGTTCATTTTGATCCCGAGGAATTTCCGGAGGTTCGACAGGCGATAGAAGAAAGGTGACAATTCGCCGTCAATGAAGATCGGAACAACGGGCTGATCGTATTTTGCTGCATAAGTAACGAAGGTTTTCTTCCAGTCTAGATCACGGATCTGTCCTTTGGATTTTCGGCTAACCAATCCGGCTGGAAATATACAAACAGCCTCATCAGATTCGAACAATTCCATGATCTGCTGTCTCACAGACTGATCATTCTTTCCATGCTTGTTGACACCAACAAATAGGTCGCTCAGATTGTGCAAATGCATCAACAGATCGTTTACAATAAATTTTATATCCCTTCTGCGATCTTTTATAGCTGTTACCAGGGCCAATGCATCCATTCCTCCAAGAGGGTGGTTCATGGCGAGAATTATTGGTCCGTTCTCAGGTATGTTCTCCTTGCCGATCAATTCTATCTTGATGTTGAAGTACTTTACTACTTCTTCACAGAATTCGGCGTTGTAGACATCATGATGCTTATCAAGGAAGTCGTTTATCTCGTCCTGATGAAGGATCCTTTTCAGGTAACGGATAACGAATCCAGGGATCCATTTCGCCAAACGTGGGCTTTTACTGGCGATAAGGCGTTTTATGTCGATGAACTTTTTCGTCTCCATGTTCTGCAAAGTTAGACCTAATTCAAAAGATAATCCTTTAAATGGGTTTTAATTATCCACAAATAGCTATTGAATTCTATTGCTAAAAACTAAAGTAATTGCCTTTAAGTTCGGGCAAGTTTATGTAGTTTTGTCTCATAAATTCAGAACCGTATATGATAAAGTTGTCAGAGCGTTTGAACGCTATGGAAGAGTCAGCAACACTGGCTATGTCAAGAAAGAGTCGCGAACTAAAAGCAGAAGGTAAAGATGTGATCTCGCTGAGTTTAGGTGAGCCTGATTTTTTTACACCTCAATTCATTAAGGATGCAGCGGTAGAGGCGATGAACAACAACTTTACCATGTACACTCCGGTTCCTGGATATGATGACCTTCGCGAAGCCATTTGCCGAAAGTTTGAACGAGATAATGGACTGAAATATACAAAAGAACAGATCGTGGTTTCAACGGGAGCCAAGCAATCGATCGCTAATGTTGTGTTGAGTTTAATAGGAAAAGGGGATGAAGTTATCATTCCTGCTCCATACTGGGTTTCTTATTTGGAGATCGTAAAAGTAGCTGAAGGTGTGCCTGTTGTTGTCAGTGCAGGAATTGACAATGATTTCAAGATCACGGGCAAGGAGCTGGAAGCAGCGATCACACCAAAAACCAAATTGATGATCTTTTCAACCCCATGTAATCCGACCGGTACGGTTTATACGAAGGAGGAATTGAGGGGGCTTGCAGATGTGATTAAAAAATATCCTGGACTTGTTGTGATCTGTGATGAGATCTATGAACACATCAATTTCATTGGTAAACACGAGAGTTTAGCTCAGTTTGCTGATGTCTATGATCAGGTGGTGACCGTGAACGGGATGTCAAAAGCCTGGGCCATGACCGGTTGGAGAATGGGGTATATCGGAGCTCCAAAAGTGATCGCCGATGCTTGCACCAAGATCCAGGGACAGTTTACTTCCGGAACTTGTTCAATTACTCAGAAAGCTTCAATTGCAGCCTTGGATGCTGATCCTTCTGTGTTGAAGGATATGATCAGTGCGTTTGATAATCGTAGACATCTGGTACTGAAAGCACTGAATGAAATGCAGGGAGTGAAGACAAATGTTCCCGTGGGAGCTTTTTATGTCTTCCCGGATGTTTCTTCATTCTTCGGTAAATCCTACGGAGAGTATAAAATAAACAATGCAGATGATCTTTGTTTGTATCTCTTAAGTGAGGCATTGGTTGGATTGGTGACCGGAGATGCATTCGGTGATCCGAATTGTATCCGAATTTCTTATGCGGCATCTGAAGAGACATTGACAGAAGCGATGAAGCGTATCAAATCTGCGCTTGAAAAACTGAACTGATGGACCTTAGATCCGGTTTCGAACGTTTCAACGATAAACGTATCCTCGTAATTGGGGATGTGATGGTGGATGCATACATTCACGGTAAAGTTTCACGGATCAGTCCGGAAGCTCCCGTGCCTATTGTGAATTTTGATCACAGTGAGGATCGTTTGGGGGGAGCGGCAAATGTTGCCTTGAATCTCGTGGCACTTGGTGCCAAACCGATCATTTGCTCAGTGATCGGAAACGATACCCATGCCGAACAGTTACTTCATTTGCTGAGGAAGAACAATATTGCTGGAGACGGACTAGTTCAGAGCTCAACGCGCAAAACAACAGTGAAAACCAGAGTTATTGGAAATAATCAGCAGTTGTTGCGAATCGATTCGGAACAAACGAATCCTATTAATTCAGATGAAGAAAAGGAATTGATCGATGCAGTTGTAAATCTTATCGGTACCGGTGTAGATGCCATCATCTTTGAGGATTACAACAAGGGTGTTTTGACCCAAAGGGTGATAACTGAGATTGTGCACGAAGCAAAACGTCAGAATGTGATCACGACAGTTGATCCAAAGAAAGACAATTTTCTTGCCTATAAGGGAGTTACACTTTTCAAACCGAATCTCAAGGAATTGAAAGAGGGCTTAGGAATAGAATTTCGTTTCCCAAGTGATCAGAATTCCTTTTTGAAGGCAGTTGATACTTTGGAACTTGAACTTAACAATGAAATTAGCTTTGTGACACTATCCGAGCATGGAGTTTTTATTCGCAAGGGAGAGAATCAGTTCAACGATAAGGCTCATGTTCGGAACATAGCCGATGTCAGCGGAGCAGGGGATACCGTTATTGCCGTGGCTACACTTTGCCTGGTTGCTGGATTTTCAATCGAACAGCTGGCTCAAATTGCAAACATTGCAGGAGGTTTGGTATGTGAAAAGATCGGAGTTGTTTCCATTAAAAAGGATGAGTTGCTACAAGAATCTATAAAATTGATCGAACAGTGAACATTAGAGACTTAAGAGAAAGGATCAATCTTTGGATCTACGATTCAAAGCCAAGAGTGCTCGGAACATTGAGTGCCTTGAATGCGATCGTTTCTCTCATGTCAATAGGTATATTGATCTATTTCTATGGATTCAACCTAACAACGGAGGATAAACAATTCGCATTTGGACTGATCCAGTTAAGTTTTGCCTTTTACGTTTTAAGGTATATCCTTCGATTGTTCTATGACTTTAATCCTAAACAATTCATTAGATCCAATTGGTTGGAAGGAATTATTGTTGCTTTTTTGCTTATTGAAGGCTTTGCTTTCAATGTTTTCGGTTCATTAATTATCGAGCCTTTATTTAGAGCACTTGGATTCGGTTTTTTTGCAGATTTCTCAACGATTTTTGTACAGCTTTACATCTTTGTTATCCTGATCAATAATTTATTTAAGCAGCGTAACTTTCGTCCATGGATGAAATTGCATCCTGCGGTACTCTTTATTATTTCCATTAGTTTGATCACGGGTATTGGTACGGGATTGTTAATGCTGCCTGAAATGTCAACTATTGAAGGGGGAATTCCATTCACAGATTCTTTATTTTATTCGATCTCATCTGTTAGTGCAACAGGGTTGTCAACATTGGATGTTCCAAGTACGTTGACATTCAAAGGTCAGGTTGTAATGTTGATTCTCATTAAGGTGGGGGGCTTGAATACGATAGCATTTGGGGCTTTAATGTTGTTAATGGCTAAGTTTGGGGTTGGTGTGAAACAGCATGAAATTTTAGAGGATTTTGTGAACAAGGATTCTTTTCTACATACTAACAGCATGTTTGCAAAAATTGTGATCTGGTCCGTGGCAATTGAATTATTAGGGACTTTGTTCTTATACTTTGGTTTTGGTTCCTATGGAGTTTTTAAAGATGAGGGAGGTCGTTTCTTTCATTCTCTTTTTCATAGTGTTTCAGGCTTTAATAATGCAGGTTTCTCTATTTTAGAAGGTGGCTTGATGCATAAAGATGTTGTTCAAAATCATTTTATTCAGGGTGTCTTCATTGTTCTTATTTTCTTAGGTGGATTTGGAATGATCTATGTCTTTGATCTTTTCGAGTTCAAGCGCTTAAGGGAACGAATGAAATACCCATGGAAAACAATAGAATTCGGTACGAAAATCTCATTGTATTTTACAATTGCTCTATTGGCTTTGGGAGCAATCATTTTCTTTATTTTTGAATACAACAATACGCTTGAACATAAAAGTCTATTGGGTGATGTTGTAGTCTCACTTTTTCAGTCAATGACAACGAGGAATGCCGGCTTCAACGTAGTTGATACCAGTGCTTTGACATTGCCTGTTATAATAATTTTCCTATTTCTAATGTTTGTTGGTGCTTCATCTGGATCCGCAGGGGGTGGTATACGAACATCGACTTTCGGAATTATGTGGGCCTCTGTTATTTCAACGGTCAGAGGAAAGAAACACACAGAATTGTTTAATAGAACAATTCCTAATGATGTTGTGTTTAAGGCCTACGCTGTTTTCTTATTTTTTATATTGGGAAATATTATTGGTCCATTTGCTTTAGCTATTACGGAGGCAGATCTTATTTCAACGGGTCGTTTCACGTTCATGGATCTGGTTTTTGAACATGTTTCGGCTGCGAGTACGGTTGGACTTTCAACTGGAGTGACAGCTGAGATCAGTGAAGCAGGAAAATATGTACTTATAATAGCCATGTTCATTGGTCGTGTAGGGACTTTGACCTTAGCATATCTGGTTGGTAAGAGAGTGATCAGTACAAATTACAAGTATCCGGAAGGACATACAATGGTAGGATAAATTATGAGTGAGAAGAAAGTAGTGAAACCATACGGTTCAACCGATAGATCAAAAAAAGAAGAAGTCGCTGAGATGTTCAACAACATTTCGGGTAAGTACGACTTTTTAAATCATTTCCTGTCATTGGGAATTGATAAGCTTTGGAGAAAGAAAGCAGTAAAAGAATTGAGATCCATACAGCCTCAGCGTATTTTGGATATTGCGACCGGGACAGGTGACTTTGCTTTGGAGTTGTTGAAATTGAAACCAAAGGAGATCGTTGGGCTGGATATTTCTTCAGGAATGCTTGAAGTCGGCCGTGAAAAAATGAAAAAGCGCAAGGTCGACCATGTTATCCAGATGGTTTTGGGAGATTCTGAGAATATTCCATACGACACGGCTCATTTTGATGCGTTAACGGTTGCTTTTGGAGTGCGGAACTTTGAGAACCTTGAAACAGGGCTGAGCGAAATGCTTCGTGTCCTTCGTCCGGGAGGAAAAACGGTGATCCTAGAGTTTTCCAAGCCGAAGAAATTCCCGGTTAAGCAGGCTTTCGGATTTTACTCACGATACATTATCCCTTTTTTAGGAAAAAGGATCTCCAAAGACGAAAAGGCATATGCTTACTTGCCTGAATCGGTTGCTGCCTTCCCTGAAGGCGAGGATTTTCTTACGATCCTTCGCAAATTGGGCTATCAGAATGTCAAAGCACAAACTGTTTCTGGGGGAATTGCAACCATCTATACGGGTACAAAGGCGTAATTTGATCAGGGAATTCAAATATCACAATTCAATTGACGTTAGTTCACTCATGAATCGCTTTTTTACGATAGCTCTGTTGCTTACTACTTTTAGTGCAAATGCACAAAAAGAGAAGCCCCTGAATTACCGACGATTTGACGAGAGGTTGTTGCATTTTGGATTCATGCTGGGATTCAATGCCTCTGATTTTACACTCTATCAAAAAGTGGATGCATATCAAGCCTATGGACTCAAATCATTGACTACATCAACAACCGCAGGTGGTCAAGTGGGGATAGTGTCAACACTCAAGATAGGTACACCTGTTGTTCGTTTGCGTTTCATTCCTACCTTGTCGTTTCAGGAAAGAGTGCTTCAATACACATTCGTTAATCCGGATCCAACGGAGGACAAAGATCTGTTCAACGAAGAACGCGTAAACTCTACGAATCTTGATTTTCCTCTGATGTTCCAGTTTAGAACCTTGAGGCTGAACAATTTTGCGACCTACGTTTTGGCTGGAGGTCAGTACACGATCGATCTGCAGTCACAACAGGATGCATCTCAAAGTTTTATAGACCCTTTCGTCAAGATCAAGAAACACGATCTTCAGGGACAAGTTGGAGCCGGAGTAGAATTTTTCGCGCCATACTTTAAATTTGGGATCGAACTGAAGTACTCACATGGGATCATAAATAGTTTTATTCAGGATAATACAGAGGTTTCCAGACCGATAGACAGGCTCTACAACAAGGTGTGGTGGATCTCCTTTATTTTTGAAGGATAATGAAATTCGAGCTTTCTTTTCAGGTTTCTCCGGAAGAAGCGAAAAATGAGCTTTTTCTGAAAAAGAAGATCCGTACAGAGTTGAGCCTTTCGAATGACGAATTTATTTTCATTTGGAGAAAACGAAGTATTGATGCTCGTAAGCCAGCTATTCGCATCAATTGTTCATTCGATGTTTACCTGAATGAATCTCCTGTTGATGACATTGTCTTTGAGCCAAAACAAGTTCACAATGCTGAAAGTGTCGCCATCATAGGGGCAGGACCGGCTGGATTGTATGCCGCTTTGCGTGCCCTTGAGCTTGGATTGAAACCGGTGATCTTCGAAAGAGGAAAAGATGTCAGAGCAAGAAGACGAGATCTCGCTAAACTCAACAAAGAGAGTATAGTAGATCCTGAATCCAATTATTGTTTTGGAGAAGGAGGTGCAGGTACCTACTCAGACGGCAAGTTGTATACCCGATCGAAAAAAAGAGGAGATGTGCTCAGAGCAATGCAGTGGCTTGTTCATTTTGGTGCTGACAGGGATATATTGGTTGACGCCCACCCTCATATCGGAACCAACAAGCTTCCACAATTGATCGTCAACATGCGTGAAGCAATAATACAGTTTGGTGGAGAGGTTCATTTCAATTCCAAACTAACGGATCTGTTGATCGAAAAGGATCGTATAACCGGTATTGAGATCAATGGTGAGCGTAAGTTGCCATTTTCGAATGTGATCCTTGCTACAGGACATTCAGCAAGGGATATTTTTGAATTATTGCATAGAAAAAATGTACTGATTCAGGCAAAACCTTTTGCACTGGGAGTTCGAATTGAACATACCCAAGAACTCATCGATAGGATACAGTATCACGGGCGACTGAGTGATGAACTCTTGCCGCCAGCATCTTATTCACTCGTTGAGCAGGTTGACGGAAGGGGGGTATATTCATTCTGCATGTGTCCAGGTGGTATTATCGCGCCATGTGCCACAGCTCCGGGTGAAGTTGTTACGAACGGTTGGTCTCCTTCTAAACGCAATAATCCCTATTCTAATTCCGGGATCGTTGTAAGTGTGGGACCTGAAGATTTTCCCGGTAAAGAAAAAGACCCGTTTGTTTGTCTCGATTTTCAGAAAGAGGTGGAAAAGAAATGCTGGGAGGCTGCCGGGAAAACCCAAAAAGTTCCTGCTCAGAGAATGCTTGATTTTGTGCAGGGTAAGAGATCGACAGATTTTCCCCGATCATCCTACCAACCGGGTATAGTTAGTGTAGAATTGGATAAAGTGCTGCCGCCTTTCATCGCTGAGCGTTTGCGCAAGGCATTTGTGGCTTATGGGCGAAAGATGAAGGGATATTTGACAAATGATGCCCTTCTTCACGCGCCAGAATCACGCACATCTTCTCCTGTTTCAATTCCACGTGACCCTGAATCTTGTCAGCATGTCGGATTGAAAGGATTATATCCATGTGGCGAGGGTGCAGGTTATGCAGGTGGGATCATCTCAGCTGCGATCGACGGAATGAAATGTACAGATGCCATTTATCGTTCCTTGAACCTTCAGAATAACTGATCCTTATTTATGAATTCGATGTCGCGTTGTCTTTTCATTCTTATCTTTTCTTTGTTGACCTGTTGGAGTTACTCTCAGGATAGTTTGAACTACAGTGATCCAAATAATTGGGCAGTTCTACCGGGAGCCTATCCTGAATCTTTGCTCGAATTCGGAACGGACAAGCCGATAGACGGAATAGATGTTTTTTATGTATATCCGACACTTTTGCTTGCAAAGGAAGATTCAAGATGGAACGTGTCCGTTGATGATCCGAAACACCGTAAAGACGTAGTCGAAACAGCAGTTAAATTCCAGGCAAGCGCCTGGTCGGGCGCTGGGTCTGTTTATGTGCCTTTTTATCGTCAGGCTCATCTAAGGGCGTATTACAATCTTGAAAACGGAGGAAGAGACGCGCTTTTAAAAGCCTATGGAGATGTAAAAGCGGCTTTTCAGTATTATCTTGATCACTTCAACAAGGGCCGTGGAATTATTCTGGCCGGACACAGTCAGGGTGGTACGCATTTGTCTCTGCTTCTGAAAGATTTTTTTGACGGAAAACCATTGCAGGAAAGACTAGTTGCAGCTTATATGCCGGGCATTGGCTTGGACAGCAATCATTACGAGAATATTTCCTTGATGTCCACTCCGGGTGAAACTGGTGGTTTCGTTACCTGGAATACTTTTAAGAAGAAATTCGACAAGAGCCAATACAAATGGTACCAGGCAAAGGCTGTTGTTAACCCGGTTAGCTGGGATACGACAGTTGTAAGTTCAAGATCGGATCATAAAGGTTTTCTATTTTCGAATGGCAAATTGTATGAAAGGTCATTCGATACCCATGTATCGGACGGAGTTATATGGATCTCTAAACCACATTTCCCATTCCGTTATTTGTCATTTACCATGAAGAATTATCACGTTGGAGATGTCAATTTGTTTTGGGAGGACATCAGAGTAAATGCCGAGCTTCGTTCGAGGGAATATTTGCGGAAGCGAACTTCTTTCGGAGAGATCAATTCACAGGAATAAGGGACTTTTTTCTGTTCAGCAACTTATACAATTCTCCCGCCCATAGAATAATGGAGGAGATCAGGACCAAACAGACAAATTCCATCACACTCATTGCTTCAAAGGAGAACATGTTCATGAAGAAGGGAACTTCAATGATGATGATCTGAACAAGGACAGAGATAAGCATGGCAACATTAATCACTTTGTTGCTGAAGAATCCGATCTTGAAAATAGAAAGTTTTAGCGACCTCATGTTGAAGACATTGAACAGCTGACTAAAGGCCATGACAATAAAGGCGGCAGTTCGGGCTTTTTCGATGCTAGCGTTTTCAAAATATTTAAAGGTCAAGATTGTGATCAAGGCCATAAGCATCGTATTGATAAGAAGGAAGGGAACAATCTTCCTATTGATTATTCCTTCTTTAGGACTCATGGGAGCTTCATTGAGTACATCACCATGACCGATCTCTGTCGCAAGGGAGATATCACTTACGCCATCAGTGACAAGGTTGAGCCAGAGGATCTGAGTGGCAGTTAGTGGTAATGGCATACCCATCAGGATCGATGTCAGCAAGGTAAATATTTCGGCAATGTTGGTTGTGATCAAAAAGAAACTTGTTTGTCTGGCATTGGTGAAAACGATTCGACCTTCTTCAATTGCACTAACGATCGTCGAGAAATTATCGTCAGCAAGGATGACTTGAGCAGAGTCCCGCGCTACATCAGTTCCCATAATTCCCATAGCAATACCTACGTCTGCTTTTTTAAGAGCGGGAGCATCGTTGACACCATCGCCGGTCATGGCGATCAGCTCACCTTTCTCCTGCAACTTTTCGGCAATGCGCAGTTTCATATTTGGTGTCAGTCGAGCAAATATGGAAGTATGGAGGATGGCATTTTCGAATTCCACTTCGTTCATTTTTTCAAGCTGGTCCTGCGTAAAGGCAAGTGCTTCATGGTTCGACTTATTGTCGATTATGGAAGTTGATTTTGCAATAGAAATCGCCGTTTGAACGTGATCTCCGGTTGCCATGATCACCCGAATGCCTGCGCGCTTACATTGTTCAACGGCATTTTTAACATCCGGTCGAGGTGGATCTATCATTCCAACGATCCCTGCAAAAGTGAATTCATTCAGTTTGTCAGGATCGATCTTGTTTTGGACGGTACTGCAATTTTTAAAAGCAAGTGCAATGACCCGCATGGCATCGGAAGACCAATCACTGATCAACGACTGGAATTCCTGACGAACAGTGTCGTTCATTGAATGGACCTGATCTAAATGAACAAAAGATGCCGAACGTTTAAGAACCATTTCCGGGGCTCCAACGATCAGTAACTGACGTTCTTCATTGCTCGATACCAGTGAAGCACGCAATTTCAGTTCAGAGCTGAAAGGCATGTCGTCCAGTATCTCTGAAGATGGATCATCCGAATAAGTTGTGCTTAATTTGGCAGCCAATACCCTAAGAGCTCCTTCCGTCGGATCACCGATCATTTTCCATGAAGCTTCTTTCTCCTCGTAGTTGAGATGGCTGTTGTTGCTCCATTCACAAATTTTTGCGATGATCGGAGGGGGAGTAATTTCCGATCCTTCAATTTTTCCACTGGGGTCCCATCCGTCTCCACTTACTTTCCATTCCCTTGAGCCATGGACATACAGTTTTTTAACCGTAAGGCTGTTTTGCGTGAGTGTCCCGGTCTTGTCTGTGATAATGGTAGTAACTGAACCCAGCGTTTCTGTAGCCGTAAATTCTCGGATGATAGCCTTCCTTTTTGCCATGCGATTGGCTCCAATGGCGAGCACGATCGCCAGCACTGCAGGTAATCCTTCCGGAATTGCGGCTACCAGAGCAGCTATTGAAATGAGAAGAACTTCACCGATCTCCAGTTGTTCAATAAAATAGGTGAAGAGAAAAAGTAGAATGGTCGTGCCAATGGCGATAAAGGCCATTTGTTTGCTCAACTGATCTGTCTTTCGCTGAAAATTGGTTCGTTGGATCTTGATCTCATCTAATGTCCTGGAAATATCTCCGATCGCAGTTTCCAATCCTATTTGGGTAACAACTGCCATTCCAAATCCACCGGCGATAAATGTCCCTTTGAACAGCATGTTTTTCCTTTCAGCGAGTGGAGTGGAGCTGTCGAGAATACAATTCTCCTTTCCTGCAGGTACCGATTCGCCGGTTAAGGCAGCTTCTATGGATCTGAGGTTCTTTGATTGCAGAATACGTGCATCTGCAGGGATCTGGTCTCCTTCTTCGAGGATAATAATGTCACCCGGAACGATCTCTCTGGCGTCAATGACGCAACGTGTCCCCTCTCGGATGACTTTGGCTTGTGGAAGGATCATTTTATGAAGAGAAGCAACCGCCTTTTCCGCTCTCAGTTCCTGTACGAAGCCGATTGTCGCATTGATCAATGTTACAACGACGATTACCCAAACATCGATAAAATGTCCTGTTAGCAATGCTACCAGTGCCGCTCCTAACAAAATTAGAACCATCAGGCTCTTGAATTGCTTCAGAAGAATACCTAACCAGTGACGTTTCTTTGCTTCCGGCAGTTCATTGAATCCGTAAGTTTTTCGACGAATCTCGACTTCTTCAGTACTTAAGCCCTTTTCGCTCGACCGAAGATCATGTAATACATCCTCTATTTCCCTGTGGAACCAACTCATTGCTCTCTAAGTTAACAAAGCTTGAAAGAACGGGGATAAGGTCATTTGTTTTTTTTGAATTCAGAAAGTAGAATTGCTGTTGCGGTGGATACATTCAGTGATTCTGCCTGGCCGAAGCGAGGAATAGTTAATGGAACGGAGATACAATTTATCAACTCCGGACGGATTCCTTTGCCTTCGTTGCCCATCAACAATATTCCGTCTGTTTCAAGCTGCGTTTCGTAAACGTTCTTACCATTAAGCAGCGCTCCGTAGATCGGTTTTTTGGTGTCAGAAATGAAAGTCTTGAGATCGGTGTAGTGAACTTTCACACGGTATATCGAGCCCATACTTGCCTGAATGACCTTGGGATTATAGCAGTCCACCGTATCTGTTGAGCAGATTATAGTTTCAACACCAAACCAGTCGGCTGTTCTGATGATCGTCCCCATATTACCAGGATCCTGTATTCCGTCCAAAGCAAGCACTAATCCGTCTGTATTCATTATTGATCGCTCTTTTCTAAGAACAGCCAGCATTTTGTTTGGGGTCTGAAAAGAGGAGATCTGTTTAAGTTCGCGCGCGGTACATGACAGTTTTTCGCATGCGACCTCTCCCGGATCGAATTCGTGTAGATGGACAATCAGTTCAACGCGTTCAGGAATGAGTTCGAGTGCCTCTAAAACCATTTTTTCACCCTCTACGACAAACTTTTCCTCTGCTTCACGGAATTTTTTTTCCTGAAGGGAACGGATCCATTTGATCTTATTTTTGGACAATTCAGACACGTTTTGTTTTATTACCTTTGTTCGTCTTGAGATCGGTCAAACTTACATATATTCTTTCAATTCTTGTGCTTTTATGCAGCTGCAAGCAGACCAGATTTGTGCCTGAAGGAAAGTATTTACTGAAGTCTAATAAGGTCACTGTTAAAGGAGGAAAACTGGATGGTGATGAAGTAGCGGAGATCATTAGACAAAAACCCAATTTCAAAACCCTTGGTTTCAAAGCTAAGTTGGCGGTTTTCAATATGTTCGATTCGACAGCTATTGCGGTGAAAAGAGAGCGAAAGAATACTGAGTTGAGAAAGGAAAATTCGAAAAGGAAGCAGAAAGAGAAAAGGATCAATCAAAGAAGGATCGAAAAGGCGAAAGCCAAGAATAAAAGTTATTACACCGAGAAGATCATTCCTCTCAAGGATACGGTTAATCCAAAAATGTTCCTTAGAGAATGGTTGAAATATAAGATCGGTGACGTTCCTGTTGTCTTCGATAGCATTCCTTTTGACAAGTCGCTTGAGCAGCTTGACCGTTACATGAAGAAGAAAGGTTTCTATTACGGAGCGGTTAAAGGAGAAGTTCACTACAAGAAGAACCGGAAGGCTACCGTACATTATCATCTTGAAACCGGTCCGCAATACATCATCGATTCTATCAAGGTCATTGCTCCGAATTCCACTGTACGGAATCAATACAATAAATATGTGAGTAAGCAGGATAAAGATCCATTGCTGGGGCAGCCATTTGATATTGATTATCTTCATGATTTCAGGAACAAAGTTTCCCGTCACATGCGTGACAATGCCTTGTATGGATTCAGTAGTTCGCATATTTCATTTTTGGCCGATACCAACCGGACGACCATGAAAGTTACCCTGCAGTTGGAGTTTTCGAACAGGATGATCCGTCACGAGGTTTACAGGGATAGTTTGGTGCCAGTCGCTCATAGAACTACGCATGTGCGGGACGTTTATTTTCACATTGCAGACACTTCCAATTTCAAAGGGAATTTCAAGAAGACAGTTGAAGACATGGGATTGACACTCATGGACCAGCAATTCATCAGAACAATTGATACCTTATTATACAAGGAAGTACTGGATAGGAAGACAAAAGAATTGGATGAAAAGCGTATCGCAACCTTCTATTTTAATGGAGAAATGCCGATAGATCCAGGATTGATCGAATTACAGAACTATCTTGAAAAAGAGAACTATTATAAGGAGTATTACCTGGAAAGAAGTTACACCCGTTTACTTCAGTTGGGATTGTTTCAAGTTATCAAGCCGGTTATAGTGGAGATTCCGGGAACTAAGTACATCGATGTTCATTACTATCTTGTTCCGGCTGAAAAGCAGAGCTTTGGTTTTGAACCGCGCTTTACCAACTCCAACGGATTTTTAGGTGTGCAGTCTTCTATCAATTACAGTAACAAGAATTTATTCGGAGGAGGGGAAAAGTTGACCTTATCCATTGGAGGTGGTTTTGAGTCTCAGCCGCCAGTATTTGATGAATCGGTAGACGGTTCAGATCTTCCTAGACCGGGAAGGAGTTTTAACACCTTTGAGATCGGTCCGAGTATCAAATACGAAGTTCCGGGACTCTTTCCAACCAAAGCGACATTGCTTAGTAAACGTCAGCGTCCGCGAACCGTGATCTCCACTGCGTTCAATTATCAAAGACGAGTGGATTTCTCGCGTGAAGTGATCCAAATGAACTACCTATGGCGTTTCTACGGTGAAAAAACGCAGATCTTTCAGGCCGGTTTACCGGGAGCGTCGATCATTAAGTTCGTAAGCATCAACAAGAGCGATCAGTTCGAGGCAACGATCAACACGCTGAACGATCTTTTCCTCCGCAATGCATACAGTGATCAGTTTATCTGGCAGGACTGGAAGTTGACCTATGAGTACAATAATAAGGACAGTGATAAGCGGAAGGGAAAAAATCTTTTCTATCTGAACACAACCTTTGACCCGGCAGGTAATGTACTCAGTCTTTTTAAGCAATATCAAGATACTACAGTTTATGGTCAAAGAACCATCTTTGGAGTAGGTTATTCTCAGTTCCTTCGAATTGATTCAGATATGATCTTTTCCCGCGCGATGAAGCACAATACAGGTTTACACCTTCGACTCTTGTCCGGAGCAGGTAAACCTTACGGGAATACCACCACTTCCTTGCCCTTTGACTACAGTTTCTTTGCGGGTGGTGCCAACGATAACCGTGGATGGAAAGCCAGACAGTTGGGCCCAGGATCTTATAAGTACTATCTGGATACGAATCGTACCGCAACCCAAATAGGAGATATTCGAATTGGTGGTTCGGCTGAATTTAGGTTTACCATGGGGAGCATGTTGCGCGGTGCCTTTTTCCTCGATGCCGGAAATGTCTGGACCTTCAATGAAGACAACAATCGCCCGGGAAGTCAGTTTTCTTCGAATTGGTACAAGGAAATTGCATTGTCCGGTGGTGTGGGTTTAAGACTTGACCTGGAGTTCTTTATTGTCAGAGTCGATCTTGGAATACCTCTTACCAATCCGGCTCTCCCACAAGGTGAGAAATGGATCTTCCAAAAAGACAGGCCACAATTTGAACAGGAGATCCTGGGAATGGAATACCTTGTTCCCAAGCCCTTTATTCCGAATTTCCACTTTGGAATTGGTTATCCGTTCTAAAGGAATTAATCTTCCAGGATTGTCAGGTTGGCAAATCTTAAGAGGACCGTTTTCGCGCCGTGATGAGGAAAGAAGATCGTCGCTTTCTTGTCAGCTCCTTCTCCTTCCAGTTTTGTGACCTTTCCTTTACCGAATCTGTCGTGCATGACATTATAGCCGACTTTAATATCAGCTCCCGATCCTCCTTTTGAACCTGAGCCTGAACTTGCCTGATCGACTGGTTTGAAGGAAGGAGGAGGTGCACTGAAGCGTTTGTTCAATCCTCCGCTGAAAGGCTGTTCAAATCCGCCTGTTCTTCCGCTCAAGGAACGTCCTGCTCCGCGGGCGGGTGCATCAAACTCCAGGTAGCTCTTGTCGATCTCGTCGATGAAGCGACTTTGTTCGGATGTAACGAGTTGTCCCCAATTGAAGCGCGATGCCGCCCATGACAACGTACAACTTTCCATGGCTCTGGTAAGGGCAACATAGAACAAGCGGCGCTCTTCTTCAAGTTCCGTCCTGGTGTGCAGTGCCATCTGTGAAGGAAAGAGATTTTCTTCTAATCCTACAAGAAAGACATGTGGAAATTCCAACCCTTTACTGGAGTGAATGGTCATTAAAGTGACATGATTACGTTCTTCCCCCTTGTCTTCATCAGCATCAGTCAAAAGTGCGACATCAAGCATGAATTCCGTTAACGATCGCTCGCTTTCTTCATCCTTTGAAATGGTGAATTCCTTAATACCGGCGAGCAATTCTTCGATATTTTGGTAGCGTTCCACTTCTTCGGGACCCTTGTCTTTTTCGCTGTGAAGTTCTTTCAAGATGCCGGATGACTTGGCAATGGTCTGCGCCAGGTCGTAAGCATTCAGTTTGTCCAATTGTGCAGAGAAACTGTTGATCATCGTGGTAAACTCATACAGTTTTGTGCGCGTTGCACCGTTGATCGCTGCTGGATACTGATCAAATTTGGTGATCACGTCCCACATGCTCACTCCAAAAGTCGTTGCTGCGATGATGATGTTTTCGATCGATGTTTTTCCGATCCCGCGCTTCGGGTAGTTGATCACGCGTTTGAGCGCCTCTTCGTCATTATGATTGGTAGTCAGACGAAAATACGCCAAGAGATCCTTGATCTCCTTGCGTTGGTAGAATGATATTCCGCCGTAGATCTTGTAGGGGATGTTCATTTTACGCAAGGCTTCCTCGAAGGAACGTGATTGTTTGTTCGTTCGGTAAAGGATGGCGAAATCGTTATAACTCGTGGCGCCACCATGTTTCAGATCGAAGATCTTGTTAGCGATCACTTTTCCTTCTTCGTTGTCGGTAAGTGTGCGGATCACCTTGATAGGGTTACCTTCACGGTTGTCTGTCCAAACATTCTTCTTGATCTGGTCTTGGTTTCTCGCTATGACACTGTTTGCCGCTTCAACGATATTTCGAGTACTGCGATAGTTCTGTTCCAGTTTGAAAAGTTTGAAATCCGGATAATCTTTTCTGAAGTTCAAAATATTCTGAATGTTGGCGCCGCGGAAAGAGTAGATACTTTGCGCATCGTCACCGACTACACAGATGTTCTCATAAATGGCCGCCAGTTTTTTCACGATCAGGTATTGGGCATAGTTCGTATCCTGATACTCATCTACCAAGATGTAGCGGAATTTCTGCTGGTAGAAATGAAGAACATCCGGAAAATCGCGTAAAAGCACATTTGTTTGATAGAGCAGATCATCGAAATCCATTGCACCTGCTTTGAAGCAACGCTGTACATAACTTTGATACAAACGCGCCAATTCCGGTCTTTTGGATTGATTGTCTTCCTGAATGATCTCCAGATTCTGAGCATAGGCTTCCCAGGAGATCAGGTTGTTCTTGGCTGAAGAGATTCGACCCAGGACCATGCTCGGTTTATAAACCTTATCATCAAGATTTAGTTCTTTGATTATATCCTTTATCAGACTCTTTGAATCCTGCGTATCGTAGATGGTGAAATTTGTCGGGTAACCCAATCTGTCCGCATTGAAGCGCAAAATGCGAGAAAACACCGAGTGGAATGTTCCCATGGTGATGTTCTTCGCTTCAGAAGGGCCAACTATCTTTCCGATCCTCTCGGTCATCTCTCTTGCCGCTTTGTTGGTAAAAGTCAAGGCGAGAATATTGAAGGGATCAACTCCCATTTCCATCATGTGAGCTATTCGAAAGGTCAGTACCCTCGTTTTTCCGGAACCGGCGCCGGCGATCACCATTGTTGGTCCTTCTATACATTCTACAGCCTCGCGCTGACTGGGATTCAGCTCATCCAGATAACTCATGAAAGAAATGTGTTTGTTGTTGTTCGATCCCCCGAAACGAGGGAAATCAAAGTTAAGCATTTTCAAGCAGCTCCTCTTCTAAATTGCCGATAAGTTTTAAAAGCTTCACCGTGTAGTTTTTGTTCGCCGCAGGGCAAATATCTTTTTATTACTTTTGCCCTAAATTCTGAACACTATGAGTCATAATATCAAGCCGGGAGTTGCAACCGGAGATGATGTACAAGCGATATTTAATTATGCGAAGGAGAAGGGATTTGCTCTTCCAGCGGTAAATGTTACCAGTTCATGTACAGTGAATGCTGTATTGGAAGCTGCCGCGAAAGTGAATTCTCCTGTGATCATTCAATTCTCTAACGGTGGTGCTCTATACAACGCCGGCAAAGGATTGTCGAACGAAAATGAAAGAGCTGCCATCTCCGGAGGTATTGCGGGAGCAAAACATATTCATGAATTAGCAGAACTGTATGCTGCAACTGTGATTCTTCATACGGACCATTGCGCCAAGAATTTATTGCCATGGATCGACGGATTGCTTGACGCATCTGAAAAGCATTTTGCGGCTACAGGAAAACCTTTATACAGCTCACACATGATCGATCTTTCCGAAGAACCGATCGAAGAGAACATCGAGATCTGCAAGCAGTACCTTGAAAGAATGAGCAAGATGGGTATGACACTGGAGATCGAGCTTGGAATTACAGGTGGAGAAGAGGATGGTGTCGATAATTCCGATGTAGACAGTTCGAAGTTGTATACTCAACCGGAGGAAGTAGCTTATGCTTACGAAGAATTGAAAAAGGTTTCAGACAGGTTTACGATCGCTGCTGCATTTGGAAATGTTCACGGTGTATACAAACCGGGAAATGTGAAATTACAGCCTATCATCCTGAAGAATTCTCAGGAATACATTCAGAAGAAGTTCAATACCGGTAATAATCCGGTTGATTTTGTATTCCACGGTGGATCCGGTTCTTCCCTTGAGGAGATCCGCGAGGCGATCAGCTACGGGGTGATCAAGATGAACATCGATACGGATCTTCAGTTCGCATTCACAGAAGGTGTACGCGATTACATGATCAACAAGATCGATTACCTGAGAACACAGATCGGAAATCCGGAAGGAGACGATAAACCGAACAAGAAATACTACGATCCACGTAAATGGATGCGCGAAGGTGAGATCACCTTCATTAATCGTCTTGTTCAGGCATTCGAAGATCTAAATAACGTAAACACACTATAATTGTCCATTGTCCATTGACAATTGTAAATTTTAAAAAAAATGGGTTGGTTTAAAAGAGATAAAGAGGGTATCACGACGAGTACGTCAGAGAAGAAGGAAACACCTGAAGGACTCTGGTCGAAATGTTCTCGTTGTAAAACATTGTTCACAGCAGAGGATCTGGAGAGGAATTTCTATGTGTGTGACCGTTGTTCGAACCATGAGCGCATTGGATCGGAAGAATATTTCCAGATCCTTTTTGATGATGGGAAATACAAGGAGTTGGACGAGAAACTTTCTTCGGGTGATCCTTTGAATTTTGAGGACACGAAGAAGTATGTGGATCGTGTGAAGGCGACACAGAAGAATACAGGATTGAGCGATGCGATCAGAACTGCAGTAGGGAAGATGGACGGACATGATTTCGTGATCGCCGCGATGGATTTCTCTTTTATCGGTGGATCAATGGGATCTGTGATGGGAGAGAAGATCGCAAGAGCAATCGATCACGCGATCAAGATCAAAGCACCCTTCATGATCATCTCCAAATCCGGTGGAGCACGAATGATGGAAGCAGGATTTTCCTTGATGCAGATGGCTAAGGTTTCCGGTAAACTTGGTCAGCTGGCAGAGCATAAGTTGCCATACATTTCTTTCCTTACGGATCCAACTACCGGTGGAGTTACGGCTTCTTTCGCGATGTTGGGAGACTTGAATATCGCCGAACCGGAAGCACTGATCGGTTTTGCCGGTCCGCGTGTCGTGAAAGAAACTATCGGACGAGATCTTCCTGAAGGATTCCAAACTTCAGAGTTCGTTCTCGAGCATGGATTCCTTGATTACATTGTTGATCGAACAAAATTGAAAGAAACACTTTCACACTCACTGAAGTTGTTCAGAAGTTAATTGATGATATAAATTGTGGAAAAGCTCTGTGACGAATAGTTACAGAGCTTTTTTGTTTAATCCCATTTATTTTTAGAAGAAACGGCATATTTTCCTCCACCTGTGAGAATCAGTGCTACGGCACCGAAGAAATAGAGAGCTTGAAGTTCGATTGCCCAGGCGCCGTGCTTTGATAAAGCAAAAATATCATCGGAATGTGCCAGCAATACAGCCACAAGCATGGTGAAAGCGAAAACGATCGATGCGAGTTTTGTGCGGTATCCGGCAATCATCAAAAGAGGCGCTACTACTTCACCGATCAATACTCCGTAGGCAATGAAAGAGGGTATTCCTTTCTCTGATAACATATTGCCGATGCCATCTACACCATGGTTCAATTTGGAAATTCCGTGTAGTAACATCATTGCCCCCAAAGAGACCCTAAGCAGTAAAAGCGCGATGTGCAGATTGGATTGTTTCATAGCTATTCGTTGTTTTGATCTCTAAACGCGAGCTCGGTCCAAAATGTTTCTTTGCCTTCTGTATTTATATGCACCTTGCCATCTCAAGAAGATGGAGGCATGTTCGCCAGTTGCGCGTGGTGGCCCTGACTTTAAATTGTTTTTCCAGAAAAGTATTGGTGAGTTTGGTGTTGCCATAACCGTTCGGACAATAGAGATACACCGAATTATCTCTGATCTCGATCTTTTCATCACCTGTTAACCTAGACAGGATCTTTTCGAAGTCTGTTAAAGCTGGTTTTTGTTCGAGAAAGGTGACGTGAAAGAATTCGGGATTGAGATCGTTTTGATCCAGAAAAGGATTGCTGTCGACCACTTCTTTTAAACCGTTTAGCGTCAAGATCAGTACCGGAACATCCAACTCAAGATCTTCCTTGATCTGTTTTTCTATGATCGTCCGTAATTCGTAATAATCAGTATTCCGTGAAGTAAATACCACATTACCGCTCTGGACGTAGGTCTGTACATTTTCGCAGTTGATTGCCTCGAAACTCTTTCTGAGCTCCTCCATTTTTATGCGGTTCTTTCCACTGACGTTAATGCCTCGCAGAATGGCGATAAAGATATTTGTTGAATCTTGATTCGACATAAACGGATGGTGTAAGGATCAATAGATCTTTCCGTCATGACTCAGTGTGAACTGCAAACTCGACTTTTTAGCGATCTTTTTCAGTGTACTTTGTTTCATTTGACCTTCGAAGGTGGCATTTTTGAATTCTAAATTGTCTTCGAAATCTGGATTTACGGTTTTTACCAGTGTATCCTTTCCATCCAGGATAAAATGCGCTTCCAGTAAACGAAGTTTCTTGTCTTTGGCGAGAAGTTCAGCATCTGTTGTCTGATAGATGTTGATGTCACCGTTGGGCATTTTTTTTGCCACAACGATCTCCCATGGGGTATGGCTTTCCCGGAAGTTGACTACGTATAATGTACCCGAACGATAGATGCGAAAGGTATCGCTGAGCTCCACTCGGGATAAGATACTGTCAACAGTTCCGTTTTCTGAATTCTTCCGTACCCGCAGTTCGGTCATTCCTTTTGGATCGATCGAAAACTGATCATCCTGATCTTTCCATGATCCGCAAAGTTCCGCAGGGATCTCCTCCAGACGTTCACCGCCGTATGGCTGGGGCTCTGTGAAATGAATGGTTATGCAGGAGGAAAGAAGTAAAAGGGGTAGAATGAATCCAAAAAATCTTTTCATCTGGTCGGAATAAGGGTTTCCCGTAAAGATAAAGAAATCGATAGTGCTAACTCCCGCTAATCGGTGATCCAAATATTCCAACGGCCATTTCCGCCCAAAGCAGCAAGAAGACAAGGAGGCTCAGTCCCAGTAAAACAAAACGGGTGGTTTTGTTTTTGATCTTACGGATCAGTACCTCAATCAGAACGCCTTTTGAAAGGAGCATTCCACCCATTATAATGAAATCAAAAGCAGACCAGTTGACCTCTTCAGTGACTTGCGTGGCGATGAAAGGGATCAGCAGAATACCGAATACTACCCCCACGATCAGAAAAAAATGTTTGCGTTGCATTGTGTCGTTTTGACTACGTAACGATAAAATTCTTTGATTATTCTTCACAACCATAGGGTTTAACAGCGTTCAACACGTTCGTCATATTGCCAACTCGCGAATTCGCTATTTTGAAGTGAGTTATCTCTTCAGAACGATCCGCTCGGCATTCATCGTTTCTCCTTTCTCGTCCATCACGCGAACCATGTAGGTGCCATCTTCCGCACTTTCAGGGAAGGCGATGTCAATCTTATTGCTGTTGAACGACTCGGAATGGACTACGAGTCCCTTCATGTCGATAAGTGTTAAACTGTACGCTTGTGCTTTTTTAAGCTCTACGGTGAATTTTCCATTGGTGGGATTCGGGTAGATCTTGCTGATCACTTTGGTCGAGTAGGAACTCATTTCAATGAAATCTTTCACGGCGTAAGGTGTAACGAGTACAGGGAAAATATTGGCCTGTATCCCTTCTTTCTTACACAGGTCCAGTATATCCTGACGATCATGGTCTGAAAGTCTGTCTTCAAGAGATGGTGCATCACCAATGACAAGGATCATTTTTTTGGAATTTTCCCGCCAGTTGAGTTGATTAACTGAAGCAGCGATCCCATCATACACCGATTCAGGGTAATCTCCACCGTCCGAAACCTGCATTTTGTTCACGTAATTACGGATCTGTTGAAAGTCTTTTGTCAGATCCACGGAATTGAACCATCCGGGTCCGTCCACATTTTTGTCTCCGTAATTGGCAACCGCCAGACGAACATCCTTCAGCTCTTTCACTTGATCAATGATCTTGTTGAGGTTCTTCTTGACGTCTTCTATATCGTTGGCCATGCTGCCGGTCTTGTCGATCAGAAAGAGAATATCTGAACCGTTCTGGCCTTTGTCGCGAAGAATGTCGAGGATCACCTGATGTATAGATTCTGCAGCATTCTTGAAGTAGAATTCGCCACCGGTCGAATGTCCCAAATGGAAGAAGCAGTTGAGTGCCATTCCTTCGAACATGAGCGAATCCAGGGGAGGAGGGATGGTGTCTACCTCGATCTTTACTTCGACAGGTTCTTCGTTTTGGACAACTGAAGTGTCGGTGTTTTCATTGGTGCAAGCAGAGGCAAGCAGCAATAGTGAAAAGGCCAGTGTTTTTTTCATAGTCATGAGACGAACTATAATACGAAAAGTTACTGCCGTTAAGATTTTTTGGCAAAACTTCAATTGTTCCCGCCTCTTAACGGTGCGCAAAAAGGCAAAAGTGCATAAAAAGTGTAGTGAATTTGGCGCTTTAGTTTATACGTATTATCTCTGAATAAAAAGGAAGATAACAACCCATATCGCGATAAAAAACAATCCTGGGTACAATACTTTCTTTATTGTTTTTGAGTCCTTTTTGCTAAGAACTAAGTGAAGGATGTAAACAACAAATATTGCTATTAGTACTAAGGGTATACCGATTCGTATTGGGTGCATAAATTTTTGTTTTATTTTGAGTTATAAAGTACCTAAATTTTATTTCAAACTTTGGATACAACAAGTATCCTTGTTTACAACCGTTTAATGGATTAAGCTCTCTGCAATTACTGATCACTAATTACAAATCACTGATTACTATCAAATAAAATTCAAGAACATCCCAAATCCAAGGAACACGTCAAAAGGTTTGTCTTTCAGTGGTTTTTCAAATCCAAAAGTGTACGATAGACCGAATTTCCCACCAACTTGTCCATCCAAACCAATTCTGTATCCAGAGGTACCATTCGTCTTGAAAGAATTGCTGTCGTATAGGTCATCGGGATTGGAAAGATCTTTGACAGCGTGATAATTGATGAACTCAACATAGTAAGATGTTCGTGAGAACTTGCTGTAGGTGCGGTCCTTTCTCCCTCGTGCCATTTTCAGCATATAGAATTTAGTGTTCACATAACTGAAACCAACTGAAACTTCGTTGGCTCTTGCAGGGATCGTTTGATAAAGGTCACCTCTGTAGTCTCCGTGCAAATAACCAATTCTTGCCCCCAATTGTCGGCGAGTAGTCAATTCTTTTTTCACAACATACTTGGTAACCACATCACCTGATGTTTCAGATTTCAGTGTGACATTATACCTTTTTGGTTTTTCCATTGTTTTGAAGAAGATAGTATTCTCAATACTTGCACGACCTATCCCTCCATTCCCACTGAGGCCGATGTGAGCTTTTGTAAGAAAAAGATCCGGCATAGAATAAGCGACCGATGTACCAACCGAAAAAGTTGAACGACTGTTAAAATCAAAGATCCAGACACTCAAACGTTGAATATCCGAAGCATTTGTCGAAACCATTTCATATTCGACGGTACTTCCATCAGGGAAAACGGCCGTTTCTTTTTTCTGTGCGAGTACGCTTAAAGATGAAACAGTCATCAAAAGCAAAAGAATTTTCTTCATAAGTGTGTAGTTTAGGAGCGAAAGATACCCAAAAAGAAAGATAAGGAATATCTGCACAGAAATATTTCGTTCTATCGATGGCGTTTAGTTGATCAGCTGGCAGGATTTCTTACTTTCGCCACTATGATTACACCATTCAAATGGATGAGCATCTTTATTCTCCTGTTCTCAGGAAAAGCGCTCTCACAAAATGTATTGATGGCCAGGCACCGTGCAGGATTTCATATCGGTTTGGGTTATGATCTCAATTATTCGGACAACAGCTTGTTCAAGCTCGACGAACAGGGAAGTGCCTCATGGAGCTTGGGCGGTGTGTACGAGTATCAATATTCGGATCGTATTGCTTTTCGCAGTGGTCTTTCCTATGATCGCTCCGGTGTCTCTGTTTCGGATGATCCTTCCGATACTGTAAGAGCCAATTATTACGATGTGATGCCTTTTGTTTTTCACGATCAGGTCCTAAGTTTGAATGAAGCAGAGAACTCCATTGATCTCTTCTATGTAACAGAACCCGGACTGTATAGTTTGGTCACCAGGAAATATCATTTCAATCAGTTCACTATTCCGCTTGAAATATACTTCCGCAGCAGTATGAACAACTTTCGTCGCTTCTATGTCAAAACGGGTATTCACTTAGGTCTTTTATTCAGAGTTGGAGCAGACGACTGGGCATATTCTGTTTACGGAAATGATATACCAAGGAACAATGTGTTCTTCAAGGACAAGAATACTTTTCAACCTGAACTTACTTTAGGTTTCGGCGGTGAATGGGCTTTTGTGGGACGTACGACGTTCTTTACGGATTTTGAGGCGGATCTGCCTTTTAGAAATTACTTCAATCAGGACCCGTACTATGCGGCTTATTTCGCTCGCGGAGTCAATACGCTGGGATATGTCAATGCGAATGAACTTGGAGATATCCCCGCAGAGAACAATCATTTTTATCAACTTCATTTTCGATTGAAAATGGGATTCATTTTCTGATTCATGGCGACAAAATTCAACATTCTGCTAGGTTTTATCCTGCATCTTTCGATCGCTTGGACTCAAGTCGATTTCGATCATTACAAAACGCTGGAAGCATCGGGACCGATCCCAAAAGAACTGACCGGAAGGATTTATGAGGAGATCAATAAACGTATAGCGGAAAAAACGGCGCCTTATACAAATGATCTGGATACCCGTGCCTACCTGGACTGGAACATGTATGCGGTTGATCGTCTTTTGAATTCAGGTTTTACTGTTTTTGGAGATGCAGTCAGTAAGCATGTACAGTCACTCGCCGGACCTTTGTTGAACGACCACTCGGCGATTCGGGATTCTTTGCGCTATTTTACGGTTAAATCGGATGTGCCGATCGTATTTGTAAGTGATCAGGGAGCTGTGTTTACCAGCACCGGACTCATAAGCCGAATTGAAAATGACGCTCAGCTTTCATTTCTACTGGCGCATGCTCTGGCGCATTACATCCAGAAACACCAGCTCAAGAAATTCTATTGGTCACGGGTACAGGAAGATCGTTTTGACTGGATCAGAAACTTTCATGTTTACGCAGAGGAAGAAGAACACGAAGCTGATGATCTTGCCCTGCAATTGTATACGAAGAGTGGATTCGCTCCGACACAGATCGCATTGGCATTTGAATTTTTAAAGCACTCGCATTTGCCATTTGAGGAGGTTCCGCCTGCAACGACTTTCTTTTCTACAGATAAGATGTACGTTCCTGAAATGATCCTTCTGCTTAAACCCTATTCGATCAAAGGGAACACCAGAAACGATGAC
This sequence comes from uncultured Akkermansia sp., assembly GCA_964593935.1. Taxonomy (GTDB): domain Bacteria; phylum Bacteroidota; class Bacteroidia; order Flavobacteriales_D; family Crocinitomicaceae; genus M0103. The sequence continues at coordinate 422,878 of CAZQKN010000001.1, read as the reverse complement.
GACCAGGGACCTTTTCCATATGTGGCTGAGCGCATCAAGAAACGATCGGGAATAAATTCCCCCGATTCTACGGGAACGGACGGCAAGGTGTACGCGGTATCTCCCGAACACTTCATTGAGATCCGAAATATCTGTCGTTTTGAAACCATGCGTTCGATGCTGATCTCAGGAAAGTTTGCGCAGACACACTATGCCATTCATGTACTGGAGCAGGAATTCCCCAATTCCCTCTACCTCAAGCGAATGAAAGCTCATTGCTGGCTGGAAATGTATCAATATGAAAAATTAGATCTTCGCAAGAAGATCCTCCCTTCGAAAAATACCTTTGAAGGAGAATCAGGCAAGTTCTATCAGATCATTGGTGACATGAACGAGCGAGGTTGGCAGGCCTTTGCCATGCGGACGATCTACGATCTGTACAAGAGTGACGGCGCCGACCCAGAAAACAAAGCCTTGTACAAACGAATGGTCAAGGAAGTCGCTTCGGATGGCAATTTCAAACCGGAAGATTACGCTTTGAAAAGTTTTGCTGAATTGAGCGCTGCTGTTAAGTCAGGCGATACCCTAACAGCCAATGTTCAGGTCAAAACGAGCAGTAAGTACGATAAGATCCGTAAAGGAAAGGATCCACATGTTTCCAGTTCGTTCGATAGTACTAAATTCTATTTATACGGTGTGTATGATATTATGAAGGACGAGGATTTCCTTTCGGAATACAGAAAGGAGAAGCGAGATCATTACGACAAATTGAGAATGCAGGATTCCATGAAAATGAAAAAGGAACTATCTGCAAAAAAACAATTGGAGAAGGAGTTGGAAAAAATGCATTTGGGGATCGATCGATTTACAGTTATCGAGCCCGAAGTCAGAAGTCTTTCCCGCGGAGTAGTGGATAACATGAGAAGCGAATACCTGAGGTCTACTTTTGTGAATGCTTTTGAATCGGCAGGACAATTGTCTGGTTCGCAACTGAAGATACTGAGTTCGGAGCAATTGCAAACGGAAGGAACGGTACTATTCAATCAAATGAATACCTTGCGAACGAGGAATGAACAGATCATAAAGGAAGTTAGGATAAACAGTGTGCCGTTGGATTTTGCTGCCAATCAGTCGCTGAGTTCACTTTACGGATCTTCGAAGGTCATTATTCCTGTTGTGGTGAGTTCATTCGATCCGGACCTAAGTAAGGAATTCATCATTTCAGCAGCAATTCTCTTTCCGGTGGCGTTAGCTACTTTTCCGATCTATTTTCCGATCAAATTGTTGAATGGATATCAGACAACCGTTCGCTTCCTTATTGTGGATACTGAGACCGGTGAAATGATCTACCGTGATGCACACAGCATAAGGATGCCTTTGAACAAGAATAACCTTGCCGGACATTTATACGAATACCTTCGTCATTTCTCACTTCAGCCTGCTAATTGAACTTTACCATGAGATCCATTTTTATCCTATCGCTTTTACTCTTTTCCTCCGTTGGTAATGTCGGAGCTCAGCATTTTGGCTTTCTAGGGAAAAAGAACTATTTGGAGACCTATGCTGTTGCGAATAGCCCGGTTGCGGCCAATTTCCTATACAATTATCACTCTGTTTTTCAGGACTTCACGGAGAACAGGGGACCATATGGACTGGTGAATTACGGTCTTTTTATCAATGCAGGGAGAACCTTGAATCGAAACTTTGCCATTTCCCTAGAAAGTGGGATGGAATTCATGTCATTTACCCTGGACGATGGAATTTTCTTTGGTGAGGATATCTATGAGGTCAACTGTTTGAATGTTATGCCGAAGGTCGAGTTTTCAAGAACGAAGCATATTTTGCCGGTTGGGGTGAGCCATCAGATTGGGATAGGTTATATCCGTCAGAATTTCACCCTCACCGGTTATGAGGATCTTTCCTACAAAGGCGAATTCAATGGAGCATCACTGATGTATGCTGCGATCGTGCGAACAGCGATCACAAAACAATTATTACTCAATTTTGGAATGCGCTATCACCTTAACGTATTCTTCGATAATTATACATGGTATGATTATCAGTGGTTATACGAAGTACAGCTCCAGAAAAGGATGAATTTCATCTCCGGACAGCTTGGTTTGACCTACCTGTTTTGATCAGTTCGAAATTTTTCTGACCGTCGTTTGCATGAATTGTTGCCCTTTGGGAAGAGCTTTGTTGATGTCTTCCAGCCACGGTAGCTGATCCTGAGCAGAATATCGTTCTTTTACCCGCTTTATATCGAAATAGAGAAGTGAATCTCCTTGGTAACCCCAGTCAGGATAAATTTGAATGGCTACAGGTACATATTCTATTTTTTTCGTTTTTGAATTGTACTTTCCTTCTTCTCTAACACGGATCTCTGTCACGTCACTTGGTATGATCTGGAAATAAGTACGTGGAGGATAACAAAATTCCTCGGTTCCATCCGGGTTCATCCTGATATACGGAAATCCGTCTTCCAGAAAAAAAGGATTCCAGTCGGGTGCAGTAGAGATGATGAAGTTTTTCTCCTTGGTTTCCTCCAAATAGGTCCACTGGTTATGTGCCATCGCACTGTCCGGCTTCACAACATTAGCCGATTCGAAATAAAGCTTTTGTTTTTCAGTAATATCTCCTCCTTCAAGGAAAAAGAACATCGTGTCAGAATTCGCTAACATCTGCATGCAGGAGTAGAGGTATTTACTGCTATCTTTCAATTGTCCGACAGGCGCTTCAAGATTGGAACTGTTGAGGTCCTTAATAGCTATTCGTGTCCATCGTACCGGAGTTTGAATCTCTATCTCGTTTTGCTGTGCAACAGAATTGAAAGCGAAAAATAGTGTAAGAAAGTAGAGTGTTTTCATCTTGTACATTCGTATAATTGACTTTAAATATAATTTTTTATTCCGTTTGGATTTCAATGGATCCTTCAAAGGGGAATCCCGTTTTGCGCCAATGTATCATTCCCTTGTCCAGATCAATGATGCTTTTAAAGCCTTTTTTGTAAAGGATTTTGGTTGCGAATAGCGATCGGTGCTGTGTTTCGCAATAAATGAGGGTTGTCTTTTTGGGATCGAGCTGAAGTGAGTCGATCAGATTGTTGAATTTTCCTCCGAAATAACTTGCGTTTACAGCACCGCTGATGTGAGACCGTTCGTATTCTTTTGCAGTTCGAACATCTATGATGTTCACATTTGAATCCACAACGTAATTAAGGTATTCCTTAGCATCAAGTTCCTTGTAGATTCCCCTTCGGCTTAATCGGCCAATTGAACAGGAGCAAATCAAGACAGACAACAATGTGAATAGCAAATACTTCATAGTTTATCGTCGAGTAATTCGTTTTCTTTATAAGATGAATTCTTCTCTACTGTTTTCAAATGATGTAGGGTTCCCAAAACCATGGTTGAGACAGCGGCAAAAATACTGATTATTAATCCTGTAGTAGGCAGCATTGGATGAAAAGTTGACTGAACAGTCAATAGGGTGATAATTGAGAATCCACAACTCAAGCTGTTTATACCGATCAGGATTTGACCATAAACTGTTTTTAGGAGAAAAAGGATCCACAATACTGTCATGAGCAGTGCAAATGCACCAAATAGTAAAATAGCAAGATAAGCCAAGCTGGGTGGCGTGGACCACACACCACTTACGATGATATAAGCCACAACGATCAGCAGTAATGATGCAAAATACCTGAATCACTCAAAAAACAGATCTGCAAAATCCATGAGCGTAATTGTCAGGATTTATAGGAAAAAGAAAAAGAAGAACAAGGCTGCTTCTTCTCCACGAACTGCATCGTAATAACCGATCGTTGAACGTGAACCGTTCATAACCTTACCGTTCTCGATGTATCCTATAGTTGAGCGCGAACCGTTCATCACCTTTCCATTCTCGATGTAACCGATCGTTGAGCGCGATCCATTCATCACTTTACCATTCTCAATATAACCGATCGTTGAACGAGATCCATTCATGACCTTACCATTCTCAATATAGCCGATGGTAGAACGTGAGCCATTCATGACCTTTCCATTCTCGATATAGCCTACTGTACTTCGGGAGCCGTTCATGAGTTTTTGTCCATAAGAAAAGGCTGACAAGGAGAACACAGCTAATAAACAAAGGAAGAAATTTTTCATAGTAATTAAGTTTATCCCGAAAATTAAGGAAAAAATGATTATTCCAAAATTAAGCGCTGATAATATTGATCCTTTCCATTTTTAACGTTAATGATATAAACTCCCGGAGTTTCTTCCAAATCAATTGTAGTGAGTTCTTCTTCCAGAATTGCAAACAAAAGGAAACTGTGTTTGGTAAAGAATCCTGAGAGCCCCGGCAATTTGGAAGTTGAATATATCTACCTTTGCTTATGCGTTTTTCACTTCTTTTTGCTCTTTTGATGGGATTCGGTGTTTATGGACAAACCGATACGATAACCATTCTTTCCTATAATTTGCTCAATTTTCCGGAGGGACGAACAGATTGCAGTTCCAATACACTTGTTCCGAACAGGGCGGATACCTTGAGAAAGATCCTTAGATACGTCAAGCCGGATATTTTTGTGGCATGTGAGATCCAGACAAGGGCCGGAGCAGACAGCGTTCTAACTAGATCACTGAATGTTTTCGGAGAATCAAATTACGCAGCTGCAACCTATAATATCTTGAATACAGACGACCCTTTGAACAATCAATTGTATTACAATACATCCAAACTCACCTTACATTCTCAGGATGTGATCCAAACGAGTCCGAGAAATATTGATCATTATGTTCTGTATGTCAACGACCCAACCTTGGATCAGTTTTTCGATACAACATTTCTTGAAGTGTACATGTGCCACCTCAAAGCGGGTAGCGGTTCTTCTGAGCAAGTTACACGTGCAGTTCAAACCGATATCCTAATGGATTTTATTGCCACCAGACCACAGGACAGGAACCATTTTGTTTGTGGAGATCTCAATGTTTACAGGTCCTCAGAGGCGTGCTATCAAAATCTAATAACAGGAACTTACGCGTTGAAGGATCCGATCAATCAACCGGGTAACTGGACGAGTAACAGCAGTTTTGCAGCTATTCATACTCAGTCCACCCGAAGTACTCAGAATCTGGATTGTGGATCGACCGGAGGTTCAGATGACAGATTCGATCAGATACTTGTATCACAGAATGTCATGGATGGTTCCGACAGTCTGAAATACCTTGCGGGTTCATATAAAGCGGTAGGGAACGATGGAAATCACTACAATACAAGCCTTTTAGCCTCCCCGTTGAATAACCAATATCCTGATTCGATCGTCAGAGCGCTGTATTATATGTCCGATCACCTACCTGTGGCTTTAAAAGCTGTTGTCACTTATCCGACCAGCAACGGACTGGCTCTTTTTCCAAGTTCGTCTGCAGTGACTTGTCCGGAAGGTACAAATGGAACAGCTACCGTGATACCAAATGATGGACAAGCTCCATACACTTACTTATGGGACAACAATGCCATGAATCAAACAACTTCACAGGCAACAGGGCTTTCTGCCGGTTCATACTGTGTTCTTGTAACGGATGCTTTGGGTGAAACGGATGATATTTGTGTATTCGTACCGGGACCGGCGGCCTTTACCAATAATGTTTTTCGTCAGCCCGACAATGGTACATGTTCAGGTGAGGCACATGTTTTATTTTCCGGCGGAACGGCTCCTTATACGTATACCTGGAACGACCCACTGAGCCAGACCGGTCCTTCAGCGTATGATCTTTGTTCAGGTCAATATCAAATTACCGTCACGGATGCCAACGGCTGTACACAAGTAATAAATGTGACAATCGATGGACCGGCCTCAATACTCGAACTTGATCCGGAGGAAATAGTATGTTTCCCTAATCCTACCGAATCCAACATTAATTTGACAGTTCCTGTTGGATTGAAGGTGTGCACATTGAAGATCTTTTCAGCCGATGGAAAACGGATACTTGACAAAGGGATCAACTCGCCGTCAGAAATTATTTCCGTAGACGTGAGCATGCTTGATGACGGAGTTTACTTCTTGGAAGTCGGTACCGAGGGCGGCAGTATTACCAGAAGATTCGTTAAAGAATAGGAGAGAGGATCAACCTCGGTTTTCCTCCCTTCCATCTGAGTGTTTTGCGAATCGTCCAACTGTTCGAGGATGCACATGATCATATTTTGGCCACGGCCATCCACCGAATTGGGTACGATGATAATCTTCGAACGCCTGTTGTATTTCCTGACGTGTATTCATCACAAATGGACCGTGCTGAACTACTGGTTCATTGATCGGTCGGCCTTGAAGAATAAGTATCTTACTCGTTCCTTTTTCATTGGTAAAAGTTACTGCCTGAGTTTCATCCAGGTCTGCAGCATGATAATCAGGAATTACCGTATCGTCTATCCTTAGTCCGGATCCTTCGTAAAAATAAACGGTGCGATTTATACCTGCCGCTGTTGCAGGTATCGTCCAGCTCGTTCCTTCTTCCATGTGGACGTTATAGATCGCTACATCATTTCTGTCATCTGCGGCCCAGGAATCTGGTGGAGCACTAGATGATTTTCGATCACCCAATTTGCCCACAAGGACCTCAATATTTACGGATTTATCCTTATTGGTTTCTGAAAATTTAGGGACCTCCTCAGACCAGATCATCTTAAAATGAGGTTCAACCATTTTACTTTTCATGGGCAGATTAAGCCAGATCTGAAAAAGTTCAAGAGGATTGTCTTGATCCGTTTTTATGAGAGGGAACATCTCGGAATGTTGAACACCCTTTCCTGCAGTCATCCATTGAACATCTCCGTCACCGTATCGACCTGCAGCTCCTGTTGAGTCACAATGATCGACCATTCCTTTTCTAACAACGGTTATCGTTTCAAATCCACGGTGTGGGTGACCCGGGAATCCCGGAACGGTTTTACCGTGATACATTCTGAAACCATCTTTGATCATAAAGTCCTGTCCGAGTTGACGACCTGCGAGTGACGTTGTTGGTCCCATGTTCTCATTTCCTTTTGGAAAAAAGTCTTCGTGGTGCACGCAGAACAAGAAGGGATCCAGTGTTTCCCATTGAAAGCCTAATGCACGCAGTTTTTTGATCTTTTTCTTTGTTTCCATCTTTGTATCTCCTTCTGAGCTTTCTTCTTTATTTAAGGTAGCCGATAAAACGGGTAAAGCAGCTAAGGCCGAAAGACCAACGGTGATCTTTCCTAAAAAACTTCTTCTTTCGATCTTATCTTTCATGGTTGGATGTTTTAACAAAAATAACAGCGGGTATCACGAAAAGTTCTTGACGTAAGTTAAGTCTTTTTATCTACTTCAACTCTGATAAGGCTTTCTTGGTTCCTATTTTGGCCGTGATGTAATCCTTGTCTTTTCTTGGACTCCTTGCCGGAGAGTATTCTCTACCATAGAAAATGATCTGCAAATGCAATTTGTTCCACAGCTCTTTTGGGAAGATCTTCTTTGCTTCACGCTCTGTTTCCTCAACGTTCTTACCGGAACTTATACCCCAGCGGGTAAGTAGTCTGTGGATATGCGTGTCTACCGGAAAAGCGGGTACCCCAAAAGCTTGTGCCATTACCACTGACGCTGTTTTATGTCCAACACCGGGCAGAGCCTCCAAATGATTGACCTGTGCAGGAACTTCTCCGTTGTGCTGGTTGATCAAAATATGTGAAAGATCATAGATCGCCTGTGATTTGCGAGGAGAGAGTCCGCAAGGTTTAATGATCTCCCGGATTTCTTCCACTTTCAGCTTGATCATGTCGAAAGGATTGTTGGCCAATTTAAAAAGGGAAGGAGTGATCTTGTTGACTCTTTCATCGGTGCATTGGGCAGAGAGTAAAACGGCGATCAAAAGTGTGTAAGGATCTGTATGATCCAGAGGAACGGGTGTCTCAGGATACAATTTTTCGAGTTCTTCGATAATATACTTGGCTTTCTCTTTCTTAGTCATGTGTTTTATCCTCAGAAAAAAAGCAGCCGTTAAGCTGCCTTATATTTAATCTTCATCTTCATCATCCTCCCAGTCTTCAGTGTCGTTCTGATCATCATCATCCCAATCTTCATCTTCATCACCAAAGTCGAACAAACTTGCAGATTCCGGATCAAAATCGTCGTCATCATCATCCATGAAACGGTTCATTTTACCGCTTTTTTTGTACGGAGAAAGCTTTGGTTTTTTACTTCGGTCTTCCTCTAATGGTTTCTTTTTATCCTTGTCTTTACCGATCAGCTTCTTTCGCGGCTCCGGTTTCAATGGGTCGATCGCAATTCTTGGGACAAATGCTGTCGGTTCATCGTCGTCGTCACGACTTGGTTTAGGAGGATTATTCTCTCTTGGCTTGAAAGGCTGATCTGTTCTTGGCTGAAAAGGTCTGTTTCCTTCTCTTGGTGGACGATTATTGTCGCGAGGCCCTCTATTGTCCTGACGTTGTTCAGCTTCTTTAACGGCGATCTGTCTGCCGTTCATTGTACTGCCGTCCAATCCTTTAATGGCACTCAGGGCTTCATCACGATCCGCCATTTCAACAAAACCGAATCCTCGTGATTTGCCTGTTTCACGGTCCGTTGCTACAGTCGCCTTAAGAACGGTTCCGTAAGTTTGAAAAGCCTTTTTCAGATCTTCACTAGTGACGCCAAAGTCGAGCTTGGCTACAAAAATGCTGGTCATATTGGTCTTTAGCTAGAAAAGAATTTAAATTACAATCGGTTATTAGTTCACCGAAAATAGAACATTTTTTTCAGCAAGAGCAATACTCTGGCTATTTTTAAAAAAAAAATCATGAAAGCACTTATTCTTGGTAGTACCGGACTCGTAGGAAAACAGATATTGGATCTGCTTCTCAATGATCCCGATTGTGAGAGGATTTATACATTAGGAAGACGTTCGCCGGGGATAAATGATCCAAAGTTAACTTCCTATGAAGTTGATCTGGAATCTCTTTCAGCTTTGCCTGCGATGGACATCGATACTTTATTCGTGGCTTTCGGTACGACCATAAAAACAGCAGGTTCACAGAAGAGACAAGAATTCATTGATGTTGAGATCCCGACAAAAGTAATGGCTTTAGCCCGCAAAAAAGGAGTAGACCGTTGTGCTTTGGTTTCGGCTGTTGGGGTTAGTGAGTCTTCTCCGTTCTTTTATTCACGAATGAAGGCAAGATTGGATAAGAATGCCAGGCAAATGGGATTTGATCACCTTGTTTTGATCAAGCCTTCAGTTCTCGACGGCGATCGAAAGGAAAAGAGATTTGGAGAGAAACTTTCTATTTCTATCGGGAATTTCCTAGGCAAAACGGGATTGCTGAATGCCTACAGACCAGTTCATGTAAGATTGGTTGCTGGAGCTATGATCAATGCGATCAAAAAAGGTGGAAAGGGTACAGCAGAAATTTCCAATGCGGAAATACCAGTATTGGCTTCTGATGATTAATTGATTCTTCGTTAATAAAAAAAAAGGGGCTGAGCCCCAATTTTTCACTTATTCTTTAGAAGATCACGGATTTCACTAAGAAGCTCCTGGTCCTTCGTTGGTTCCGGTGGAGCAGCAGGTGGTTCTTCTTGTTTTTTCTTAAGGAATTTGTTCATCGCCTTGATCATCAGGAAAATGATAAATGCAGTAACAAGGAAATTGATGACAGCAGCAATGAATTTTCCGTATTTCACACCTTTCCATGCAATGTTCTCCAATTCAGATACACCAAGGGCATTCATGGTCGGTTGTAAGATTAGAGGAGTGATCACATCAGAGATCAGTGAACCTACTATTGCACTGAATGCAGCACCAATGATCACGGCCACTGCAAGGTCAACAACGTTGCCTCGCATAATAAATGTCTTGAATTCTTTAAGCATAATATTGGTTTAGGTTGGGCTAATATACCAATTACTTTTCGTTTTTATATTCTTGCCTGTTCAGTATCGAACGACTCAATGTCAGTTCGTCAGCATACTGTAATTCCGTTCCAACGGATACACCTCTGGACAATGTTGTGATCAATACATTGCTTGTATTGATCTTTTTGTAAATGTAAAAACAGGTTGTATCACCTTCCATGGTCGGACTCAAGGCAAGAATGATCTCTTTGATATTGCCCGTATTTGTTTTGTCGATAAGTGTGGAAATGTTCAGGTCTGAAGGACCTATTCCTTCCATGGGGGAAATGATGCCTCCAAGGACATGATAAATGCCCTTGTATGACTGCAAAGTTTCAATTGCCAGCACATCCCGAATATCCTCGACAACACAAATTGTCGAGTGGTCACGTCTTTCGTCCCTGCAAACCGGACAGAGTTCGGCATCAGAAATGTTTCCGCATGATGAACATTTGCATGTGTTCAATTTCATCTCGATAATGGATTCTGAGAACATGCGAACCTCGTCTTCATTTCTGTTGAGTAGATTCAAGGCAAGTCTTAGTGCAGTCCTCTTTCCGATTCCGGGAAGGGATGCCAGTTGATCAACTGCGATCTCGAGGTTTTTGGATAAGATCTTCACAGAACAAATGTATTCAAATCCCCACGTGATATTCAACGAATGAAAATCCCTTTTTGAACACTTTGATGTTACTCCCATCTGATTGCGTTTTGTTTCGTAAATTTGGACTTCTTTTCACTCGTCAGATGAAGCCCAATGAATTAAATATCCGCAATAAACGAGCAAGGTTCGAATACCATTTGCTGGACACGTTCGTAGCCGGAATTCAGTTGTCGGGGACAGAGATCAAAAGTATTCGAAGTGGTAAGGCGAGCATTCTCGAGGCATACTGTATCGTGGATAAAGGGGAGGTCTGGATAAGGAACATGCACGTGACCGAATATGCGAACGCGTCATTTTACCAGCATAAACCTCGTGCCGATCGTAAATTATTACTCAACAGAAAGGAGATCGCCAAGATCGAGAAGTTTTTACAAACCAAAGGAAACACATTGATCCCATTGCGTATGTTCATTTCTGAGAAAGGTTGGGTGAAATTGGATATCGCTCTTGCACAGGGTAAGAAACTGCACGACAAGAGAGAGGATCTCAAGGAGAAAGATGACAAACGCGACATGGATCGTGCTTTGAAGCGGTTCTAAAGAAAGCCCAAGGTCAGCAAATGTGCCCAATGATCGTTTGCCAACAGAAAGAATATTAGCGCTCCACCGGTAAGGTAAAGGCTTAGATGCCAGAGAACAGTGAACATGATCGTTCTTCTCTTATACCAAAGCGTAAACAAAGGAATTAAGAAAATGAGGACTGTTGGAACAACAGCTGCCCTGAAGGTGTAGTGAACAGGGAAGTAGGCATACTGCAGTTTTTGTCTGGAAATCACATTGACGGGATCGTGAAAGATCCTTGTTCGCTCGATATAAATTTCAGGATAGTAAGCGTAAAGTGAAAAGTTAATGTTTTCTATCCAGAATTCCTGTCCCTTTTCGGTTGCTATCAAGGAAACATGTTTTCCTCCACCTGCTGAATAAATATCTCTTGCATAGGCTTTAACACGATCTTCTTCATAGTGTCCGGGTAGGAATACATCAAGGACCAATAGTAGTGAAAGAATTCCTCCGAGCAAGGCGTTCACTCGGATCATCTTCCATTTTTTGCCATTAATTAGGCTTTGGTAATATTGTTCATTTGCAACAGCCTCCTTGTATTGTTGTTCTTTGTAGCGTCTCTGAGCTTCTTTAACTCGATCTTCGTTGCTTTTCTTTTTCGATGGACCTTGAGCAGCGGAGCCAGTAGCTTTGACTTGAACCGGAGCCTCTTGCTTTCCAAGAATGATCTCATAGGCCTCTGTTATCCTTATGAAGGTTTCTTTCGCCTCAGGACTCGGGTTTTTATCCGGATGATAACGCATGGCCAAAGACCTATATTTGCGTCTTACCTCTTGATCCGAAGCGTTTTCCTGTAAACCCAGGGTCCTATAGTAATGGCGCAAAGACATGAGGAGTCTGTTTTAATGTTTCGATCCTGTTGATCTTGTTACTTTCTGTTCTGACAAATGACTTGAAACAATGTTGCTCCTTTGGAACCTTATATTTATCCAGGATCATTTCCAGGTCACTTTTCTTCACGTCCAATGCTTGTAAAGATTCGATCACCAGAACAAGTTTCTGCCCGAGAAGTGGATCTGCAACTCCGGCAACAAAAAAAGGGATATGAATATGATTGGAAAGCGTTTTCTCCACTTCTTCAGGATGGATCTTTATTCCACCGCTGTTGATGACGTGATCTCTTCTGCCCAGCCATTTGAACTGTTCATTATTCTTTAATTCTACAACGTCATTGGTGAAAAGCGTTTCGTGACCAAGATCAGGACAATGAATAGTCAGTGTACTTTCCTTTGCGGTACTAAAAGTGATCCCATTAAGTGCGTTGAAGTAGGTCTCTTTTCGGAAGCCGATCTTTCGGATGGCAACATGCGAGATCGTTTCGGTCATTCCAAAGGTTTGAAATACAGAAATATGTTTTTCACTCAGCGCGTTTTCCAGTGGATCAGAAACCGGAGCTCCACCGGTAATTACACAATCGATGGCGGCAAGTTTTTCAGGACAGTTTTCCAGTGCATGTGACAACTGTAAAGGAACGAGAGCGGTAAAGTTAACTCCGTCAGGGCATTCACAAAGGCTGTCAGAGGACACTTTCCCGACAAACAGTTTAAGTTGACCAACGATCGAACGAGCGATCATCATTTTTCCTGCGATCGTATCGGCTGACAAGCATAGAAAGGCCTTTTTGCCTGGTTCAATGCCGAAATATTCCAATGTATTTTTTGCGGAACGGATCATGTGAGATTTTTCGATCCGAATTGTTTTGGGAGCACCTGTTGAACCGGAAGTCTTTACGTCAACATATGATTGATGTCCGTGCCATTCAGCTAGAAACGCCTCGATACTGGATCGTTGGTCGTCAGAAAGGAAGATCAGATTCGATTCATGTGACATGCGTTTCTTGGAATGGAATTTGATATAAAAGTAACAACTTTAGAGGTTGAAATTGGATCGTAAATTCAACTCACCTCATTAATATTTGTAAATTGAGCCCAACAAACACAAAGCAAAGATGAAAAAAATTTTAGGAATTGTAGCAGTAGCATTAATAGCCATGGCATTTGTCCCTAAGGATGAAGTTAATGCAGATACTGAAAAGATACAAACAGAAGCAGGAATAAAATTCAAGGCTGTGTCATTTGAAAAAGCAAAAAAGATGGCCGCTGAAAGTGAGAAGTTGATTTTCGTTGATGCTTATACCACTTGGTGTGGACCTTGTAAGCGCATGGCTGCGACGTCATTCAAGGAAGCGGAAGTAGGGGAGATCTATAACGAACGCTTCATCAGCCTCAAGATAGATTGCGAGAGTCAGCCGGAGGGTGTAGATTTTGCAAGAATGTATAAGGTGAGAGCTTATCCAACGGTTTTCATTATTAATCCAGAAGGCAAAGTGGTTAAGCAATCAGTAGGATTTATGACTGCCGATCAGCTTATCGCATTTGCCAATTCCGTAGATTAATTTAATTGAATTTAAGGCATAAAAAAAGCCGGCTTACGAGTAAGCCGGCTTTTCTATTTCATGGAGGAAATTATTTTCCTTTTTCCATCTTTTCTTTCAATTCAGCTAGTGCATCAAGATCACCAAGAGTTGACTTCTCAGTGTTCTGATTGATAGCCTTCACTTGCTGTGAAGTAGATGAACCTGCACCCGCTGCTTTCTTTCCGCCTTTAGCAGAAGCAGTCGGCTTATCTTCACCTTCTTCGAACAAACGTGTATGAGAAACAACGATCTTCTTAGACTCCTTGTTGAATTCGATCACTTTGAAATCAAGTGTTTCCTCAACTTTAGCGTTAGAACCGTCTTCTTTTCTCAAGTGTTTAGCAGGACAGATACCTTCAACTCCGTATGGAAGAGAAACGATGCCCGACTTGTCCTTCATGTCGATGATAGTTCCCTGGTGAACTGAACCTTCTCCGAAGATCGTTTCAAATACATCCCATGGATTTTCCTCAAGCTGCTTGTGACCAAGAGAAATTCTTCTGTTGTCGCGATCGATCTCCAATACAACAACTTCCATTTCGTCACCTACCTTACAGAATTCAGATGGGTGCTTGATCTTCTTCTGCCAAGAAAGGTCAGAAATATGGATCAATCCGTCAACACCTTCTTCAAGTTCAACGAAAACACCGAAGTTTGTGAAGTTACGAACCTTCGCTTTGTGCTTAGTTCCAACAGCATATTTGATCTCGATATCAGCCCATGGATCTGGCATCAATTGCTTAATACCCAAAGACATCTTTCTTTCATCACGGTCAAGCGTAAGGATGACAGCTTCAACTGTATCACCAACATTCATGAAATCCTGCGCTGAACGCAAGTGCTGAGACCAGCTCATTTCAGAAACGTGGATCAAACCTTCAACACCTGGAGCGATCTCGATGAACGCACCATAGTCAGCCATAACAACAACTTTACCTGAAACTTTGTCACCAACCTTAAGGTTTGCATCCAATGCATCCCATGGGTGTGGCTGAAGTTGCTTAAGACCAAGAGCGATACGTTTCTTATCGTCATCGAAATCAAGGATTACGACGTTCAATTTCTGATCAAGCTCAACGATCTCTTCAGGATGGTTCACACGACCCCAAGAAAGGTCAGTGATGTGGATCAATCCATCTACACCACCAAGGTCGATGAATACTCCGTAAGAAGTAATGTTCTTAACAGTTCCTTCCAATACCTGACCTTTTTCAAGACCAGAGATGATCTGCTTCTTCTGCTCTTCAAGCTCAGCTTCGATAAGTGCCTTGTGAGAAACAACAACGTTACGGAATTCCTGGTTGATCTTAACCACTTTGAATTCCATGTTCTTTCCAACATAAACATCGTAATCACGGATTGGCTTAACGTCGATCTGTGAACCTGGCAAGAACGCCTCGATACCAAATACATCAACGATCAAACCACCCTTAGTACGACACTTCACATACCCAGTAATAACTTCTCCTGAACGAAGAACATCATTAACACGGATCCATGCCTTGTGCATACGAGCTGTCTTGTGAGATACGATCAGCTGACCTGATTTATCTTCCTGACATTCTACGTAAACATCAACAGTATCTCCAACTTTAAGATCCGCATTGTAACGGAACTCAGAAGCAGGAACAACACCTTCCGACTTATAGCCGATGTTGATGATCACTTCTTTTTTGTTAAGGGCAACAACTGTTCCCTCGATCACTTCTTTCTCAGTAATTGAAGTGAGTGTTTTTTCGTACTTGTCTGACATTTCAGAACGTTGTACTTTGGTGTACCCGTCCAATGCGAGTGCATCCCAATCAAATTCCGCAATACCTTGCGCTGCTTTTTCTTTTGCCATTTGGCTTTGTTTACTTGTATTCCGATCTCCCCTAAGAACGGAAGTGATTATTACTAACAACTGTTAAAATTGGGGTAACAGCTTGTTTTTAAGGGTGCAAAGATAGGTAAAAATCAATTACAATAAAGGTTGAAACGAAAAAAGTCCACCGAGTTGGTGGACTTTTCTTGAGTTAAAAAAGATTTATTCGTTAACAGTTGGTTTTGCTGCTGGTTTTTCCATCTTTTTAAGTTCTTTCTTGTTAACTGAACGAGTGCGCTCCATTTCTTCAAGTTTACTAAACTGTTCAGCTGTAAGGATCGTTCTGAAGAGTTCTTTACGAGCCAAATTATTTTGCTTAACAGACTCTCTTTTCAATTCATCAGACATGTTAGGATCGTTTCTTACGGCATCATTTTTCATGATCACACCTAAATTGATCTCTTCGATTTTCTGACGTTGGTCCGCTGTTAGTTGAAGTTCAGTTGTCATGCGCTCTGTTTGTTTAGCTGCGCGCTCCTGAGCTGTCATTTGTTCTCTTTCCTGAGCAGTTGAATTCAAAGCTGTCATGAAAAGGATCATACCGGCTAAAATGAATTTTAAGTTTTTCATATTCTAAAATTTTTGTTTTTCAGTTAACAATTTTAATGCCACGACACTAAGATGTATGAATCATCCCATTGGTTGCCTGACGACGTAAATTTCACAAAAATAACTTAAGTGTGATCAAAAAACTTAATTTAGGTTGATGTTGCGATTCATTTTGGTGTTTTGTCTTGTTGGTCTGAGTCTATCGGTTATCGCGCAAAAAAGGTCTTTGAATCTCAGTAGGAGGGGGCTCAAAGAAATTCCTTCGGAGGTTTTTGAGATGAAAGATCTTAGGGTGTTAAAGTTGTATGGGAATCGAATAGACACGATCAGTCCGAGAATTGCAGAACTCGTACATTTGGAAAAACTTTATTTGGGCAGGAATAATTTGAGATCTTTGCCTCCTGAGATCTGCTCTCTTAAAAATCTTGAGATTCTTTCCGTTTCATATAACGAGCTGAAAGAATTGCCCGATTCGATAGGGAAGTTGAGCGACCTTCAACAGTTGTGGCTGGATCAAAATGATCTTAAGGAACTACCGCCTTCAATTGGTGACCTGAAGAAACTGGAAACACTTCAGTTGAGATTCAATCGTCTGGATTCGTTACCCTTTCGTATTGGTGAATGTGAAAGCTTGCGTTTCGTTTACCTGAATAGAAATTTCTTACAAGATCTCCCTGAATCGATCGGGAAGTTGAAAAATTTAAGAGAGTTGTACTTGGCAGATTCAGGTCAGCTTGTGCAGCTTCCTGAATCTATATGCGGTATTCGAATGCTTGAGGTAATCGAGATCGATCAGCGCATTGTTGTTCCTACTTGTTTATTCACAATGCAGACTCAACGATTAAAGATCATTCAGCGCTGACATTGTCCTCATCTGTCAATATGTTCAAAAACAGAACAAGATCATAAGCGAAATGGGCGGCTACTGCAAACCAAAGCCCGAAATGTTCGAATCCGTAGGCAATAACAACTATGAATGGAAGAACAATGAGTCCGTAAAGGGAGATCAAAGGATTCTTAATGCTGAAATAACCATGTATGGCAACGAAAATAATGGAAGCCGGCCAGATGCCAATATAAAATTGTATGCCAGATCTGAAAAGCAATTCTTCTCCTATTCCAGCACATAGAGAAAGAAAGACCGCCTCTCGAATGGTCAATTTCATGTCGCGGATAAGATTTTCAACTTTCAAAGGAATTCTCTCAAAGATCGGAGCTTTCATGATCTGAATCGCCAGAAATGCATATGTGACTCCGAATGATAATCCCAAAGAGACATTGGACCATGTAAATAATTCATGTTCGAGAATATCGATCAAAGTAAAGTCCTCCCATTTGGTCAGAACATAAAATGTAGGAATCGGAAAGATAAGTAGGGTGATCAAGCCCAGAAAAAGTATTGTACGCTTATCCAAATCTCCTTTTTCCTCAAAAATACTGATTCTAATGTTAAATCAGCTGAAAAAGAAAAAGGTCGCCGAAGCGACCTTTCTCATAATTTACTGTGCTGTTATTCGTTGATCTGCTCTGTTTCACCAGGTGTTGTCAAACACTGTTGCTTAGTGTAAGTGAACACTCGACCAGCGTCTTCCGTTCCAAAGAACTTTCCATCAACCCAAGCAAGCTTGATAGGCTGATTGTCGTTGTTCAATTGGTTCACGAACTCAACTGCAACTGCGACATAATTGTTTCCTTTTATCTCTGCAATAGGAACTCGGAACTTTCTTACTGTAGAAGCCGGTTGTCTGCGGATCTTGTATTCAAATTTCGCAATTTCAGGTGCTCCTTTATCATCAAGCGGTAATTGTCCGAACTTATCGCATACTTCCATATACGCATTTTTCAAATAATGACCTCTCTTGGAAGTTAGGATCACGTAGAAGTATTTGGCATCATTGTAGACCAAGGCTTCGCCAAGATCGTCATCAGCAGATTTCATGATCCTTTTTTCAACGATATTTCCACAAATTGCCCCCGGTTCAGATATGAACCTATCCGGATTGTCAGCGATTGCTTCGTCTGTGTTAGGAATAAATACACGTTTTTCACATGAATAAACGGATACTGCTACTACCGCCAATGTGATGATCGTTGCAGCTATGAAATACCTTAGTTTAGTTTTCTTGTTCATAATATTGGTTTTTATTGGTTATCGACAAGACAAAGGTCAGTAAATCAAAGCGTTGAAAACATGATTTTACTCATGAAAAAACATGTTTTTTATAATCAACTTAATAAGTTAAGCCGTTCATTGAAAAGTTTAATGGTCAATGCCCTTTAGGGGTCTTTTCTCCAGCTTTAACAGCTGTTTTAAGTTGATTTTCTGCGGGTGGGATAGGACAGGAGTAACGCACGGAATATGCACAGTAAGGATTGTAGCAAAGATTAAAGTCCATAATAATACTTGTTGAGGGTCTCCCGGGAATTTTAAGGTCCAGGTATCGACCTCCGCCATAAGATTCTTTTCCACTTGTTTCATCTCTGAAGGGTAAGAACAAATAATCCTTTAGTTCTTTATCTCTTTTGTTTTCAACGTTCTGGTATATTGTTAACCTATGGGTGCTTCCGTTCAATTGAAATTCAACAAAGCCATATCTCCTGTAAATAGGTTTTCTCTCGGTTGTGGTCGGCATTTCAAATTTCTTACCCTTCTTTTTAGTGAATTTGGCCTTGACGATGTAGTTCGTATCGATCAGGAAGTAATCGAGGCCTTCAAAATGATCGATCTCGTCAAGAGTTAGAATATGATTCGCAGTATCTGTGAGTTCGGCGAAATGCAATACTCTAAGCTCCCGGATACTGTCTGCATAAGTTTGACCCATCGTATAGGTGGAGACAAAAAGAAACAAAATGGTTCTTATCAGGTGTTTCATCTTCCTCCAAAAATTGAGCTTCCAACACGGATCATGGTGGACCCTTCTTCAATCGCTAGTTTATAATCGCCACTCATACCCATCGATATGACACTGAAATGGTCTTTTAGACTAATGAATTCATTTTTCAACTGATCAAAAAGTCCTTTGAGAAATTTGAATTCTTCACGAATCACTTCTTCGTTTTCGGTGAACGTTGCCATTCCCATCACGCCAACAAGTCTGATGTTTTTTAAAGAATGGTATTCATCCGATTTCAAAAGTTCACATGCTTCATCCAGGTCCAGTCCGAATTTTGTCTCCTCTTTTGCAATGTGAAATTGCAACAAACAATCAATTACACGATCATTTTTTGCCGCCTGTTTGTCTATTTCCTTAAGTAGTTTCAGGCTGTCTACAGAATGTATTAATTTAACGAATGGAGCGATATATTTCACTTTGTTGGTTTGGAGGTGCCCAATCAAATGCCATTGAATATCCTCCGGTAATAAAGGGTGCTTATCGCACATTTCCTGAACTTTGTTCTCACCAAAATGACGCTGCCCGGCATTGTAGGCTTCACGGATCATTTCAACCGGTTTTGTTTTTGAGACGGCGATCAAGGTTACTTCTGAAGGTAACTCTTTATGAAGTTTAACTATGTTTTCCTGAACGCTCATTCGTTTATCGGATAAATGGTGAGTCCACTGCGTAACTTTGGTTCAACCCATGTTGATTTCGGAGGCATGATCATTTTATTATCGGCCACTTTTTTGACTTGTTCCATTGTCGCAGGAAAAAGTATGAAAGCGATCTCGAATTTGCCTTTCAGGATCTTTTCTTCAATTGAATCAAGTGTTTCAGCGCCACTTACGAATTCTATTCGTTCATCTGTTTTCAGGTCCTTAATGCCCAAAATGGGTGTCAGTACGAACTGCGTGAGGATCTCAGCGTCCAGACAGGCGACAGGATCGGTATCGTTAATACTATGTTCCTTACATTCCATAATGAACCAATCTCCTTTTATGCAAACAGTGAACTGGTGCTCGTGAACTGGTTTTTGTGGGCCTTCAATTGGTTTCACGTAGAAGGAAGCTTCCAATTTTTCAATAAACGCTTTTGGACTTAGACTATTGAGTGTTTTTACCAAACGGTTGAACTCCAGTATTTTCAAACGCTCTTCATCAATGAAAAAAGCCAAGAAGTAATCTTCATTCTTGTAAAAGGTGGCATTGGATTGCCTCCTGCGATGTTTTAGTCCTGCGCTTGATGCCGATCTGTGGTGCCCATCTGCAATGTAAATGGCATCCAGTTGTTCGAATGAGCGGATAAGATTTTGAGTTTGGAGCTCGTCAAGTATCCAAAGCTCGTGGGTGATTCGGTCGGTGGTGGTAAACTCGTATTCGGGTCTGCTTTGGGTGTAGTTGTTTAGGAGGGATTCAATTTCTGTATTGTGCGGATACGATAGGAGTACAGGTTCGGCGTTATAACCGACGATATCGAGGTAATCGGTGAACATCGCTTCTCTCGAGGTTAGTGTTGCTTCATGTTTTTTTATACGGTCTTCATCATATTCTGAAACACTTGCACCTCCAACAACTCCGGTGAATGAATGTCCCTCTTTCGTTTGTCTGTAAATGTATAAGTGCGGATCATTGTCCTTTATCAAAATGCCTTCCGAAATGAATTCAGCATATTTTTCCTTGACAAGTTCAAAGCGTTCCTTTGAGTTTGGTTTGGTCTTTCTTATACTGTCAAATTCAGGATTGATGATCCTTAAGAAAGTAAAGGGGTTGTCTTCCAGTTTTGCTTTTAGGACATTCTTTTTGTAGGAGTAATATGGTCTTGTAGCAACAAGGTGAACTTTGTCACGAACTGGTCGTAAGGCTTTGAATGGAGCGATCTTCGTCATAACTTCAAATTTATAAAGAACTTTGGTTCTTCGATCAGATCGCTTGGTTTAGAAACAAAAAAAGAGCCTGATGATTCACCAGGCTCTTTATGAATGTATTTCATGAATTACGCCTTTGCGAACTGGCCTATGATTAGGCTCGCAAGCTCTTCCCCAATTCTGTCCTGTGCTTCATTTGTTGCTGCACCAATATGCGGAGTACATGCAATTTTTGGATGATTCAAGAGGTCCTTGCGTGGATTAGGTTCATTTTCAAAAACGTCCAATGCAATGAATGATACCTTTCCATTGTCAAGTGCTTCCAACAGATCATCTTCATTGATCACACCACCTCTTGCTGCATTCACAATGCGAACACCTTTTTTCATTAGGTTGAACTCTTTGGATGTGATGACAGCGCTTCCATCTGCTTGTTTAGGGACGTGGAGTGAAATGTAGTCCATTTGACCTAGAACACTGTTAAGGTCGGCGACCGGAGTGATGGATAAGCCTGCTTCAGCTCCATTGCCTAAAGGAATATTGATCATTACAGGATCTGTATACATGTCCACTGCAATTACGTTCATGCCGCAACCAAGGGCATAAGAAGCAAGACTTTGGCCAATACGTCCAAATCCAACAATTCCCAGGGTTTTTCCTCGCAACTCAACACCTTTTCCGTAGTTTTTCTTCAAGGTAGAAAAATCACCAGTTTCCATATTTTTATACGAGTCATGCAGGAAACGGGAAATGGCGAACATGTGTCCCATAACCAATTCTGCGACCGATTGAGATGAGGATGCGGGTGTATTGATAACGGTTATTCCCTTTTCTCTTGCATAGGCAACATCGATATTGTCCATACCGACTCCACCTCGTCCGATCAATTTAAGGTTGGGACAAGCATCTATCACTTCTTTTCTGACAGTTGTAGCACTACGCACCAGGATCATCTCAATTCCCTGCTTGTTTACTTCAGTAGCTAATTCGTCCTGAGCTACCTTTTCAGTGATTACGGTGAATCCGGCATTTTCCAGCAATTGTTGTCCTAAAGCTGAAATCCCATCGTTTGCTAATATTTTCATGATTCCTTTTTTAATTCTTCTCTAACTGTTAACCTTTAGTGCGGGTAAATTCATTCATGACGTCTACAAGAACTTTAACGCTTTCCAATGGCAGTGCATTGTACATTGACGCACGATACCCACCAACGGATCTGTGTCCGGGAAGTCCCACAATTCCAGCACCTTTCCACATCTTGTCGAACTCCTCATTCAACGACTCGTCTTCAAGAAGGAAAGTAATGTTCATTTTTGAACGGTCCTCTTTTTCTACTGCACCTCTGAAAAGCGGATTCGAATCGATCTCGTTGTAAAGCAATTCTGCTTTTGAGTTATTCTTCGATTCCATCGCTTTTACTCCACCGGTAGCTAAGAGATCACGGAGGTTTAGCATGGCAACGTAAACCGAGAATACAGGAGGGGTGTTTAACATGGATTCTTTCTCAGCATGTTGTTTGAGGTCAAGATATGTCGGCATAAATTGAGAAGTGGATTTACCCATCACTTCGTCTTTCACAATGTATAGCGTTGCTCCCGCTGGACCAAGGTTTTTCTGTGCTCCCGCATAGATCATGTCAAAGTCGGCAACATTTATCTCTTTAGAGAAGATATCTGATGACATGTCACAAACCAATGGAAGATCTGTTTTCGGAAATTCGTGGAATTGAGTTCCGTAGATCGTATTGTTTGATGTGAAATGAATGTAATCAACGTCTGCTGGAACTGCGTAGTTCTTTGGGATATAGGTGAACTTCCTGTCTTCCGAAGAGGCAAAAACATTCACGTCAACGCCTACTTTCTTTGCTTCTTTAATGGCGCCGGATGCCCAAGTACCTGTGTTAATATACCCCGCCTTCTTTGTATCTCTCATCATGTTCAGAGCGCTGATCGTGAAACCAAGTGTTGCTCCTCCCTGCAAGTAGATTACGGAATAGCCTTCAGGAACGTTCAATGCTTTTTTCACAAGGTCAATTGCTTCGTCCATTACTGCTACGAAATCTTTGTGACGGTGAGATACCTCTAAAATGGACAAGCCATTAAAATCCAATACTGCGTCTGCCGCTTGCTTGAATACATCTTGAGGCAAAATACAAGGCCCCGCTCCGAAATTGTGTTTCATTATTATGATTTTTGTTCCTGTTTGTTTTGCAAATTTCGATAAATAAAGGAATCGATCTTAAAGAATGAATTAATCTTTTCACGATTTCTGGTTAAAAAAAAAGCTGTCGTTAAGACAGCTTCAATTTATTCTTCAGACTTTTTGGAAGTTGCTTTCTTCGCAGTCGTTGTTTTCTTTGTTGTGGCTTTCGGAGCGGCTTCTTTCTTCGGGGCAGCTTTTTTCGCCGGTGCTTCTGCCTTTACTTTAGGTGCCGGTGCAGCAGATGCGGTTTTCTTTTTTCTGGTATTTCCATAAGAACCCATCGCTCTTTTTCCTTTTGCTGTTTTTTTATCTCCTCTTCCCATTGTAGATGTTTTTGGTTATTAATTTGCTCTGCTCTAAAACTCAGACAAATATATTATTCTTTTTCGAATAAGCGTGTACGAATCTGTTCTTCAAGTGCATCACCACCTCGCAGGATCTTTCTGCACCACTTCAATTTTAGTTGAGTTTGTTCGATTGAGGATAATTTCCAGTTGGCATGACCTTTTTCAAGTCTCTCCCTTAAAACATTCAGTGTGATCGCAGCGGCAACAGATACATTGAAGCTCTCGGTAAAACCATACATAGGGATCTTGACAAAGTCGTCGGCAAGTTCTCTCATGGTATCTGAAATGCCCCTTCTCTCCGTTCCGAAAACCAGTGCCACAGGTTGATCAAGAGATAGGTCATGGATCGTTTTGCTGTTTTCGTGCGGAGTGGTAGCAACAATTTTATAGCCTTTCTCTTTTAAATCACGAATGCAATCCAGATCAGGACTTTCTCCTTCGTTATACTGATGAAGATCCACCCAACGTCCGGCACCCAATGCGATATCGCGCTTTACTTCATACCTGAATTTCTTTTCAATTACATACAGATCCTGTATTCCGAAACAGTCGCATGATCTCAAAATAGCGGAGGCATTATGGTCCTGGTAAACGTTTTCCAGAACTACAGTCAAATGTCTCGTTCTTTCACTTGCTATTCGGTCGAACATCTCACGTTTGTTTTCTGTGATGAGATCATACATTTCGACCAGTACCTGATTGTCGTCCATATTTCTTTTACTTTGGTATTAGAACAAAACAAAAGGGACCCGAAGGTCCCTTTTGAAATTTCTTTGCAGAAATAGGATTAGTTCACTTTACCAGAAAGCTCAGCTCCTGCCTTGAAACGTACAACGTTCTTAGCAGCAATCTTGATTTCTTTTCCAGATTGTGGGTTGCGTCCTGTTCTTGCAGCTCTTTTAGAAACTGAGAAAGATCCGAAACCAACAAGTGAAATTCTGTCTCCTTTTTTCAATGCAGACGCAGTTGCGCTTACAAATCCGTCAAGAGCTTTTTTTGCATCAGCCTTAGAAAGACCTGCTTCAGCTGCGATCGCGTCGATCAATTCTGCTTTGTTCATAGTTCTGGTTTTTAAGTTGTTTGTAAATAATGGAACAAATATATTTGAATATCCACGCCACACAAGCTTTTCAGCAAAAAAATGCAGTAAAATGTTGATAAAAGTGGAATTTTGTTGATAAACACCTCTGAATCGCCCGTGATTTCTAGGGTTTTCGACAAAGCATTGAAAAATATCGTCGAATGAATTATTCGGCTATAGACCAGTCCTGCAGGCGATTTCCAGCTAAAAATTCTTTAAAATTCATTCTTCTTTTTCCTTCCGGTTGTATTTCACGGATCAAAACATAAGAATCTGCACAGGGAAAGAGTATGCCTTCAGAAGAATTGATCAACTGACTTTTATCCGTCGTTCTTTTATCATGTATTTTACTTCCAAACAGCTTAAAGCTTTTCAGATCTCCATTCACATGTTTTAACAGTGTCCATGCTGCAGGATAAGGGGAGAGGCCGCGGATGAAATTATGAACGGTCTGAGCATTCTGTTCCCAGTTGATCCGACAATCTTCTCGGAAGATCTTAGGGGCAAGCTTCAATTCCTTCTCGATCAGTTGTTCCTGATCAATTCCTTTTGCTTCACCATTTAGGATCTTTTTGACCGTTGAAGTGGTGACTTCAGCACCGAGTTCCATTAATCTGTCGTGAAGTTCTCCTGCGGTCTCGTCTTTGCCTATTTCTATTGGAACCCTTTCTATTACTTTTCCGGTGTCGATCTCCTTTTCGATAAAGAAGGTAGTAACACCAGTACGTTTTTCACCATTCATGATGGCTCTGTTGATGGGTGCTGCACCACGGTAATCTGGCAGGAGTGAGGCATGCAAGTTTATCGTTCCCAGCGGGGGTATGGACCAGATCACCTCGGGTAACATACGGAATGCCACAACAACGAAAAGATCAGCATCAAGTGATTTCAACTCTTCTGCAAACTGAGGGTCCTTAAGGTTGGTAGGTTGAAGTGTTTTCAATCCCTTTTCATCTGCATATTTCTTAACTGCGCTCTGGCTCAATTGCTGACCTCTTCCGGCAGGTTTGTCAGGTGCAGTTATAACCGCCAGAACGTTTTGACCAGAAGTGATCAGTCTGTCAAGTATATGAGCTGCAAATTCAGGCGTGCCCATGAAGATAATACCGTTTCTTTTTTTCATTAGATCTGTTTTTTCTTCCAATCAAAAAAGTGTAGATAAAGAACCGAAAATAGTCCCATACAGCCAAAATAAATATACTCGTTGGTCCATATCCACAGAATGTCAGGTTGTATAACCTTCACCAAAAGGTAAGTACTGATAAGATATACAATTGCGCAAAGGACTTCAATGCTGAACGAAGCCATCGTGTTTCCGCTTCCGTTGATGGTTTGAAAGTAGACGCTGAAAAATCCGAACATAAAAATGGAGACGGAGATGTATTGGAGGATGTCTGCACTTTTTGAAATGTATTCCTCTTCAGGATTGATGATACCAACCAGTTTTTCAGGGTAGAAGATGGCCCCGTGAAAAAAGATGAACAGGAAGATCATGGTAAGTAGTTGGATTCTTCTTTGGATGGTTTTCATTGCGCTCAGATCACCTTTGCCGAGGTATTGGGAAATGTACGTTTTCGTGGTGCCAGCAAATCCCCAGATCGGGACAAATGCGAGGAAATAGATCGAACGGACGTTTTGTGAAACAGTAAGTTCGAATTTACCTGTCTGTTCGATCCAGGTAAAGAATAATGTCCAGGTGGCAAGTGCAATGAATCCTTGAAACATCAAAGGACTGCCAACTTTGAATAATTCTTTCAATGATGGGAGATTGAAAGAGAAATGGGAAAACAATTCAAATTCCTTTCTGTCTTTTGAGAAGATCAGGAAGATTGAAAGGAAGATCATGCCGGAAAGATCGGCCAGTGTTGACGCCCATGCAGCGCCTTCTAGGCCGAGTTCAGGAAATCCTCCGTAGCCAAAGATCAAAAGATAATCGAGCAGAATATTGGAAGAAGCGGTTATCAATGCTGAAATGAGTACAACCCATGTTTTTCCATTGGCAATGAAGAATGCCTGGATCGACAAGGAGATCATAGCAAAAAAAAGTGCATAGCTCCGAATTCCAATGTATTGAACTTGTAATTCACTTAAGTCCTTGTGTTTGGAATAGGAGTTAAGCAGATCAGGCATTATCATTTGGATGAATACAAACAGAACCGCAGCTATCAGGAAGTTTGAAAAAATTGACGTACCAAAGATCCTTCCGATCGCATCTGTGTTCTTTTGACCAATTCTTCGTGCAATAAGTATTTGAGCACCATCTCCCATGCCTGCTAACGCCATATACATGGTTACATAGAGAAGGCCGCCATTACCAACAGCATCAAATGCCAGGGTACTGTACCGTGAAATGAAAGATGAGTCAGTTATCAGAACAACTGACTGAATAAAACTCGACACCATAAGTGGTATCGCAACGGACAAAATCGTTTTGTATCTGAGGTCGAGCATTAATCTACTTGTATTACCAAGCCTTTTAAATATTCACCTTCAGGATGAAAAGCATTGATGGGGTGATCAGCAGGTTGATGAAGCTGTTCCAGTATCCTTACATTCCTTCCCGCTTCGATCGCTGCTGCAATTACGGTGTTGTTGAAAAGGAATTTGTCAACAACCTGCGAACAGGAAAAAGTAAAAATAATACCACCGGGCTTTATCTGTCTTATAGCGTGAGCATTCAATCTTTTATATCCCTGAATAGCCTTGTGGCGTTTTTCACGGTGCTTGGCAAAAGCAGGAGGGTCAAGAACGATGATGTCATAATCCTCTTTGAGTTCTTTCATGTACTCCATTGCGTCGGCAGTTATCGAGGCATGTCTTTCCGTGAAGCCATTTAGTGCGACATTTTCTTCTGTAAGGATAATGGCTTTTTTCGAGCTGTCGAGAGAATGAACCAGTTCAGCCCCGTGTTTTAATGCAAGTAAACTGAATCCGCCTGAATAACAAAATGTATTGAGTACTTTCTTACCCTTTGCATATTTCCCCAAAAGTTCTCGGTTTTCGCGCTGGTCGATGAAGAAGCCGGTTTTCTGACCATTGATCCAGTCGATGTTCAGTTTGACCCCATGCTCAAGTGCAATGTGCGGAGTTTCAACCTGACCGAAGATGTAGCCGTCTGTGACATCTGCTCTCTGAGGTAAAGTGTCGGATGATTTTGAGTAAACCGCTTTCAATTCTGTGCCAAGTGAATGGATCAATGCTTCTTTGATCTCATTTATGAAATTATACATTCCTATACTGTGGCACTGAATTACCGCTACTCCGGCATAGTAATCGATCACAAGGCCCGGCATTGAATCGCCTTCGCCATGTATTAGTCGGCAAATAGAATTCTGTTTAGTGAACAATTGAAGTGTTCGTCTCAGGTCAACTGCTCTTGATATCGCTAAGTTGAAGAATGCCTGATCTACAGGTATGTCTTCGAAAGAAAGTACTCTGACAGCGATAGTGGCATGCTGAAAATGGCCCCTGGCTAAGAATCTTCCTTTGTGATCCAGAACTGTTACCAGTTCTCCGTCGAGGATCTCATTTGTTTCTGAGGAAATGGCACCGCTGAATACCCACGGATGCTTTCTTGCCAGTGATTCGGTTTTGTGTTTATGTAATTGAACAGTTTTCACAATTGTCTGAAATAGGCAGCAAAAGTAAGGATTTGAACTGATAACAATGGATAAAAGGAAAAGGTGCTCTTGGATAAATCGACGAACTGAAACTTTTACTTGATGATGGCAGTGTGAATTTTTACTTTTGCTTCAAAAAATAGTATGAAGTGTAAAATTCATGTTTATTTATTGAATGCTTTGTTTTCGCAGGAGTTGGCAGATGCTGAGAATGATGGGGAGGAAAGTGCGGACAACAGGCGTTATCAGTGGGAAGATGAGCTTCGTATCACTTCAGATGTTATTGATATCCAGGAGTTAAGAAATGAAGAGTTCCCGCTTGGAGGCGTACTGGAGGATGGTACAACATTTTCGATCCCAGTTAAGGGGATGTATTTGGTGAGGTTCAAATCATCAGACGGACCGGATGTGTTCGTTGGTGCATCAGAAAGCATTGTTGATCATATTGAAATAGACAAAAAAGCAGGTGGAAAGATCTCCATTTTCTTGAAGGATGATGAGCCATATGCCAATCCAGTTCCAGGGGTTTACATTGCTTCAAAAGAATTCCCAAAAGAATTGATCCGGTGATGCTTGAGGTAAAAGACGTTTGTCTCAGTTTTGGAAGGCCTGTTTTGAACAGGGTGTCCCTCACTTTTCAGGAAGGTCAGGTCATTTCAATAGTGGGTAGGAGTGGGGCCGGTAAAACATCTTTGTTGAAGATCATTTCAGGGTTACTTTCTCCGGACAGCGGTGTGGTGAAATTCGAAGGTGAAATTGTTAAAGGTCCTAACGAAAAATTAATTCCTGGACATGATGAGGTGCGACTGGTTAATCAGGATTTTAGTCTGGATGATTTTCATACGGTCGAGGAGAATATTAAATTGCAGATCCTCCATTTAAAGACTGCATTGAGAGATCGGTTTACTGATGAGTTGATCTCTTTGATGGGCTTGGATGAGTTAAGGGGACAGCAGGCTAGATTTTTGAGTGGTGGTGAACAGCAGCGATTAGCCATTGCCAGAGTGTTGGCTAAAGAACCCAAGGTTATTCTCTTGGATGAGCCGTTTTCGCATTTAGATGCTGTATTGCGTGTGCGATTGACCGGTTATCTTCTTGAGCTCAAGAAGATCAGGAAAACCTCTTTTATTCTGGTGTCGCATGATGGTGCTGAAGTTTTAGGTCTATCGGATGTGATCTATTTCATGAAAAACGGCACGCTTACCAAAAAGGGCGGACCGGAAAAGGTCTATTACAAATACAAAACACTGGAGGAAGGAAGATTATTCGGATATGTAAATTCAGTCCAGATGAATAACAAAAGAGTCTTCTTTCGTCCGGATGAATTTGTAGTCTGCGAATCTCATAAGGCCGACACTTTGTCGGTTGTTTTTGAAGGTGAGGCATTCACCGGAGTTGTTAGAGAGAGTTTTTTCAAGACGACAAGAGGAGAAAGAATAGTTCTGTTCAGTTTTAATTCAATGAAAGATGTCAGATTTATCCGCATCCAGAAAAAGACCGCGTAAACTTACTTGGAATGAGTTAGGAACAGTTTTTATCGATTCCGTTAAAGGTTTTTTTGCTGTTCAGGGAATCCACCATGGTGCGGCGTTGGCATATTACGCGCTTTTTGCGTTGGTTCCTTTGTTGTATTTGTCGATCTCTGTGTTCGGAAGGGTAATTGGGAAAGATACAATGGTCGAGATTATCAATTATCTGCTGAGTGAGCAAGTTGGTGTTTCCGATGTTGATGGTATTATCGCTTTTGTCGATATGTTGAACTTGGATAAAGGGAATTTTGTCATGGATATTGTTGGTGTTGTTACCCTTCTCGTGGCATGTTCTGCCTTGTTGACAATGATGAAAACCAGTATGAATAAGTACATGGGGATTAATGTCTATCATGAAAGTCCTAAGAAAGCGGTGCTTGAGGATCTTTTGTTCAGGCTGATCTCCATTTTGATGATCGCAGGTTTTACTTTGGTGATCGTGGTGATCTATTTTGCTCAGCTTTTTGCTGTTTCTCTTGGAGACAAATGGTTTGGTGATGCTCATTTGGTACACTGGTTACTGTCGACATTAGCGAGACATGGACTTTCCATTTTGTCGAATTTGTTGATATTCACTTTGATCTTCCGCTATGTGCATGATGGAATTGTGAAGTGGAAACTGGCTTTATCCGGTGCGGTTGTTACCTCTGTATTGTTGTATTTAAGTCAATTGGGGATCAAGTATTATTTGGTTAATTTCTTTTTTGCTGCAGACGGAGGAATTGCTGGTTCACTTCTTGTAATTATGGTTTGGGTGTTCTATTCTTCGTTGATCATTTTTTTTGGTGCTCAATTTACAGCGGTTTATGCAGCGAGAAAAGGGGAGCCGATCTTGTCGGAGCACGTCAGGAAAGATGTTATTGATTAAAAACATGTCAATAAATTGCTTATAATCTAAGAATGTGTATCTTTGGAGGAAAACCGAAGGAATGCAAATTGGAAATAACCTAAAGCAATTAAGGAAAAGATTGAAACGATCTCAGGAAGAGGTTGCTCAGGATCTAGGGCTCACGAGATCAACTTACAGCGGTTATGAGAATGGTGTTGCGCAGCCGAACCTGGAGGTTTTAGTTGCTTGCAGTGATTATTTCAAGATCTCCATAGATGATCTGGTCAGAAAAGAGTTGGAAAAGTGCAGTGATCAGGAATGGGAAAAAATAGAGCAGGGTGTTCATGTTGATCTCAAGGGGCAAAAACTTAGAGTTCTAACCACAATGGTCAATCAGGAGAATGAAGAACTGATCGAAATGATTCCCCAGAAAGCAAGTGCTGGTTATGTAGCTGGTTATGCTGATCCCGATTACCTCAAGGTGTTGCCAACCTTTCATTTGCCATTCCTGTCAAAAAGTAAAAAGTACCGTTCTTTCCCGGTTAAAGGTGATTCTATGCCTCCAGTCGTTGAAGGATCTTTTGTGATTGGAGAATTCGTTCAAAATTGGATGACCATCCGTTCGGGAACACCTTGTATTGTGGTGACAAAAGATGAAGGTATCGTTTTTAAGGTTGTTCATAATCTTCTGGAAACCAATCAGTCATTTCAATTGTGTTCAACTAATACTTTTTACAAACCTTACCAGGTGCATGCCAATGATGTATTGGAGATTTGGAAGTTTGTCAATTACATTTCTCCTGAATTGCCGGAGGTCAGGCCAGACGATGAACAATTGAGCAAGTCCATTCGTGACTTACAAAAAGAGATTCTCGAGTTGAAGGAAGCAGTGAAAAAATAAATTATTTGCTTGAGTAGGTTCCCTTTGATTCAGAGATAAGTTCTTCCAGGATCAATTGGCGGATCATTTGCTTTGCTTCTTGTTCAGAAATATTGAAATCCCGTTGAATATCGCATAGGGTTTTTGGATTTTCAAGGTAGCTGATGATATCTTTTGGATCTGGTCTTCTATTTTCTGTTTGAATATTCGAAAGACATACGTCACATTTTCCACATGCAGAAGATTGCTGACCAAAGTATTCTAACAGCTGAATGCTTCTGCATTCTTTCTTGAGCAGGAAATTGATGGCTGCGTCCAGTTTTGACTGGTAATGAAGTTTACGATTGGTATAGGTTTCCGGTTTTAGGTTTAGGTAATCATCGGGCAATCTCTCATGAGTTAAGGTAACCGTTGGTAATGAAGATCGCCATGTAATGTCGATAATGCCAAATCGCTCAAGATTTTGAAGTTGTTTATCCAGTTCTGAAACATTGATGCCCAGTCGCTTACAGAATTCAGCTTCGTTGATTTCAAAAAATTGTTCAAATACACCAGGGTAACTCCTTGCTATTAAGGTGGTTATTTTTCTTAGTTCTTCGTGTTTGATCTGGAAATTATAAAGTTCATTGTTCCCAATTGCGAACTTGAGTCTTGTAGGATAAAATACTCCTTCCGTAAAGGTCAGGTCACCATTGATTTCAAGAAGTTTCAGGCTACTGAAGGTTTGTATCAGATCTAATCCGAAGGTCTCGCTGAATTTTCTGATCTCAAAATGATATGTTTCATCCTTCCCGGATCCAATCGCGATCTTTAAAAAATTGCAGAGTGCCCTGTAGGTTATTTTGATGGTTTCGATTGGTGGGAACTGCATGTTGAATCGCTTTTCCAGTTCCTGAATATCTACCTCCTCCCAAAAAGCAATAGCCTTCGATTCCTTTAAATCTCGACCTGCTCTTCCCGCTTCTTGGAAATAGGCCTCAAGACTTGATGGGAATTCGTAGTGTAAAACGAAACGAACATCAGCCTTGTCTATCCCCATTCCAAACGCGTTGGTTGCTATCATGATCTGAGTGTTACCCGTCATCCAGTTGTTGAGCATAGTGCTTCTGTCCTCGCTCGATAAACCACCGTGATAAATACCAACGCTTAGTTTATTGGCATAAAGTGTCCGTGCAAGTTCTTTGACGCTTTTCCTTGTTTGACAATAGATTATACCACAATTTCCCTTTTCCTGAATGCAGAATTCAAGAATTGATCGTACTTTGTTTTCTGTTTTACGACATTGATAACTTAAGTTGTTTCTTTGAAATGATGCCTCGTGGACCTTTGGTGATTTCAGTCGAAGTTGTTTAATTATGTCTTCTCGCACTGTCGCTGTTGCGGTAGCGGTTAAGGCAATTACGGGTACTTCAGGATGTATTTCTCTTAACTTGTAAATGGACAGAAAGGAAGGTCTGAAATCATGACCCCATTCTGAAATACAGTGTGCTTCATCGATAACGATCAATCCTATGTTCATTCGCTTGAAGCGCTCAATGAACAGGGTTGATTGAATACGTTCCGGAGAAGTGTAAAGGAAATCAAGTCCGCCAAAGCGTGCATTATCGAGTGTGATGTCGATATCCCGATAGCTCATACCGCTCACAATTGCCTTGGCTCGAATACCTTTTTTCACCAGATTGTTGACCTGGTCCTGCATCAAAGCTATCAAAGGTGATATGACAATTGTAAGTCCCTCACGGGCAATTCCGGGGACCTGGAAACAAATGGACTTGCCTCCTCCGGTAGGCAACAGGGCCAGTACATCATGACCGTAAATTACGTCGTCAACAATGTCTTCCTGCATGGGTCTGAATTGATCGAAACCCCAGAACTTTTTCAGTATGTCCCTGCTTTTTTCCATCTTTGAAAGGGAGGTAAAGTTAAAGAAATTAATTTGCTGAGCGAAGTTTCAATCCTTTGTCGGGTGGATGATTCTGCGTATATTCGCAACACATTTTGTTATTATGTTACACGATACTCTGAAGATTAAGGTCACTACAACACAGCATTCACATATCAATCAGGTTGATTGGGATAATTTGCCGTTTGGGAAGATCTTTTCTGACCACATGTTGGTGATGGATCACAAAGATGGTGAATGGCAGCAACCTGAGATCGTTCCGTTTGCAAACCTGAGTTTGCATCCTGCGACTTCGGCTATTCATTATGGCCAGTCCATTTTCGAAGGGATGAAAGCCAATAAGACCGAGAATGGTGAGATCCTGATTTTCCGTCCGGATATGAATGCTAAACGTTTCGCAGAGTCATGCGAGAGAATGTGTATGCCGGTGATTCCTGAAGAGATGTTCACAGAGTTGGTGAGAAAAACAGTGGAAGTGGATAGTGACTGGGTTCCTGGACGTCCGGGTTACTCTC
Source organism: uncultured Akkermansia sp. (assembly GCA_964593935.1). Lineage (GTDB taxonomy): Bacteria > Bacteroidota > Bacteroidia > Flavobacteriales_D > Crocinitomicaceae > M0103. Next base: position 389,302 of record CAZQKN010000001.1, on the reverse strand, counting down.
TCTACATCCGTCCATTTATGTTCGCGACCGATGAGTTTGTGGGTATTCGCCCTTCAGAAACATACAAGTTCATCATTTTCACATGTCCGGTTGGGGCATACTACTCTGAGCCGGTAAATGTAAAGATCGAGGAATACTACACCCGCGCTTCTGTGGGGGGAGTTGGTCGTGCGAAAACAGCAGGAAACTATGGGGCTTCTCTTTTTCCTGCCAAACAAGGACAAATGAAAGGTTTTCACCAATTGGTCTGGACGGACGGTAAAGAGCATAAGTATATCGAGGAATCAGGAACAATGAATATTGTTTTTGTCATTGATGGTAAGATCGTTACTCCATCCGAGGATTCAGATACGATATTACGCGGTGTGACTAAGCGCTCTGTTCTTGAGATCGCTGCGAGCTGGGGGATTCCTGTTGAAGAACGCAGAGTTTCAGTTGATGAGATCATTGATGCTATTCGAAATGGAAAGCTTCAGGATGCTTTTGGTGCGGGTACGGCCGCTACAATTGCGCACATTGCAAAGATCGGTTATCGCGATGAGATCTTCGAACTGCCTGCGATCGAGACCAGAGAATTATCCAATAAGATCAAGAATTATCTCGATGACCTCAAGGCCGGAAAGGTAGAGGATACCTTCGGCTGGTGTCAGAAAGTATAAGTTTTTAGGCTCGATTCTTCGAGCCTTTTTTATGGAAAGAACCTTGTGAATTCATCTTGGAAAAAAACCGGGATATGAAATTGATCTATTGCATAATTCTTTTGACCATAGCGAATGTTGGATTCGCTCAAAATGATAGCACTCGTGTACTTTTAAATGTATTGGACAAGGCACACGGAGAAACAGTTCAGAATGTTAGAATAACTGTAAAGTTCAATGAGGGTTCTTTGTTCAAAGTTTCCGATCAAAAGGGTAGAGCGGAGTTCTATTTGCCAACCGGAGCAGCAACGATAGCATTGTCTCATCCATTGTTCGAGTCTCTGAGCGTTACGAAACGTATCGTAAAGTCAGACTCACTTGTGTTTGAGTTGCTTCTGACACCGGTGAAAACTCAAAATCTGAAAGAAGTTATAGTAAAGGCTCCCGGTGTGCCGGATACCGTATATCAGTCTAAAAGACTGAGTGTATCTGATTTTGAGATCAGGCAAAACGGTGATCTTGTTTTATTGGTTTATCCTAAACAGCTCAAGAAAGGCAGTGAATTGCTCCTGTTTAATGGTCAAGAGGTGACCAATTCATTCAGTGTTCCCGGTGTTGCAGAAGAGCTTGTACGCGATTACCGTGGGAATGCACATGTCCTGTGTAAGGACAATGTTTATGGAATTCATGTAATGAAGGACAAAATTGGAATTGCAACCATCGAAAAGGATTATTTCATGATGTATGTCGCTCCTATTGTTGATACAAATCAAAGCAAGATGTATTTCTCCAATTTTAGCAGTGTATACCCTGCTTTTTCCTACTTCACATACGATCAGTTAGATTCAACTTACCGCAAGATCTGCAATATTCAGGATGATCTTATGATGGAGTTGTACCGATCCGAATATAAATGGGTCGATGTTCGCACTAAAATTTGGGCAAAAGAAAAGGAGCATGAAACCGGTATTGATGCGGAGGTCTGGGTTGGAGCGACCTATTTTACACAGTCGATCTATTACAAAGAGTTATACGCACCTTTGTTTCACCGGAATGACTCTTTATTCGTGTTCGATTACCACAAGGATAAGTTACTCACTTATGACGCTAAAGGAGATTTGATCGATAGTGTGGGAATCTATCATCATTATTTCCCCAGAACTTCTGGATGGAAAAAACAATTGATCCAGGATCCGGTTACTGGCGAAATCTATGCTGTTTTTGACAGAGCCGGTTATACCTATTTAGGCAGGGTCAATACACAAAATGGGGAGATCTCTGAAAAGGTTCGACTGGAATTCAGGTACATTGACAAGATCTCGATCCATAATAATTTTGTATACTATGTCTACAGGCCCTTTGAATCGGTTCAAAAGAAGTTTCTTTATAAGGAGAGGCTGCCGTATTCTTTTAGCAGTGCCAATGTTCCTTATGGGAATGAAACTTCAATGGATACAGGGAAATGATCTGAATAGCCACCCAGATAACGAGAACCACCATATGTTCTGAAAGGCACTATATTGCCTTTGTATTCAGACAGAAGAAAATCATAACTGTGTATCTTTCCACTTTCTTTGATGACACGGATTTTCTTTTTCTTGATAAAGCCCGGTGAAATGAAAATATGATCCAAAACATCCCATTCGTTGTTGTAGCTATGGGTTCCACCAAATTCACCCGAACTTTTTGTGATCATTGGCTCAAGTTTTTCATCTATAAGCTGTGGTGCTTTGTCGTTTGGATGATCGTTCAGGTCGCCCATCAGAACGATCTTGTAGTTTTTATTGACCGACAACAGAGAATCAATGAAGGATCTTGCCGTTTTCGCGGCTTCAAGTCTGCCTGGCTCACTTTCTGTTTGACCGCCTCGTCGACTTGGCCAGTGATTCACCATAGCTACTATAGTGTCTTTTTTATAAGCAAACTTGCCCCAAACGATATCACGACTTGAAGGATTCTCTTTTCCCGGTAGAGTAAATCGAAGATTGCCGGAACTGCACAATTGGAGAGCTGCGCTGTCGTAAATCAAAGCCACATCAATTCCACGAGCATCAGGACTTTCATAGTGCAAGACTCCATAGCCGTTCAGTTTTGTCGAGTGTTTAATTATATCTCGCACAACACGTGCGTTCTCGATTTCACAAAGTCCTATGATCAAAGGGTTTTCCCATTGATCAAATACCTGATTAATATGCTTGAGCTTTTCGAAGTATTTTTGAGAGTTCCAATCGTTTTTGCTGCCTGGAAGAAATTCGCTGTCATCGTTTGGTCCTTTGATCGTATCAAACAGGTTTTCAACATTGTAAAATCCTATGATCCGTTTCTGTTTCTGTGCATTTACTGAACAGGAGATAGCAGACCAGATAAGAATTGTAAGCAAAAGTATCGTTCTCATGATTCAAAGATAATTAGAAGTATTATGTCGGTAATTGGTGTCTGATCTCTTTACAATTTATTATTGTTCGTCCAATATCAACCTTCTTGCCATTGGGCCTTCACAGAAAAGTAAATCTAGTATGGAGAGATTTCTTACGAATACTCCCGGTTTTGAAAATACCTGTGTATAGGGTTTCATTTCAAATTTTTCCTTACTTTCAAAATCAACTGTTCTGTGATCTTGATCAAACTCTTCTATGTATTCTTTGCTGAAGTGAATATCTTTTTTAAGATCTAGGAGTTTGAACATTTCTGTGGTGATAGAAGCATTTATTTTCCAAAGTAATTGTTCCTCTTGGAAGATCAAGGATTTTACTTCAATGTCATAGGCTTCAAAGTAGGGCGAATTAGAATAGGCACTTTCTATTGATCGCCAATGTGCTAGTCTCCATCTTGTATCATCATCCACTTTGAGTTCAAGAACAGGAGTTTTTGATCCGAATGTCCTCAGAACGGGAACAGATAGATGTTGAACACTGTTAGCTCCAAGTACTGAACACCTCGATCTTACAGTTTGTTTCACAAAGTGTTCATGGATATCAATTATAGGATAGGGGCTCCTGATCAATTCTTTGAAATACCCTATACTGCCAAAATATGCCGTTGGAAAAACATTCATGTCATCGGATGACAGAGAACAGTCTTTCCCAACGAATTCCAACATCGGCACTTTTGGAGAACCATACAAGTGAAGCACGGCCAACAACATGGTCTTCAGGGACGAATCCCCAAACCCTTGAATCGGCAGAATTGTAACGGTTGTCTCCCATGAGCCAATAGTAGTTCATGGCGAAGGTATAGGTGCTCGTCTTTTTGCCGTCAATGTAGATGCCATCTTTCTTTTCTTCCAGTTTGTGCCCCTCGTAAGCGGTGATGATCCTTCTGTACCAAGCAATATTATCCTTATTGATCTTGATGGTTTGGCCTTTTTTAGGTACCTGGAATTTGGTGAAATCAGTAGTTGTATTGTTGACGTACAAATCCTTTGGGAACATGTCCAGGTTGTTTATGTAATCTAGTGATGTAGGTGTGTAATTGGATTTGTCACTGTATTGAGGGTCAAGATTCAACGTGAATTTAGCATCGGGAAAACTTTCTTTTAATTTCTGTTTTTCCAATTTTGTAAGGTTCATGATATACGTTTCTCCGTTGTTGCGCGTGAAATAATCACCTCGCCATTCTTCAAGACCGAATCGTTCATACATAACTGTTCGGCTCGGAAGGATAATATTTTCAACAATGTACTGCAAATTCTGAAAAGGTGGAACGAATCCCGGTTTCCCGTTTACGTAGAGTAGTGAATTTTTGATCTCCAACCAATCACCGGGTATACCTACACATCGTTTAATGTAATTCTCTCGTTTGTCGACAGGTCGGTATATTAAACCATAATGTTCAATTATGCGCTGCTCAGAATTATCCCATGCGATCTTGTCTTCAGACAGCATTTTTCTTGCCTTATTTTTCCATTGCTCCATTTCGATGATGAACCTGGAGGCATTTTTTTCTTGGATCTTGTAATTCGCTTCGTTAAAACTGTATCCCATGAGTTCTCGTTCATCGTAGCTCATTCCAGGATTGCTTTTGCGTATACTGTCGGCGATTTGAATGCTCAAAGAATTCATTTCTTGGGCGAATTGTTCCCAGAAAAGTCGTTTTGCTTCATTGATCACAATTCCATGGTAATCGTGTCCCATTAGTCCATTTGGCATTCTTGGGTCGTAAACTGCCGTATCACCGGAAGGGTAATTGAAAACTACAACATCGTATCGGTTAACATGACTGAATCCGGGTAGTCGCGTGTAGGATCCTTTCTCTAATGTCGTATACGATCTTATATTGGCAAAAGGAACGGTGTTGTGCACCAATGGATAGGATAGAGGTGTTACCGGAACTTTTGGTCCATATGCCAACTTGTTTACAAAAAGGAAATCACCTACCAAAAGTGTTTTTTCCATGGATCCGGTTGGGATCTGGAATGGTTCAAATACGTAGGTACGAATAATACTTGCGGCAACCAAAGCAAAAATAATTGAATCACCCCATTCCTTAACTGTTGATTTTTTACCAGGTTTTTCTCTCGTAACAGCCCCGATCGCAAGTGCTACAATGTGACCTATAACCGGTAACGACATAAAGAGGACCAAATGATCTCCCCACTTACGTTCCTCTGTTTCCTTTGCATTGGCCCAATTCGTTTCTGGAAGAATATCTCGGTCGGCATTGGCGATCTTCGCAAAAATAATGTACGGAAAGAAAATTCCCTGCAAAGTATTAAAAATAGAATAATAACCAAAGCGACGAATGTAGGAAACATTCAATACTGCAAGCATTACAAGATGGATCCCCGGAAAGATCAATAAAAGCGACCAGAAAGGTTTTTGGCAATAAATACGGAACGCTACGAAATAATTATATCCGGGAACCAAGGCTTCCCAAGAGCTTCTCCCTGCGTGCGGGAAGCTTTTCCACCATAATGCGAGATAGGGGTGAACCAGGATATAAAGGAAAAAATAAAATATGCTCATCAGTTCTTTAGATTAAGTACATCATTCATTGTAAAAACTCCTTTTTTATCATGGAGCCATTCTGCCGCTACGACTGCACCAAGTGCAAAGCCTTTTCGATTGTGTGCCTCGTGCTTGATGCTAATTGTATCTATTTCAGATTCATATGTGATCACATGAGTTCCCGGAACATCGGGTTGGCGATAGGAGATGATTCCCAACTGACCATCGGTGGTATGCGGAGCTTTCTCTTCTCCCAAAACCCAGGAGAAATAATCGTCGTTATTGTTCATGATCCCCTCTGCAAGAGTAATAGCCGTTCCACTTGGGGCGTCAAGTTTTTGTAAATGATGGATCTCATCAATATGGGCATGATAGTCATGTTTACCCTGCATTAATTGCGCCAGCCGTTTGTTGATCTCAAAGAAAACATTAACACCAATGGAGAAGTTGCTGGCATACAACATAGTCGCATTTTTCTCTGTTAAATGTTCCTTTACTTCCTCCAATTTTTCGTGCCAGGCTGTTGTTCCAACGACAACCGGTACAGACATATCAGCGCAATGAATTATGTGGTCCACCGCGAGCTCAGGTCGGGTAAACTCAATTGCAACATCCGCTTGACTGATGTCAACATCGGAAAGTGTTGTCGCGGAATTGATTCGGGCTACAATCTCGTGTCCGCGTTCAAGAGCAATGCCTTCGATTGTCTTGCCCATTTTTCCGTATCCAATTAAGGCTATCTTCATAATTCTAGTAACAAATATAAATGCTGAAATTCAGCTGGGAGTCAATTTAACGAAAATTAAACGATGCTGAAATTCCCGGACGGTTCCATGCAATGATGGTCGGACGGAATTGCATACTAAGGTCTTTTGAAATATCAAATCGAACAAAATGGGCTTCTATCCCTGCATCGGCTATCTGAAACAGGTAAACGGCTCCTAATGCAAGGATGGAAAGGTCACGTTGGTTCAAGTATTGATTGTAAAGTGTGAGAACTCCCTGATCGTCATAAGCAGACCATTGAGGATCAGTAACATTACCATTCATTCTGTTTGTATATTCTTCTCTGAGCGATAATTGGGTTTTCTGATTTGTGTATAGAAAATAACCTGTTACTCCGAGTCCGGCATAGATCAGTGGTACTTTCCAGAAAGCCTTTATCCTTCCTTTATGCATTGCGAGATGATTATAGATCTGACCTGATCCAGGCAGAACGGCAGAAAGGATCATAGACTTCTTAACGGAATGTACGGCAACCGAGTCATTTTCCTGAACTGTTTCCTGGCTAAAACAAACAGAAGTTACAATGCAAAGAAAGAAGCTTGAAACTGCTTTCATTATTTGTTTAGGAGCTCAATGATCCTATTCAGATCAACTTCAGAATTGAAATTCACAATGATCTTACCACTTCCACCAGGGGATTTTTTAATCTCTATCTTAGTGGAAAGACGATCTCCCAAATGCTCTTTGAAGACAAATTGCGCTTCAGTGACATTTACAGTTCCAGAGTTTTTTTGAGCAGGGTCTTGCCTTTCACGCGGTTCAACATATCCCTCACGGGTCAATGCTTCTGTTTCACGAACAGAAAGTCCTTCGTCCGCAATTCTCGAAAATATGGCCAGCTGAAGAGCTTCGTCACCTGCAGAAACAAGTGCTCTGGCGTGACCCATCGATATTACATTATCTCGAACCGCAGCCTGAATATCAGCGGGCAATTTTAACAAACGCAAATGGTTCGTAATGCTTGAGCGCGATTTGGCTATCTTCTGACTCAATTGGTCCTGCGTAAGTGAACACTCTTCGATCAGGCGTTGATAGGAGAGTGCAACTTCGATCGCGTTCAGATCCTCTCGCTGGATGTTCTCAACCAATGCCATTTCGAGCATGGTCTGGTCATTGGCAACCCTAATGTATGCGGGAACTTCTTTCAGTCCTGCCATTTGAGAAGCCCGAAAACGCCTCTCTCCGGAAATTAGCTGGTATTTATCTCTTCCTAGCTTTCTTACCGTCAACGGTTGTATTATACCGTGAACCGCAATGGAATGACTCAGCTCCAACAAAGCATCTTTCTCAAAGTTGGTTCTTGGGTTAAAAGGATTTGCCTCAATGCTCTCAATAGGAAGCATTGACACAGACCCCACAACCCCTGTGTTTGAACTTTTTGAAGAAGTAATATCCGTCTCCGAATTCTCAAGTAAGGCACTTAAACCTTTTCCTAGTGGTGGACGCTTTTTGATGTTAGAGCTCATCGTTAAACTGAATTATTTTATCGTCGTTCCCGATTTTTGTTAGGTTGTTCTTCTGAAGGATCTCTCTTGCGAAGTTGAGGTAATTAACAGATCCTTTGCTCGCTGCGTCGTGCATCACGATCGTTTCTCCATAACTAGGTGCTTCGCCCAGTTTTGTGTTTCTGTGAATGACGGTGTCGAAAACAAGTTCTTGAAAATGTGTTTTTACTTCTTCAACGACTTGGTTTGCCAATCTCAAACGCGTATCGTACATGGTCAAAAGGATTCCCTCAATCTCAAGATTCGGATTTAATCTTCCCTGTACGATCTTGATGGTATTCAACAATTTACCTAATCCTTCCAATGCAAAGTATTCACATTGTACAGGAACCATGACCGAGTCAGCAGCAGTTAACGAATTCACTGTGATCAGTCCAAGAGAAGGTGAGCAATCGATAATGATGAAATCATATTGATCTCGGATCTTGTCCAAAGCGAGTTTCAACATGTGCTCCCTGTTCGGTAAGTTGATCATTTCGAGCTCGGCACCAACCAGGTCAATGTGTGACGGTAAGATGTCCAGATTGGGATTTTCCGTAGAGATGATTAGCTCAGACGGATGCACTTCATTGATTAGGCAGTCGTATATATTACGCGAGTTCTTTGGGTCTAGTCCCACACCTGAAGTGGCATTTGCCTGAGGGTCTGCATCGACGATCAGAGTTTTGTATTCCAATACACCAAGACAACCACCAAGATTTATGGCAGTAGTCGTTTTTCCAACGCCACCTTTCTGATTCGCTATAGCAATAATTTTTCCCATTCGTACACTTTTGAACGGTAAAGATACGATTTGATACACTCAGAAAAGAAGAAACTTTTCGCAATTTATCAACGTGCTGAATGTTGAAATTTCAGCACAAAATCTGTGAATTTAGATTTGATCAGAGATCATCAAAAGAAACAGAAGAAAAACGCTCCGATTGAGCCTCGTCCTGCATGAATTCTCCAGTATTTCTCAATTCTTCGATCTTGTTCAATACATCATCCAGACCTTCTCTGAATTTTTCAAAATCCTCCTTGTAAAGAAAGATCTTGTGTTTTTGATAATTGTCACGACCATCGTCGTTGAAGGTCTTTTTACTCTCAGTTAATGTGATGTAAAGGTCGTTTCCCTTTGTAGATTTCACATCGAAGAAGTACGTTCTTTTCCCCGCTCTTACAGCTTTTGAGTATACCTCGCTGTTTTTGTCATTTTCCATGTCCTCCGAACTAATTAGGTTCTAACAAATATGGAATTATTTTTTGAATATTCAAATCGAATTAAAAATTACTCGGCTTCTTCCGCAAGTTGTTTATTGTAGATTTCGGCGTAAGCACCGTTGTTTGCAAGGAGTTCAATGTGGGTTCCCTCTTCGATCTTCTTGCCATTTTTAAGAAGGATCAGTTTGTCGGCATTCCTCAGTGAAGAGATCCTGTGGCTCACAATGAGTGTTGTTTTTGAGGCGATCTCTCCTTTCAGATTCTTAAGAATGATCTCTTCTGTTTCTGTATCCACAGCAGATAAACAGTCGTCGAGCAATAAGAGCTTTGGATCCCTTAATAAGGCACGTGCGATGGAGACCCGTTGTTTCTGGCCTCCACTCAAGTTAACACCTCTTTCTCCTAATATGGTTTCAAATCCATCCGGAAATTTATCGATATTGTGCAAGACATGAGCCTTTTGGGCGATATCCCTAAGTTCCGACTCTTTGATCTCTCTGTCGTGTACACCAAACCTAATGTTATTACCAATGGTGTCGGAAAAAAGAAAGACCTCTTGCGGTACAATGCCGGATTGCTCTCGGAAATCATCCAGGTTAATATTCTTCAAATCAATTCCATCAATAAGTATTTGGCCTTGATCAGGATCAATGTTTCGCAACAGCAGGTTCAGGATTGTGGATTTACCACTTCCGGTTTTTCCAATAATGGCGAATGTTTCACCGGGTTCAATTGTGAAGCTCAGATCTTCTACCGCTTTGATATTGGAGTTGGGGTAGTTATAGGTCACGTTCCTAAATTCGATCTTTCCTTTGAGTTGGAAAGGCTCATGATTCTGGTTTTGTATCTCAGGCTTTATTTTGAGAAACTGATTGATCCTTTCCTGGGAGGCAGAGGCTCTTTGAATAATGGAGGTTACCCAGCCAACACTTGCAAATGGCCATGTGAGTATGTTAACGAAAAAGATGAACGAGAGGATGTTTCCGACCGTAATAGGGTTCTCTACACCATCATAAGTCATTAATCCCCCAAGATAGATCGACAGGATGGTACTAAGGCCGATAAGAAAAATAATCGTCGGCATGAACAGAGCATTTACCATAACGAGTTTCATGCTTTTTACTTTGTAGCCTTCTGCAGAACGGTTGAACTTTTCATGAATCTCATTCTCCCGGCTGTAGGCCTTTACCACCCTTATTCCGGAAAAAGTCTCTTGTGCCAGTGTTGACATTAGGGATTGTTCTCTTTGGACTTCGTGACTCAACTGGTTCATTTTACTTGAAACCTTGTAGATCAGAAAGGACATGAGTGGTAATGGGAGCAATACAAAAAGTGTCAATTTAGGACTGATATCGATCATTTGAAAGATTACCATGAAAAAAAGTATGACCAAGTTTATGGTATACATTATTCCAGGACCCAAATACATTCTCACTTGGCTTACATCCTCCGATATCCTGTTCATCAAATCTCCTGTGTTGTTCTTCTTGTAAAAGGAAAAGTCGAGTCGCTGATACTGAGCATAGATCTCATTTTTGAGGTCGAATTCAATATGTCTGGACATAATGATCAATGTCTGACGAACAAGAAAAAGGAAGAACCCTTTACCTAAAGAAAGTAACATGTAGATCCCTCCGATCTTAAGCGCTATCCATATTGCATTTGAAGCAAGGTCAGTGTTTGCTCCCTTTAGAATTTCGTCCACCGTGTCACCCACCAATTTCGGCATCTTGACACCAAAATAATTGGAGATAATAGTAAATAACACACCCAGAAGAAAGTGCCATTTGTATTTGACGAAATATTTGTTGAGATAGCTGAGCGACTTCATCCGAATAATTTCCTATTTTTGCCTCACTTTTGCGAGACGTTGCAAAATTAGGTATTCAACTTGAAATACGTTTATAATACAAAGCATTCTGTATGTTTGAGGTAAAAAATATTGACGAGGTAAACCTCTCTGAAAATCCGGTTATCGCTCAAATGAGCCAGTACAACCACGAACAGTTGCTTTTCTGTAACGATAATGAATCCGGTCTTAAAGCCATAATTGCTGTACATAATACTGTTTTGGGTCCAGCTCTTGGTGGTACGCGTATGTGGATGTACAACAATGAAATGGAGGCATTGAATGATGTTCTTCGTCTTTCTCGCGGTATGACCTATAAAAATTCCATCTCCGGATTGAATCTCGGTGGAGGGAAAGCCGTTATCATTGGTGATTCACGTTCGATGAAGTCAGAGGCGCTGATGCGTCGTTTTGGTAAATTCGTAAACAGTCTTGCAGGAAAGTATATCACTGCTGAGGACGTAGGAATTTCTCCTATTGATATGACCTATGTAGCTATGGAAACTGATCATGTAGTCGGGCTTCCCGGTAAGAGTGGGGATCCTTCCCCTGTGACAGCTCACGGTGTATATGTTGGAATGAAAGCATGTGCGAAACATCAATTTGGTTCTGATTCCCTTGCAGGAAAAAAAGTTGCCGTTCAGGGTGTTGGTCATGTAGGTGAGTATTTAGTTAAAGCCTTGGCAGAAGAACATGCGGAGATCTTTATTTCTGACATTCATGAACCAACTTTAAAGCGTGTAGCTCAGCAATATGGAGCACATGTGGTTGGGTTGAACGAGATCTACGATATTGATATGGATATATACGCTCCTTGCGCTTTGGGTGCTACAGTAAACGATGATACCTTGTCCCGTTTGAAGTGTTCGATCATTGCCGGAGCAGCTAACAATCAGTTGAAACAGGAAACGGTTCACGGTCGTGCTGTAATGGAAAAGGGTATTATTTATGCACCTGATTTTGCCATAAATGCAGGCGGTGTGATCAATTGTTATTCTGAAGTTAAAGGTCTTTCTTCCGAATGGGCGATGGGCAAGGCTGAGGATATTTACAATACCATTTACAACATCGTTAAGCGTTCTTCGGATGAGAACATTCCGACATACCAGATCGCGAACAAAATGGCAGAGGAAAGGATAGAGGCGATCGGCAAGGTAAAATTGCCGATGTAATACATTGAAATGCTGAACAGAAGACATTTGAGAATCAAAGTGCTGCAGGCACTTTACGCGTACTTTCAATCCGATGAAGATAACTACGTCCGAACGGAGAAGGAATTGATGCAATCGATAGAAAAGATCTATGATCTGTACATTTATCTGTTGCTTTCTTTCGAAGAGATCAAGGATATTGCGGAACATCGCATTGAGGAAAATAAAAAGAAGCTTCGTCCGACTGAGTCTGATCTGAATCCCAACACCAAACTTATAGACAATCTCGTAATCTCAAAATTGGAGAGTTCTTCCGAATTGAGAAAGCTGTCAGAACAAAGAAAAGTGAATTGGGTTGGTGATGAGCATAAGGAGATGTTCAGAAAGATGTATTTGCATATCAGAGAAAGCGAAACTTATCTTCACCACATGAACAATGAAGATAGAGGTTTTGAAGAGGATAAGTCATTTGCCATAGATCTTTTCAAAAATGAGATTGCTAATTTCGATCTGCTTTACGCCTTCTTTGAGGAGAAAAGCATCCACTGGCTCGATGATATAGATCTAACTTGTTCAATGGTCTTAAAGACGATCAAGCAAATGGAAGAGGGTCAACCCCTTGAACTGCTCCCCTTGTACAAGCCAAATGACGACGAACAGGAATTCATTCGTGAATTGCTGCGTAAAACGATCTCGATGAATGATGAGAACGAGAAACTGATCGACGAGCTCACGGACAACTGGGAGTTGGAGCGAATTGCAAAGATGGATATCCTGTTGATGAAAATGGCCATTACAGAGTTGCAGATCTTTAACAATATCCCGACAAAAGTTACCTTGAACGAATACATAGAGATTTCGAAATTCTACAGTACGCCTAAGAGTAACGGTTTTATCAACGGAATTCTGGATAAAGCAATTGACAGGCTTACCAAGGAAAAGAAGATCGTAAAAGTTGGAAGAGGTTTATTAAATTAATTATGAAAGGATTTTTTATCATAACAGTAGCATTTTTAACCATGCTTTCTTCCTGTGGGGGAAGTAATGAAGTTGAAGTTGGGAACAAGACGGTTATAACTGTTGAGCCGGTATATGATGCAGGAACAGTTATGAAAGGAGAGGTGATCAACGCTAAGATCAAAGTTAAGAACAGTGGAAGCTATCCACTTGTGATCGCAGAAGTTTCCGGTTCATGTTCGTGTACTGTTGCAGAGAAGCCGGAAGATCCTATTCAACCGGGAGAGGAGGCAGAGATCCTTGCTCACGTCGATACCGATAAGATCTCCGGCGGTATTGTGAATAAATCAGTAAATATCGTTGCCAATACAGAGCCTTCAGTTACAACTGTAATTATCAGAGGGAAAATCAAAAAGAGCTAATAATAAGTAAACAAAGCAAAAAAGAATGGAATCGCAATTAATTATGTTGGTTATGATCTTGGTAGTTTTCTACTTCTTCATGATCAGACCGCAAATGAAAAAACAGAAGGAGCTTAAGAAGTTTCGTGAAAGCCTTAAGGCAGGAGATAAAGTGGTTACGATAGGAGGTATTCACGGGAAGATCCTTGAAGTTAGTGAGTCAACTATTCTGGTTAGTTCAGAAGGTACGAAGATCAGATTTGATAAGAGTGCAATTGCATCCTCTGCTGAGGATCAGTTGATGGCAAAGTAATTCTTCGTAAATACTATTGATTATACTAATCCCGGGCAACCGGGATTTTTTTGTTCATTACAGGACGGAGTACGATAATTGAAACGTGTTCAAAATTAAGTGTCGCTCTCTTTTGAAATAATATGAAAGATTTGTTTTTATATTTACAGCACTAATAACGACTGATTGCGTGAGAACCCAACCAAAATTCATACTACAGATTTTCGCCTTTTCATGTGTGCTTCTTTTGAACTCCTGTAGAAGTGAGCAAAAAAATGAGGATTTGCCGGTTGTAAGTGATACAACGGAAGTGGAAAGTCTTGATCAAGCGCTAAAGCAATCAGATGTCGTAAAACCGGCAATGGATTCGGTTGAATTGAAGGCATCCATTAAAAAGATCGAAGCTAAATACGGTGAACAGTGGGATTTCTGTGATTGTGTCGTTAAAGGAGATTCCATAAATAAGGCCTTCTCAAAACCAAACATTCCTGATAAAGAATTCGATCGTTTATCTAAACGTTTCGATGAGATAGATGAAAAATGTCAGGCTTTCAGGATCCAGGATGCGAACCGTACACCTGAAGAAAGAGCTGCTCACGAAAAGAAAGTGAAGAAGTGCCTTAAAAATGCTGGGGTGAAAAATTGATCCAGAACATTTTGATATCATTTTTGTTTTTGTTTTAAGGATCTGTTCCGTAATTTCGCGTTCGTGAGATCATTGCTGACATACCTGTTGTTGACTAGTTTCGTGGTTCTACTGACTCCGCGGGATTTCTGGCATGATTGTCATCACGGTCATGAGCACTCAAGTGAATCAAGTTCTGATCTTGATTTCAGTGATAACGACTCAAGTTCTGCGGAACTGGAGGAGAATTGTTATGTATGTGACTTCGACCTTGGATTATTTACTGCAGGTAATCCAACCTTTTTATCTTTTATTGAAAGGATCCATTCTGAAAATTCCGTGCGTTTGTTGTCTCGTCTGGGAGCTAACAAACCATCTGCCTCAAGTCTTAGAGGTCCCCCTGTAACTTGTTGATATCAGAATCAATGGGCTGCTACATGCGGCAATGTTACACTTTACATGATTTTTTATGTTTTTGAAAAAAATGATGACCACATGCATTGTGGTGGTCGCTTTTGGATTGAATCTGTTTTCTCAAACCTTGTCCGGTCAGGTCAAGGATGCTGAAACACTTGAAAATATTCCATTTGCTAAGGTCTTTATTCTTGATCTGGAATTAGGAATGGTAGCAGATGCCAACGGAAAGTACTCATTTGATCTTTCCTTACCTGAATCTGTTCGGCTTAGAGTGTCGGCAGAGGGGTATGAAACAAAAGTGATCAAAATAAATAAAGATGCGCAAGATCAGGTGATATATCTGACGGCTAGACATCTTGAGCTCGAGGAAGTGGTAGTCTCTAGTAATCAAGGGAATTTGCAAAAATTCAATGTGATACATGTTGAGACGCGCAAATTGGCTGAATTGGCGTCAGTACCTGGAACCAATTTAATGCAGCTGCTTGAACAGATCCCGGGTGTTTATTCTTCCTCTACAGGTTCCGGAATATCCAAACCGGTCATTCGCGGTATGCAGGGGATTCGAGTGTTGACGATGTTGAATGGCTTAAGACTCGAGAATCAGCAATGGGGAGGCGATCATGGAATGGCCGTTACAGAACTTGGTGTAGGTAATGTTGAAGTGATCAAGGGGCCTTCTAGTCTTTTGTATGGTGCGGATGCTCTGGGAGGTGTGGTGTATTTTGTTGATGAACCATATGCTTCCATCAATAGTTCTGAATATCATTTTAAGTCGCAATTCGAATCGGTGAGTATGGGGAACCGCTCATCTGTATTATGGAAAAGATCTGGAAAGAAGGTTCGATTCAATGTCGGAGGACTTTTCTCGAGCCATGCAGACTATCAGTTGCCAAGCGGACAGTTTGCACGTAATTCCAGGTTTGGGGAGAATGTTTTGAGAGCATCAGTTGGTATGAACCAAAAGAACTGGTCAATGCATATGCGCTATAGTTTCTCATACATGCGTGTTGGAATTCCAGGCCATACTCATGATTCTGTGATTAACCCCGCTGAATTTCAAGTTTCTTATCAGGACAGACAACGTGTTCTTCCCGTTCAATATACCATGAATCATTTCTTATCCCTGGAAAATAAATGGTTTTTCAAAAGGAATGAGGTCATGCTTTTGCTTGGGCAAACCTGGAGCAAGTTAACTGAATTTGAAGATAAGATTTCAATTCCCGGAGTTGGACTTGATCTTTTCAATACTGTTCTTTCCTTACGATACAAGTATTATATAAAGGAAGATCTAAGTCTTATTGCCGGTTATCAGGGGATGGGGCAGTTCAATCGGAATGATCCATTTGCACTCGAATTCTTATTGCCCAACGCTGTAACGATCGATAATGGTGGTTTTGCCTTGTTGAATTACGAAAAAAGAAAATGGAATTTTCAGTCGGGCGTAAGATTCGATCAACGAAACATTGAGTCGCTTGAAGAATTTAAAGGTCAGAGTGAGATCTCAAAGTCTTTCCAAGGAATGAACTATTCTCTGGGTGCAGTTCGTTCGGATAAGTTCAATACTTACAGGGTGAATTTCTCAAGTGGTTTCAGGGCACCGCATCTATCAGAGTTGTTAGCCAATGGTTACCATCACGGTGCATTGCGCTATGAAATAGGGGATGTGAATTTGAGGTCAGAACGCGCTCATCAGGTGGATGTGACCTACGAGAGAAAAGGGGAGCATCTTGGAATGGTGATCAATCCTTTTTTCGGACTTGTCAATGATTTCATTTACTTGCAACCTTTGGATACCGTAATTTCAGGATTGCCGGCATTTGCTTATGAACAGTACGAGAGAGTTTTGGTCAGTGGTATTGATGTTAACTTTCATTTTCATCCACATTTTGCTCATTGGCTGCATTGGGAGGGAGGATTTTCTTATGTAGACCTGAAGGATAAGAATGGATTCTATACTTCCTTGATCCCTCAAACACGGATTTCAAATCTCTTTAGAGTTGATCTTCCTGCTTCAAAACGCAAGTTCTTCTTGGATAAAATAACCGTTCAACATTCCTATTTATTTGAGCAATCCAGGATCGCAGTCGGGGAAACACCAAGTATTGCCTATCATCTGATAAATGCTTCGATCGATTCAAAATTGGAGGGTAAGCTTCCGGTGGAGCTCAAGGTTGGTGTAAGGAACCTTCTAAATGAACAGTATATTGATCATTTATCCCGTTTAAAAAATATAAGCCTGCCTCAACAAGGACGAAACATTTTTGTAAGCGCGGCTATTCAAATAGTAAGTCATAAATCTAAATAAATAATTAATCGTTATGAAAAAGTCAGTTAAAACCTTTGTGATGTCTGCTGTTGTAATTACTTCAATGGCGTTAGTTTCTTGTGGAAAGAATAAGTGTGAGGAGTGTCACTATGAGTTGGCGAATGGTTCAGAAGCCGAATTGGGTGAATTCTGTGGTGATGAAATGAAAGATCTTGAAAAGAATGGTTATACCGATAGCACAGGAACAACGTATGATGTGCACTGCGGGGGACATTAAACTTGTGTCTTGAGAAAGAAATTGGAGTGGTCATTGGCTGCTCCTTTTTATTTTAAATTAATTCGGTTAACATTGTTTTAATTAAATCAGTTTTGAAATTTTTTATACCTGTAACAAAGGACTAATCCTGCCTGGTGAATTTTACCAAAAATTAAAACAGGTATGAAAAGACAAATTACAGGGAGTATTTTTTTGATTCTGTTTACTGTGTGTTTCGGTTATTCGAATGCACAAACGGTAATAACAGAATGGACATTTGAAGAGAATCCACTATTGCCAAATGAGATAAATCCAACTCCAACATCCGGAATAGGCTCAGCAAGCATTATCGGTAGTATGACAACATTGAGCAGAGGAACAGGTTCAACCACAGGTTGTACTCAGGCCTCTGGAACGGGGAGCTGGGCCATAGGTTCTGCGAATCCAGGAACGATCAACGAATCAAGTGGTGCACAGTTCCTTGTTCCAACAACAGGATATCAGGGGATTCAATTTACTTACGATCAGCGGATGTCAAATACTGCGACACGAACTGAACGTATTCAATATACACTTGATGGTACGATATGGGTGAATTTTGATGTTGACGCCTCAAATTCAACGATTTCTTGCAACGGCTCATACGATAACGGTCGATTTGACAGAGGAAACACTTTGGGGCAGAACATGAGTGATTCATGGTCAAGAAAGACGGTGGATTTTTCATCTGTGGCCGGTGTCAGCAACAATCCAAATTTTGGTGTAAGGATCGTTGCTGCTCATTTTGATGCTACGGGACAATTTCGTCAGGCAAACAATTCATTGAATGTTGCAACAGGTGGAACTTGGAGGTTTGATAATGTACGAGTAACTGCAATTCCAGCTAATGTTTCGATTGCAACAGCGAACAATTTTGTTGTATACAACGAGGATGATGGTATGATACAAGTTCCGATTACTGTTTCCAATGCGAATGCATCTGCGATCACAATAAATCTTGGCTTAGCAATATACTCGACTGCAACAGAAGGTGAAGATTTCGTTTGGAACAATACTTTGACTATTCCTGCACAGACGAATGGTGTTTTCAATGTTCCTGTTGCTATTGTTGACGATGAATTGGAAGAGCGAACAGAGACAGTTCTTGTTAAGATCATTTCAGGTACAAATGCGGTCATTTCCGCGACACAATACTATCAAATAATTTATATTAAGGACAACGACTATCAGGCGCCGGTTGCAACAAATGAACTTGGTTTGGATTTATTATCAAGTTATTCAAATGGGGCAATAGGAACGAACTCAGCTGAAATTGTTGTTTTCGATCCATCAACAGATCGATTGTATATCGCCAACAGTGTTGCTGGGAAATTGGATATCGTAAATTTTTCTAATCCTTCCGCCCCAAGCGCAATATCAAGCACAGATATTTCAACATACGGAGGAATCAATTCCGTAACTGTGCATAATGGCTTGGTGGCTTTGTCAATTGAAAATTCGAATCCCCAACTAAATGGATCTGTAGTTTTCCTGGATCAAGATGGCGTACTTTTAAATCAATTGCAAGTTGGTGCAATGCCCGATATGATAACATTCAACAAGGATTACACTAAAATCATTACAGCAAATGAAGGTGAACCAAGCGGAGATTATTCACTAGATCCAGAAGGATCGGTTTCCATAATTGATCTTACACCTGGTGTATCGAACCTAACTTCAGCGAATGTTACTACAATTTCGCTAACCACTTTCAATGGACAGGCGGCATCTTTGGTCGCTCAGGGTGTCAGAATTTTCTCCACTAGTGCCACTGTTGCTCAAGATCTTGAGCCGGAGTATGTTGTCGTTTCAGATGACAATACCAGAGCATTTGTAACCCTTCAGGAAAACAATGCTCTACTCACGATCGACCTAACCAATAATTCGATTATTTCATTAAACGCTCTTGGATACAGTGATTATTCTTCAGGAAATGGAATGGATGCTTCTGATCAAACCGGACAGGTTCTGATTACATCACTTCCTGTAAAAGGCGCGTACATGCCGGATGCAATGGCCTATTCAACAATCAATGGTCAGGGGTATATTTTTACAGCTAATGAAGGAGATTCCAGAGAATTTGGAAGTGTAGTGGATGCTGCAAGGATTTCCACACTGACACTCGATCCTACAATGTTTCCTGATCAGGCAATACTCAAGAACAATCGTTTTGCCGGTCGATTGAGTGGTCTTCGTTATTCGGGAGATTCTGATAATGATGGTGATCTGGATGAGATACATGTTATGGGAGGAAGATCATTCAGTATATGGAATGCTCAAACCGGAGCTTTAGTTTTTGACTCGAAAGACTTGTTTGAACAAATCACTGCGGCACATCCTGTTTTCGGAGCAATATTCAATGCATCAAATTCTGCTTCCACACCATCTTTTAAAAATCGTTCGGATGATAAAGGTCCTGAACCGGAAGGTGTGACAACTGCTTTTATAAATGGAAGCCATTACGCTTTTGTTTCAATGGAGCGTATAGGGGGGGCAATGATCTTTAATGTAAATGATCCAGAAAATCCTGTTTTTGTTGGTTATGAAAACAATCGTTCAACAACTGGAATTGGTCCTGATCTTGGTGCTGAAGGAATGATTTACATTTCTGCGGAAGACTCTCCCAATGGAAATGCACTATTGATCTTGGCGAACGAGGTGAGTAGTACTTTGTCAGTTTATCAGGTGAACACCTGTGCGGACCTGTCTAATATTGAGCTTACGGTTGATCAGCAAGAATTATGTTGGGGCGATTCAGCAATACTTACAGTTAATACTGTTCCAAATACTAATGTTCAATGGTATTTTGACGGTGAGGAGATTTCAAATGCCACAGGACTTGAGTTAATTGCTTCTGAGGCAGGATCATACAATGTTAAACTGAACAATTCAACATTGGCATGTACAGGTTTTGCAAATGAAATTCAAATTACAGTGAATGAGTTGCCCGAAGTTTCAATTACAGCTTCCTCTCAGGAAATTTGTTTAGGTGAAGAAATCGTTTTAACAGGAAATGGAGCCTTGAATTACACATGGTCGGATAACATTCAGAATGGAGTTGCATTCATCCCTTCAGGTACTCAACTTTACACCTTAACAGGTGAGGATGCCAATGGATGTTCGGATACCGCAGAAATTTCAATAACAATTTATGATCTTCCGGTAGTTTCTGCCAATGCTAGTTCGACAGAAATTTGTGAAGGTGAGACGGTCGTATTGAATGGTTCAGGCGCATCATTTTATAGCTGGGATAATTCTGTAAGTGATAATGTTAGTTTTGTTCCAGCCCAAACTGGATCTTATACTGTAACTGGAACTGATCAGAATGGTTGTGTTTCTGCAGCTAATATTACAATTACTGTAAATCAAAACCCTGAATTAGATCTGGGGAGCGACTTGACGGAGTGTTTCTACAATTTCCCTGTTCTGTTAACTGCATCAGAAGGGTTTTTAAGCTATTCATGGTCTAATGGTTCAACTAACGCAACTATTTCAGTTGAGAACGGTGGGCAATACATTTGTACTGTTACAAATCAATTCGGATGTGAAAGCTCAGATTTAATCGAGGTGACCGCAGAATTGTGTTTGGAGATTGAGGAAGTAGAGAATAACTTGTATGTTTATCCAAATCCATTTGATTCACAGTTGAATATCTCATTTGGAAAGATGTACCCCGGAGAAGTAGTTATTCTGGATATGAACGGTTCTATAGTTCATTCTGAAGCTGTTTTACAATCAGACATTCAGTTAGATTTGTCTGAATTGTCATCTGGTGTTTATGTTTTGAAGTTTTCTAATGCTTCGGAAAACTTCCAGACAAGGATTCTCAAGCATTAATGTAAGCTGCAATCAAAAAAAAGCGGGAACCGAATGGTCCCCGCTTTTTTTGATTTATAGTATTGATCAATAATAGATCTTACGCTGTACTTTACAAATGTGTTTAGCCAGACGAATAACTTGTTTTGTGTAACCAAACTCGTTATCGTACCACGTATAAAGAACAACGTTTTTACCATCCGTCGAAACAATTGTGGCATGTGAATCATAAACTGAACAACATGTGTTTCCAATGATGTCACTTGATACCAGTTCAGGATCGTATGAGTAATAGATCTGATTAACAAGGTCTCCGTTCAAAGAAGCATCGCGAAGAACTGCATTGATCTCTTCAACAGAAGTTGTTCCTTTCAATTCAAGACTCAAGATTGCCAATGAACCGTTTGGAGTGGGCACGCGAACCGCGTTTGCAGTCAGTTTGTCTTTCATATCAGGAATTACTTTCGTAACGGCACTTCCTGCTCCCGTCGAAGTAATCACCATGTTGATTGCTGCAGAACGACCACGTCTTGGCTTCTTGTGCATGTTGTCCAGCAAGTTCTGGTCATTCGTATACGCGTGAACAGTTTCGATATGCCCCTTGACGATACCGTATTTGTCATTCACAACTTTAATTACCGGCGAGATGGCGTTTGTTGTACATGATGCGGCAGAGAAGATCGTTTCGTTCTCAACGTCAAGTTCATTTTGATTGATCCCGTATACAACGTTTGGAATTTCTTTTCCTGGTGCAGTCAAAAGAACTTTTCCTGCTCCTTTAGCTTTCATGTGTCTTGACAAAGCTTCACGATTGGTGAAGACTCCGGTGTTGTCAATGATCAAAGCATTGTCGATTCCGTATTGAGTATAGTCAATGTCCTCAGGGTTGTTGGCATCGATCATTTTTACGATCTGGCCGTTGATGATAAGAGCCTTGTTTTCAAGATCCTCAATTACTGTTCCTTTGAAGGCTCCGTGAACGGAATCATTTCTCAATAAAGATGCACGTTTGATGATATCTGCATCGGAAGCACCACGAGTCACGATGGCACGAAGTCTCAATTGTTGCCCTTTTCCGGCTTGTTTGATCAACTCACGAGCAGCAAGTCGACCGATACGACCAAATCCGTACAACACAACATCACGTGGCTCAAGATCGCCTGAAGTTGAAGATTTGTAACCGGCAAGTTTGTCGCTCAGAAATTCAGCTTTGGAAGTGTAATTGTCTTTTTCGTTCAACCATTCACTTGCCAGTTTACCGATGTCAAGTTTTGATGGCGCAAGTTCCATTTTAAGGATCTCTTCAGCAAGTTCTGATGTGGTAAAAGCGTCAATTGGACGTTGTACAACATTCCTTGCATATTCATGCAGGTTAAGTATCTCAGAGATAGTGATGTCGATCAGGTGATTTCTGAACAATACCAATTCGATCCCTTTGTCATACAAGAGTTCTCCAACATGTGCAGCTAATTTGACCGCAGCGCGCTCACGCTCAACATGCGACTTTAGCTCCTTTTCATAACCAATTGCAGCTTCCATTTTTAGTTTGTTAATTATTAAGAATTTAATGTTCCTTTAAGAAAAGTATAAAGCAAAAAAGGCCACCCGTATTGGGCAGCCTTTTCACTGATTATCCTAAATAAGCTTTCAATAACTTATTGCGTGATGTATGTCGCAGTCTGCGGATCGCTTTTTCCTTGATCTGTCGAACTCGCTCACGTGTAAGGTTAAATTTAGCACCGATCTCTTCGAGTGTAAGTCCGTGGTTCATGCCTATTCCGAAGAACAAACGTATGATCTCACGTTCTTTATCTGTAAGCGTACTCAATGAACGCTCGATCTCTTTTTGTAAAGATTCTGCCATCAACGCATGATCCGCCTTTGGAGAATCGGAATTCGCCATGACGTCCATCAATGTTCCACCATCCTCAGAAGTGGATAAAGGAGCATCCATAGATACGTGACGTCCTGATACGTTCAAACTTTCCTTGATCTTGTCCTCAGGAACTTCAAGCGCTTCAGCAAGTTCTTCCGCTGAAGGTGGTCTTTCAAATTCTTGCTCCAAGCGAGAAAATGCCTTATTGATCTTATTTAATGATCCAACCTGGTTCAATGGAAGACGAACAATACGTGCTTGCTCTGCCAAAGCCTGCAGGATCGATTGACGGATCCACCAAACGGCATAAGAAATGAACTTGAATCCACGAGTCTCATCGAACTTTTGAGCTGCCTTGATCAATCCAAGGTTCCCTTCATTGATAAGATCGGGTAGGGTAAGACCCTGATTCTGGTACTGTTTTGCAACTGATACAACGAAACGCAAATTCGCTCTCGTTAACTTCTCAAGGGCTTTCTGATCCCCTTGCTTGATCCTTCTGGCCAGCTCAACCTCTTCTTCTGCTGTGATTAATTCTTCTTTACCGATGTCTTGTAGATACTTGTCTAAAGACTGGCTTTCGCGATTTGTGATCGACTTGGTAATCTTGAGCTGTCTCATTCTCTGCTGATCCCCTTAAAATTAAGTAAATATGTTTCCGAAAAACGGATGCAAAGGTACGGCGAATTAAAAGTCTTTTCCAAATAAATTGGTCACAATTTTTTAATTCGCCGCTCTATCAAAAAGTGTGCCTGTAAACGTATTACAAGCCGAACCCTACATAATCCTTTTTACCGCTTTCGGTGAGTACTTCAAGCAGTACCCCGCTGTTCTTACTATTCAGTTTTCCTGTAAGATGTTCAACACTTTGAACCGGTTCGTTATTGATCTTGGTGATGATCATTCCTTCTTTAAGGCCGAGTGATTTGAGTTTACCTGCGTTCAAGCTCTGGATCTTGGCGCCATAACTTACGTTCATTTCTTTTTTTTCCTTTTCGGTCAATTCCCGGAAAGTAGCACCAAGTGCAAGATTTTTACTGATCTCTTCCTTGGAGACCAGTGAAGTCTCACCATCCTTATTTCGCAAGACAAGATCTTTGATGATCTCATCACCATCCTTCTGACGGATCGTTACCGTTACTTTATCTCCAGGTCGACGCTTTCCAATTTCTTCCTGTAACTCTGCAACAGAGTTCACTTCTTTGCTACCGATCTTAAGCACGACATCTCCGTTTTTAATGCCTGCTTTGTCGGCGGATCCACCATCTATCACTTTTGCAATGAATACACCCTTCAGGTTAGGAAGCTCTTCTTTTTCTTTCAATTCCTGATTGATATCGGCAATCTGAACCCCGAGGTATCCCCGTTGAACAACACCATAATCGATCAGGTCTCTCGTTACTTTTTGCACGAGATTGACAGGTACAGCAAATGAGTACCCTGCATACGAACCTGTCTGAGAAGCAATAGCGGTATTGATCCCAACCAGTTCTCCTCTTGTGTTGACCAATGCTCCGCCACTATTTCCTGGGTTTACCGCTGCATCAGTTTGTACAAAGGATTCAATTGGAACGGTCGAGGATCCTGAACGATCGCTCAATAGATTAATATTTCGGGCTTTGGCAGAAACAATCCCTGCTGTTACGGTTGAAGTAAGGTTAAATGGATTTCCAACTGCAAGAACCCATTCGCCTATCCTTAGGTCGTCACTGTCTCCAATTACGATCGGTTTAAAATTCTTACCCTCTATTTTCAGAACTGCTATATCTGTGGATGGATCTGTGCCAATGATCTTTGCGGAATATTTGGAGTTGTCGTTCAATGTTACTTCGATCTCACTCGCGTCTTCGATCACATGGTTGTTCGTTACAATATATCCTTCCGACGAAACGATCACTCCTGATCCTGAACCTGAACCGTATTGCTTGAATTCTCGTCCTCCGGCACCGGGTCCGTAAAAGAACTCTTGAAAAGGATCTCTGTGGAATGATGTTTTTACCACTTTGGTAGTGACATGGACAACTGAGTTGAGGGTGTTCTCAGAGGCATAGGTGAAGGATGGTAATTCACCGCCGGCGCCAAGATCGACCTGACGAACGTTGGCGATACGATCACCGTCTAGTACACGATCCGATAAATTTAATTCTCCGTGAGGGTTCAGCATTAAATATGCCCCTAGAGGAAGCAAACCACCCAACACGCCTAATCCTAAGTTTTTAATGTTGCTATTCATGGTTTTTGTTTTTGATTGAACAAACAGATAACGTGCAAAGTTCTCAATTTGTTACTGCTGCACATGTTAAAGATTGTTAAGCGTATTCCTCTGAGTTAGGCCTAAAAATGTACCTTTGTTTCAATATTCATGGCATGAAGATCAGTTTTAGTAAATATCAGGGAACAGGCAACGATTTTGTGATGATCGACGATCTGAATGGTCAAATTCCCCATTTGGATGAGAAAACAATTCAGCGACTCTGTGATCGCAAATTTGGAATTGGGGCTGATGGATTGATAAGGATTGTCAAATCTGAAGATTATGCATTCGAAATGGATTATTACAATTCTGATGGCTCGAAAAGTTTTTGCGGGAACGGCGCTCGTTGTTCCGTTGCATTCGCAGAAACACTAGGAATCGATGTCAGTAATGTGGAATTTCTTGCTATTGATGGTGTTCATAAGGCCAAAAAATCTGAAGGAATTGTAAGTCTGGACATGAATCCGGTGAATAACGTGAGAAAAGTGAATGCTGATTTTGTACTCGACACAGGATCTCCTCATTATGTTAGGATCTCTGCTCAGAATGACATGCCGCATATTGTAGATTTTGGAAGATCAGTAAGGTATTCCGATGAGTTCAAAGAAAAAGGAATAAACGTTAATCTTTTAGAAGTGATCTCTAATAACAAGATTGCTGTTCAAACCTACGAACGAGGTGTGGAAGATGAAACGCTTTCATGCGGTACGGGTGTCACAGCTTGCGGATTGGTATATGGTTTATTAAATGGTGTTTTTGGATTCAATAAGGTTGATGTCTCCACAAAAGGAGGGGATTTGTCCGTGGAATTCATAAGAAAAGAGGACGGTTCCTTCACTGATATTAAATTGATAGGTCCTGCTGAATTCGTTTTTAAAGGAGCGATTGATGTCTGATTTCAATATTGAGTTTGTTCCTATTATTGATCAGGACACTTTGAACTCAGAGAATTTCAAGTTATGGATCTGGTATGCTGATAAAATACCTCCACATATTGGTTGTTCAGGTGAAGGAAAATATTTCAGTTTGAAGGTTTCAGGTATGGACCTTGGAATTCCGGTTGAAAAGGTTTTTGATCTTGTTCAACGAAAAAAGATCGCTTTTTTGCTGATCGAACTTGAAATTAATTTTACTGAAGATCAATTGCAACAGCATTTTAGAAGGTATAATAAAGCAGGGATTAACGGCCCAACTTGTTTGACGCCTATTTGTGATTTGCTGTCTTCTCCTTCCGAAATTGCGCAGTTGTCCTCTCTATTAAAATGGTTGAAAGAGCAAGGGAAAACAATGAAAATTCAAGGCGTTAATCTACCAGCGAATTATTCAGGATTACCCGTTTATGGCGAACAAGAGATTCAAGAAAGATTAGAGAAATTGAGTGCAATGAAAACGAATATTTCTCATTGAAGATCGAAATTTCAAGGTTGTAGATCATCAATCATAATTAAAGCTATTTTTGATATTTAATCCGCAATTGATCATTCGAAATGTTAACCGGTGAATCCGTTTTTCTCAGACCTGTCGAGCCATCTGATGCAACAGTATTGATGTTGTGGGAGAATGATCCGAAAAACTGGAGAGTTACAGATACTGAAGTGCCTTTTTCGCTTCATGGTATTATGCAGTTGATCGAACAGCAACAACATATTCGCGCGACAGGACAATTGCGATTCATGATCTGTTTGAAAGAGGACGGTCATGCAATTGGCACGATTGATCTGTATGATGCAGATTTCAAAAATCGCAGGGCCGCAGTCGGAATATTGATCGGTGAAGTAAATGAAAGGGGAAAAGGATCAGCAACCGAAGCACTTGGGTTATTGGTTGAATATGCGAGAGAGGTCCTTGACCTGCATAATGTATATTGTTCAGTGCAGGCAGATAATTCTGCTAGTTTAAAATTGTTCGAGAAGGCCGGATTTGATCGTGTTGGAAGTCGAAAAGAGTGGTTCTTCTTGAAAGGTGAATGGTTGGATGAAATAAGTTTTCAGTTATGTCTAAAAAAGTAATTTTAATTGTTCTGGGAGTTTTGATCGTTGCAGGAGGTTTGTTGCTTTATCCTAAATGGAGTCTATTTACGAATAGTCGAATTACTTCAATCAACAGCAAGTCACAAACATTTTTCATTGATCAGCCTTTGCAACTGGATGAACTTGCGGATAAACTAAAAAGCGAGGGATTGATCGATGATCCTGAAGCTTTTATTAAAGTGGGACAATTCAAGGGCATCACGGAATTGAATATCGCCTTGGGTAAATATGTAGTAGAAGCTTCAACGCAATACCGTACTTTATTGAATGGCTTCAAACTTAATTCTGCCGGGAATGGTAACGCTGAGGTTGAAGTAGAGGTGACATTCAATGATTGCAGAGACATTCAGGAATTGGCAGGGAAGGTTAGTGCTTCGTTGTTACTTGATAGCGTTGAGCTGAGCAAAGTATTGGATGATCCAAAGGTGATGAAGAGATATGGGTTTTCCGCAGAGCAATTTCCGGCCATGTTCCTCCCGAACACCTACAGAATGTATTACGATACAGACGGGGAAGAATTTCTCGAAAGGATGGCTGAGGAATTCAAAAAGTTCTGGACTGTTGAAAGATTAGCCAAATTAGGTAAGGTCGGTTTGAATTCTCCTTCACAGGCGGTTACACTTGCGAGTATTGTTTATTCTGAACAGTCGCGACATGCTGATGAATGGCCGATCATCGCCGGACTTTATTTGAATCGTTTGAATAAAGGAATAAAACTTCAGTCTGATCCTACCTTTAAGTTCTGTTGGGGAAGAGAACTTGACAATGTTCAGCGCTTACTGAACGTTCACAGAGAAATAGATTGTCCATATAATACTTATCGAATCAATGGTTTGCCTCCTGGACCGATTTGTATTCCACCATCGGGAGTAGTTGATGCGGTGTTGAATCGTGCGGAAGTTGATTATATTTTTATGTGTGCAAAGCCCGATTATTCAGGTAAACACAATTTTGCGGTTAGTGGAGATGATCACGCCAGAAACGCCAAGATCTTTCAGAAATGGCTAGCCGCTGAATTAAAAAAATAATTTGTAATGAAGCGAAGAACTCTTTTGAAGTTAGGATTAACGACCACAGCGGTTGGAATTCTTGATCCTGTTAAAGCCGGAAACCTGATCGCTGAAAGTTCAGCTTCAAGTTCTAAAAAAACTCCGGTAGTGATCTCTACGTGGAATCATGGTTTAGCTGCGAATGCGGCTGCATGGGAAGTATTACAAAATGGAGGAAATTCTCTTGATGCAGTTGAAAAAGGTGTGATGGTAACGGAATCGGATATTACTAACAGGAGCGTTGGAATAGGTGGAATGCCGGATCGCGATGGTCATGTTACTCTCGATGCGTGTATTATGGATCATGACTCCCGTTGTGGTTCTGTTGCATTTCTTGAGGGAATAGCGCATCCAATTTCTGTTGCCAGGGCTGTGATGGAGAGAACACAACATGTCATGCTTGTAGGTGAAGGCGCACGAAAATTTGCGTTGGATCATAGTTTTGATCGAATAAAAACACCTATTCACGAAGTAAAGGCAGAGTGGAGGAAATGGAAAAGGGAAAATAAGGACGAATACAAAAAGCCGGAGATTAACCACGAGAATCACGACACGATAGGAATGTTGGCCATGGATGCCAATGGTAATATCAGTGGTGCTTGTACTACGAGTGGTTGGGCCTACAAAATGCATGGAAGAGTCGGCGATTCCCCAATTATCGGTGCAGGCTTGTTTATAGATAGTGAAGTGGGAGGTGCCGTAGCAACCGGTCTTGGAGAAGCAATAATAAGAATTGCGGGCAGTCATACAGTGGTTGAATTGATGCGAAATGGTTATTCTCCTCAGGAGGCTTGTAAAGAAGCTGTCCGGAGGATCATTTCAAAACACAAAGATTTGTCGAACTTACAATGTTGTTTTTTAGCCATGGATAAAAACGGAAATGTCGGTTCGTATTCGGTGTATAATGGATTTAATTACGCGTTAAAGGATGTTCAGAACGAAAAAATGGTTGATGCCGAATATGACAGAAAGTGGTAATAAGCTATCAGTGCTTCTTTTTTTCTTGGCGATGAGTTTGTTTTCATTTTCGCAAGAGCTATTGGTTTGGGAAATCAAACATGGGAAAACTGGAGAAATGATCTCTTTGGGAACACATGGATCCGTGCAGGAAGCACTTATTGAAAAAGGGGAACTTCCGGATCCTTTCGTTGGTAAGAATGAAGAGTTATTCAAGTGGATCGAAGAGTATACATGGGAGTATCATTCTACATTTGAGGTTACAGCTGACATGTTAGAGAATTCTTTCATTGAATTGGAATTTCCTTACATCGACACTTATGCGGAAATATTTTTGAATGACTCCTTATTGGCCTTTACACAAAATGCTTTTCGCCCCTTTCGTTTTCAGGTAAGGGATCGTGTTAAACAAGGTAAGAACGATCTGAGGATCAACTTTTATCCACCTACATTATATCACAAGGAGAGTTATCAGAAAGCAAGTTATCACTTGCCAGCGCCGAATGATGTTCATGAAATTGCCATAGCACCTTACACGCGAAAACCTCAGTATCAATTCGGTTGGGATTGGGCATTAAGAATGAACACTATCGGGATTTTGAAGCCGGTGAAATTACACTCATATGACCGGGCCAGAATTGTTTCAACCAATGTTACTGTTGTGAAGGCTGATGAGAGAATGGCAGATCTTACCATGACCATCGCTTTCGATCAACCATCTCAAGGAAAACTTGTTTGGAGGAGCAAGATATTCGGTGATGTGATCTTCGATGAAGCAACCCAGAGCCTCAGTCGTGAAGTAGTTCTTGAACAACCAAGACTATGGTGGCCTAAAGGGCAGGGTGAGGCATATTTATATGAAGACGAATGGGTGCTGGAAACAGAGAATGGAATTGCCATTGATCAAAAGAAGATTCGTTTCGGAGTTCGCACAAGTGAGTTGGTTCAGGAGTCTGATAAATGGGGAACGAGTTATGAGATCCACATTAACGGCCGACCTGTTTTTTGTAAAGGTGCAGATTATATACCTCAAGATGTTTTTCCTTCACGGGTAAAAGATGAGGACCTCCGAAAAATGGTTGAAATGATGGCAGAAGCCAATTTTAACATGGTTCGTGTTTGGGGTGGAGGTTATTATCCCGATGAAGCATTTTTTGAAGCATGTGACGAATTCGGTATCATGGTATGGCAGGATTTTATGTTCGCTTGTGCGATGTACCCGGGAGATCCTGAATTTTTACAGAATGTAAAGGAGGAAGTAGATTATCAGATCCCGAGGATCGCTTCTCATGCCAGTGTTGTGATCTTCAATGGAAACAATGAAGTGGACGTGGCATGGAAAAACTGGGGTTTTCAGGTGAGATACAATCTTTATGGAAAGGATGCACGTGAAATTGAGGATTCCTATGATCGCTTATTTAAGCAGTTACTTCCATCAAGAGTGAGTTATTACACCAATACACCTTACATCCATACTTCGCCCTTGAGTAATTGGGGGAAAGATGAATTCTATGATCACGGTTCACAGCACTACTGGGGAGTCTGGCATGGTAAAGACCCAATGAGCGATTTCGGAAAAAAGGTCGGAAGATTTAACGCCGAATACGGTTTTCAAAGTTTTCCTGAGTATTCTACTTTACTTTCGTTCTCATCCCGCGCAGACTGGGATGTTCAATCAGAGGTGATGAAGCATCATCAGAAGAGTTATGTTGGCAACCTGATGATCTTGAAGCATGCTAAGGTCCTTTTTGGAATGCCGGATGATTTCGAACGATTCGTCTATTATTCTCAGTTGACACAGTCTACAGCAGTGAGAATGGCTGTGACAGGTCATCGCCTAGACCGTCCTCGTTGTATGGGGACTTTATACTGGCAGTTGAATGATTGCTGGCCTGCACCAACCTGGTCGAGTATCGACCATTTCTGGAATTGGAAAGCCTTGCATTACTGGATCAAAGATGATTATGAGGATGTCACTGTTTTGGGGAAGTGGGATGAAAAAGGCGTTCCATCTTTCTATTTGTCATCGGATGTAGTAGACACTTTCATGTGCCAACTTTTTTTCAAAGTCTATGATCTAAACGGAAAACTACTCTTCGAGAATAATTGTTCTCAGTTGGTTCGAGGAGTAGAGAATGAAAAAATTTGTTTGAATAGTTTCGATACGATGCTTCAAAAAAATGCGGTAATCGAATTTAACTGGAAGGATCAAAATGGTTTGGATCATCAACGTATCTTCTCTCATTTGCCCTTAACATATACTATGGCTGATGATAAGGATGTGAACGTTGAAGTTCTGTCAAATGATGAGCAAAACAAAGAGCTTCAAGTGAAAGTGACTACAAAGAAATACCTACGCAATTTTTGGATCTATTCGAATAAAACAGGAATTCGTTTTGACAGGAACTTTATTGACCTTGTACCTGGAGAACATGTTTTTAGATTGAAATACGTCGATGCTGTGCCAAACCTTGAAGATCTTGGGACTAAATGGATGTAAATAAGGTTTGGGAAGAAATTCATTTTGAATATAATACCATGGTAATTATATTTGCGGAATGAAGATCGATGAAATAATCAAAGCAAACTTTCAGAGTCCACAGCATAAGGTGATCGTGAATGTCCGTTACACGTCAAACTTTCTAGGTAACTTACAGAATAATTTTATGGCACGTTACGATCTTACCATGCCTCAGTTCAACATATTGAGGATTCTGAGAGGGGCAAAAGGTACGATCAGCGTAAATACTGTTAAAGACAGGATGGTGGAGAAATCCCCGAATACGACTCGTCTAATGGATAAACTGATCGAAAAAGGTTTGATAGAGCGCGTTCGTTGCAAGGAGGATAGACGTGTGGTTTACGTAGAAATCACGAAACAGGGGCTGGATTTGCTGTCTAAGATCGATGATGAGTTTAATGTAGCTTCACTGAATAACATCGATCTTACTGATGCAGAGGCGGAGAAGTTGTCAGAACTACTCGACAAACTTCGCAATTCTTATGCTGCTGTTCACTCTTAAAAAAGTGTTAAACTGATTTGTATTGCTCAGTCTTGCTGAAGATAAGCGTATTTTTAAGGTTTTATTATCACCGTACTTATTTCATGAAATATTCAATTCTCTTCTTTTTTCTTTCTCTTACATTCTATTATTACGGTCAATCAGCTAAAAGTTCGGGTGATGGCATTCTTTCCGGAAAAGTAGTAGACAAAATTTCTGAAAAGCCAATGGAATATGTCTCCTTCAGACTTTTCTCTTCAAAGGATTCTTCTGTTGTAACGGGTATTTTTACAGATGCAGACGGAAAATTCACTCTTGAGAATCTTCCTATGGGTAATTTTTATGCAAGGATCACTTTTTCAGGTTATGCACAAAAACAAATTGATAATATCAGACTCACTTCGTCTGTAAAATCTCTGAATCTTGGGACGATCCGATTGGAAATAGACAATACCATCAATTTTGAGGAAGTTAAAGTGGTCGGTAAACTGGATGTTCTGAAAGCCGGTATCGATAAAAAGGTCTACAACGTTGGTGAAGATCTATCCGTTAAAGGTGGAACAGCAAATGATGTTTTGAATAATATCCCCTCTGTTGAAGTAGATCAGGATGGTAGGATCATGCTGAGAGGTGACGGAACTGTTACCGTTCTTATTGATGGTCGACCAAGTTCTCTTTCGGGAGGTAATGGCAAATCATTACTGGATGCTTTACCTGCAGGATCTATAGAGCGAATCGAGGTTGTGACAAATCCTTCTGCCAAATATGATCCGGATGGCACCTCAGGGATCATCAATATTGTGTTGAAAAAGAATAAGTTGAAAGGTTTTAACGGAATGATCTCGGGTAACATTGGTACTGGAGATCTAACCGGAGGAAATGTCGCTGATGGGACTTTGTCTTTGAGTTACAGAAACTCGAGAATGAACTTATATGGTTCGTATTCCGGAAGATACATGACGGGTTACCGGAATCATTATTCTACTATTGAACAATCTTTCATAGACGGCACAGCATTGCGGATCGATCAGGAACGCTTCGGAACCGATCTGAACACAGGACATACATTCCGCCTTGGAACCGATCTTTACCTGAACAGTAGAAACGTATTAGGGGTTTCTGCAACCGGGAGCATTGGTCAGCGTGATAGAACGGGTGAGCAATGGAATTCCCTGTTCAACGAAAATGATCAACAACTCGATTTCTGGAGAAGGGATTCCTATGATCCGACAAATCGTGAGAATATTGATGTCAACCTGAATTACAAACATGATCTGAAGAACGAGAGGGGAGATCTGGTTGTTGATGCGAATCAGTCTTTTGGAAAGGAGTGGATCGAGGGGTTCTATGATCAGGCGAGATATGACCAGGATTCCTTGATGATTGGGGAATATGAACTGCGTCAGCAACTCAAGAATTTTCAAAAGAACAATGTAACGTCCGTTCAGTCTGACCTGACTTACTTGTTCCCGAAGATTGATGCCAGAATGGAAACAGGTCTGAAGATGATCTACCGTGATCAGGGAGTGAATACTTACAGTGAATCGTTAGATACACTAACCAACCAATTCGCGGAAGATACACTAGCCAATTTCATCTATAAATACACGGAACAGATCTACAGCGCCTACGGTATCTTCGGACAGCAACTCGGAAAGTTTAAATACCAGGGAGGACTGAGATTTGAGAAGGCGTACCAGATCCCTGATCTGGTTTCTGATTTGAATCGTATTGTGAACGACTATTTCAATGTGTTTCCGTCTGTCCATCTGAGGTATTCACTGAAGGAGAAATCTGAGATCAGCCTGAGTTATAGCCGGAGGATCAACAGAGCTTCTTCTGGAAATTTGAATCCGTTCACTAATTATTCAGATCCTTATAATCTTCAGAGAGGAAATCCTCAGCTGCAACCGGAATTCATTGATTCATATGATTTGAGTTATGCTTTAGAAAAGAAGAAATTCACTGCCACAGCAAGTGTTTTCTACCGTTACACTACTGGAGTGATCACCAGGGTGAAGGAATTTTATCCGGACAACACCTCTGCGGTCACTTATGCAAATATTGACAAAAGTCACAGTTTGGGAACGGAATTCATAATGGTGATCAAACCAACGACTTGGTGGAGAAACACTGTATCTGCTAACGCTAATTATATCCGTTATGAAGATGATACTGAAGGTATGGACTGGAACAACCGAGGAATTAACTGGAATTTAAAGTATTCCGGAACAGTAGATTTCTGGAAAAAAACAGCTTCGATCCAGGTGAATGGGACCTACAATGCTCCAAGAGTTACAGTTATGGGATGGGCTCAAAGGAGAGGAGCACTTGACGTTTCAGGGGAAAAGAAATTCAAAGATGGTGTATATAGTGTTGGATTCAGAGTTTCCGATATTTTTAACCGTCAGGGATTCCGTATGGAAGTTCAGCAACCGGGAATATATCAGGAAGCTGAGTTTAAATGGTTGACAAGAAGATTCTATTTGACCTTCACGTACAAATTCGGGAAACTGGAAATGTCCAACAAGCGACAGGGTGGTGGTGCCGGTGACGGTGGATTTGATATGTAACAACTTCAGGAATTCTGATGGATCTTGATTCCTAATCCTTTTAGTGCGGAATCGAAACTGCCAGATTTCTGTTTGTTTTTGCTCTTCCCCTCGGAAAGTATTTTTCGGATGTTGATCTTTGTTTTCATGGCCTGATCTTTTATTTCGATCAAGTTAGTCAAGAATTATACCATAAGTATGATTATTGATCAAACGGTAGGGCTTTTTGGTTCAACGGTGAGAATGATCAGGTTAAATGTATTTCAGGACAATAAGAGTTTTAGATCGTTTTCGTTTAATTCTCTTACTTTTCCGGAGCTAAGTCCAGTAATCCTGTAGCTGCCAATAGCAATTCGTATTAGTCTTAAGGTCGGAAAACCCACTGCAGCAGTCATCTTCCTGACTTGTCTATTCTTTCCTTCAGTTAAAGTTAATTCGATCCAAGACGTGGGAATATTGGCCCTGAATCGGATTGGTGGATTCCTATCTTCTATTTTTGGTGGATCTACTTTTCTGCATTTGGCCTTTTTTATTTGATGTAAGGACCCATTGTGTTTGATCTGTATTTGTCCTGCCTGAAGTTTGTGTAAAGCATCCTCATCAATATCTCCTTCGACTTGAACAAGGTAAGTCTTGGAATGCCTGTATTTTGGTTCAAGCAACTTCGTTTTTAATTTGTTGTCGTTGGTAAGTATAAGCAAACCCTCACTGTCTTTGTCCAATCGTCCAATAGGATA
Organism: uncultured Akkermansia sp.; assembly: GCA_964593935.1. GTDB lineage: Bacteria > Bacteroidota > Bacteroidia > Flavobacteriales_D > Crocinitomicaceae > M0103. Next base: position 353,698 of record CAZQKN010000001.1, on the reverse strand, counting down.
GATGTCCTTAGGGAAATTGAACAATTGACCCAATAGTTGGTCCTTTTCTTCTCCCGAGAATTGAGAGAGGTATCCGTAAGGTTTGTTAACAGCGAAATACCGTAATGCCATTTATTTTCTACAAGTATATACGAAGGCAGGTGGGAAATTCAATGCTGTGAAACGAATTGAAACATTTCTGAACGATTTTTTAAGAAGACCTAACGCTTGCAACGAATATTGGAATTGGATATAAACTCCATCGGTTTTAAGTGCATCAACAGAAGCTTTTAATACAGAATTGCGCAATTCTTTGCTGAACATCGCTAAGGGCAATGATGAAATTATGACATCAGCATGTTCGTGACCATTGTCTGTAAGGTGTTTCGCGACATTTTCTGCGGTGTCGTGAAGGATACTTACCCGCTCGTCTTTTATCCTGTTGGAGAGTTGGGTGTAGAATTCATCGTTCAGTTCAAAAACATAAAGAACTGCATCTGCTGCCATTTTTTCAATGATCTGATCTGTGAAAACTCCCGTACCCGGACCCAGCTCTACCAGCACCTTATCTGAATTGAAATCGATGTTCTCGATCATCTTATCGCCAAGATACTTTGAACTTGGGGACATTGCGCCGACTGACTTATCCTTCCAGAATTGCTTAATAAATGCTCTTTTTCCTGACATGTTGATCAATCTTTCAACATTAATTTTCCATTGTTGATCACTGCCACAGGATATCCGGTCAGTTCAATGCCTATGAGCGGGGTATTTCTCGTTGAAGACAAAATGTCTGAACTTTCAAGGATCCATTTTTTATCTGCTTCAAAAACCGTCAGGTCAGCTTTGTTTCCTTTTTGAATTGAATGAACAGGGATTTCTGCAATTGCTCTAGGTTGAATTGATAATGCCTTTACAACAGTGATCAGGTCAGCCTCTTTACAGTTCATCAAAGCTCCAAATGCGGTTTGTAAATTAATACATCCGAAAGAAGCATGGTCGAATTCCACATCCTTTTCTTCTTTGTCATGTGGACGATGATCTGACACAATCGTATCAATGGTACCGTCCTTAAGGCCATCCCACAAAGCAATACGATCACTTTCTCTGCGCAACGGCGGCATTACCTTGAAATTGGAATCAAATCCTAGAACTGCTTTTTCGTTGTATAGCAGGTTCATGACATGGACATCGCAAGTCACGTTAAGTCCATTTGATTTCGCCTTTCTGATCAGCTCTACGCTTTCTTCACAAGAGATCCCGCTTAAATGAATCGTTCCTCCGGTGTACTCAAGCAATCTCAGATTCCTTTCGATCTGAATGATCTCAGCTATGGTTGGATCGGCTTTTAAACCTGTTCGAGTTGAGGCCTCACCTTCATTAACCATTCCTTTTCCTGCAAGAGAATAATCGCGCGAAAAAGCCATTACCTTGCCATTGAAATTCTTGGAATAGAGTAGAGCGCGATACATGATGCCAGAATTAACAGGAAGCAGATCATCAGAAAACAGACGAACTCCACAAGAGAACATGTCGTACATTTCCGCTAAATTTTCACCAGCTATATTCTCAGTGATCGCTCCAATCGGATGAAGACTTGTGACATGATCCGAAGCCTTGCGAAGCAAATATTCCACCTCCGTTTTACCATCCACTACCGGTTTTGTTGACGGCAATGTGGCAACATGCGTATATCCTCCAAAAGCGGCCGCATCAAGACCTGATTCTACCGTTTCTTTATGCTCTTCTCCCGGATCACAGAAATGGGATTTTAGGTCAACCCATCCCTGAGAAATATAAAGATTCTCACCGGAGATAATTGTAGCATCCTCCTCATGTATGTCCATGCTGATGGCATCTATCACCCCATCGTTGACCAGAAGGTCTACTACGTTGCCATTGTAATCTGAAGACGGATCAATAACCGTAGCTTTTTTAATAAGAATTTTCATTTTCGTAGTACTTATTTCCAAAGTTTGAGCACGAGCATTTCGGCGCACAGGAACACGAGCGCTAAAATGATAAATACTCTCCAATATTCAAATGGTTTATCAATATCAATTTTGGCAAGACTTTGACCTTGATCGATCTCGCTTGCAGATACATTTTTGAGTCCGGCAAGGTTTAGCCCTTCAACTACCTCGTCGAGTTCCATACAGTCGATCTTGGACTCTTCCCGCGGCAAGTTGATCGACAAACTTCCTTTTTTCTGCCCTCCAATGATCTGATAATTTCCAGGTGTTAAATTCTCTGTGGATTCAATACCACTCAAGATCATATAGTTAACTATACCTTTTCTATCTGTTCGTGGTATAAAGTCAACTTTATCGTTGACAAGGTGAATTGGTTCTTCTCCCTGAGGAACATCATAAAGAGGATAAACAGCGTCCTTTCCAAGTGTCACGGCTAAAGGGGTAGGGCGTTGACTCAATTCACCCATTCTTAAAATGATAGCAGGGAAAATGGATTCAGAAGTGAGAGAACTGAACGCCGGATCCAGAGAGGTTGCCAGTAGGAATGCATTGAAACTGTTTCTGGATCGGACAAACAAGGGTTGACCATTCTGTAGACTCATCAACTCAAAGTAATTGGATCGCCCACCATTAGTTAATCCATAGCTTTTGCTTACGGCATTAAGATTCAATTCTTTCCGTTTTTTATCGAACATGCCAAAAAAGAATGGATCATCATATTCCAGGGTTCGAATCTTGGTGCCAACAGAGTTGATCTTTCCTATTGAAGGAAGATCCAGCTGGTCTAATAAAAGATTGTAACTGCCTGTTTTGATCTCTTTTCCGGGAATAATTCCCAATGAACCGCCGCTTTGAGCAAAGGCAACGAGTTGCTCCGTCATTCCACTGGTAATCTCATTTAGACCGTTTAGAACAACCAGATCAGCGGTTTTCAATTCGTCTGCATTAAAACTGTTCTCAGAAATACTGGACGTTTTGAAATAAGGTTCCAACCCATAAATGCGCTCAACACTCAAGTCAGCCGTTTCTCCATTGATGATCAATACTCCCGCTTGCTCCTTGACAGCATATGAGAAAAAATAGTCGTCGTCCCAAAACAATTGACGATCATTGACCGTGATCTTGCCCTGTTTGTAACCGGCACCTTTTTCGGTAAAGTTGATGATCGTTTCAGTTTTACTATTCTTTGGAATGTCTACAAAAATATCTCGGCTTATCCCTTCGAGACGGAATTTGATCTCAACGTTGGCCAAGTCTTCTGAACTTTCATTCACAATACGAATATTCAATTCATTGTTAGACCCAATTCGTCTAACCGGTGAAGTAAACCAAACCGAGTCAATGTAAAGATTACTTCTCTCCTGTGGACTGAATCGAACAGGGTAGTAGTAGGAGGAATTATCAGTTTCGATCTCCGAAAAATCGCAATTTATCTTTTGAAAATCAGAAAGGAGCAAATGTTGACTGGCAGAAATGCGTCTTCCATTCTTTTGTTCAGAGCGGATGAAATCTCTTTCCCATGCAATGACCTGATTCACTGTACGGATCATCGGTCCAATTTCGATCTTATCCAGATACTCCTGTGCTTCGGGTTTTGTTAGAATTCTTTTTTCTATTCCACTCAAATCATTGGTGTGAAGAATAAAACCTGTTTCAAGATTGGCGTCCGTGATTACTTTTCGGGCAAATTCTCGGGCCTCAGAGAAAAGTTCTCCTTCTGCTCCTTTTGCAGTCATGGAAAAGGAATTGTCCAGATAGATCGTGATAACGTTCTTTCCGCCTTTTCCAGTTGATTCTTCAACGGGAATATATGGTTGAGCAAAGGCAATTACGATCGAGGTCAGAGCCAAAATACGCAATGCGAGAACGAGATAATGCTTGAGCTTTTGAGTGGATCGTGTTTGCTGATCAACAAACTTCAAAAAACGTAAACTGGAGAAATAAAGGGTTTTATACTTTCTGAAGTTGAAGAGATGAATGATCACCGGAATTGCCAATGCCAACAGGGCCCACAGAAATTCTGGATATACAAATCTCATGTTTCAAAAATAAGTAAAAATTATGGGTAAGAATTGGGCTTAACCGGAGTGTTCAAAACTTTTCAAAAGCACCGAGACCAAAAAGGGCGAAATCATATTTCACAGGGTCGATAGGATCCATTTTCGTAAGCGCATCCATAAGTTCTTCCAAGGCTTTCCAATCGTCTTGTTTTCTGTTTAGTAAGCCAAGTCTCCTTGCATTCGTAGCTGTATGGACATCCAATGGAAGATAAAGTTCTGAGGTTTCGATCTGCTTCCAGATTCCAAAATCAACTCCTTTTGCTGAAGATCGTACCATCCATCTCAAGAACATGTTTATACGGATAAAATAGGTACTAATCAAAATATACCATGTCGTTCTCACTCAATTCAATGATTTCATGCCTAGCTTGAACCGATTCATATCCATTAAAATCTGCATTTATTGAATCAATCAACTTATTCTTTTCCACATCCGTTAGGTCTTGGTCTTCTAGGACTGATTTAATCTTTCCCTCCTTATCTTTCGGTAACCCATGATATTCATCAAATGCTTCTTGCATCTCCTTATCTTCCATTAAATCTTCCTTAGTTATGGCATTTGCCCGATATCTACTTAACCAATACCATTTTGTAGCTGACCAATTGGTCATGAATGTGTTTATTTCATCATAACCCAAGTATTTTACTTCAATTAGGAAGTTTCCAATTTTACCTTCCTCTTTGTGGTGAAGAATCTTAATCCAATCAATCAAACCATGAACTAATCGCTTTACCTCATTAAAATCTAAACCATCAACGTATTGTGATAATAAGTTTTCTGTTCTTTTCTGGATAATTATTGGTTCCGCTTCCTCCTTACTTTTCTCAAGCCTCTTTACTTTATCTGTAAGTGCTTCAAATTCTTTTTTCACTTTTGAATACCGCTGTTTAACATCTGGGTCATCTTTCAGTTCTTCATCATATAAATTGTCAAAAGCAATTTGTTTTTCTCTCTTCTTACGTTCAAGTAAAACCCTTTCTCTTTTAAGTTTTGCTTCAATTTGAAGCACCAGTGTATTGTCTTGAGGTATGCTCAATAGCAATTCTTTTAATGTCTTCTCAATAAATAAATGTTTTAGAATAAACGAATCCAGTTTATTAATGTTGATACCTCTTGAATTACTACAATCTGGATGGGGATAGATTTTTCCCTTGCACTTATATGAGTTATCTGATGAACTTATTCTCTTTTTACCAACGAACTTCCTCCCACATGAAGAACATATAATTAAGTCATTCAGCAAGTATTTGTATTGGGTCTTTTTACCTACATTTTTTTTATTGGAATTAAGATTATTATTGACTTTCTCCCAAATTTCTGGTTCAATGATACTATCAACGGAATACATAACATCCTTAATCCACTTTTCACCTTTGTATATCGGATTTTTAATAATGTCATATACAACATTACCTCTCCATCGAACTTTCCCTTTTTCGTGCTCGGTAACTTTGCCTGTAAAAGGGTCTTTCCTTTTTGTGACCCCTTCAAATCCTTGATATCTCGTCTTTATTTTATCATCATTTAATCCTTTGGCAATATGGTAAACTCCAATTCCTTCTAGAGATTCTTTAAAAATTCGAATAATAACTTTGGCTTCCTCATTGTTTATTTTAAGTATTCCTGTGTCGTTGTCTTGCATATAACCATAGGCTTTAAGTCCACGGAATTTACCTTCTTCAGCTCTTCTTCGAATGGATTCCTTTACCCTTGAACCAGTCAATGCAGCATATAATGCGTTACTTGCACTCATGATTTGAGCTGTAAATACCGCTTGAGGGTCTTTTAAATCAGTTTTAATACCGCCTGGGTACCATCCACAGCCGTTCTTAAGAATAATTGTTTTGAAGAGATTCCATACGTCCGAATTTCTTTCTAGTCTGTCTTGATATTGAGTATAAACTGCGGTTATTTTCTTTTTCTCGATATCAATTAACATTTTAGCAAACTCTGGTCGGTCTCCAATTTCTTCTTTGGTTCCACTTACACCATCATCCACGTATTTTACCCAATCTATTTTTAAACTATTAGCTAAGGCAATACCTTTTTTCAGCTGAGTGATTTTTGAGGTATCCTCACCTTCTTTTTTTCTTTTTGAAACTCTTATATATATCGCTAACATAGTATGCAAAGTTATTTTTTATACAGATAATTAGTGTACTAAAAAATCTATAAAATTTGGTTTTTCGGTTTCGGAAAGATATTTATTTAAAAAAACGAAAATGTCACAACAAAAAAACAACTTCATTCAGTTCCGTATCGACAACGAAACTAAGATTCAATTCAAGAATTATTGCAACAATGAATTGCAAAAGCCCATGTCATGGGTGTTTAGTCAGTGCATTAAAAATTGCATCAATAGTAACCAACCACTATCACCGATAAATGATGATGACCACCTCGACCAAATAACTAACCTCGACTATGCGCCCAAATTAAAGGCACTATTGATTGAGTTCATGAAAGTTCGTCACGAAGAATATGCATGCCTGTCTGATGAATGTCTAATGGAGCTTTACCAAGAGCTAAACCAGAGTAATCAAATACATCTGTTGTTCGAGTGGGAACATTTCGATGGCAGAATAAGATATGAATGGTCTGGTGATGCCTGACTTACAACGGAGGGAGGGGTGGTGTTAAAGTCCCATAGTCCTCCCCCCGTGAACCCTTATCCCTAGCCCCCTATGGGTATTGGTTCAGCAGAGTTCGGATTGGTCTTGAAATTTTTTTTGGAAATTTTTGGGCTAAAAATATAGACTTATGTTTTCCCAAATGGGGCATGTATACCACGCTACTGCTATGAAGACACACCAAGAAAAGCATATTAATTATCCGCAAAAAGTGGAATAACATCAGATAGATGAAGAAACAAATGATTAAAACAAAATTTAAAAATGGAAGTGTCATCACGGTCAGTGATGTTCACATAGAGAATGTACACAGTCGTGTACTGGCGATACAAAGAGAAAATCTGCATGAGATTTATGACATATTTCAGTATCCAAGTTGTTGGAATCAATCCCTTGTGGCGATAGTTAAACGTGATTTCAATTTAATTGTAAGCGGTACACTGCCACAATACTTCATATCACTTTGGCTTACATCTGAACCAAAGAGTGAAGAAAGAGATGGTAGCTACTTGATAGTTTCGTTTTTTGCTGATATTAGAGCTGACCAGTCGTTTAGCGAACTGATTGAAGAGCATCTGCCTGACCTTGATGAGATGTATCCCAATTTTTGTGTTGATTATGATGTTTAAATAGAATGAAGATATGGTATATTCATTTTTAATCGTTCATTCTTTGGCGATAGAATATGATGCACTGGATGATATTGTGTTTTGACCGAATCATCGTAACACCACGTAGTTTTTAGCTGACATTCAAGTCCAGCATCCATGAAAACACCTTTGATGATTTCCAATGCCTCATCATAATTTTCCTTCCTTACTATTACCGAATCATGTTTGGTTAGGCAAAATATTTTTTTGGCTTTTATAGACATATAAACGCCATCTATCATCACTTCACTTTCCAGTTTTTGTAGCATAACCGAAAACTTTTTGTCTCCATTGTTTTTCTTAAAATCGTCTATCCATTTTATGAGATTTGGGAAATGTTGCTTTAATTCTTTTTTGGTCTTCGTATTATTATTTCTTGAACTGAAGAGTATTTCAAACATTATGTTTTTGCTCATTTTCCTCGAATCTAAGCTTAGTATTTCCTCGATTGACTCATAGAGTTCACCGAGAATTGAAATGCGCTGAAAAGCCTTAAAATCATCATCATTCAATTGGTCTCTTAAAGCCATAGAAAGAAATGCAAATTGAGAATTGGTGATGTCAATTTGAACGAGTTCATTATCCCGACAGATTATATCAACCATTGGCGAATACATATTTGTGATATTGGTGTCTAAACGATGGTTGGTGGGATTTCTTTCAGCTCTGTAATATCCCTTCTTCAAATTTTGAATGAGGTTAGCGTGATATATCGAAGTTGATACTTTTCTGTTTTTTATGAATTGTTCAGGTCTTTCTATAACACATATTTTTTTTCTTAGGATTACACTTTTATTCTCTGATGTTGCAATCCGTTTTATTGCCGCTAGGGTCAAATAGTTTTTAGATAGCGTACCATTGTGTGAATAACGATACACGCCATTAGGTACAGCATCATCAATTTGATAGTCTTTTAAATTCATCCGTTCAATGGTTTTGAATGATATATTTTGTATTTCATCATAATCAATGGTAAGACTCTTTATATCTTCAATAAACCAATTATTCAATTGATTAGACTCTTTATTTACATCTTTCTGAACATCTTTTATCTCATTATTAATGAGTGTGTTATATATTTTTTCCACACATATAATAGGAGCCTCAAATAATGAATCAAATAGAGATGAATTAATTCTGTAATAATAACTTATACCTTCTTCATAATTATCTGTTCTTTCAACAATTTCATTATCTAGTAAATCTTTCAGCCAAGCTTTATAATATTTCGTAGAAAACGTTTTATCAAGATATTCTTTAGATTTCGATGTATAAGAAAATATTGTTCCATCTGTTCTAATGGAATCACGAATAAGAAGTTGAATAAACTTCAAGGCATGAGATTTATTGGTATTGGTTAGATTCAGTTCATCAATCTTGTCCAAGACTGATTTAGGTAGTGTTATGTTCGATTTCTTTGTCTTTTTCATCTATTGTTATAATGCTTTAAAGCAAAATAACTCTATGATGATGATAAGTGCCACTTTTTATAATATTATTTCATCCATCTAGTCTTGTTGAACACAATACCAATTAATTCATCTTCATTATCAAATGCAAACACAGATGTCATATTCTCATCATAGGAAATCATAAAACTATTTAGCTCCCTATAGTGCTCCACATACCATTGCTTTTCTGCTTCATAGCCTTGATTTAGGAAAACCTCAAATTGCTTTCTATTCGTTTTCTTGGTTACTTCCATGAACCGATGAGGATAAAACATCTGACAAGCAACATACTCCTGCTGGTATCGGCTAAAATGGCAATCATTCACTGTTGCTGAACATAATATGATTGCTGGGTGATGATAGATAGCTCTGTAGTCGAGTGAATAGAAGAATGACTCTCTATCACTTTCGGTTACGCTATGATGAAATTCAAATCTTTTGTGGTAGTCGTTCACTTCAACCCAATCTATAATATCATGAAGTGTGTTTAATGCCTGTTCAACCTGCTCAAACGGCAAGGGTTCAGGCATTAACTTATCTTTTTTGAAGTTAAAAACTGAATATGGTAATGATGACCAGATTGTTAGTTTATCATTCATTGCTAACAGCCAAAAACTAATTAGAATGGCATCATCCTCATCACGCAGGTAATATGTGTAGATGACCTGCAATTAGTTCAAATTTTGCCGTTGGAACCAGTTTCGGAAGTCATAAACCAGATGCTCAACATCGTTTAGTTCTTCGTTCAAATAAATTATCTTATGATTGCGCTCAATTCGTAAAACCAACGTTAGGTCATGATTGATGAAGATGGTAGTGAAATGAGGAATTGAAAACACCTTAAAATTGAACTGGACAACTCTCAAATACACCTCTGAATGGTCTTTGAAGGCATCGATATCCTCAGCTTGCAGACTAATCAAAAACAGATGATGTTTCTCTCTAAACACTGGTAATCTCTTATTCGAATTTCTCATATATCACAATAATATTGTGATAAAGGTAACATATTAAATGTTATTATTAGGAATTTAATACCAATAATATTATTATTTATGGCGCAGTTATTTTGGTACATCTTAAAACTCGATTACATAAATACCTATCTTTACTTTTTGTAAATAAATCAAGATGCCAGTAAAAACGAATCTAAGCGAGGTAATGAAAGCTCAAGGCAGAACCAATCGGTGGCTGTCGGTTCAAACAGGTAAGAGTATAAATACCATTACGCTCTGGAGCACTGGTAAAGTTTCAATACCATTAGAAAGTTTGTATAACATTGCAGATATACTCGGTATAACTATTTATGATTTACTACCAGAAAAAATGATTTCCATTAAAACGGGAGATTCCGAAGAGCTTAAAAAAATAAACAGTGCCTCGAAAAACAATAAACCAACGATTAAAAACCAAACCAATGAAAAACGTTAAAGAATCAGCTAACTTCATTTGGTCAATTGCTGACCTACTTCGAGGAGATTACAAACAAAGTGATTACGGTAAGATTATCCTTCCGTTGACCGTTCTAAGAAGGCTAGACTGCGTGCTGGAAAACACTAAAGCAGAAGTGCTGAAAAAATACGACCAGATGAAATCGACCAACATTCAGAATCTCGACCCGATTTTGAACAAGGTGGCTGGTTACAACTTTCACAATCGAAGTCCATTCGACTTCAACAAACTGATTGCAGACCCGAATAACATTGCTTCCAATCTGCGCAACTACATTAACGGTTTCTCAGAGGATGCCAGAGAGGTCATTGAGCAATTTGAGTTCGAGAACCAAATCAACAAGATGGATGATGCCAACTTGCTGTTTATGGTGGTGAAGCGTTTCCAAGAAATTGACTTGCACCCAGACCGTATTTCAAGTATGGAAATGGGATACATGTTTGAGGAACTGATTCGAAAATTTGCTGAGATATCCAACGAAACCGCTGGGGAGCATTTTTCACCAAGAGAAGTTATTAAGTTGATGGTGAACATTCTGTTCTTGAATGACCGTGAGATATTGACTAAAAAAGGTATCACAAAAACGATATACGATAGCTGTGCTGGAACAGGAGGTATGCTTTCAGTAGCCGAAGAATACTTGCATGAATTGAATCCAGATGCACGTTTAGAATTATTCGGACAAGAGCTTAACCCAGAATCCTATGCCATTTGTAAATCGGATTTAATGATTAAGGGGCAAAATGCTTCGAACATTAAAAAAGGAAACAGTATTTCAGAAGACCAGTTATCCAACGAGAAATTCGATTATTTGATTACCAATCCACCTTTCGGGGTGAAATGGGAAAAGTTTGCCAAAAAGGTGAAGGAGGAACATGAACAATTGGGGCACGGAGGAAGATTTGGTGCTGGATTGCCATCGGTGAGTGATGGTTCGTTCTTGTTCTTGATGCACTTGATGAGCAAAATGAAACCAGCTGACCAAGGTGGCTCAAGATTAGCGATAGTATTCAACGGGTCACCGCTTTTTTCGGGTTCTCCAAGCAAAACTAAGAATGAGAGCAGTATTCGCCAGTGGATAATAGAAAACGACTTCCTAGAGGCTGTAATTGCGTTGCCGAATCAGTTGTTTTACAATACAGGTATTTCAACGTATATCTGGGTGATATCGAATCACAAACCAGCCAACCGAAGAGGCAAAGTACAATTGATTAACGGAGTTGATTTCTTCAAAAAAATGAGCAAATCGTTGGGTGACAAACGAAACGAGTTATCCGATGACCACATAGCTGAAATAACCAAAATATATGGTGAATTCAAAGAAGGCGAACACTCAAAAATATTTGAGAACAAGGCTTTTGGTTATGCCAAAGTAACCGTGGAACGACCAGAGCGCAATGCTAAAGGTCAAGTGGTGACCGACAAAAAAGGAAACCCAAAACCCGATTCATCTTTACGTGATACCGAAAATATTCCATTGCTCATGGATGTAGAAGAGTACATGGAAAAAGAGGTGTTACCGCATGTTCCCGATGCGTGGATTGACCACAGCAAAACCAACGTGGGTTACGAAATCAATTTTACCAAGTATTTTTACCAATACAAGCCATTGCGCTCATTGGAGGATATCAGAAAGGATATAATGACATTGGAACAAGAAACAGATGGTTTATTGAAAAACGTTATCGGATAAAAAATGAAGAAGTACGATAGCTATAAGAATTCTGGTATTGAATGGATTGGAGAGATTCCAAGTCATTGGGAGTATTCACCCGTAAAATATTTTACCGAAATAATAAATGGTTCAACTCCAAGTAGTAGTGAAGAATCTTATTGGGATGGAGATATTAAGTGGGTTACTACAGATGATTTAGGGAAATTAAATCAAAAATATATCATTAATACACGTAGGACAATAACCGAATTGGGCTATAAAAGTTGCGGAACTACAATTGCACCAAAAGGTTCTGTGGTGATTTCTTCAAGAGCACCAATAGGTCATTTAGGAATTTTAAAGATTGATGCCTGTACAAATCAAGGATGTAAGACTTTGATTCCAAAAAATATAAATTCTGAATTTTTACATTATTATCTAGTAATTGGAAAAAATGAGTTAGAGGCATTAGGTCAAGGTTCAACATTTAAGGAACTTCCAACATCAGCATTGAAAGGATTTAAAATAATTTCACCCCCTATCGAAGAACAAACCGCCATAGCCAACTACCTCGACCAAAAAACCAGTCAAATTGATGATTTGATTGGCAAAAAGGAGCGTTTGATTCAGCTGTTGGAAGAAGAGCGCACCGCCATCATCAACCAAGCGGTGACCAAAGGTCTTGACCCAACCGTTCCCATGAAGGATTCGGGTATTGAGTGGTTGGGTGAGATTCCAGCGCATTGGGAGGTTGCTAAATTGAAATTGTTTGTTGATAAAATAACAGATGGTTCTCATCATAGTCCACCAACGGAGGAGCAAGGGAAAAGATATCTTTCAGTTAAGGATATTGGAAATAATGAAATTAAATTTGATGGATGTAAATTGATTTCAGAAAATGAATTTGAGCTTTTAGTTCGTAACGGCTGTCAACCAATAAAAGGCGATATTCTGCTCACAAAAGATGGAACAATAGGAAGAGCAGCAATTGTATCAGACGACAATGACTTTGTTGTTTTATCTTCATTAGGAATCATCAGACCAAATCATGACAAATTTGATGCAAATTTTCTGAGAGAATGGCTAGTAAGTGATTTAAACGTAAATCAAATGTTAAGTTTGATTCAAGGTTCAGCACTAACCCGAATTACCATTACAATAATCAAGAATCTTTTTGTGCTTGTACCACCAATTGAAGAACAACGGTCTATAATGGAATGGTTGAAAACTAAAGTAGATAGCATAAATGATATTTGTCTAAGAGTGGAAAAAGAAATCGACCTTCTAAAAGAATACAAAACCGCATTAATCAGTGAAGTGGTTTCGGGTAAGGTGGATGTTAGAGATGAAAAATTGAATTAACTATGGTGGATGAAGAAAACGAGTATAGAGCAAGTTTAGAGCATGCCATTAGTGGCTCAGAAGATGATTTTGAAAAAAACTTGGTTTACCTAAGTGCTGGTTCATTAGTTCTCTCAATTGGGTTTATTGAGAAAATTGTTCCTATGAGCAAGGCAAATTGTATTGGATTTCTAATTATTTCTTGGTGTTTAATTGCCTCAACATTATTACTTAACCTAGCTTCCTATTTGATTTCGGCTTATCACAGTACTTTAGCAAGAGAGGATTTAGACAATAAAATCGACCCCAAATTGAGATACGATAAAGTTAAAAATCATAATAAAAGAATCAGATTAGTCAACTGGACAAGTTATACACTTTTCAGTTTGGGAATAGCATCGTTGATTATTTACTGTTCAATAAACATTGTTAAATGAGTAATAAGAAACCAAATAATAAAATCAAAACAACAAATGTGAAGCTTGGTAAACAAACACCAATGCCAAAACCTGTTTCAAACGAAACAAATACAAATACAAATTCTGAAAAGAAAAAATGAAAAAGATATTAGGAGCACCAAAAAGTATAAGGGAGTTATTCACTGGAGTAAAATATAGTATCCATTACTATCAAAGGGAATATCAATGGCAACGCAAACAAATAGAGGAGCTTATTGAGGATTTGACTGGTGAATTTTTAGAATATTATTCAGAAACACACGAACGAAATGAGGTAGAAAAATACGGTCACTATTTCATGGGGTCTGTGGTTCTTACCGAAGATGAAAATGCCATTATTGATGGTCAGCAACGATTGACATCACTAAGTTTGTTGCTACTCTTCATTACAAAGCATCTTCAAGATACAAACGACAAAGCAGAGGTTCTTAATCTTATTTATTCCCAGAAGTATGGAAAAACTACTTTCAATATCAATGTTGAAGAACGAACCAAGTGTTTAGAAGCAATTATCAATGATGAGCAATTTGAACCAGAAGGACATCCAGAAAGTGTTCAAAATATATGGCATCGCTACAACGATATCATTGAATTGATGATGGATGCTGTTCCAGAGGAGGCATTGCCTTATTTCAAAGATTGGCTAATTGATAATGTTCAATTCATAAAAATTGTTGCACAAACGGAACAAGATGCACATAAGATATTTGTTTCAATGAATGACCGAGGGTTAAGCCTTACAGCAACCGAAATGTTAAAAGGATATTTGCTCTCAGAAATTGTTGACAATGATGAAAGACTCAAAGCAAATGAATTGTGGAAAGCCAAAATGCTGGACTTAAAAGCACTTGGTAAAGAGCAAGAGAGTGACTGTATTAAAACTTGGCTGAGGTCTCAATATGGTGATACAATTAGGGAACGCAAACGAAATGCAACCCCTGGGGATTTTGATATTATAGGAACTGCATTTCACAAATGGTTACGTGAAAACAGCAATCAAATTGGATTAAAAAAATCGGTTGATTACAATGATTTTGTCCAGAAAGAATTTATTCTATTCTCTAATACATACATAAGAATTACTCAGTATTCAGAAAAATTGACCGAGGGATTTGAGTACATTTTCTACAACGCTGATAGAAATTTCACTTTACAGCCACTATTGCTAATGGCAAGTTTAGATAAAAATGATTCGAAGGAAACCATTGATGCCAAGTTGAAAATTGTATCATGTTTCTTAGACCAATTCATATCAATTCGAATTTTCAATTACAAAACCCTTGACTATTCTGCGATGACATACGCCATGTTTATGTTGGCAAAGAAAATCAGAAGAAAGTCACCAGCAGAATTAGCTAATGTATTGGCAGATGAAATTAAAACAATGGAGTTTTCATTGGATGCAATTGAAAGATTTGATTTGAATGGTTGGACAAAAAGGTATATGCTCCATCAACTTGCAAGAATTACTCATTTTGTGGAAGAGCAAAGCGGAAGAGACACCAAATTTGATGTGTATGTAAATCGTTCAATCAAGAACCCTTATGACATAGAGCACATAATGGTTGACCATTTTGAAAGATACACCGACCAATTTGATTCTGAGGAAGAATTCCAGCGTACAAGAAATATGTTCGGCAATCTAGTGATATTACCACAGGATATTAATAGGAGTCTTAATGATTCAGAATATTCGAAGAAACTGCCCAAATACTTTGGTCAAAATTTGTTGGCTTCATCACTAAACGAAAATTGCTATCAAAACAATCCAAATTTTTTACGATTTACGGCGTCAAATAATTTGAACTTTCATTTTCAAACAGATTTCACCAAAGAAACCATTAAGGAAAGACAGAATCTGTATTTGGAATTAGCAAAATTGATTTGGAATACGGATAACTTCCAAAAATACCTGATTTAAAATGGCAAAAGGAATACATACTGAACTAACCTTCGAAGAAGCAATCGAATCCAACTTATTGGAACACGGTGGCTATGTAAAAGGAAGCTCAACTGACTTTGATGAGAAACTTGGGTTGTTTCCGAGTTACATTATCAACTTTTTGAAGGAATCCCAATCGAAAGCATGGTATAAATTATCCAATATCCACAAAGATGAGGTGGAGCAAAAGGTCATTCAACGCTTGGTAAAAGAGATTGATTTGCGTGGAGCATTGGATGTGCTTCGCAAAGGATTTACCGACTATGGTGTGAAGTTTCAGATGGCATATTTCAAACCAGAAAGCTCCCTAAATCCAGAAGCAGACGAATTGTATCAAACAAATCACTTATCGGTGACCAGACAGCTCTATTACGAACGTGTTGGCAAAAACTCATTGGACATGGTGCTTTCTTTGAATGGTCTGCCTATTGCCACCATTGAGCTAAAAAATCAGTTTTCGGGACAGTCGGTAGAGAACGCCAAAAAGCAGTATGTTTATGACCGAGAACCAAACGAACCGATTTTTCAATTCAAGAAAAGGGCGTTGGTTCACTTTGCGGTGGATACAGATGAAGCCTATATGACTACCAAACTAGATGGTAAGAACACACGTTATTTGCCATTCAATTTAGGTTACAACAATGGTGCTGGAAACCCACCTAACCCCAACGGATACCGCACAGCGTATTTGTGGGAACAGGTTTGGACAAAGGACAGTTTCATGGACATTATCGGTAAGTTTCTTCACCTAAGCGTGGAAGAATTTGAGCTGAATGGTGTCAAAAAGAAAAAGGAAACTATCATTTTCCCTCGTTTCCACCAGATGCAAGTAGTGCGCACTGTTACAGCCGATGCACGTGTTCAAGGTGCTGGAAAAAACTATTTGATTCAACACAGTGCTGGTTCGGGAAAATCCAATTCAATCGCTTGGTTATCTTACAGACTTTCCAGCTTACACGATGACCAGAACAAACGAGTTTTTGATTCAGTGATTGTGATTACCGACCGAAAGGTATTGGATTCGCAGTTACAAAATACTATATACCAATTTGAACACAAAGATGGGGTGGTTCAAAAAATAGACAAGGATTCAACCCAGCTGGCAAATGCCATCACCGCTGGGTCACACATCATTATTACCACACTTCAAAAGTTTCCATTTATTCTGGATAAAATCGGAGAAATCCCAGCCAGAAAATATGCCGTAATCATTGATGAGGCGCATAGTTCCCAAGGTGGTGAAGCGACCAAAAAGATGAAGGAAGTCTTGTCTGCAAAATCATTGGAGGAAGCTGAAAAGGATGAAGCATACACAGGACTGGAGGAAGATGCTGAGGATGAAATAAGAAAATCCATGCTAGCCAGAGGCAAGCAAAACAACCTCAGTTTCTTTGCGTTCACAGCAACGCCGAAACCAAAAACAGTTGAAGTGTTTGGAACGATGGGTAAAAATGGCAAGCCAGAACCATTTCACCTGTATTCAATGAAACAAGCCATCGAAGAAGGATTCATTCTCGATGTACTTAAGAACTACACAACGTACAAAACATACTTCAAACTATCCAAAGAAATTGAGGATGACCCGAAGGTGAACAAGAAGAAAGCCTCCAGAGCCATCGGACGATTCATGTCTTTGCATCCACACAATTTGGCACAGAAAACCGAAGTGATGGTGGAGCATTTCCGACAAGTGGTTTCCAAGAAAATTGGTGGCAAAGCCAAAGCAATGGTCGTGACCAGTTCAAGGCTACATGCTGTTCGATATAAAGAGGAATTCGATAAATACATCAAAGAAAAAGGATACAATGACGTGAAAACCATTGTCGCTTTTTCGGGTAAAGTAATTTACGATACCGCTCCAGAAGGTGTGACCGAGGTGGAACTGAATGGATTCGCTGAAAAGGAATTGCCAAGAAAGTTTGCATCGGATGAGTACCAATTGTTACTTGTTGCAGACAAGTACCAAACAGGGTTTGACCAACCATTGTTACACACTATGTATGTGGACAAGAAATTATCGGGTGTTAAAGCAGTACAAACACTTTCCAGATTGAACCGAATGTGCGCTGGAAAAGAAGATACGTTTGTTTTGGATTTTGCTAACGATACACAAGATATTTTAGATTCGTTCCAACCGTATTATGAGCTAACTTCAATATCGGAGAACTCAGACCCGAATCACTTGTATGATTTAAAGGCTGAATTAGATAAGGCAAACGTGATATGGGAAACTGAGGTTAATAACTTCTGTAATTTATATTTCAAGTCCAGTAAAAACCTAAGTGTATCTGACCAAGCGAAATTGAATGCCTATATCGACCCAGCTGTTGAACGATTCAAAGCATTACCAGAAGAAACAAATGAAGTATTGGGAACTGAAACAAATCAGGATGATTTCAAAAACTCATTGCAGACCTTTTGCAGAACCTATTCATTCTTGACCCAAATCATGCCTTTCTCAGATGTGGATTTGGAGAAGCTCTTCACTTATGGAAGATTCCTATTAAAGAAGCTACCAAGAACATCACAGAATGATAAGTTCAAGCTCGGTGACGAAGTTTCACTAGAATATTACCGTTTGCAGAAAATAGCAGAACACAACATTGTGATGGAGAGCCAAGGTGTTTACGAATTAGATGGTGGTGGTCAAGCTGGTATCCGATTAACCAAGGAAGAAGAAGCCAATCTATCAGAGATTATTGAGGTGTTGAATAAGAAGTTCCAAACTGAATTTAATACGGCAGATAAACTATTTTTTGACCAGATTGAAGAAGAGTTGGTGGTGCATGGTGGATTGAAGGAACAAGCGCAGAACAATCCAATTGAAAATTTCAAGTTTGGATTCGAAGAGCTGTTCCTTGACAAGCTAATTGCACGCATGGAACAAAACCAAGATATTTTCACCAAGATGATGGACGATAAGGAATTTGGCGATGTGGTGAAAGGATATATGTTGAAGAAGGTGTATGAACGGTTGAGTAGGTAATTAAACGGTAATCATGGAAAAAGGAATAAATCAAATACAGTATATTGAACCAGCTTTACTCCAATTTATTGCAAATATTTTAGAATATTACAAACCAAAAAACATTACGGAAATAGGAGGTTTAAATGAGCAAGTTTTAAAATATTGTTTATTTACAAAAGCCAAATCATTCATAAAATCACCCACAAGTTTCAATGATTCAGAAAACAAAGGCTTTTTAGAGGAACTGAAATGCACTCCACATCGGTCAGCTTTAGTTGTATTATTACCATCTAATAATCAGAAACATAACATTGATTGCGATTTAATAGAATCTTCGCTAAATACTTTAGATGACAATGGCGTATTAAGTTTACTGGTTCCTTCTAAATTTTTGACGTTTCCTGAGTATCGTCAATTACGAACATACATTATCGAAAACTATGCAATTGAGTTGGTTATCGATTTTGCTACAATTAGTAAAGTTACAGGAATAAGGACTAGCTTACTAATTATAAGAAAAGGTATGAAAAGTGATTTAATTTACTTTGGTAGAGTTGAAAAATTAAATCACTTTGAGGAACAATTATTAAATATAAAAACGAAAAGAGGTGATTTTTGGATTGAAAGTTCAAAGCTGGTAAATAGAATTGATAGAAATTTTCATAATCCAAAACATGATTCAATAAAAAAATACCTTGCTGAAAATGAAACTAAAACAATCGGTCAACTCGCTAATGTAATCAATGGAAAACATTTTAAAAGAGAAGATATTTCAGACTCAAAAGGTATTCCTTTAATTGGAATAAAAAATATAATTGAAGATGAAATTAGGATAACAAACGACACAAAATTTTTAAAAGAGTTAAGTGAATTTGATTATGATTTAATTCCAAAAGAAGGCGATATTTTAGTTAGCTTAATTGTGAATCCAGGGAAAATCTACACAGTTAAAAAATCAGACCCTAGATGCATAATTAGCAAGTCATTCGCTATAATTCGGTCGTATTCAAAGTCAGGTGAATACATAAAAACATATTTGTCATTTAAAAATGGGCAAAATATTTTTGGTTTCCAAGCTGATATGAAGCTTATTGGTTCTAATGTGCCAAGATTAACAGCATATTATTTAAAGCAAATCCAAATCCCAATTATTCCCCTTAAAAATCTAAATCTTGACAGCCTAAGTGATAGAAATATTGGTTTATCTGATACTCATGAACTTCATTTTATTAAAAAAGAAATTGAAAGTTCGCTTGTCAATGTTAGTCCAGAGTCCTTACTTTTTGAATACATTAAAAATCGATTTGACAAAATTGATGAAAAATTAATGGAGTTAGGAGAAAAGGTTGACACGGTTATTCATCAGTTAACTATTTT
Organism: uncultured Akkermansia sp.; assembly: GCA_964593935.1. Lineage (GTDB taxonomy): Bacteria > Bacteroidota > Bacteroidia > Flavobacteriales_D > Crocinitomicaceae > M0103. The sequence goes on along the minus strand of CAZQKN010000001.1, from coordinate 333,762 downwards.
AAATGAAACTGTTCAAAAGATTAAAAATCTACCAAGAGAAGATGAGGAGAAATTGCTAAAAATTAATCGACTGATTGATGAAAAATTGTCAGTTTTGGATTTTCAGAAAGATAGGAATGATTATATAGAAGATGTGAAAAATTGGTTTCTATATTGGGATTTTTTAGATGAGGCAAGCAAAGAGTTTTTACCATCAGCAGAATATCTTTATGATGAAATTTCTAATATAGGTTCTCAAGACTATTCACCATTCATCATTCAATATTGTAGAGCAATAGAAAATGAATTACTTAAAAAGCTTTTCGAATCATTTCATTTAGAATTAGAATGTAAATATTCAGAAGAATCCATAAAAAAAATTATTGATGATGAGCTGGCGGCCTCAGATAATAAGGCAAAAGAATTTGCAAAGTCCATTTCTAAGAAAGACTCTAAATACACACTTGGTCAAATGAATTTCATTTTAGGCTTAACCAAGTCTGGAGGAAACACTTTGATTTCAAGTAAACTTATTCAATTATTCAGAAATTTCATATTGGATTATTATAATGAAATGGTTTTGGAAAAGGAGTATCTCTCTAAAATCAATAGGATTACAAATGAATACAGAAACAAATCTGCTCACCCATACATCCTAACTCTAGATATTGCAAAAGAATGTCAATTAATTGTTCGAGAAGGTTTGAATTACTTTTTTGAAAATAAAAAATCTTAAGCAAAAGACAGAGTCATCATTAAATCATCAGTTTGTGATTTCAAAATGTGAGATTTTTCGTAGATATAGTTACGATAACTATTTTCGATTAAATATTTTTTTTGGAAATAGGAATTGTGAATTCTGAAATTAGGGTATAGTCAATTCAGTTGAATTTCAGCAATGAATTTTGCCAGATAAATACTATCATTTCTTGAGAATGGATTTTCTACCCTAATACTGTAGTTTCAATCTTTAATTACGAAAAAGTGTATCAAAACCAAAAGTGTATCAATTTAATATAGAATTGTTTGTTTGATACGCTTCTTTTATGTATCATTGTAATATAAAAAAATATACTGATACACATGAGAGTTGTAATTCAATCCAGAGTTAGTACCGCTATCCAAGAAAATAAAAGGCAAATTCAAGAGCTTACTGAATATGCTTCCAAAATGGGCTGGGAAGTAGTTAAGGTTTTTGAGGAGACCATCAGTGGAGCTAAGAAAAATGAAGAGCGACCAGTTCTGAATGAAATGATTGCTTTTATTAAAGCAAACAAAATAGACAAAGTTCTATGCTGGGAGCTTTCAAGAATTGGAAGAAATAGTTTGGAAGTTTTGAAAACCATTCAGCTTCTCAATGAGAACTGTATTTCCCTATACATTAAAAACTACAACATCGAAACGTTGAATGATAAGTGCGAGGTCAATCCACTCTCACAGTTCATGGTTCAGATTTTGAATTCTGTTTCTGAGATGGAGCGCACCCAAATCAGAAGTCGAATTAAAAGCGGTTACGATTCTTACAGAAAGAATGGTGGAAAGGTTGGTAGAAAAGTCGGATTCCGTAAAGATGCAGAAATACTATTAAAGGAACATAAGGACATCGTAAAACTTCTGAAACAGGGATACTCAGTTCGAAAGGTCATGAAGCTGACAGAAAAAAGCAGTGGAACGGTTCAAAAAGTGAAAAAATTAATGAATACAAATTCAAAGTAAAATGAAGAAGTTGAAAATTTATATTACACATCAACTGGAAAAGACAAAACATTCTTTTATGGTGGAGAACCCAGACATCTTAACTCCAGAGAAAGTTAGTAGGATTTGCCAAAAAATGGAAGTTACCTCGCTTTTGGTGAATGGAAGGTTTTATAGCAACCACAATATGAATAATTAATTTTTCTGAATAATAATTTTCCTTGTTGTTGCCTTACCATCAATTTCTAACCTACCGTAATAAACACCATTTTCAAGGTCAATCACTGAAAAGTTATAGTTATATTCACCCGACTCCAAATTTTGACTTAATACCCTTTTCACTATTCTGCCATAACCATCAATAAGTTCAAAAGCAACAATACCAGGATGATTAACCTGAAACTTTATTGTAGCATTATCGGTGGTTGGGTTAGGTATTATCTCATATACTATCTGGTTTGGCTCAAAATTCGTTACTCCAACCATGCCATTGGTCGTAGATATTATGCCACCCCCCATACTTACAGCCCAACCTTTGGTTGGAGAAACAAAAGAAACTCCCCTAATATTTGATATTAGATTAGATATTTCCGTTTGCCAAATCAAACCACCGTTATTAGTTTTGTAAACAGAACCATTAGTTCCAACTACCCAACCCTCATCGATTGTCTGAAAATGAACATCATTTAAACCTTCTGGCCATATTTGAGGACTCCAAGATGCTCCAGCATCATTAGTGGTATATACAACGCCTTCACCAGGTGCTGAAGGATTAATATAGTTGTTACCTACTGCATATCCATTGGTAGGTGAAGTAAAGAATACAGATTTTAAAGGATATGGTACGGTAGTCATTACCCAGTTGCCACCTCCATTTGTAGTTTTTAAAATAGTATTTTCACCAACAATATACCCCTCAGAAGTTGATATAAAATGAACCCCCCAAAGATTTACCGTAATGGGAGAGGTTTGTGGGCTCCAACTTTGCCCTCCATTATTGGTGTGTAAAATAACGCCATTGCTTCCTACAACCCATCCTATTAAAGGTGTTTTGAAATAAACAGAATGCAAATTAATAGATGTTCCTGAATTCAGTGGCAACCAATTAAGTCCTCCGTTAGTGGTTTTAAGTATTGTTCCACCCCAACCTACAGCATAGCCCTCACTAGATGACACCAGCTGTATATCTATCAGTGGGAAACCTGCTCCAGCTGTTTGAGCATTCCAATTTAGACCTCCATCCGTAGTGGTTAAAATCTTATCATAACCTATATTACCACCCACAGCACAACCATGAGTTTCAGAACTAAAACTAACAGAATACAAACCATACGTTTCGTTTGGTGCTTGTTGAATGTTCCATTGAAAGAAACCTTGTTGAATAAAAATATCTCGAACACATCTAATTGAATTGCCGACTTCACTAATGTCTGATGAGCTTATGGCTAAGTCGGTGCTATGGCCAAGACTAACAACGAAATTCTCCGCTGGTGGCACTTGGGTTGAAGACCAAAAATGAGCGGAATATCCATTACCACCCAAAAAATCATCCCAATAACTCCTTTGTCCCGAAGGTAAGGCATTAAAACCGCTGGAATTACTTGCATTTGTATTTGGACTTTGCCATAGGCCATCTGAAGCCTGCAAAGTTCCTATGGATTTCATCATTCCACCAACGTACTTCTGTCCTACATAAACTTGAAAACCAGAAATATCAGCAATACTATCCTGTCCACCTAAATTATAAAAAAGGGTATCCCAATCGGCTTTTGAAGGTACTCTCCAACCTACAGGGCAAACGTTTCTATTGTCTTCAATGACATATCCGTTATACAATTTTCCGTATGTGCCATTTAAACTTGCATCGTTATTGTAATAACACCATGAAGGGGAGGTCAAGATACTCCAATCTGAAAAACTTAATGTATTGGAAATACTAGAACCATCATTAAACTTCGATGTTCTTAGATTTTCAGCCATCCATTCTTGGTTACCGATAATTACCGTTGAGTACGTATTACCTTCAATATCAAAAACACTATTTGTTTGAGCAGTAATGTTCATTAATACATTTAATGTAAATAATAAACCTAAAAATCGTTTTTTCATAAATTATGAATTGTAGTTAGATTATTCCAAAATTCCAGATTTTTCAGAAGTAAGACTTTTGGATTACTATTTTATTCGATTTAAAACAGTTCTTTTGCCATCGTCAATAACAACCAAAGCCCCTTCAGAAATTTCGTAATCAGTAAAAAGCCAAGACATTTTAATTTTACCATTTTTGACTATATATTGACCTTCACTAAATGCATTTCCTTCATAAGCTCGTTCAGTTTCCATGTAGACGGTAATTCTCTCGTTTTCGTCCATTTCAACCCAGTTTTTTTTGGTTCCATCACCATAATAGATTTTATCTCCTGGAGTTAGAAAAATGTTGGTTTCTGGTTTCTTTTTAACTTCACTTCCTTGATACTCGTCAGAATTATAATATGCCTGGCTCGACTCATATTCTGCCTGTTCTTGCTGGCGGTTATAATAATCATCATTTTCGGATGATTCATTGTAGTAAGATTCATTATAAGAATCAGATTCATCTTTATTATCAGACTTATGCCTTTCTGAATTCCAGTTAGAATCATATCCTAATTCTTTCACTTTCCTTTGAAAATAGTCAAATGCTTTAGAGCTCAATTCCGAAGGCAAATCATTGAGTACAATAATGCCTTGATAAATACCCAATGGATACGCATCAATACACCTAGACACCATGAGCATTTCCTCAAAACGTCTATTTTCATTTTGAAATTTCTGAGCTTTTTTCCATTCACTGCACCAATAAGTTGCAACTTCATTGAGATATGCATACAACTCTTGCTCATTAGCAATACCCGTCACAGAATATGATTCCAAATCATCCACAGGCTGAGTTAAATAGGTGAATCTGGTGCCGTGGGAATCTTCATCCAAATTTTGTTTTTCTGTAGTTTCTTGTGCCCACTTTTCCTTGAAGTGGAGTTTATAGGCAATATAGAAGCCTCCACCGATGAAAAAAGCAATAGCTAAAATATAACGCCAATAGCTATGCGAAGTTTGGATTGAATTTAATTCTTGGGCGTAATCTTTTTCGATTTCATTCTTTAAATCTTTTGAGTGCTTTTCTTGTTCAGTTGATTCACTTACTACCTGGTTGTCACTATGATTTTTTGTTGAATCATCCTCTTTGGTATCCTTAGCATCCTCACTTTGGATTCCCAAAAGTTCTGATTTGAACTTGTCAAATTCCTCCTGAGTTAAAAGACCATCATCCAAGAGTTTTTTTATTTCTGTAAGTTTTGATACTCTATCCATAATTGTCAATTCTTAATTGGGCTTATCATTATCATTAACACTATTGCGACAGAAACTTCTATAAACAATGCATTTCGTGGGCGAATAAATTTTGAGTTACTCAACGCAATTATTCCAACAAGGACTCTCTGTAAAAATTGAATTAAGAGGAATATTCCAAATGGCACTGCTGATTCGTTGAAAGACTTTGCTAGTTGAAAATCAGCTCTTAAAAATGAATTTAAACCTCTTGTCATCCCACAAGTATTGCATTCAAAACCTGTTTGCTGTTGATGAACACAATATATCTCCATCCCGTTTGTAATTACTAATAATGAGTATACAAACATGATTATGATAACACATGCAATGATGATGTTGAAATAAAAGTATGCACGTTGAAAAGTCATTTTAGTCGAAATGACTTAAATAAGCGAGAAATGCGCCAATTGAAAGTAAAATGGCCAATACAGAGAGTATCTTATCGAGTTTAGTCGCACTGACTCTAGTTAATACATACAATGAAATAAATGTAGCTGCAACCATTCCTGTACCTGCGCCCAGAAAACCGAAACACGGGGAAATATACATAAGAAAAAAAGCAGAACCTGAAGCTAGAACGCTTATAATCACAGCCCATGAAAAGTTTAATCCTGGTCTTTCAGAATTTATTTTCTCAATTTCCAATTGGGAGAATAATTTACTTCCAATTTCAATTTCATCTTGAGTCATTTCATAAGGACAAAAAATTTGTTTTAACCTTAAAAATGCTTTGAGCTTTTTTTCATCTTCCTTTGATATTCTATCAATATCTAGTTCTGCAATTTGTGGCGGTGAAACAAATTGGGCATCAGCCCCGTGGAAACCTGTTAACCTAATTTTTTTTGCGTTTTCCAATTTGGCTTTAATCACGGGCTCTTGATGCTCAAAATTCTGCTTCAGCACATCTGATTTGAGTGAATTAAATTCAGCCTCACTAATGAGACCACTAGAGAGCAATTGACCAAGCTCTTTGAGTTTTTTTATTTGTTCGGATGTCACTTGTTCTGATTAAGGTCTCATAACTCTATCACGCAAACCACCTGGTTTATTTACTTCTTCCATAAAGCTATCTTCGACACATTTGGAACATGTGTTTCCCGAGGCATAGGCTTGTGAATGTTTTTCACAATATCTCGTTCCACTACCACTGTTAGTGGTATTTGCGTCAGCCTCTTGTTCCTCTGAAAGTTTTTGTCGTAGAAAGGCGTCTGATATTTTCGGGAAGTCAGATTTAAATAAATAAATCTTTGTCCCTTCTATATCAATAGTAATATCATCAAATATAATCCCTTCGGCATATGTCGCATTGACCCAATTGGTCAACATAAAAGAATTACTTGTTTTGTCATAAAAATTTGAAAGGCCATCAGGATTAGTTGCCATCAAAATTTCAGTATCCTTTATCTCCGAAATTTCACAATCTGGACATACCTTTCTAATATTATCTCCTGGTTGATTGCAAGATGTAAATATTATTAAAACTAGGGGTAAGAAGAATTTGATTTTATTCATAATAGTTGTAATTAATGTAGCTAATCTAGAAAATGGCGTAGACTAAAAAATAAGGATTTTGTAAACGCTGATTAATTTAGTTTTTCGTCCTTCTTTACCTATTAATCGTCAATAATTGCTTTCACTGTTCCTGGAAGCTTACCTCGTTCATAATCATGAGTGATGACCCTTTGTAAACCCAACCAGTTAATTTACCTAAATAACACTTGATAAGAGCACCTGCCTTTAACACCAAAAACGACTGCAACAATATCATTGGTTTTTTCATCATGATAAATCTTTACTCTTCCTTCGATATTTTGGGATTTATTTAATTGATGTGAAAACAGATAAGAACCATTATAAACTTTTTCAATAACGCCATTACCAGAGTTATTCACCTCGGATGGATTCGCAGAATGATTAAAAACGGTTTGCATTAAGCCTTCACCATTGAATAAGTCATCGACAATATCGCCTGTTATTGTAATTTTGGTTGATTCGAAGAAGAATTTATTTAATTCGAAATAATTCAAATCATATTTTTGATTTGTGCAGACTTCGATTACCTTTTTTTCAGAATAACTACCATCACTATTTTTACTAACAACATTTGTATTTGAAGGCTTTGATACCAGGCCACTGCCATCTTTAACACACCTGACCACAGTAGCATCCCAAAGTGAAGAATTACTAAAGTGAATGTAGTCATAAATAGATTTACCAAATCCCAGATTGGATGTTATGTAAAAACTTATCTGACCTGATGAATTTGATTCACATGTCCAAAATCTAGACCACTGTCGATTATTTTCAATTGGTAGTGCACAAAATCCAAAGTTGTCAGTTCCATTCGCTTCTTTGTCATTCGAAATAATCGACCATCCATCTTTGGCTTTTATCTTTTTCGCTGGATTATCCCCTAATGTATAAATTAATGAATTAACCTCCTCAACTGTTGGAATATGCCATCCTTTAGGAGCAAGGCCTCTAGGGTCATTAACAGCGTGGACGTTGTACAAGAATCCTAATTCAATATTTTTTCCGCTATTGCTTAAAGGTGGATAACGATACGCAGGAACACCTTCTTTATGTGCTTTTTCCCAAGCCTTATTATCATCAATTCCAACAAGCATAATAGGGTCTCCATTTCTAAATTTAGTTACACGAAGGTTAGTTGTTAACCATGTTTGCGGTCCGATATCAACTCCCTCATCCCAAAATTTCCCGTAAAAAAACATTCCAGCCTGTAGCACTTTCCCGTCTTTAGAATATAGCGTTCCTTCACCATGAAATTGGTCATTTTTGAATTGTCCCTCATATCTGCTTCCATCAGAGAACAAATTCATCCCAATTCCTTCGAACTGGCCTTCTTTCCATTCTCCAATATACTTTGCTCCACTTGCCCAAGAGTATATTCCAAAACCATGAAAAACATCGTCTCCTTTGACTTGGCCAAAGTAAGATTCATTTTTTTTTATCGACTTCAGATTTAATATCCCTGAACCAACTTTGAATTGTTTTCCATTTTTATAGGTGTAAGTTCCATCCCCAATGGCATTACCGTTTCTCCAAACACAAGACAGCTTTGAGCCGTCATAATACTGCATAGTCCCTTGTCCATCAAATTTGCCATTAGTAAAATTACCTGTGTAAATATTTTTTTTGTTATCGGTGTATTTACCTGCCCCATGATACAACTCATTTAACCAATCACCAGAATAAACACTACCGTCTTTATTCGTTTGTTTACCTTTCTTTTTTTTACCGTATTCCCAAGTACCTTCAAAAACACTTCCATCATTGTACGTTAGTTTTCCTTCACCATGCAAGACATCATTAAGAACAAGACCTTCGTATTTACTGCCATTATAATATTCAATAATAAATTGTCCATTTTGTCTACCATTACTCCAAACTCCTCGATATATTGTTCCGTTCCTATCGGTGAAGACTCCGTTACCATGTTGTAAATCATCAATCCAGCTTCCTGTATAATTGCTGCCATCTTTATATTTCATAGTACCTTGACCATGCTTTTTTCTATCAAGGAACTTCCCTGTGTAGACGTTTCCATCAGCATATTGAAAGGTTCCTATTTTATTTTTACAATTACCTTCAACACATTTTGGTTTAATCACTTGTGAAAAAGAAATACTGTGAAAGATTAAATTGAAAATTAATAAAAGAGCATAAGACCTCATGATGTTCATTTATATTGTGAAATATTTTTTGACTTTTACGAATGTAAACAATGATGCCTCATTTGTTTATAACTATCGTTTCCTTTTCTAATATCGCAAACTCACTATATCCCCTGTTTCTAACCTTAAACACAAATATTCAACATATTCTAATTTTCGAACATGTCGATTATTCAATACTTCAAAAACTGAGTTAACCGTTCAAAATATCCTTTTATTCGTTTAACCAAATCTCCAATTGAACCGTAAAATCCGTTTCCGTTTCCACTGTGTTCAATGTATTGGAAGGATGAACCAATTTTAGTCGCTGTTCAATGGACTTGATGCCAAACGATTGGTGTTCTTTGAAGGAAGAGGTGGTGTTGGATTTCGGATTAGAAATGGAAATCAATAACCTTGATTCACCTCTCTTCTCCAATTTCAAGTGGATTTGTTGCTTGGTTTCCGCCTGCGTATCTAAACCATGAATGAAGGCATTTTCAATCAAGGGTTGTAATATCATTGGCGGTAGTTGTATGTTTTCAGATATTTCGGTGCCTTCGGTTAACAGTTCAATCTCACTTGAAAAACGCATCTGTTCAATCCGAATGTACCGCTTCAGAAATTCAAGCTCCTCTGTTAAGCTGATGGCGTTTAATGAGGAATACTCAATCGTTTGGCGCATCAGTTTTGCGAATTCAGAAAGGTAAAGCAGGGCATTATCAGTATCGGTATCGATGATGTAATTCTGAATGGAATTCAAGGCATTAAACATGAAATGTGGATTCATCTTCGCCTGAATGGCTTGCAACTTTTGTTGAATCACCTCCTTTTCCAATTCTTGTTGCTGAATTAACTGCTTATTCCTGGAAACTTTTCTTCGGTAGTAAATAATGACGCCAAGCAAGCTAATTAATGAAGTTAACACCAGCCAGAAATAAGTCTTTTCCCACAATGCTTTTTCTTTAGTGAAACTGTATGAATTTAGTACAGTCCATCTGTTGGTAAACCCATTGTAAGCGAGCAGATTTAAATTGTACGAACCAGATGACAGATTCATCAAATAAATCTTGGCATCTGAAATAGGCACGGTATCTTGGCCATTGAGTTGATAATAAAACGTGTTGTCGTTTGGATGCTGTAATGCAGTAGTTTTTAAGTGCAATACTAAGCTGTTTTGATAAGATGGTATGGTTGTGAGGTTGGACTTGACATGTACGTTCGGTGAATAATTTTTGAAGCTGAAAATCTCGTTTATCGGTAGCGTTTGAATACCGTAATCGGTTATCACTTCTAATTGATTTTCATTTAAGTAAACCGAAACGATTTCTCCACTAGTCAGTAAATTCGTTCGATTGAGAATTCGATAACTTGATGGAATCGCAATGTATATCCCTTTATCAAAATGAAGGGCAAAGTTGCCATTGTGTAACAGCACTTTGTAAATGCTTTTGATTTCAACTGGAAGATGAATTTGACGAAGTTTTATTTTGTCATTGACAATTGTACCCGTGTACACTTCATCTTTTGAATTCACCAAAATAAATTCATTCTTGAAGCTATGAACTGATTTCAGTTGACCTAAATCAACATCCAGTTTGAGTTGTTGATTAGGTTGTTTTCCATCGGTAAAGATAAAAGCACCTTTTACCTTTGTCCATAGAACAGTTCTATTGTGCAACTGCTGAAAATGGATGATATCAGTCGGCGTTTTTTCATCAGTTGGAAAAGACTCTCTGGATATATTGGAATTAGTCAGATTTCGAAATACATTAAACTCTTTGTAAGGTTTGTGATAAATCATTGTGTTATTCACCAAGTGAAATTTATCAATGACCAATGGTATCAGCCTTATTATTTTAAAGTCATGCGATAAATGGATTAATCCGAGAGTAGTTGACAAAAAAATCCCTTCGTCACTGGTATTGATTTCATTGATTCTATGGCCAACTAAAGAATATGATGTTATAGGTATCGTTAAATCACTCAAAGCTGTATTAACCAGCCCTTTTTGACGAATCCATTTTTTTAAGTTTTCCTCAGTCAGTTCAAACCTGATTTTTCCATGTTGGTCATAAATCAGTTTTTCAGAATAATAGTAGGTAGCGCCTTTATGCGATATCCTGCCTTTGATTGTTCGAATGGGAAAAAAATGCGATTGGCTCTGTTGTAAATCAACCAGGTAAAAACCTTTATCTAAAGTTCCAACCACAAGTTGACGTGTAGATAGGCATCTAACAGCCCAGATGGCTTCTGATTGAATTTGATACTTCTTAGTAACATCAACGAGAGAATCTCGGTCTAATTGGAGTAGAGCTCCACCTGCCTGAGTAGCATTCCAGCTGGCTAAATAAGTGGTTTTCGATTCTTTAGCTTGTGTGTAATCCCAAACTACGTTTCCATTGATAAGTTTCCCGTTATCTGTTATTATCTTATTTTGACGATATATTCCAATTGTTGTACAATAAAGAAATTTATCATCATATGGAATGATTTTGAAAACAGTGAGTCCTTTTCCGAATTGTTGAATTTTAGGTTGTTTTTCAGATTGTAGGATTGCCTTAAATAGACCTCGTTTACGAGTTACAATTATTAATTCATTCCTGTAGGTTAGAAATTGCATAACTTGAAAATCATCGGTATCCTTGGTTTTAGGTGTTAGGTTTTTAATCTTTTTGGTCTTGTAATCAAAGACAAATAAACCATTTTCAGCACCTATGAATAGTTTTTCATTTTGGTAATGAATGGTTCTAATTTTCACATCCGTTAACCCTTCTTTCTCTCCATAAGTTGTGAAGACCCCATTCTTGATATAAGTCAGCCCATCGTTGTAACTGGCAACCCATTTTCCACCAAATGGGTCATCAACGATTGCCCAAACAAAATTTCCTTTAAGTCCCTCTTTTACTGTGATTGTTTTGAAAAAGTAACCATTGTAAATAGATATTCCACCATCGGTACCAATCCATAAATCCCCATTCTTGTCTTCGTGCAAACACCTTACCACATTACTTACCAAGCCATCTTTTACATTGAAATTTTTAGCTGGAAGCGATGCGTTTAACGAAAAAGTCAACGCAACAAAAAAACCGACTAACCAACTATTTCCTCGCAATAGCATGAATGAATGATTCTTTTTTACGAATGGCAACTGGGATTTCTGTTCCTTGAGTTAGAATGATGTGTTTATTGGCATCATTGTAAGAATCAGCATAGTTCAGGTTAACGAAATAGCTTTTGTGGCAACGAAAGAAGAGCTTTTCAGGAAGCACATCTTCAAAGTACTTCAGTGGTTTACTGATTGTTATTTTCGAGTTGTCAGATAAAAATACATCCGAATAACTTCCGCTGGCACAGCAATACATAATGTCTGCCAGGTGCACCAACTTCATTCCGTCTTTAGTTGGAAAAGCAATTTTAGTGTATTCGTGATTCAAAGGACTTAACTTGGTATTGAGAAGGTAAAGCCTGTCGAGTAAACTATCCCTGATTTTTTGTTGTTCAATTTTCTTAAATACCGACAGAATATCAACGTAGTTAATAGGCTTCAGAATGTAATCAAATGCAGATTCTTTTATTGCATTCAGCGCAAACTCTTTGTGAGCAGTGGTAAAAACCACTTCAAAATCTCGTGTAGCAAATTGCTTAAGAAGGTCAAAACCATTTTCTTTCCCGAGTTGAATGTCCAGAAAAACGATATCGTATTTTCTCTCTAACAGACAATCTTTTGCAGACTGCACATCATGAGCCGTGTCAATATTACCACAACGATTCGTAAAATGACGAACAATGAGTTTTTGAAGGAACTCACGAGCATTTAACTCATCGTCAACAATTAATATGTTTAGTCCGTTGTCGAGCAATTTAATATTAGTTCAAATTAAAAATCTGCCAATTTATATAATTCAGTTTAAAAGATTAATTCCACTTCTTTAACGTTTACATTACTTCGAGAACGATGAAAAATTGACGTTTATCGAAATGGTAATTTTCTTCTGTAACAAAGTTAAAATTCAGGATAAAAAACAAATTCTTCCCCGTTAATATACATCGATAATGTATTGTTGTTGGGTTCATAATAAAGAGTGGTATTACTTGAGCTCGCACCGCAAGTTGATTGGAAGAACTTTGCTTCAATATTGTTGCCATTTAGTGTGATATTGTAAACGTATCTGCAACCATTCTGAGCAAGTGTCATGATTCCAGTTTTATCGCTGTAGCTCTCCTTAAATGAGAGAAATGTTTCCAAACCATTCTCGTTATTGCTGTATATATTTCGAATTAGAGTACTAATTGAAACTCCAACCTCTTCATCTTCAAGTTGAACAGCATTAAGTTTCTTTTTCAAGATTTTTGAAGACTCACTTTTTAACTTTGAACTTGGTTCAGCAATACTCCAAATAACATCCCATTCATTTAAATCATCGTCCGATTTGAATTGTTTTATTTCCAGACTTTTTAGCCTAGTTGAGATATCCTGTCCCACACACCCGTCACAATGAATATACCCGTAACCGATAAGTTTACTTTCGTTAAAATAATATACGCCACCTTCCATTGGCCACCCTTCAGAATCATAACCGAGCTCAAAGTAGAATTCTAATTCTTCATTATCATTTTTTAAAGCAAAAATATAAGCATGGTCTTCCGTGATTCGGGTAACGGTCTCATTTCCTAAGGCAGAATGAAGTCTTTCATTTATTGCTTTAATTAACTCAGTGTTGTCTTTGGATTCACCAGAACCTGGTTGTTGTTGACCTGAAATAGGCTCATTTGCTTGATTGCAAGCATAAAGAGCTATGCTTAGTGTAAAAAGTAATAGAAGACGCATATTGTACGTTTTAATGAAACCAAATTTAATTAATTCTATACATCCTCTTTGGATTCATTTTTTATCGTTGGTGAAACAAAATGAATGCAGGTTAAATCACGTTTTATCTTCTCCAGTAAATACATTATCATGAATAGATGGTGGCTAAAAAGGATGGATAATTCAGGAAATTACTTCTTGTTTAGAGTTTATAAAACAATGAATCTAACCGCTGAGGAATTACTTGGTGGATTATAAATCAAAATCGTTTCAAGGTAAGAATTTGAAATTTTATTTTTAGTCTGGAATCACAATGAATCTTAGATTTTTGGCACGTCTTTTTTACTTATGTCAGTTACTTTATTTATGTTTTTAAGGTACGTTTCTGTCATCGTAATACTACTATGTCTGTTTGCTTTCATGATTTCTGCTATCGTCCATCCAGCATGAAATCGTTGCAAATTAGAAAAATGTTTAAATGAATAAAGAGTGTAGCCTTTTTTGTCTATGTTAAGAATTTTTAGTGCTTTTTTCAACTGTTTATATGGTTTATTACTTCCGATTGAAATTTCACCAATTATGGTGTCAGATTTTGAGGTTAGAAAGAAATTTTTATTGAAGCTACTTATATTCAAATTCATTAATTCATTACGCAGATTAGGTTCAATATCGATAACGTCAACAGAGGAGGTAAATAGGATTTGCCAAAAGATGGAAGTTACCTCGCTTTTGGTCAATGGTAGATATTACGTTCAGTAGGGAATAAAAAGAGGAGGGAAATCCCTCCTCTAGCTAATTTTATCAAAACTTATATGCGTAACTGTTGTTAGCATACGTTTTAATGAAACCGTTAAGCCCCTTTCCTTGGATTGCCAGTTGTTTCATTTTTTCGATGTTGGTAACGCCCGCACTTGAATAAGTGTAGACATAACTTCCGCCACTATTGAAACTAACTGTAATCTGAGAAGAGTCAATCTTATAGGCGTAAACGTTAGAGTTACCACCTAAATTTCGATACCGTATCATTTTTACAGGTATGAAGTTAATAATTTGAATACACCATTTGGTCAATTCGAATTAACTGCTACCTTTGAAATCTCACAATCAAAATTTCGAGTTAATCGAATAAACAGGGCTGGTATTCATCAGCCTTTTTTTGTTGTATAAATTTACTTATTTATAGAGTATGAAGAAAGTGAAGATATTCACAATAACCGAAAGTTATTGACGTTAAAAAGTTCCACATTATCAACATGTTAAATCTAATAATAACAAGTATAGATTTAAACTAAAATTTCTCGAATACACCCAATCCGAATAAAGCGAAATCATATTTAACTGGGTCAGTTGGGTCAAGTAGTCTTAAATTAGAATCCAACTCTTCTAATGCCTTTGCATCATTTTGATTTCGAGTTAATAATCCAAACTGTCTGGCGACATTTCCAGAATGCACATCCAATGGACAAGATAAGATAGAAGGTGATATTTTATTCCAGATACCAAAATCTACACCATTGTTATCTTGCCTACAGAACCACCTCAACATCATATTAATCCTCTTAGACGAACTACCATTCGAAGGGTCACTCAAATGTTTGGTAGTTCTATCTGGATGGTCTATTGAAAAGAAAAGTCTTTTGAATTCTGAAATTGCTGGTAAAACACTCGTGGAAGTCGTGTTGGATGAAAATACTTTCTCCATCCCACCATGATTCTTATAAATGTTGTTCAGTGCTTTTATGAAGTATGCAAAATCTACGCTATTGAATGTTCTGTGAACAAACCCATCCAGCCTAACCAATTGGTCTTCTTTGCAAGACATCACGAAATCAAATGGTGAGTTGCCCATCATAATCATCATTTGCTGTGCATTTTTAATAATCATTTTACGGTTACCCCATGCGATAGTAGAAGCTAAAAAACCAGAAATCTCAATATCTTCTTTTAAATAATATTGATGAGGTATTTGAATTGGGTCACTATCAATAAAATCTGGGGTATTGTACTTTATAACCTTTTCATCCAAGAACTCTTTTAATTCTATATCTATAACTTTGCTCATCGTGGTCAAAGTTAGTCATAACATAATAAATTAATTTAATACCTTAATTATCCGAATAAACATGTTAAGGCGCTTGGCAGCTGAGTTTTTAAGAGGATCAGAAAGGTGTTTTTTCGAACGATCCCTATGCTCGGTGTTCAATATTCCTGTTCTGAAATTTACAATTCTGCCTTTTACTCCGGGAATTGTATTATGCTGACCAAATGCACTTTCAAGTCCTCCGTTCTCGTAAATGCCCTTAAGTCCTCTAAAGAAGAAATCAAGGTCTTCAATATTGAATGTACGGTGAACAAATTTGCTTGATTCCAGGTTGACAGAAGAGTAATTCTTGACAAAATCATAGGGCTCATTTTCCATGATCGTGATAAGGTTTTTCCCACTTTTGATGATCGATTTCCTGTTTCCCCATGCAATAGTGGAGACAAGTAAAGCACAGATCTCTATGTCTTCCTTTTTGCTGAAGCGATGTGGTAATTGGATCGGGTCACTTTCCAGGAATTCTCGATTTTCGTATTGATCTGCTTTGAAATTAAGAAACTCAGTGAGTTCGTCAAAGTTCATTTTTCAGGGAATTATTATGCCATCTCTCATGACAAGTTTCCTATCCGCCATCTCAGCCAGTTTTTCGTTGTGGGTTACAATAACGAAAGTGTGTCCCAATTCGTCCCTCAGATCGAAGAACAGTTTATGTAAAGCTTCTGAATTAAATGAATCCAGATTACCGGAAGGTTCATCCGCAAAAATGATCTTTGGGTCATTGATCAAAGCCCTACAAACTGCTACTCGTTGTTGCTCTCCACCAGAAAGTTCTGAAGGCTTGTGTTCCGCCCTGTCTTTGAGTCCAAGTCGATCAAGTAGTTCCATACCCTTTATTTTTGCATCTCCCATAGATGTTCCACCAATAAGAGCAGGCAGACAAACATTCTCCAGTGCAGTGAATTCTGGCAGAAGCTGATGGAACTGGAAAATGAAACCGATCGATTTGTTTCGGAACCTTGAGAGTTCATTAGAACTCAAAAGGAAAGGGTTGAGGCCATTTATGAACAGCTCACCTGAATCAGGTTTGTCAAGGGTTCCCAGAATTTGCAACAAAGTTGTTTTCCCGGCACCGGAAGATCCTACAATAGAAATAACTTCTTTTTCGTGGATTTCCAGATCAATCCCTTTCAAGATCGGAAGCGATCCGTATGATCTTTTAAGCTGTCGGGCACTAAGGATCATTTTTTCAAGTTTAATTGATGACCCATTTTATCTCTTTTCGTCTGAAGATACAATTCGTTATGCTCGTTGCTTTCAATCTCAAGTGGAACATTTTCTATGATCTCCAGTCCGTATCCGATCAAACCTGTTCGCTTGGTTGGATTGTTAGAAAGCAGTCGCATTTTTGTAATGCCAAGATCTCGTATGATCTGTGCGCCAATACCATAATCACGTTCATCTCCTTTAAATCCAAGCTTCAAATTAGCTTCCAGTGTGTCATAACCTTCCTCCTGAAGTTTATAGGCCTTTAGTTTATTGATCATTCCAATACCACGACCTTCTTGATTCATGTAAATGATGGCTCCTTTACCTTCTTTTTCGATCATCTCCATGGCCTTGTGCAATTGTGGTCCACAGTCACATCGGCAAGAACCAAAGATGTCGCCCGTAACACATGATGAATGCACACGTACCAGTACTGGTTCATCCTTTTTCCAACTGCCTTTGATCAAAGCAAGGTGTTCTTGACCTGTATTTTTCTCCTGATATGCGATCAGATCAAAATTTCCATATTTAGTAGGCATCTTAACATCTACAACACGGTCTATCAGAGATTCATTCTTGATTCTGTACTTGATCAAGTCCTCAATTGAAACGATCTTCAGATCAAATTTTTCAGCTATTTCCAGGAGTTGTGGCAGTCGTGCCATTGTACCATCTTCATTGAGGATCTCTACGATCACGCCTGCTGGTTCGAAACCTGCAAGCCTTGAAAGATCAATTGCAGCTTCTGTGTGTCCGGCACGACGAAGAACTCCACCTTTTTTAGCTCTTAGTGGAAAAATGTGTCCCGGTTTTCCGAGTTCCTCTGCCTTTATGTTTGGGTCGATCAATGCCTGGATGGTCTTTGAACGGTCAGAGGCCGAAATTCCGGTTGTACAACCATGTCCGATAAGGTCAACTGAAACAGTAAAGGGTGTCTCGTAAGCGGCTGAATTCGATTTCACCATCAACTCAAGTCCCAGTTCATCACAACGGTCTTCAACAAGTGGTGCACAGATCAGTCCACGTCCGTGTGTAGCCATAAAATTGATGATCTCCGGTGTGACATTTCTGGCAGCTGTCAGAAAGTCTCCTTCATTCTCACGGTCCTCATCGTCAACAACAATGATCACCTTTCCATTTCTGATCTCTTCGATCGCTTCTTCTATAGTATTCAGTTTATGGGACATCTCTGTAATTATATGCGTTGCAAAATTACGCATATTTTGTAGAAGTTCCGGAAATCACAGGATTCGATTAGCAGACTTGATTTGTACAAGTTCAAGCAATAAAGGGCTTATGTAACTTGTGTGACACCGGAAACGTTTTTGGAGAAGTAAATTGGTCCAAAATCTACTCTATGAAAACACATTTTCAAGTTTTGGTGATTGGTGGAGGTACAGGAGGTATCATGACTGCGGCGATGTTGATCAAGAAGTCACCCGGAATTTCTGTAGGAATTATCGAGCCTTCAGACAAGCATTACTATCAGCCGGCGTGGACGCTTGTGGCCGCAGGTACATTTGACTATGAAAAAACCGTCAGACCTATGTCTTCTGTAATGCCAAAAGAAGCGACATGGATTAAAGATAAGGCCTTGTCATTCGATCCGGAGAAAAATGCTGTTCAGACCGAAAGCCATGGAGTCTTGACTTATGATTTCCTGGTTGTGTCACCTGGCGTGGTAATGGAGCCATCAATGATAGAGGGTTTGACTGAGGCACTTGAAAAAGGCGTAGCGTGCAGTAATTATATTGATCCTGAATTTACCTGGAAAAAATTGAACGAATTCAAAGGTGGTAATGCGCTGTTTGTTCAGCCGAATACTCCTATAAAGTGCGGTGGTGCACCTCAAAAGGCTGCCTATATGTCTGCTGATTTTTTGCGTAAAAAAGGATTGCTTAAAAAGACGAATCTTCTTCTCACCATGCCAGGTTCTGTGATCTTTGGTGTTAAAGAAATTAAACAGACATTGGAGAAAGTAGTTAAACAGTACGGGATTGATCTCAGGACGAGTTATACTCCAGTAAAGGTTGACGCTTATCTGAAGACGATAACATTTAAATATACAGGAACCGAAGGGCATGGTTGTTTGAGTGGAAATGAGCAGGGTACAGGAGAGAAGGTTACAGGTGATTCATTAGTCGAGATCCCATTTGATTTCTTGCATATTGCTCCACCTCAGGCTGCGCCTCGTTTTATTCGTGAATCACCTTTGGCGAATGAAGGAGGATGGCTCGATGTTGATCATAATTCGTTGCGACACAAAAAGTTTGCTAATGTATTTGGCATTGGTGATGCAGCGGCACTTCCTACTGCAAAAACAGGTGCAGCAATTAGAAAGCAGGTTCCGGTTATTATCGATCAAATTCTTTCTGATCTGAAGGGAACGAAAGCCGCCGGTAAGTTGTACAATGGATATTCTTCATGTCCATTGGTTACGGGTTACGGCAAAATGGTACTGGCTGAATTTGACTATCAGAACAATTTTATCCCTGATCCAAAATTGAAGCAAATGTTGGTTTTTGACAGTTCAAAAGAACATTATCGATTATGGATACTGAAAAAACACATTCTTCCTTACTTGTATTGGAACAAGATGATGAAAGGCGACGAAGTATAGTCGCCTTTTTAGTTTAGTAGCTGATCCAAAAAACTTAGACTTCCTGACAAAGATCATTTTTTGGTTGACAGAATCTATCTAAATTCACACCATGGAAATAGTG
Source organism: uncultured Akkermansia sp. (assembly GCA_964593935.1). Taxonomy (GTDB): domain Bacteria; phylum Bacteroidota; class Bacteroidia; order Flavobacteriales_D; family Crocinitomicaceae; genus M0103. The sequence continues at coordinate 314,202 of CAZQKN010000001.1, read as the reverse complement.
TGGAATTCGTACCGATATTTTTTCTTTTTGACTGGGTTTATTCTGTTGAATTCGTGCAGTGATGAAAGAGAATCATATATTGTCAAAAAATCCGATATTGTTGAATCTGTTTATTCAAGTATCACGGTAGAGCCGCATGATCTTTACAAAGTGAATACTTTGAAGAATGGTGTTATTCAGGGTATCTTCGTTTTGGAAGGTGATACCATTGAGGCTGGTGCGCCATTGTTTTATGTTGATGACGTTGTATCAAGATCAGGATCAAGTAATGCACGACTGCAAGTTGACCAGGCGAAGAAGAACCTAAGCGGTGAAACGAACATGTTGGAAGATCTTAAGCTTGAGCTAAAGAATCTCGAATTGAAGCGAAAAACTGATTCCCTCAACTATTCTCGGGTCTCAAAACTGTACGACAAAAAACTCGTCACACGCACTGAATTTGAACAAGCGGAATTACTTTTTTCAACGTCAAAAAATGCCTGTCAAACGATGAATAAAAGGATTCTTAGGACCCAGAGAGACCTTCGAATAGCTTTGGACCAGGCAAAGAATAATTACATCAGCAGTTTGTCTCGTTCAGATGAGTCGTTGGTTAAAAGTGTGGTAGGAGGAAGGGTTTATGCCATTTCTAAAGAGAGGGGTGAATTGGTTTCCATGCAGGATGCGGTTGTGATCATAGGATCAGCAGATCAGTTCAGGATATCTATGCTCATTGACGAGATAGATATTACAAGTGTGCGCGTAGGACAGCGTATAATTGTTACTCTCGAAGCCTACCCGGGAAGAACCTTCGAAGCCAGAGTGACGAAAATAGCTCCGCGTATGGACAATAGAACTCAAACCTTTGAAGTTGAAGGGGAGTTTGTTCAACGACCGGAACAATTGTATTACGGTCTAACAGGTGAAGGAAACATTCTGATCAAAGAAAAGAAGAATACTATTGTAATACCCAGAGAATATCTTATTGGACAGAATGAGGTGGAGACTGAATCCGGTATAAAAAAAGTGAAGGTCGGTGCGATGAGCTTTTCTCAGGTGGAAATTCTCGAAGGATTGAAAGTGGATGATGTGATCTTAAAGCCTCTGTAATGAAATACGGTGTGATCCTCTCCATTTCACGAACTCATTTGCTTTCCAGAAAAAAGCAGACTATTGTTGCTGCCCTCGGTGTTACGTTTGGGATAGCAGCGTATATCATCATGATGAGTTTCATGAGCGGTTTGAACGATCTTCTTGATGGTTTGATATTGAACCGAACCCCTCATGTTCATTTATACAATCAAGAGGAGCCCAGTGCGATTCAACCGATCGACCGCATTGCTGAATTCAAAAAAAATGATCGCATAGTACGTTCTGTAAAACCAAAACAAGGTCAAACCAGAATTCATAATGCTATGCCGATCATTGATTTCCTCAACGAACATCCCGATGTGAAAGGGGTTACTTCTATGGTCAAGGCCCAGGCTTTCTACATGGCAGGAAAAACGAGGCTAAATGCTTCTCTTACCGGAATTAACGTAGTAGAGGAAGTTAACCAGTATAAATTAAGTGATTACATCGTTGAGGGAAAGGCAAAAGACCTGGTGTCTTATGAAAATGGAATATTATTAGGGAAAGGTGTTGCGAAGAAGCTGACCTTAAAATTAGGCGATGTGGTTCAAGTCATTACCGTTTCCGGGGATATATTCCCACTGAAGATCGTAGGTTTATATCAGAGCGGGATCGCGGATGTCGATAACATACAGAGTTTCGTGAATATAAAGACGGCTCAGCGTCTTATGGGGGAGGGCTCATCGTACATTACGGATATCAATATCAAGCTCCATGATATGGAGAAGGCACCTCAGCTTGCAAGAAGACTGGAGAATTATTTTGATCTGACTGCGACGGATATTCAAACTGCAAATGCACAGTTTGAAACCGGAAGTTATGTTCGAACATTGATATCATACGCGGTTTCGATAACCCTGCTTATCGTTGCCGGATTTGGAATTTATAACATTCTAAATATGTTGATCTATGAGAAGATGAACGACATTGCCATACTAAAAGCTACAGGTTTTTCCGGTAAGGATGTTCAGAACATTTTCTTAAGTCAAGCGATGATCATAGGACTTTTAGGAGGCGTTTTGGGTTTGATAGTTGGATTTGCTGTATCGCTAATGATCAGTCATTCTCCCTTTGAATCTGAAGCTTTACCTACAATTCGTACGATGCCAGTCAATTTTGATCCAAAGTACTATGTTGTAGGTGTCATTTTTGCGTTGATTTCAACCTTTTTTGCAGGGTATTTACCCTCAAGGAAAGCTCAGAAAATCGATCCGGTGGATATAATCAGGGGACAATAAAATGGAACAGATATTAGTTGCTAAAAATATAAGTAAATCCTTTTTTGTTCCGGATGAATTCAAGGTGCTCAACAACGTTAGTATAGAAGTCGGAAAGAGTGAGTTTGTGTCCATAATGGGGAAGTCTGGTTGCGGAAAATCGACCTTACTTTATATCTTGTCAACTATGGATACGGATTATACGGGGGAGTTATTCCTTAACGACAGGTTGTTGACGGGGTTGGATCAAAATGAGCTCTCCAAGGTTCGAAATGAACAGATCGGATTCGTATTTCAATTTCATTATTTGCTTGCGGAATTTTCTGTACTTGAAAATGTAATGCTTCCGGGAAGAAAGTTGGGAAGAAAGTCTCCGGAAGAGATCGAACACGATGCATATGAAAAGCTGAAACTACTTGGAATAGAGGATCAGGCATTAAAACGATCGAGCAGGATTTCCGGAGGTCAGAAGCAACGTGTAGCCATAGCAAGGGCCTTGATCAATGATCCTTTGATCGTGATGGGAGATGAACCCACCGGTAATCTTGACAGTAAGAATTCGGACAATGTTTTCAGGATCTTTCAGGAATTGACCCATGAAATAGGGTTGTCATTATTGGTCGTCACACACGACGATGATTTTGCGAAACGAACGGACAGGATTATTTATATGGAGGATGGTATAGTTAAAAGCAATGGTAAATAATGTTACCTTCAACCCCTATTCGCAGATAAAATTCTTTGCATGAGAAGTAAAGATCACTTGCTGAAAATATTTTTTCTTTTGTTGTCATTGGCGATAGTGTTTGCATGCAGTACCATGACAATCGAGAAAAGAAAACACTCTCGTGGATATTACATCCACTTCAATAAAAAATCCGGAAATCTAGATCAAACTGATCAAGAGCAGCAAAAAGAAATCGACAAAGCTCAAAGAAATGACTCAAAATGGGCAGACGAGAATTCATCCGTCTCTTTAGTTCAACAACATTCAACAAAGGATACCATTGAATTTCCGCTGGCCATAACAGAGTACAAAAAGGAAATTTCGGATGAAAATAAGTTGTCTGAAAGTGCACAAGGCAATTCAATTGTGGAAGCGAGTAATGCTGTGGTTATTTCATCAGGGAACAAGGTTAGAGGTAAAGAGGAAAAGGGCAATATAACCCCTGTTTCATTATCACTGATCCTGATTTTTCCATTCTTTATCGCGTTCAAAGGTGTCAATCCGAAATGGGTAAAATGGACTCGAGAACATCCCGTAAAGGCTAGATGGTTTTTGATCGCTTCCTCCATTATCGCATTTGTGGTGGCCACCTTGATCGGTTCGATCTTGCGTTTCCCTTTTTCGCCAGCAATCGCAATTATTGGTGTCTTCGGATTGATTCTAAGTGTGATCTCATATTTCTCGTTCAACCGATCAGAGAGTGATTTAATTCGTCGTGGTGGCAAGTATTTTGGAATCACTATGTTTCGTGCTTCAGCCCTGTTCATGACCTTTGGAATAGGAGGAAGCAATGTGACCTTGAATACGGAACGTCTCAGACAGTGGGATTTTTTAAGCGGAGCACTCAGTCTTCCACAAGATGAGGTGGGTTATTATTATTCTGATGGTGAAATTGCAGGATTTGTTGTACTGGGTATCGTGGTTCTGCTTGGAATTTTATACTTGACTGCGGTTTGGTCATGTAATCTTTCTTGTTCAGGTAACGATTTAGCTGCGGCAGTTGTACTTGCAGGTGGGACTTTTCTTGCAGTGTTCTTATCCTTTTTAATTTTTTTCAATGCATTTAAAAAGAAGGATACGGAGGTAAATGAAATTACTAAAAAAGCCCTCATTACAGGCTTGATCGCCATGCTGATTTTAGGGGTTTTTGTATTGATAACCTAATGCTCAATACGCTTAACCTTCCCTGTTTCTTCAAGAGAGTGGTAAAGAAAACTTACCAGGTGAAGCATCTGATCACGGCCTTTGTGCTGCCCGAATTTTGACGTAATAAATACACTGGATAACATGACGAGACCAACAGGGATAACATAGATCCATGGGCTTGATCCCGTCGTCGAATACTGAACTATACCGAACATTCCTCCAAAACAAGTGACCAACAGTATCGCCGCATAAACCAGTGCGAACATTGCCCAGACGGCTTGTCTTGGTCCAATGAGGCAATGAACGAGTATATCACCCGAGAATTCACTCTTTTCGATTCTCACCGTCATTTCAGGCGACCAGTAATGAGCCAGCCAACTGGGAGTTTTAATGAAAATTGTATGCTTATAACGAACACCGGAAACCGTTTTGTCTTTTTCGATCGAACGAAGAACCTGTTCAATAGCCAACTCCGGATCAGCATCGATCTTAAGAGTGAAGCGGGGTCTAATTTCACCCAAAACATTATGATTCAGTCTATTAAACGGCATGTATTCAAGTTATTGAAAATTGATCTCAATTTCAGTCCCTTCAACGCTGGAATGGATTTCCAATTTGCCATCGATCTGCTCGGCAAGATCAGTAATTAGCCCAAATCCAGTTCCTCGATGAAGATGGTCCGGAGGTAGGCCTGGGCCATTGTCACAGATAGATAATTTATGGTGTGAATTGATGTTCTCCAATGAAATGTTCAATTGGCAATCAGAGCGATCTTTGAAAGCGTATTTGTAACTGTTTGTCAGGATTTCATTGACGATCAAAGATAAAGGGATTACCGTATTAACATCCAGGACCATTGTGTCAAGTGAAACAAAATTGATCTTTACCTCCATGCCGTAACCAAAGGTTTTATTGAAATTTCCAACCAGTTCCTGAAGAAATGATCGAAATTCAACCTCCTTGTAATTCTGAGTTTGGTACATTGAATCCTGCAAGGCAGAAAGGGAGTATGTTTTAGAAAGAACATTGTCAAAAAGGTCTTTGTGATACTGGTCAAGGACCTTATTGGATTCGCCCCTGATCAAGGCATTGATGATCCCAAGGTTGTTTTTTACCCGATGGTTGATCTCAGATATAAGCAATGTCTTTTCCTTCAATAATTTTTCCAGCTCTGAACGGTAATGGTTCTTTTCACGGGTTTCCATCGTAATGATGAACAACTGAGTCAGAGCGACTGCAAAATGCTGTTCGTCATTCGTCCAGTCTTTTTTATTGTTCAAATGTTCAAAACAAATGATACCCTTTAATTTTCCTCCTGAGATGATCGGAACTTCCATCATCGACTGAATGTCTAAGGGTACAAGGTAATCATTGAGCAATTCTTTATTGAAAATTTCCTGCTGTACATCGATCGAAATGATGATGTCATTCTTGCGAATATGTTCAAAATAGAGTGGAAGGTCAGCTTTATTTAAACTTGGTTCTTTGTAAAATTCGTTCTTTTTCCTTTTGTAGGCCAAAAGGCAATCCATACCGGATTCTTCGTCATTCATTAGCCAGATATTGGCACGATCTATTTTGAGTAGTTCTGTTGCTTTCGAAAGTATGAATTCTGACAAGCCGTTAAGGTCACCTTCGAAGATGTAATGAGATTTTGAAAGCGATTCGATGACTTCCAGAAATACAGAAGAACGGGATTGAGCCATTTTTCAGATAAGCAGTTAGGCAGCTAATATATGAACTTAAGTCATATGCTGAAAAGGAAAATCGAATAAATTTAGATGAAGCCTAAATTGGATACATTTCTTCAAGTTCTGAAGAGCACATTCGAGGTAATGTACTTAATTCCCATGTCGTCTCATCAGTCCAAGCAATGTTTGCGTGCTACCTTGCCATGTGTAATTAGCACGTACATACTCTTTTCCCGTTTGGCCAATTGAATCAGCCAGATCTTTATCTGAAAGAAGCATTTCGATAAATCGAATGAATTCGCTCGGATTTTCGGCTACCAGAATGTTGTCAAAATGAATTCCTTTTATGGCATTGTTCGCCAAAGGACTTGTTATACATGGAATTCCCATTGCCATCGCCTCAAGTAATTTGTTTTGCATACCGGTTCCAATCATCATTGGGGCAATGAAAATATGGCCTTTTGAATAGGCGCTTCTGATGTCTTCAACCCAACCTTGAAGATGCATGTTAGTATGCTGAGAAACCACTTTTTTCACAACAGAAGTTGGGTTGGCTCCAGATATAAGGCATGAGATATGTGGAACTTTATCCAATAATTGACCTAAATATTGAACCGCCTCTATGTTGGGAGCGTAACTTAGATTTCCAACAAAAATCAGGTCGAATTCAGCCACTCTTTTTTGGTATTCAAAGAATTTCGAATCAATACCATTTGGGATGGGAACGATCGTTTTTCTGTCAGGATGAAGGATCAGATCACGGTCCTGCTCACTAATGATCGTTTTGTTTTCAAAATAGGAGAATATTCTTTGTTCATATCGACTCAAACGCTGTGATTCACTACGGAACAACCAACGCCAAATAAATGGTGCCTTATTAATTCTCCTCTCAATACCTTTGGAAAGAGCATCCATGTAATCCAGCGTTTTAGGGCAAGAATGATCGTCTTTTACATATTCCGAAACACGGATCAACTGACAGTAAATATGATCTGGTTTCAAACTCTTAAGCAGATTCTTGATCTTGCGATGAATGATCGGATCATAAAAGTACCCTAACTGATAGGGAGTCTGCTTGAAAAGGCAACTGATCAATTGCAACAAGATCATCCATTTTTTTAAACGAAAAACATGAACTGAATTACAATATTTTTCTAGTTCTTCGTGGTGCTCACTTTTAATGGGTATATCACTTATGGCCAGCAGGGTGATCGAATAGTACTTGGAAAGTTCCTTGATCTGATAGTAAATACGCAATTTGTCTCCTTTTTCGAGAGGAAAAGGGAAACGCGACACAATGATCGCCAAACTGGGTTTTTTTGATTCTTCCATTTCAGTTATCTCGAAGATCAAGTATCCTTCGCTCGAAGATTGAAGCGAAGATACAGTTCCTGGATCAAAACACCACTTAGCTTTTTGAACTCAACTCTTTAGCGAACTCAATATAGCCGGTTGTCACAGCTTTATTGTCGAATCTATCCATTGCTAATTGACGAGCATTCTTTCCGATTCGTTCGATTTTTTCTGGTTTTGACAAAAGATATGTGATCGTGTTGATCCATTCTTCAGGTGTTTCTGCAAGAATTATGTTCTCTTTGTTCGTTACCGGTATTCCTTCGGCACCAACCGAGGTGCTGACGATACATTTTCCGGCAGCAAGTCCTTCAATGATCTTTACTCGCATACCTCCTCCTGAAAGCAGCGGAACGAGCATTAGTTTGTAGCTATTCATGAATTTGATTGCATCGTCGACGAATCCATGCACACAAACATTCCTGAGCTTCCATTCGGCAATATGCTTTGGTGTTCCTTTGCCTGCAATGTGTAGAGTTACTTCCGGCATTTTTTTGTTTAATTCTGGCCAAATGTTCTCCATGAACCAGTTGAGACCCTCCAGATTTGGCATCCAGTCCAACGCACCGATGATAAAAAGACTTTTTGGTGTAGCTTCTTCAGAAGATGCTTTGAATTTCTCCATTTCGGTCCCCACGGGTATGACCGAAACAGGAACGTTAACCTTCATTTGAATCAGTCTTTCCTCGTCATCCGCTGTAATCGCCGCAATGCCATCAGCCATGTTATAATACTTCGATTCAAACTTGTATAGTCGTTTCGAAAGATGCCTGAAGAACCATTTTTTTAGAGGATTAGTTTCATTGATGGCCAAGCGCTGCCAGATCACGTATTCGATATTGTGTGTTCTGACGATGATAGGAGCACTGGTCATTTTCCTGATCAACGGGATGTAGCCAGCGACAAATGCGCCTTCAACCTGAATAAAATCGTAAGTATTGGTGGATAGGAGTTCTGAAAGCTTATTGTCAACGGCCGGAGAGAGGAAGCGTTTGATGTTGTAGGGTGTTTTTTCGAAGAGGACATTTCTAATCATATCCATAATCTTAATATTGGTGTCGACAAAAACATCATACTGAACAGCCCAAAATTTCATTGCACCCTCAGGTTGGGAATGCTTTGGTGTGTTGATTGCGACAAGATCGATCGAACATCCATTTTCTGACAATCCTTTGGTGATCGTGTATATTCCCATGGCACCTCCGTCGGTTGGAGGAAAAGGTACGCGGTATGTCAATTGAAGGACACGCAACTTATTTTGCTAACAAGTCGTTGATCGTTTCAAAAACTGTAGACGGATCAATAGTTTCCATACAAGATGTTCCGTTTTTGCACTTTCCGGAAAAATAACATTCACAGCCTTTGGGAGGTGTCACAATAATTCCTCTGTTGTACATTTCGAATTCGTGTGAATTGAAAATATTGTTCATTAGAACGAGTTTCTTTCGCAAGGCAACTGCAATATGCATCGCCATCGTTACTTGTGTCACAACGACCTCCATTTGATGCATCAGGTTGATGAACCTTGGTAAATTGAAATGTCCAAGGTATATAGCACCTGTACTTGCTGCAAGTTCCTGATTTTTTAGATCTTCCTGTTCGCCACCCAGCAATACCGGAGTATAACCAGCTGACTTAAGCATATTGATCAGTTCTGCCCATCGTTCATTTGACCACAGACGGGTAGTCCATCGGTCTCCACAGCCAGTGTTCAAACCGATTAATCGCTGGTCACCTGTGAAGGGCCAGATGAAGCCTTTGTCACTATGGTTATCGAAAACATATTCTTCACCGGCAAATTCCCAGCCCAGCATCTCGAATATCTCGTGAACATAGGAGAGCGTATTTGCTTTACTTACATCGTCAAACAAGCCGGTACAGTACTTATGGTTTGCAAGATCATTCATTGGATAAGGAACACCGTTCTTCAGTTGATAACCGAATTTTTGCACTGCCGAAATAGAATTTGCCAGAGCACAGGCCTCTTTATCCTTGTCGAGATTGATCAGTACATCAAAGGTACAAGCGTTGAGATATAAGATTGATTTTAAATCAAAAGGAAGTATCTGATCGATAGCCCCTTGAGGTAAAATGGATGGAGTAAGCGTTAACCAGGTGATCTTCGCATTAGGAAATTCCTGTTGGATTCGCCTTAACAAAGGAGTGGTTCGAATTACATCACCAATGGCACCAAGTTTAATGATAAGGATGTTTTTTTCAATCTTCGAATAAGCCGGACAAGCATCACAATGGTATCCATTTTCCTTGTGTGGTCGACAGGGTAGGTCCCCGCGAAAATGAAGACAGTCAGTATGTATGTTCAGCGAACCAATTTTGTCCATAGCATTGGTGTTGTGGGGCGTAAAAGTAGCACTTAATTCCTAAAATTTGCCTTGATAAAACGAAAGTTCTTCTACTTTCTTCGTAATCTGAAAAATAGTTTTGACCAGGTTTCTTTGTTGAATACAGGTGAGTCGTTAGCCGCTGATCGCATCAGAATGAATGCTACCGGAGTAAGGATCATGGATGCGAACCACATCCCCATGAACGGACTTACTACTTGTTCCCGTGCGAGATTGTCGCCAATACTGATCAGAACGAAATAGATCATGAAAAGTAAAGCAGCGATCACCACCGGGGCACCAAACCCACCTTTCTTAACAATGGCACCAAGAGGGGCGCCAACAAAGAATAAGATTATTATGGCGTAGGTCAGTGCAAATTTTCGGTGGAATTCGATCCAATATCCATCTAGATCCCGATTGATACCTTGTAAATATTCGAATTGACCCTGCAAGTTTTGATTTTTACGTCGCAGTTTGGATTTGGACTGTTCTATGGCGGCCACTTTATCTGATCTGCTGAGATCTTTGTAACGGATCACTTCAGGTAATTTGGTTCGTGGTTCATTTAAGTTATCCAGGCCATCGGCCTTACGAACAAAATATTTTGATTCAAAAAAGGCATGATCCTGCTTTATACTCACTAAAAAATTTTCCTGAATACCCTTGGCGTGTGTTTTGATTGAATCTACAGCATGAGAGATCTGAAAGACATTCAGCATCTCGTGTTTATCCTTGAACATTTCTTCCTGTGAACGACTCAGGGAAAAACCGCTCAAGTCGATCTTATAGGTCGCTTTTTCAAATGAAGATCTTCTTGCCGGACGATTCTGATTATTGCTACGATGCAATGTTCCATCCGGCATGAAGAGTGGTGCTTGAGGAGCAAGTTCTTCCGAGATGTATCCTCGCTCCAGTTCAAAAAAGAGATACTTACCATTCTCAGCCTTGTATACCTTACCTTTTTTAGCACGGATGGTTTTGATCATATCCGGTGCAGTGTGATCGTGGATCATGATGTCTTCAAAACCATTATCGTCCCCTTTGGACACCTTGATAGCATAACCGTCAAGTTCTTTGCTATAGACTCCCGGCGTGAGGATTGAAGCTATTTTAGTATTCTGTATATCGAAGATCAGTGAATGCCATTTCAAGTTGGCAACCGGAATAACATAGTTCGCGAAGTAAAAGGTACATAATGCGATGATAAGAACGACACCCATCAACGGTCGCATGATGCGATAAAGTGAAAGTCCACTGGACTTCAAAGCGGTCAACTCATTGTTCTCTGCTAGATTTCCAAAGGTCATTATCGATGATAACAGTATCGCCAATGGTAAAGCTAAAGGAATAAGACTCGCCGATATGTAGACGAGCAACTCAAGAATAACAAAAGTGGATAGTCCCTTTCCCATCAGGTCATCCAGATACTTCCAGAAGAATTGCATAACCAGCATGAACATCGAGATCGCAAGTGTCACCACGAAGGGACCTGCGAATGATCTTATACTGAAAAGGGTGAGACGTTTCAAGTTTGTTATTTATGCAAAGGTAAGGGAATGATCTTAAAGATTGACCTTTGGTGACGAAGCTGAACTTTTTCTTTGGCCCCTCAGTGTCCTCAAAGTATTTTGCGAGCAAAACAAGGAAAGCACAGAATTAAATTTGACACAAAAGAATACAGAAGAGCATTTCTGTTATTTAATTGCGAAAATTATTCTGATGACAGAAATGGTGAGAACATCCTTGCTGTTTTTTGGTTTTAATTGTTTTTGTTGAAGGATTGGAATCTTCTGTTTACCTTGAAATTTGAGTGTAAATGAAAAAAGCCCCCTTGAAAAGGAGGCTTTAAAACTGATGTTTTGTGATTCGGCTGGGATTACATATCCCAAGTCATCGATGTGCAGTGGATGTAAGCGCTATCCTGCTAACGCAGGATCTGCACTTTTTCATTTTTCTCGCTCCCTAGAGCGAGCTCAGAGTCGGTTTAAAATGAAAAAAGCGCTTCCCGAAAGGAGGCGCTTTCATCAGAGTGATTCGGCTGGGATTCGAACCCAGGACCCATACATTAAAAGTGTATTGCTCTACCAGCTGAGCTACCGAATCTTGCATTGCAATGGCGACGGTAAAACCTGTAATCATTGCGTTAGCGGGTGCAAATATATTGGTATAATTCGTTTTGGCAAGAGGAAACAGGGATTTTTTTGAAAAAATAATTTCACATTGTCTTAAAACGCTGGAAATAAGGAGTTATGATTTTCTTCCTTGCAGTGATGAACTTATTTACTTTCTTTGTAATATGACAACTGTGATCCTGGTGGGATTTATGGGTTCGGGGAAAAGTACTCTTGGAACTGAATTAGCACGGCGACTGAATGTTCCTTTTGTGGATTCTGATCAATTGATCGAGCAGCAGGAACAAGCTACGATCTCGCAACTTTTTCTGGAAAAAGGGGAGGATTACTTTCGAACCAAAGAGCTGGAACTGATCCTGAACATGGATTTTCATCAGCCTGAAGTCCTCGCTACCGGGGGAGGTTTGCCTTGTTACAATGACCTGATGACCTTGTTGAGTAAAAAAGGTGTAACGATCTATCTCAAAACAAGTCCTGAAACACTTTACACACGCCTTTTACATGATATGGAGGACCGTCCACTTCTTGAAGGGATGGGGGAGTACGAACTCAAAATGTACATTAAGGATAAACTGGCTGAAAGAGAGACGATCTATCGAAAAGCTCAAATTACCCTTGATGAAAAGGATCATACTGCAAGTGAGATCATTCGTCGTTTGGATCTTCTTCGAAAAAACTAAGCGAACCCCCTTCTTTCTCACGCTTTAACATCAGGTAGTACATTCCCGACATTACAGCACAGATCAATAATCCTATTTTGTCGAATAGTGTGATGTCCTCTTTGAAGTAACTGTAGTTCATATAGAACATTAACATACCTGTGTAAAACAATAATCCACCGGCGATGAAGTAAATAAAACTGCTTTTCTTTCTCCAAAGCAATATAAGACCTAATAAAACTGAAGTCCAACAGATCAAGGCAATTGATTGAATAGTTTGTAATCGGGAAAGGAATTCGTGAGGTGCAAAACCTAGCTCTTGTCCACGCTGTTCAATGATCTTTTCCACCGGAATCCGTTTTTGTTCCATGATCAACTGACGATATGAAATGGTCAGGTAAAAGGCTAATGACCACACGGTGAATATTAACCAGTAAAAAAGTACCACAAAAAAGGTGAGTTTGGTATAGTTATCCGGTTCCTTGTTACCGAAGATGATCCTGCGAACTTGCTCCAACAGGGGAAGGGGGCTCTGAAAAGCCGTCGGCGCATTATTGTGATTTCCTGTTCCCATGTTTTAAGTAGTTTTGTGACAAAAATAGGAATTGAACCTATAATGGAGGAATATCTGAAGGATACACTTTTTCTGGATTACAAGGATTCGAAGTTCGAAGCTTTTGTAAAGAATATAGATTACACCCGGTCTAAAATGCAAATCGCACTCGACCTTTATCTCCTTGTGCGAGATGCATTCCTGTACGATCCCTATCATCTTGATCTGACAGTTGATGGATTAAGAGCCTCTAATGTACTTATCAAGAAAAGAGCATGGTGTGTTGAGAAATCGGCAGTTCTTGCGGCAGCCGGCAGACGATTTGGTATACCTACACGACTTGGTTACGCAATTGTCAAGAACCACATCGGTGTCGAAAGGCTGATGCAGTACCTGCGTAGGGAAGAGATCGTTTTTCACGGTTACGTGGAAATGTACCTGGATGATAAATGGGTAAAATGTACACCGGCGTTCGATCAGCGCATTTGCAGGATTTCCGGAGTAAGTCCTCTCGAATGGGACGGAGTGAACGACTCGCTTTTCCAGGAATTCGATAAAGGAAATAAATTCATGGAATACATACACTTCTACGGTCACTTCAGCGATGTTCCTATCCAATTAATGAACGACGAAATGAAGAAGTACTATCCACACCTCTTCGAAGATCGTTATGAATCAAAGGAGTTTTCTTTTAAACATATTTAATTGCCTACGGCGTTAAAAAGCTACGCGTTAATATGCCTAACGGCGTTAAAATGGTTCAATGCTTCGCGTTCCCACGAACCCAGTCTATGTCCCTTGTTCCTCAATCAACCACTACCACTAAATAATTCGATACTTTCCAGAATTCTCTTGGTTGATTGATCTTGATCTTAGTATTCTTTCCTAAAGGTACAAGAGTGTAGGATCTCGACGGATGGTCTGTGATGAACTTAATATCACTTCCTTCAACAAATATCTCTTTCTCCTCTGTTAGATCGATCTTGGCGAAGTACTTCTCGTTAAAGTTGTCGACAAGATTGATCTTTTTACCAATTCCAATAAATCCATTTTTACGCTCTATAACTTGATTTTTCACGAGTTCATCTTCGGTTCCATAAGTGTAATAAACGGTATTCAATTCCTCGGTCAATTCTTCCACTAATTCAGCTTTTTCCTGATAGGCGTCAAATAATTTAGAGTAGGCTTTATCCAATGAGCTGAGATCTGCCTGAAGTATTGAGATCTGATCATCTTTGTCACGGATATCTTGAGCCAAGTCCTGGATCATTTTATCAAGTTCATTGATCTTAAGGTCTTTTGAGCGGATCTTTTTGTTGAGAGCATCGATCTTTTTTAGATTTTCTTGTCTGAGATAATTGATGTGATTGATCTGTTCAAGGATCCATTCTTTATCTTCTGCACTCAATTCTTTATCCGTACTGCGTATTCTGATCTCGTCCTTTTTAAGCTCAATGGACTCTAGGTTGTTCTGGATCTCTGTGAAGAACTCGAGTGATTCATTGATCAACGCATCCTTTTCCTCGTTTTCTCTCTGCAAAGAAGTGATCTTGTCTTCCAATTCTTTTTCCTTGCTGCTAGAGGAACTTGGCTTGGTTTCGCAAGCAGAGAATAGAATTGCGATAAGCGGGAAAAGGATTATTCCATTTTTCATAGGACTGCGATTACTTGTTGTTGTAAAGATAATCCTTCGCGGACAAATCGTATCTTTGAGTTTAAATTATTTGAAATGTTAAAGTTCATTCTCACTGTTTTTCTTTCAGCATCACTGTTTCAGCTTAATGCTCAGGATATCCATTATCGCTTATCAATGCCTAAGCCCCAAAATCACAATTTCCTTGTGGAAATGGAGTTGAGTAACTTCAATGAAGATAAAATAAGCATCAAAATGCCGGTATGGGCTCCGGGATCCTACCTTGTTCGTGAGTTTTCGAAGAATGTTAATCTTGTAACGGCAATCGATGAGAACGGCAAGGTTTTGAACGTTGAAAAAAAGACAAAAAATACCTGGGAGATAACTAAGGGTAAAGCAAAAAAGGTGAACGTCAAGTACGACGTATATGCTTTTGAACTGTCGGTGAGAACCAGTTTCCTTGATCTGACCCATGGATTTGTAAGTGGTTCAGGAGTTTTTATGTATGTGGAAGGTCACCTAAATCGAAGTGGAACTTTGGAAATTCTTCCTTATAAGGATTTCAAGAAAGTTTCAACTGCACTTGTCAAAGACAGTAAGAAATCTGGATTCAATTATTCTTTCGTTAATTATGATGAGCTGGCTGATTGTCCGATTGAGATCGGAAATCAGGAAACTTTCGATTTTTCTGCAGCAGGTGTTAAGCATACTGTTGCCATGTACGGAGAAGGCAATTATAATGTCAAGCAATTGAAAGATGACATGGCACGTGTTGTTGAATCCGCAACGAAAGTATTTGGTCAGAATCCAAACAAGGAATATTTGTTCATCGTTCATAACGTGGTTGATGGACAAGGTGGATTGGAGCACACGAATTCAACAACTTTGAGTGTGAATCGCTGGACCTATCAAGGTGCTGAATATCTGGGATTCCTTTCACTGGTGGCGCATGAGTATTTTCATCTTTGGAACGTGAAAAGATTGCGTCCGATCGAGTTGGGTCCGTTCAATTATGATCAGGAAAATTATACGACACTTCTATGGGTGATGGAGGGATTTACTTCTTATTACGATGAATTATTACTTCGTCGTGCTGGGTATTACACTCAGGAAGATTACTTATCGAAACTTCAAGGTTCTATCAATTATGTCGAAGGAACTCCCGGTTCAAGAGTTCAGCCTGTTGCTCATGCGAGTTTTGATGCATGGATAAAGGCTTATCGACCGAATGAGAACAGCTCGAACACGACAATGACCTACTACACAAGAGGTCAAGTCATGGCAGCGCTTATAGATGCCAAGATCATTTCCGCTTCAAAAGGAAAAAAATGCCTTGATGACCTTTTACGTAACTTGTACGACAAGTACTACGTGAAAATGGGCCGTGGTTTTACCGAAGCAGAATTTAAAACCGAACTTGAGGAATTGGTTCAAGAGAACATGACTCCATTCTTCGATAAGTACATCAACGGAACGGAGATTCCACCATACGCTGAGATTTTCGGAAAGATCGGTGTAAAAGTGGACGATGTCACAACTACAAAACCATCTTTTGGTGCTTCTTTGAAACAGGAAGGCGGCAAGGTCATTGTGAGAAACGTTCGTTCCGGTTCAGCGGCTGAAGATGCGGGAATAAGCGTGAATGACGAGATCATTGGTTGTAACGGTTACCGTGTAGATCAACGTTCGTTAGAGGCAACTATGAACGCATTGAACACAGGTCAAGAAGCTGAATTGTTGATCTCCAGAGACGATGTTCTTTTCTCTGTAAAAGTTAACATCACGAATTACGTAAGACCTCAGTTTAAATTGACTATGATGCGCGGTGCTTCAAACGGTGGTTTACTGGATTACTGGTTGAGAACAGATCATTAAGCTATGATCAGAACAAAATATTTTGTCCTTCTTCCGGCTATTTTAACACTTTTCGGCTCCATCAGCTGGTCGCAATCGGAGTTTCAGAATGTGCGAATTCCGAATCCCAAAGGTAAAAATGCACATGGTCAGACGGAACCTTCGATCGCTATTCATCCGAAGGATCAAAATATTATCGCTGCCGGTACCGTACTCGACGGTTATTACTATTCTCTGGATGGAGGGAAGAGCTGGAAAAGTCAACAGCTGAAGAGTAAATACGGTGTTTGGGGAGACCCGGTATTGATGTTCGATACAAACGGTCGCATCTATTATTTCCATCTTTCCAATTATAAGAAAGCTACCTGGCTGGATCGCATTGTCTGTCAGTCGGCAGAGGCTGTAGATCAGAAGTTCGATCAGGGAACTTATCCTGAACCAAACGGAACGAAAGCGCAGGATAAACACTGGACAGTCCTCGATCAGAAGACAAATGTCATTTACATGACATGGACGCAGTTCGATAAGTATGGGTCTGATAATCCAAATGATTCGAGTGTTATTCTCTTTTCGCGGTCCAAAGATCAGGGAAAAACCTGGTCGACACCGAAAAGGATATCCGCATTTGCAGGTGATTGCGTCGATGATGACAATACTGTTGAAGGAGCCGTTCCAGCCGTGGGTCCCGACGGTGAGATCTATGTCGTTTGGTCCGGGCCTAAAGGATTAGTAATGCAGGTTTCAACAGATGGCGGTGAAACATGGTTGAATCAGGAAAGGCATGTAACTGATCATCCCGGTGGTTGGACGATCGATATTCCCGGTCTTTATCGCGCTAATGGATTACCAATTCTGGTTTGTGACCTTAGTGAAGGTCCGAATCGCGGGACGCTTTATTTGAACTGGTGTGATCAACGCAACGGTCGAAACGATACAGATGTCATGTTAATGTCGTCCAAAGACGGTGGTTTAACCTGGACAGAACCGCAGAAAGTCAATCAGGACAACAGCAAGAAACAGCAATTCTTTACCTGGATGACGGTTGATCATTCGAATGGGAATTTGTACTTCGTTTATTACGACCGAAGAAATTATGAAGATAACCGAACAGATGTGTACCTGACCGTTTCCAGAGATGGCGGTAAAACTTTTATTGATCACCGCATCTCACAGCAGCCTTTTGTTCCGAATGGCAAGGTGTTTTTTGGAGATTATTTGAACATTGCTGCTGTAAATGGTGTGATCACACCTATTTGGCCTAGAATGGACTTGACAAGAACGAGCTTGTGGACAACAACTATCCGTGAAGAAGATCTTCTCAGGTTAATCGGTCAATGATCGTCTGAAATTCAGGATATTCTTCCAACAGCTGTTCTTTCGAAAATAGTTCAAAATCCCTGAAATCGAAGCCCGGAGCTACAGCGCAGGAAACGAGCGCAAAACCGCCAGGTTCATCTATGCTTGAACCGAAAACAGTATTGGCTTTGACCAAAAGAAATGGTTTCTGGCCTTTGTTAAGATCATTGCCTAACATATGTTCAGTATGTCCCTTACTATCAAGTGTATGGACTGTTACTGAGGAACCAAAGTGAAAATACCAGAGTTCATCACTCTTGATCCGGTGAAAGCGGGATACATTTTCCGAAGTCAATACAAAATAGATCGAGGTCAGTAAATTGCGATCCCTGATCTCTTCTCCGGATCTGTAAGTTTCCTTGTAATAGCCACCTTCAGGATGGGGAAGAAGGCCTAGTTCATTGATCAGTTCCTGTATGGACATAACTTTAAGTTGAAATTATCATCTTCTACACATTATTAGAGGATTGGTCCTCGCTGCCATTGTGTTCCTCGTTTTTGCTTATTGGGAAAGAAATATTTGAAATCCAATGCAAGATATGAACCATCGACTTCTGCGTTTACGGTATTCTTGTATCCTTGATATTTGTATTGTGCGATCACCGTGAACAAAGGTGAAAATGGAACACGGCCTGAACCGCCAATGTAAAAGAACCCTGAATTCTCCGTGCGGAATTCAAATCCAAAATTGGCGTTCAGATCAAAAGTCGCCTTGCTTCCAACTCGTCCGGTATGAGTAAAGGAATACGAACCACCAGGTAGAGTAAGGATCCCAACATCCGTAGGTTTATAGGTTACCGCAACACCAAGTGAAGCATTCATAAAGAATTGCTCGCTGAGTTGAACGTATACTAATCCGTTCAAAGGAATGTCGTAGGTGATAAAGGTCAGATCATTGGTGGCGAAGACATTGGAGTCTGCAACAGACATGCTTACATTGAAATGACGCTGTGTGTAATTGATCCCCGTCTCAAACGCTATCAATTTCGTTAGACCAGCGCGAACCGTCCCTCCGAATGAATACCCCATTTTTTGTGACAAAGTAGTACTGAATTCCATGTTATTCATCACTGTTTCCGGTTCTCCAATGAAGCGGGTAGGAAACACGGGCCTGAACTGAAATCCGAAATAAGAGGGGAACTTTTCTTTTTTCTTCCTTGTATTCTCTTGCGCAAGCCCAAGGTTGCTGATCAACATGATCAACAGCAATAAACAATAATGTCGGGTCTTCGGCATGTTACGAAATAAGCAAATTTAGTAGTTCGAAATTTCAGAAACGTCCGAATTGAGCTTTTCATTGTATAAACGGAGGGTTTCTTTTTGTTTACAGTAACCGACTGCCGCCAAAGTGATCAATATTGCCATAAATATCACAATCCCATAACGTAGTCCTTTCCAGGGGATCAATGGCTTTTTATGTGTCGCCTCAACCATGTAATTGATATGAGTGACCTTTTTGTAATCACTTTTGTGGATCCCGTATAGCTGAACCATTTTTCCCCGCTTTTCTTCTTCGCCCTTTTCGAACCAGATCTTTTGTTCTGCCAGGGTTGATTCGAATGACTTCGCACGAACAGGATCTGAAAACCTAAACACAATGTAATTCGGGTTTTCAGGGTGCTGGACGTAGTTGACGAGTCCAAGGTCAATAGTGTGATCAACAGGATTTTCCATTATTCGTTGATCCATTCTGTGGTGTATTCCAAAGGACGGCGATGAGCCTTAGGCCATTCGATCGATGGGTATCCGATGTAGAACAAGCCCAGGCATTTGTCTTTCTCTCCAAGCCCGAGGAATTCATTCATTTTTGGATGATAGATCAACTTTGGTGTTGCCCAGAAACCGCCAAGTCCATATGCTGTACAGCTCAGATGCATGTTTTGAACCGCGCAGGCAACCGCTTCTATCTCTTCCAATTCGAGGATCTTCTCCTCCCTCTGGCGTTCCATGCAAACCGCGATGACAACACTTGATAGCATCGGACGCGTCAACATTTTAGCTAGTTTCTTGTCGTCCTGTTGTTCAGGTGGAGTAAGTTCCAGGTAGGTTTTTCCAAGGAAATCAGCCAGTCTTTGACGACCGTCATCCGTGAAAACCTTAAAACGCCATGGCTGAGTGTTGCCGTGCGTTGGCGCCCATTGAGCATTATTGAGGATGACCTCGATCTGTTCCTTATGGACTTTACGTTCTGTATATTGCTCCGGATAGATCGTTCTCCGTGAACGGATCAATTCGTTGATCTCTGATAAATTGAAACGCATTGTTGTGAAATATGATCACAAAAATACGAAAAATAGAGGCCTATCTTCGGTATTCGCGTAGTTCCTTCCGTGCTTTCTGTATGTAGAAGAAAGTTTTGTCTATCGTTTCGTACTGACCATTCGGAAGAGGAGTGAGGGCAGGTGCTGCAACGATGTGTCCCGTTTCATCTATCAGTACATAATATGGGTAGGTTTCAACTTTGAAGTTTTTCAGGATCGTAGCGTTTTCCTCTACAATGAATTTCTCCCATGGCAAGGCTTTTAGTGCAGACTCGGCATCACTTCCCTCTCTTTTCGGTGAAACAGTCACAAACGTGATATCATCCCTGTATTTGTCGTAAATGCTGATCAATGGATCTGTTTCCATTGTAGATTTCTTACTGGCTGGATCCATGAAATGGATATATAGGTATTGACCCTTGTAGGAACTGAGTGTTTTTGTCTCACCCATTGTGTTCACAATAGCAAATTCCGGTGACTTGCCGCCCGGGACAAGTTCAGTAAGTCGGGAGATCATATTTTTTGCAATGATACCGTTTGCTTCAAACAAGCTGTGATTTGCAACACTGTCTAGTATGGTTAAAATGTTAGTTTGTGGCAGATCACCTGAGTAATATGACTCACTCAATGCTTTGATCATAACGATCTCACGTATTCTGAGATTGATCAGTGTGTATTCCGATCCAAGTGCACGCATGACCAATGTTGGTGAACTTTTTAGTACTCCAAGATAAACTCTGTTATTGGCTTCCATGGATAGTCTGGGCATCATCTTGGTGTAAAATGAATTCAAGTATCCCATGTAGGAATCGTTCCGATATGAAACGGGGAAGTTCTTTAAGTAGAAATCATGTTTTTCATAACGGTTGCGATCGGCAGCATGTTGAATATTGTCCATTGAAGCGATAGAATAGCGAACGTATGTTTTGAAATACACGTCGCTGGTATCTTTGGCGTAGGCCTCCTCAACAAAGGATTTGAACTGATCCAGTTTCTTGGCAAATTCGATCGGTTTCACACTCTTCAAATGGTAGTTGTTCCCAATGAAGTTGTCTTGCCAGCGTAGATAACTAAGGATCTTGTAATTGATATCTGTGCTGTCTAAACCAAAAAAAGAGACTTCCACGATGTTTCCATTAGGTCTGTAGGGTTCATAAGGGTCTTTTTCAGGAATGTAGATGTCATAGATCCCATCAGGCTGAACGTACATATAGGTCCTATTCTTGTTTGCCCGAATCCCAATTCGCTGAGTTTCAGTTATAAAAAAAGAGACTGAAAAGGTACTGTCTGCTTTGACTGTTGTGCTGGCGATCGTAGCTTCCTTCATGCTCAGATAATCTTGTACCTCACTGAATTCAATCGTACTTCCAACATAAGTTGGAGCGAATCCAGTTATGGTCACTGTTCTTTTTTCCTGTGAAATGGAAATTACAGGTAAAAGCGTACAAAGAAGCAGGAGAGTTCTTAACATAACGTCTTATTTTGATCGTTTGGGTAGCAGAATTCGTACCAAGCTTTTAAACGAGTAGGTGAGGATTGGTTACAAAAGGTGAAATATCTCCTCCATTCCGGTGAATTTCTCTAATGATAGATGAATTCACAGCTCCAAACTCCTGATCGGTGAGAAAGAATACCGTTTCAATTCCGGAGATCGCATGATTCATGTGAGCAATTGCTTTTTCATATTCGAAATCCTTGGCGTCCCTTAGACCTCGGATGATGTGCTGTGCTCCGATCTCTTTGCAAAAATCAACCGTAAGTTTCTGGTAGGTTTCAATTCGTACGTTTTCTCCGGATGTAAAATGGGAGGCAATGTGTTTCCTTCGTTTCTCAAGATCGAAGAGGTAAGATTTTGAAGTGTTGATACCTATTCCGATGATCACTTCATCAAAAAGGACCAGAGATTTTCGAATCACGGCTTCATGACCTTTTGTGAATGGATCAAATGATCCAGGGAATAAACCTATTTGCTTCATTTTTCTTCATTTTGTTCAGTTTTTCTGAAAAAACTGAAATATACGCCTCCATAGTTACGACAAAAATCGAAATGGGTTATATTCTCCAGGTTGGTTTCTTTACCGTGTTCAATGACCAATAAACCCTTGTCGTTCAAAAGGTCGCGATCGAAAACGAGCTTGGCTATCTCAGAATGATGCTTATAGGCATAGGGAGGATCCGAGAAGATCAGGTCGTAACTGTCTTCAGTGATCTTCAAAAAATGAAGGATATCCATCTTTAATGTGCGTATATCCTCAGAAACCTTAAGTTCTTCAGCCGTTTTTCGAATGAAGCGAAGACAATTCAGGTTAATGTCAACAGCCGTAATTGAACCCGCTTCTCTTGATAGTAACTCAAAAGAAATATTACCTGTTCCGGTGCATAGATCAAGAATGTTCATATCGAAGAGGTCCAATTGATTCTCAAGAATATTGAACAGGCCTTCTTTAGCGAAATCCGTTGTCGGACGGGAAGGAAAGTTCTTGGGCACAGAAAATCTTCTTGCCTTCAATTTTCCACTGATTATACGCACTGCAAGTGTGAGTTTAGAATGAATTTTTGATCAA
This sequence comes from uncultured Akkermansia sp., assembly GCA_964593935.1. GTDB lineage: Bacteria > Bacteroidota > Bacteroidia > Flavobacteriales_D > Crocinitomicaceae > M0103. The sequence goes on along the minus strand of CAZQKN010000001.1, from coordinate 291,601 downwards.
CGTTGATCTTTACAGGTTTAAGGTCCTGAATTTTTTCGGCCTTTGTCTGGAAATCTGAAAAAAGATCCTTGTCGGCTCCAATGCCCTCGGTCCAAATAAGGTCAGCTGTTTCCTTGATCATTTCCTTTTGCTGAAGAGTGAAGGTCAGATAGTATAAAATGTCTTCTGCATTCTGATATTGAAAAACGGAATAGAATTGAAGTTTTCCATTCTTGGAAATGGTAAGAAAAAAATGATTCTCATATGGAACCAATAAGATCTTTAATCCAAATGTGTTGTTCTTCATTAATCCTCTCAAAAGCATGGTGCTTTCATGTTGGATAACCGAACGAGGGTGTTTAACAACAAAATAGGATTTCACCCAGAGTGGGATTTCAAAGACATTTACCAGTCCGGCCTCCGGTATTCGGTTGTAATCGATATCCGATGAAGCTGTCTCCTTGCCGAAACATAAACGAAATACTGATTCAGAATCTGTTTCAGTAAAAACATTAGCAGGAACGAGAGTAGTTTTTTCCGAAGACCAGGAAATACTGTGTTCATCGTGAACAAGTCCCTTTAATCCGGAAGCTTCTACAAATTGATCCAACTGATCACGGTAACGATTATCTTGTTTTTCAACAAAATTGTAAGAACCGTTCAGTCGAACGAGACCATCATTTAATGAAGTAAACTTAAAGGCTTCTTTTGAAAGTTCAATGATCAGGTGACCCGCCATTTTACTTGTCCTCCCAATTTCCTACTAGATCAGGTGATGTAAGTGAACCAAAGAAAAGTTCTTCGTCTGCAGTACCTTTGATCTTTGCATAAGGAATATTACCTGAAACTTTAAGTGCAGAGGTCTTTTCTTCACCGATCATCAAAGAATCATTCACTTCCATGATCCACATGCGCTTAGCGCCGCTTAGTGGAATATACGGTAATGAATCAGCATAGAATTTGCCAAATCCAGCCTTCAGACGACTCTCTGTGTAAGCAGCATTTTTGAACTTCATTTCCATCAAACTTCTCTGAACTGTATCCCTACGGAAACCTTTGAGGTCTTCAGGACAATTAGCCCACTTTGACAGGTAATATGCTTCTTTTTCAGTCATGTTAAAGTCGATCGCTCCACCTTTTTTATACAAACCAAACTGAACAAGATAATCTCTTTCGGTTTCGTTGATCTTTCTTCCTGGTACAACGCCTTCAGATTCCACGAATGGAACAGTTCCTGTTTTAATGAAATCTACAAGTGTTTCCCAATCCTTTGCATAGGTGCCATTTTTCTCAAAATATGCTTTCTGTGCGAAACGTATGTCTTCTAGGTTACGAACTGATTTTCCATAACACATCGCATAGTCCTGCTGATATTTCATTGTTTCATCAACACTGTTGTATGAAAGGACGATAGTAGCTATTGCGGCAACTCCGGCAACACCTCCAAAGATGTATAGCAATGTTCTTTTGAACTCACCACTGCTGTAGAGGATGCTTAGCGTACCTGCAAGGAACATCAACACTGATGCCACCATGAACATAGTGTTTTGTTTGCCCATTACTCCTGTAACGAACATTACCACACCAATGATGAAAAACAAGAATGGAACTGCGTATTTCTTAAAGATGAGCGATAAATTGCCTGTCATAACGGTTGTAATTTCTAATTTGCCTCACAAATCTACAATTTTTTAAATAGTACTACTCTTCATTGAATAGTTTTTTTAGTCCTTTCAGTCAACGGTAACATGACTTAATCAATTATCTTTATACATCCATGGATCAGGTGCTCTCAAAAACGGATTTTTCAAGTTATTTCAAAACAGTATTCGGATTTGAACTGACTTCTGATCAGGAAAAGGTCCTAGATGGCTTAAAAGATTTCACATTTAATGCTCATTCTTCGCCGCTCATAATTCTAAAGGGTTATGCCGGAACGGGTAAAACGAGTCTGTTAGGTGCATATGTGAAGGTACTAAAGGCTTGTAAGATCAAGTCTAGGCTGTTGGCTCCTACTGGACGTGCCGCAAAGGTTTTGGGCAACAGGGCAGGAAAGGAGGCCTTTACCATTCACAAACAGATCTATCGTCGTAAAGACGGGACTGAAGCTTATTCGCCCATTTCATTGATGCCAAATCTTCATACCAATACCGTGTTTATTGTGGATGAAGCATCTATGATTGCGGAGTATTCAATTCAGCAAGATGGAAATATTGGGCGTGATCTGTTGTCAGACCTGGTGGAATATGTTTATTCTGGTAAAAATTGCAGAATGATCCTTTTAGGAGATGAGGGACAGTTGCCACCCGTTGGCAGCAGTGAGTCTCCTGCTCTTCAAAGTGAATTCATGACCAGACATTTTCCAAAACTGGAAGTGAGGACATTTTTGTTATCAGAGGTTTTGAGGCAACAAATGGACTCAGGTATTCTATACAACGCCACAAACTTGCGTTCGACCGTTTTTCCTGATGTATTCAATTTTGATTTTAGCTTCAATGATTTCGTCCATTTATCGGGTGAGGAATTGCAGGATGAATTGGAGTCTTGCTATTCGAAATATGGATCGGAAGAAACGATCGTGATCACAAGGTCCAACAAGCGCGCGAATCTTTACAACCAACATATACGGGGAAGAATATTGTGGTTTGAAGAGCAGCTGTGTCAGAATGATTGTCTCATGGTAGTCAAGAACAATTATTACTGGTTGCACGATGAATCGAAAGCAGGATTCATAGCCAACGGTGAGATGCTGAGGGTAAAAAGGATCAGGAAGTTTGAACATGAATATGGATTTGATTTTGCGCGCGTAATTGTTACGCTTGAGGATTATCCCAATGAACCTGAGCTGGAGGTTCTTGTGTTAATGGAGTCTATTGATTGCGAGGGGCCATCCATTCGTCGCGAAAGGATAAAAGAACTATTCTTTGCGATCGAACAGGATCATTTAGACGAAAAAAATAAAAGGAAGCGCTACGAAAAGGTACTAAAGGACCCTTATTTCAACGCTCTTCAGGTAAAATATGCCTACGCTGTGACCTGTCATAAATCCCAGGGTGGACAATGGTCAGCGGTTTTTATCGATCCGGGGTTCCTTCCTGAAGGCTCATCTGGAGAGGATTATTATCGCTGGTTGTATACGGCGATCACGAGGGCAACTGATAAAGTCTATCTGGTCAATTTTACAAGCACATCGATTACTTGATCAGTTCGGTTAATTTGATAGATGTGGTGCCGATCGCAACACGCGTATTAGCCCATTCACGATTGAATCTGTCTATCACTCTTGCCGCATTTTCTCTGTCCAGGTATCGTCCTGCCAGTTCATTGATCTCCGTTTTAAATTGCTTCAAGATGGTGGCAGTTCTATAGGCGCTCAAAACGTCGTTTTTTGAAAGGGAGTATTTATGCATCAGGGTGATCAGTTCAGGATTTGAAATGCTAACGTTGGAAACGACCGGATCCGTAAAAGAATTGATCTCCAGTTGAATTTGCTTATTCAATTGAATGTACACATAAGAAATTCGTAGTCTTTGGAATTCTTCAGATGCTCTTGAACGTTTTTTCTCTTCGTCATTGCCGCCCTGATAGGCTTTCAATTCTGTGGCCTGATAATTCTTTACTGTCGTCGTTCCGTTCCATTTACCTATCCCTTGTCCTCTTGCTTTGATCACGAAATCCTTTTCTTTGTCGAGCATCGCTTCGAAGAATTGCAGGACGGCCACGCTATCTTTTTCCGTCAGCAAAGGCTGATTGAGGTTCCAGCTGTCAGAAGCGAAAACATCCTTTAATTCCAGTTGTAATCGCGCATCGTAGTTAGGAATTGCATCGGTCAGATTGACCATGAGCATTACCTCATCAGCTGATTTGGAAAGTGATGATTCCGGAATGGAGATCAGTCTAACTTCAAACTGTTCCGTTGAATCCTTTGTAGGAAAGCGAAATTCCTGCGTCATCAGATCGAAAGTGGAGGAGTCTTCGTACAAATAGAAACCGTCTTTTTCCGTGTATTTTGCCCATTTGTAGCCGATCAGTCTTTTGTAAAGGTCCAAGCGTTGCTGGTACAAAGCCATAAGGTCCAATGCTTCTGCCTTTTCTTTTTCGAGTTCAGCTATTTTCCTTTTATACGCTTCGAATTGATTATAAAGGTCTACGATCGTCTGTGCCTTTTTTCTTTTTTCTTTTCGCTGAGATTGTGTTTTTGGCTGATAATCCACAGGGCCACCGCCGGATTTACGAGCTCTTTTTTTTGCTTTTCTGACTTCCCTAGGAGCTTTCTTATTCGTTGTAATTGGTGAGTTCGTCAGGTCAGAATAACCGTATTCCTGTTTTTCGATCTTCAGCTCGGTTTCGTCTTTCTTCTTTTTATTGTATTCGATCCAATAATCAAAACCCCGTTTGCCGTAGATCTTGTCATGCAATTTCGCGATCTTATTATTTTCCAGATCGTTGATCACGGCCATGAAGGTGGTTCCTTCAGAAAAACTGGAGTCAGGAGAAAGAAAACGTGTGTCACCCGCACCGAATAATGGATAGGACAAACCATTCTTTTCAATGACAACTGTCGTTTGCTTTTTGGTATTGTATCCCCACACATCAAAGTGTAAATTGGTGTATCGCTGATGACCGACTGTATTGAAATCAAGCTGAGCATAGCGCATGGCATCAACTTTTTTATCCTTTTTCTTTTCACCATCAACGACGGTTGTCTGATAGGGAAACAATCCAACGGCTTTTGGTAATCCACGATTCCAGCGTCCTTTGTCATCTTTTTCACGTTCGTCCATCAATCCTGAGGTTGATGAACCATCACCTGCTGCGACCAGTACATTTTCAAATACATCTGATCGACCTCCAAGGGCTTTGTAGATCTCCTCAGCGCGAAGGTCAACATAAGAGTTTACAGCATAACTTATGGCATCAATAACAGCTTTTTCTTCATTGACATCCTGAAGTTTCAAAGACTCTGCAAAAACAACTTTGTCGCTAAAGGATAAACCCGGATTTAGTAAAGGGTAAATTTTGGGACTAGGACTATTTATACCATCTTTTAACTTCAAGGCATTTTCAGGAAGTTTTTCGATCAAGTATTTTTCGAAGATCTCATATTTGTTAAGGTAGGGTTGGAGCTCCTTATCGCTGATCCTTCTCGCAAGCAGTACTTTGTTCAATTCCCATATCGCCATTTTGTTGGCTACTTCAGCCAGAATGCCCTTGGGCGATTTCGCAATTTCATCCCTTCTAATGATTAAAAGTTCAGGCTGATTCATGATGACCAGCTCGATCGAGTCGTAATTGATCTTTTTATTCGGAAGCCTGATGTCAGGACCTTTGTAATCAAAATAACGTCCCAGATTGATGTCCAGGATCTCACTTTTCTTAACAACATGATAGAGGTAGGATCTTTCCTCCGCCGTTAAGCCTTCATTGATCTGGGACCATGAGGAGAACAGTAGGGAAATGAAAAGGATGGAACAGTAATTCTTGATCATATTGTCCTAGTTAACGAATCATTTTACAAAGGTAACATCACAAGCGAAGGTCTGGAAACAAAAAGACCGCCCTTATGAGGCGGTCCCTGTTCATTTCTTTTTTTTATTTGATCGTCAAACGCTTTGTGTTGGACTTTCCATTGTCATTTATCAATACTAAATAGGTTCCTGACTGAATGTTGGAAAGATCTATTTGTTGTCCGTTGGATAAGGTGTTGGCAGTGTAAACTCTTCTTCCTGAAGCATCAGTGATCAGCAAAGTGGAATTGTTTGAGTAATTGCCCTTCACGGTGAACACTCCTTCCGTAGGATTAGGGTAAAGCTGAATTTCAGCTAATTCTTGTTCAGAAACGCTTAACCAATTCAATGGCTCATCCTTTGAAAGAACAAGGGAAAGTTCTGTTAATGGTTGAGCTGCTCCGGGAGCTTGCATGGTGATGGAAGTATGAATGAAAACAGGAAGATTTCCATTCGCAAGATCGTAATATTCGTATTGCTCACGTATCACTTCAAGATCTCCGATCAATACAACATTTGTGAAGGCAGTATCGATCATTTTATAACGCAAGACATTGGTGTAAGTAGCTCCCGGTAACTGAAGGGTTCCGCTTCCATCAACAACGGCAGAAACATTTCCGTCACAAGGCGCATTTTGTGGAATACTATTGAATTCATAGTAAAGAGAACCTGCAAAATCGTCTGTCAACGAATTGCTCACAGCCATTGGGTAATTATACAATTGTTCATCGTTACTCGACCAAACAGCTTTAACATCTCCAAATGTTTGTTCGGTGTAAACAAAACCTTGAGAAATTCTTCCTGCTGATGTTGAACTGAAAAATGTTGTGATAGCTGTTTCAATGGATATCGCTTTTTCAGCACCGGTGAAATTACTCGCAAAAGGAGAGGTGGTAGCATCGATAACTCCTACCGACTTTGTGATTCCATTTACCCCCATGATAGATGAGTAATCCCAAGTAACACCCGTTCCTGTTACGTTGCTGTATTTTGTCGCGTTGGAGTCACAAAGGAAAAAAGAACGGCTTTCACCGATGGCTGGTTCGTTGCTTTGTGTGAACTGAGCCATTGATCCGAATGAAACGATGATAGAAGCAATAAGTAGTGGTTTTTTCATAGATTTTATTTTTGTTTTCAAACTTACATATTTTGACCGAAGTACAAGATTTATCTCACGAAACGAAAAACTAATCGTTAACATAATTGTTCTTGGTACTTTTGCACCCTCATATGAACGAAGGTATGTACGGAAAGGTTGGAGAACATCGTTTTAAATGGTTAGCCTGGTTAGGTTTGTCATTGATCATAGGCATGACAGTGTTCTTTTCTTTTTATATACCGAAAATTCGTTTTGATTACGATTTTGAAAAGTTCTTCCCGGCAGGAGATAAAGAAACAGAGTACTTTTTTGAACATAGGGGGAAGTTCCAAAGTGACAATGATTTTTTGTTGATCGCAATAGAAAACAAGGGAGGAGTATTTGATAGTTTGTTTCTTAGGCAAATTGATCGATTGACAGTCGATCTGCAGAAGAATACGCCTCATATTCAATACGCACGTGCAATAACGAATCTGGAAGAAATAATTGTTTTTCCGGGAGGTGGAAGTACCAAAAGACCCTACATTGACTGGAAAGATTTTGACCTGAAGCGCGATTCGACAAGGTTGTTAAGATCAGAAGAATTGGTGAACGTTTTTATTGCGAAAGACGCCGGGTCCATATGTGTTTTCCTTCGCCACGAGGATTACATTTCTAAAGCCAAAAGTGATGAGTTGTTGGCTTCGGTGCAAAATACAGTTTCCTCTTATCCATTCGATAATGTCCATATAGCGGGGAGGACCATTGGTCAAAAGTACTACATAGACATTATGATCTATGAACTTTTGTTCTTTATAGGATTGAGTGCAATTTTGATCGTTTTCTTTCTATATGTAGCCTTTCGCTCTGGATGGGGGATAATCTTACCTCAGGTGGTAATTGTCGCATCTGTTGTTTGGCTGCTCGGTCTCATGGGGCTTTTCAATGAACCGATCAACATTATTCTGACCACCATTCCGACGATCATGTTCGTTGTTGCGATGTCGGATGTTATTCACTTGGTTTCGCGTTACCTGGATGCCTTAAGAACGGGTGTGACCAAATTTGAGGCTATCAACGTTTCGATACGTGAAGTTGGTTTTGCAACCTTTCTCACTTCGGTGACAACCGCAATTGGATTTTTTACACTCTATTTCGTCAGGGTAGAACCAATTCAGAAGTTCGGAATTGTAATGGGATTTGGTGTGATCATAGCGTTCATTCTGACATTTGTTATGTTGCCCTTCTTGTTCTATCTGGCACCTTCACCGAAATATATTTATTCGAAAAAAGAAAATCATTTCTGGTATCAAAGGTTGAGGACATGGTTTATTGCAGTGATGCGAAATAAGAAAAGAATCCTTGTTTTCTATGGACTGGTATCAATGATCTTTATATATGGAGCATCGCTGATAAAAACGAACAATTATCTGATGGATGATCTTCGTGAAAGTGAACCTTTGAAACAGGATTTCAATTACCTCGATGCTCATTATGGTGGTGTTAGACCTTTTGAATTGGTGGCTGAACTTAAAGATACAAGTATGTCTTTTTGGGATCCTGAGGTTCTGGATGAACTGGATCGCATTGAGTCTTATTTGGAAAAAAACTATGGAGTAACGGTCAAATCGTCCCTGATCCAAACTGTGAAAGTGGTAAATAGGGCCACAAAGTCCGGTAATCCCGAATATTTTGATCTTCCGGATTCTAAGTCAAGGCTTCGTTCTGTAAGAAGAATGGTTCGTATGGCCGGAGGAGGGGCGATCTATAGATCCGTTGTGGACAGTCTAGAAACTGTCACGAGAATTAACGGTACTATTCCTGATATGGGAAATGAAAAGGTTACGGCGAGGAATAAAAAACTGTTCGAATACCTTTCAAGTCAACCGAATTCATTGTTCAACTACAAGGTAACCGGTACTGCTCATCTACTGGATAAGAACATGCGCTATTTGTCAAAGAGCCTTGTCCAGGGACTTACCTTCAGTGTGTTGATCGTTGCTTTGATCATGGGCTTGATCTACAGAAGTGTGTCAATGATGTTAATAAGTATTGTTCCCAATTTATTTCCGCTTATTGCAATTGCAGGTATAATGGGGTTTGCAGGGGTGGAATTAAAGATCAGTACAGCGATCATATTTACAATTGCTTTTGGTATAGCCGTGGATGACACGATACATTTACTTGGTAAATTCAAGTTTGAACTGATGAAAGGAAGAACTGTCATGTACGCAATGAAACGAGCCTATTTGACAACAGGGAAAGCAATGATCCTTACGACGTTGATCCTTTGCAGTGGTTTTATGTTACTGGTCTTTTCATCTTTCATGGGGAGTTTTAACATGGGAGTTCTGTTATGCATCACTTTGTTGCTTGCATTGGTTGCGGATCTGACTTTATTGCCGGTGTTGATCGTATTGTTCTATAAGCCTCGTAAAAGAAAGGTCCCACAGGTCAAATCCTAAGTATTTTCTTATTTTTGGACAATTCATCGATTAATTTGAAAGGAATGTCCAACGTCACTGAAAAGAAACCAGTCACTCTTCTGGCCGCTTTATTGCCAATCATCTTATTAGTTGGCCTTTTGGCGGTGAACGTTTTGTACTACGGCGATAATGCGCTCTCCGGAGCCAACCAAATGGCTCTTTTGCTTTCAGCAGCAATTGCATCCGTGGTTGGAATGTATTTTGGTTTTAGTTGGGAAGAGTTACAGAGGGGTATCGTAAAAAGTATAAAATCAGCTTTGCCGGCAATACTTATCTTGCTGATCATCGGTGCACTGGCCGGTACGTGGATGATCTCCGGAATCGTTCCAACTATGATCTATTATGGATTGAAGGTGCTTAACCCAACATTTTTTCTTGTGGCAGCCGTTATAGTGAGTGCTGTTGTTTCGATTTCAACCGGAAGTTCCTGGAGTACCGTTGCAACGGTTGGTGTAGCATTACTGGGTATTGGAAAGGCTATGGGAATTCATGATGGAATGATTGCAGGAGCTATTATTTCTGGTGCTTATTTTGGAGATAAGATGTCGCCATTGTCAGATACTACCAATTTGGCTCCGGCAATGGCTGGGACAGACTTGTTCACACATATACGTTACATGGCCTACACTACGGTTCCAACATTGATCATCACTATGATCATTTTTCTTGTGATGGGTTTTTACATTGATACAGATGTTGAAACTGGTGGGGTTCAGGATCTACTTAAGGCCTTGGAACAAAAGTTCTACATTTCACCGGTTCTGTTCATTGTACAGGCAATTGTCATCTTTCTCATTGTTAAAAAGGTGGATGCCTTGCCAGCATTATTGATCGGTTCCTTACTTGGAGGTGTTGCCGCGATTATTTTTCAACCGGAAATAATTAAAGAAGTCTCCGGAGTAAAGGATTCATATTTGAAATCATCCTACATGGCTTTGATGAATGCTATGGGGAACAAGGTTAGTGTTGTAACAGGCAATGAGAGCATCAATGAACTCTTGTCTACTAAGGGAATGGCCGGTATGTTGAATACGATCTGGCTGATCGTTTGTGCAATGTGTTTTGGAGGAGTAATGGAAGCCTGTGGTTTACTGCACAAGATAACTTCCTATGTGGTTAAACTGGCACGATCTACAGGGTCACTTGTTGCAACAACTGCAGGAACTTGCATTTTTTTCAATGCCACGGCATCAGATCAGTACCTGGCTATTGTCGTGCCAGGTAGAATGTTTGCGGAAACATACAAGGAGAGGGGTTTAAAACCGGAGAATCTCAGCCGGACACTTGAGGATTCAGGTACCGTAACTTCGGTCCTGTTTCCATGGAATACCTGTGGCGCCACTCAGGCTTCCGTCTTAGGAGTGGCTACCGGCACTTACTGGATGTATTGTTTTTTCAATTTGCTTAGTCCTCTTATGACGATGTTGTTTGCCTTTTTCAATATCCGTATCGCCCGAATGAAAGGGCATGCGCACGATAATTAACTTAGAGGTTTAGGCTTTTTGGATTCCCTTAAATTCACTACTTTTGCATCCTAAATTTTTACAGAATGTTTGAAAATCTTACCGATAAGTTTGAGAAAGCGTTCAAGATCCTGAAGGGACAAGGACAGATCACAGAGATCAATGTAGCAGAAACATTGAAAGAGGTTCGTCGCGCCTTGCTTGATGCCGATGTCAATTTTAAAACGGCTAAAGATTTTACAAACACTGTAAAGGAGAAGGCTCTAGGGCGTGACGTATTGAAATCCGTTTCTCCAGGTCAGTTAATGGTGAAGATCTGCCACGAAGAACTCGTGGAATTGATGGGAGGCAATGAATCGGAGATCAACGTAAAGGGAAATCCCGGTATAGTTTTGATGTCAGGTCTTCAGGGATCAGGTAAAACAACATTCTCAGGAAAACTTGCCAATTACCTGAAGAACAAGAAGAGCAAGAGTGTCTTGTTGGTGGCGTGTGACGTTTATCGTCCAGCGGCAATTGACCAGTTGCATGTTTTGGGTGATCAGCTGGGCATTGAAGTTTATTCAAACAAAGAGGAAAAGGATCCCGTTAAAATAGCATCTGCTGCTATTCAGCACGCCAAAAGCAAAGGATTCAATGTTGTGATCGTCGATACTGCCGGTCGTTTGGCAATTGATGAGCAAATGATGGATGAGATCGCTCGAGTTAAAGAAGCGATTCAGCCAACAGAGACTTTATTCGTCGTGGATTCCATGACAGGTCAGGATGCGGTTAACACAGCAAAGGCATTTAATGATCGGATCAATTTTGACGGAGTAGTACTTACGAAGCTGGATGGTGATACCAGAGGTGGAGCTGCCTTGTCGATCAAAGCAGTTGTGGAGAAGCCGATCAAGTTTGTCGGGACAGGAGAGAAGATGGACGCACTTGATGTGTTCTATCCTCAGCGTATGGCTGACCGAATTCTTGGAATGGGTGACGTGGTATCACTCGTTGAAAGGGCACAGGAGCAGTTTGATGAGGAAGAAGCACGCAAACTTCAAAAGAAGATCCAGAAAGATCAGTTCGACCTGAACGATTTCCTTGGTCAGTTGCAGCAGATCAAAAAGATGGGGAACGTGAAAGATCTGATGGGCATGATCCCGGGAATGGGTAAAGCACTCAAAGATGTCGATATTCAGGACGATGCGTTCAAACATATTGAAGCGATCATATTGTCAATGACCCCAAAAGAAAGATCAAATCCTGCTATCATAAACGGTCAGCGCAAGAATAGAATTGCAGCAGGAAGCGGAACAAATATTCAGGAAGTAAATAAATTGCTCAAGCAATTTGAGGATACCAAAAAGATGATGAAAATGATGAGTAATCCGAAAAATATGATGAGCATGATGAAACAGATGAAGGGCATGCGTGGCATGTGATCCTTTACCTGAATTCTTTATTTAATATAGCTTGGAGCGTTTGATCAGGTATTCTAAAAGTACTTGGTCATAACCTTGACGAATGTCCGCTGTGACAAAATCGATCCGGTAATCTGTGCATCTCTTCTTGATGGAAGTGAAATACTTTTCTACTTGTCCGACATATTGTTCACGGATCTCTGCAGGTTGAAGTTTGATCGTTTCACCGGTCTCCATATCGATCAGATTATATGGTCTGTTCTCCAACTCAAATACCTCTTCCAGTTTTTTGTCTAGCACATGAAAAATGATCACATCGTGCTTGTTGTGTCGCAAGTGTTGTAAAGCACCAAACATTTCCTCTACACGTTCCGGATCATCGAAGAGGTCTGAAAAAATAATAACCAGACTTCTTTGATGACTCAATTCTGCAATATCATGAATGGCCTGTATGGCGTTGGTCTCCTTTTTCAGATCATCGGAGTAATTGACCAGTCTGTTCTCCAATTCACTGTACAGGTATCTGTGATGCGCAGGTGAGGACTTGGCAGGAGTGTGAAGTTCTAGCTTACTGGAAAATAATGACAATCCGACAGCGTCCCTCTGACGTTTAACCAGTTCTATCAGTGATGCAGCAGAGTAAACACTGTACTCAAACTTGGTCATTTCTCCATCCTTTGGAAAGAACATTGATCCGGAACAATCGATAACGATCTGACAACGCAGATTGGTTTCTTCTTCGTATTTCTTCGTGAAAAGCTTACCGCTTCTGGCATATAGTTTCCAGTCAATGTGACGGGTTGATTCTCCTTTGTTGTAGATCCTATGTTCAGCGAATTCTACTGAAAACCCATGGAATGGACTTTTGTGGAGCCCGGTAATAAAACCTTCAACAACCTGCTTAGCAAGTAATTCAAGGTTCCCGAACCTCGCCAGTTTCAATCGATCAATGGTTTTGCCCATGTGTTAAAGATACCAATAATTCAATTGTTCACCCTCCTAACTTTAATGCTCGATTTCTTCCGGGACATCAGAAGTTTTAATGAAATCATGATCAAGGTAGGCTCTTGCACCAAATCCACATTCCATTCCTCCACTCGCCGCAACGTGAACAGTTTTGGCGTTGAATTGAATTTTGATCACACAAGATTCCTCAATTATGCCTTCATATTCAGTTCCATTCCATTTGGCAATTCCACTTGCCATAGCGAAATGGTAGGTTGGACCACACACGACTTGCACATCGAATCTCAATGAACCGTCGTCTATAAGTTCAAATACAGCTTTACCGCCGTTATAACCTATTTCCAAAGAAGGTTTCCCTTCCTCGTACCACATGTCGTTCACCCAATAGTAATTGGATTCATAGGTCCCATTCAATTGATCACTTGTTGAAATCGATCTTTCCTCAGTTGTTTCTGTATCGAGTAAAGCCCTGTTTCCGGATTTGATTTCCAGTGTTACGGGAAAAGATTTTGTGCCGGAGACCCAATATCCTGTGTATTTACCTTCCTCAAAGTTTAAAAAGAATTCACCGGTTGTCTTACCCTTGAATGATTCTGTCATGTGAATACATGATTCATAATTCTCGCCCGAAAGTTCCAAATGGTTAACCTTTCCATCATAACGGTAACGTCCTTTAAAGATCCCGGTTGAAGCTTCATTGGAATCTATGATCATATGAATTTTATATTTTCCGATCGATCCGGAAAGGTACAGAGAGTCAGAGGCGTTCATAGACATCAAGAATGATGTGTTGGCCAAGGCAAGAATAAAAAGAAATGTCTTCAACTTTATCAATGTTTAATTAAAGATAGAATCTTTTCTCAAGGAATTAAAGGAACAAAAAAAAATCCCTCCGGTTTGGAGGGACTTTAGTATTTGTTCGAAATGGATTATTTCACCAGTTTCATTTCGTTGATTAGGTTTGTAGCTCCGTAGCACTTGTCTACTAACCACAAAACGTAACGGATATCACAAACGATCGTACGTTGGATGTTTGGTTCGAAGTAGATGTCACCTGACATTGCTTCCCAGTTACCGTCAAACGCTGTTCCGATCAATTCACCTTTTCCGTTGATCACCGGTGAACCTGAGTTACCACCAGTAATGTCGTTGTTCGTTAAGAAGTTAACGACAAGGTTTCCAGTTTTCTTATCTGCATATTGACCCCAGTCTTTCTTCGCATACAATTCCTTGATACGCGCATCAACTTCGAATTCAGGATTTGTCTTGTCCTCCTTCTGCATAACCCCATCGATAGTAGTGGTGTAATGGTAAGTAACACCATCCTTAGGGTCATAAGGAAGAACTTTTCCGTATGTCAAACGCATTGTTGAATTTGCATTAGGGTAGAACTTCTTATTCGGTTGCATTTCGCGGATCGCTTTTACAAAAAGGCGATTTCCTCTGGAAAGTTTCTCATTTGCCGCTGCAAGTTCAGGAGTGGATGTAGCTGTTGTATAAGCGTCATCTAGATCTTTGATCAGATTGAAGACCGCATCGTTCTCAAGGACAGAGAAATCACCTTTTGCTACAAATGCATCGTATCTTTCTTTGCTCGTAAATACAGAATGATTTCGGACATCCTGCATATATCCTTTGATCCCTTTAGCTGCGATCTCTTTTGTTAAAGCTCCTTGCTGACTTGCAGGAATGTCTCGAACGTACATTTCGAATAATGCTTCCATGGTTTCGATCTCAATATACATGTTGCGCTCTGCGAACAATTCTTCTGCACGACCGGCAGCTGCGTTACGTAACATTTTAGCACGTGATTCATTACCTGCTTTCTCAGCATCAGCGGCCAACTTGTATAGATACGCCACCAGGTTGATATCCACCTGACGGACAAACTCACTCTGGTATACTTTGATGTAGACAAAATCATTTGTTGCCTTGAATGAATTTTGAATGTCTGTTAATACGTTGTCGTATTCTGCTTTTCCTTTAGAAAAATTAAGGAATTCTGCCTCAAGAGCTCGTTTTTTATCGGCAACCTTGTTCGCCTTTAACTGAGCTGTCTGACCGATGAAATACTTCCAGTAGTTAGCAACCTGTGCGTACTTAGAAGAATAGTTCAATCGAACGGCAACATCCTGATCCATGTATTTCTTCATGATCTCGAGTTTCTTTGCACGAACGTCAACGATCTTTGGTTGCTCAAGCGTAATTGCCTGCTCAACACCGTAAGAGGTAAGGTAACGGTTTGTTCTTCCAGGGAATCCCATGACCATTGCATAATCATTTTCCTTAACTCCCTTCAATGAAATAGGAAGTGAATGCTTAGGCTTGAACGGAACATTCGTTTCAGAATAATCTGCAGGTTTGTTATCCGTTCCTGCATAAATTCGGAACATAGAGAAATCTGCAGTATGACGTGGCCACATCCAGTTGTCAGTGTCACCACCGAACTTTCCAGCTGATTGTGGAGGGGTTCCAACAAGACGAACGTCCTTGAATGTTTCTTTCACGAAAAGATAAAATTCGTTTCCGTCAAAGAAGTCACGAACAAACGCTTCGTAATGAGTACCGTTGACCGCATCTTTTTCAAGAATT
Organism: uncultured Akkermansia sp.; assembly: GCA_964593935.1. GTDB lineage: Bacteria > Bacteroidota > Bacteroidia > Flavobacteriales_D > Crocinitomicaceae > M0103. Next base: position 276,127 of record CAZQKN010000001.1, on the reverse strand, counting down.
GCAGAGATCTCACGTACTTTCGCCATTCGTTGTTCTGTGGTCATTTCAGGCTTCAGTTCTTTCTGGATCGTTGCTGTTACATCCTCCATACGAATGATGAATGTCGCTGTCAATCCTGGGACTGCGATCTCTTGTTTTAGGTCCTTTGCCCAGAATCCATTGTCCAGGTAATTTTTCTCCGGAGAAGAGGCTCCTGCGATCGCATCGTAACCACAATGGTGGTTTGTCAAGACCAGACCTTGTTGAGAAATAACCTCACCGGTACAGAATCCTCCAAAAGAGATGACAGCATCTTTTAAAGAAGATTTGTTGATCGAATACAATTGCTCTTGAGAAAGTTTAAGACCATTCTTCTTCATGTCCTTGTAGTTCCTTCCTAACATGAAAGGAAGCCACATTCCTTCATCCGCCCTAACCAGCGAACTTAAAATAAGTGTAAAAGCCAAAAGGCTTAACTTGAATTGTTTCATTGTTTTGCTTTTGTTTTGTGCGCTGCTAAAATACCAACTATTTTCAATAGAGGATTCGCCGTTCAACGTCAAAATAAAGCTGTTTATCTAAAAATCAATTCATCAGCAAATAACCAGGTATCACTTCCAGCCCCTAGATGCCATGTTGGACATTTTCCAAAATTCTTCGCTCGAACCCTGATCTTGTGTATTGGTTTAGTGCTGTTTGTTGGCGTGAAAAAATCTGTGTTTGTCGGCCCGACATAATCGTTGAAATACGGAATTGTGCTGCCGCCAGCGAGTTTTGATGAATTCTTCTTGTCCGTCAGGATTGGTGTCAGGGCTTCGAAATTTGTCCCGTCAAATGAAACCTCAACGACGATCTCTGAAGGGTAGAAGATCCAGGATTTCATATCTTGAAGACAGCTCATACCAACTTCTTTCAGGATCCTCGGCTCAGTGAAACTTATCTCAGTGACCAGATCTTGCGCCCAATAACCCTGATAGTCACCCGTTCGAAATTCATTTCCTCCCTGCACCCCGTCGATCAAAGCATTTTGACCGGTGGAAGCATACTGATTAGAGTATTCGCTTTTCAACTCAAGACTTACGGTTTCATCTCTTTTTATGAAATCAGCTCTTACCCATGGTGAATAATTCACTTGTAGGGAAGGCATTGAACCGGGAGAAGGATGATGAATGTTCATTCTTCTTGCCTCAATCGAAAAAGAACTATTGATGACAAATGGTTTGGTGTAGGGAATGATCGTGTTGGTATCGTTAACAAATCGGTATTCTAGGTTAATCGTCTCGCCACTTAATGCAGCATGAGAACCAATTGAAACTTTAACCGAACCATCAAAAACCCTGTTGTCATTCAAGAAGAAAGGTGCAGGAACAAAACCCCTGTTTGCAATTTCTTCCTTACTCAACGCGCTGTTCGAAACAATCATTTTCTGTTTAGGAGGAATAGGTCCCATGTTGAAAATGAGTTCGCCTCCTTCCTGGAGGGTTGAACTATGCATTTGGTTGCTCTCCCATTTCTTTCCGTTCAGGCTAATGGACTGAACATATTTGTTCTCCGGAGAATTGTTCACTGTTTTAATGCTGATCTTTTTTCCATTTTCAAGATGTATGGTGGCTTCATCCATAAGAGGACGACCGAAATCGTACCAAGGATGACCGGGAGTGACTTGATAAAATCCAAGCGCACTTAAAACGTACCATGCCGACATCTGTCCGCAATCTTCATTTCCGGAAAGTCCATCCGGAGCAGGGGAGTACATTTCATTAAAAATACGGTCAATGTAATGTTGTGCTTTGTGCGGTGCGTTGGTATATTTGTATAGATAGGCCATGTGATGGGATGGCTCATTTCCGTGAGCATATTGTCCGATCAAACCTGTTATGTCAACCTGATGACGACCCGAGAGTTCCATGTTCGTTGTAAACAATCGATCCAGCCAGTTTTCGAGAGAATCTCTCCCGCCCATCATTTCGGATAAAACATCAATCGCATGTGGTGCGTAAATTGAATACTGCCAACTGTTCGCTTCGGTGTAGTTAAAGTTGACTTCAGCCGGATCGAAAGGTGAGTACCACAATCCGCCTCTTCTTGCCCTCATGAACTTTGTTTTCGGGTCATACAGGTTCATGAAGTTCAGTGAACTTTTGTAGTATTCCTGATAGATATCCATTTTGCCCATTTCGGTTGCCATTCGTGCAATGCAGAAATCATTGTAGGCGTATTCCAGTGTTTTTGAAACGGACTCGGGTTCGTCTCCCGAACTGATAAAGCCATTTCGTCGGAAATAGAGTTTTCCAAGCTCATCGAGTTTCGAGGTTTGAACCATGGCATTCAACGCTTTGTTCGCATCAAAATTTCTGATTCCTTTGATGTAAGCATCAGCAATCACGGAAACACTGTGGTATCCGATCATACATTCCGTTTCATTGCCTGCAAGTTCCCACACCGGGAGATCACCGCCTTGATCGAATTGTCTCAAAAAGGTGTGGATGAACTCATTGGTTCGCTCCTTTTGGATGATCGTGTAAAGTGGATGAGTCGCTCTGTAGGTGTCCCAAAGCGAAAAAACAGTATACTGTCGAATATTGTCGGTGATCGAATGGATCTTGTTGTCTCGTCCTCGGTATCTGCCATCTACATCACTGAAAACATTTGGCTGTAGACTGGCGTGATAGAGTCCTGTGTAGAAATTGATCATATGATCCGTATTTCTTGAACGAAAATCGATCTTACCCAATTCTTTATCCCACAATTTGATTGTATTAGCTCTGACGGAATTGAAGTCCCAGTCCGGGATCTCTTTGGTTAAATTGTTCTTCGCTCCTTCTGTATCGACAGCTGATATTCCAACGCGCAACAGTATCTTTTCTGTTTCAGCGGGGAAAGTTAGCAGTAACTTGCGCTGTCCGTTTTTGTTGATGAGTCTTGCTTTCTGATGAGGGATCGAGGTTTCCAGGTGAAAGTAAAAGTGTTGTTCCTTTGCCCATGCATTAGAGATCCGGTGTCCGGAGATCGTTCTTTTATCATGGATCTTGATCGAATGTCCGAGCAGCTTATCCCGGTGATCTAGGTCGATCAAAATGAACTTTTTGCCTTTCGGATTTAGAAAGGTGTATTCGTGAATTCCTGCTCTTTCCGAAACGGTCAGACGAACATTGATCTGTTGTTTCAGGAGTTTTACTTCATAAAATCCGGGAGATGCATTTTCTTGTTCGTGAGAGAACCGGTCACCATAACCACCTGACGGATCAAGGTATCCTGGGGTGGTTTTAGGTGTTCCGCTTTGAGGAACGATCAAAAGGTCGCAATAATCCGGCACACCGGTGCCACTCAAATGAGTATGACTGAAACCGTAAAGAATTGAATCTGAGTAATGGTAGCCTGAACAACCGTCCCAGCCATCATAGCGTGTGTCCGGACTGAGTTGGATCATTCCAAAGGGAGCCGAGGCACCTGGATAAGTATGACCATGACCGCCTGTTCCGATAAATGGATCGACATACAAGCTTTTTGATACGTGATATTGACCCTTGGTATTTTCTTTTTGAATGTAATTTTTTCGGATCTCCTGGGCTTTCCTTAATTCAATTACAGCTGGTTGTTGAGCAAGAAGAGTTGAACCTAATAAAATGGTCAAAAGACTTAAAGAATAATTCATCCTGGTGTTCAATTAATTGACATTACTGACAGCGCGAACATGATCATTTGTGCCGTAATTCAGAGAATACAAGACTTCCCGCACCCAAAACCGCTGCGTTAAGATCGTGAAGTGAGGAAGTTCTGATTTCGACTTTGTTTTTGAAAATGATCAGCATGTTCTCCTCCATATATTTCTTCACGGATGAAGCGAAATCGCCGCCATGTTGTGCTATTCCACCAAAGAGTACATATGCCTTTGGACTCGAAAAACAAGTGTAATCTGCTAAGGCAGAGCCAAGCGTTCTTGCAGTGAAATCTACTATTTCCTTGGCGAAAAGGTCTCCCTGATCAGCAAGGTCAAATACATCCTTAGCACTTGGATTTTCGATGTTCATCAGCGCTGAAAACGGCTTGTTGTCAGAATCAAGTTCATGAATACTTCTTACCACTCCGGTGGAAGAGGTATACGTCTCCAAACATCCTTTACGACCACATCCACATTGCCTTCCTTCCGGAATAACACGAATGTGACCGTATTCCCCGGCGAAGCCGTCGTGACCATACACCAGCTGACCGTTCACTATAACACCACTTCCTACACCTGTTCCCAAAGTAATTGTTACAAAATCCTTGAGGTCGCGGGCATTTCCGAAGATCATTTCACCGATGGCTGCAGCATTTGCATCATTCGTTAAAAGAGCAGGTTTTCCAAATTTCTCGTTGAACATTTTAGCGAGAGGAATGATTCCTTTCCATTTTAAATTTGGAGCGAATTCAATCGCACCGTGGAAATAATTCCCATTCGGAGCACCAATTCCAATTCCAATGATATGGTCAAGGTTAGCCTGTATTTCTTTGTCAGCGAAAATGAAATCTACAAGATCAGCTGCTTCAGGGAAATCTCCCGTTTTTACATCTCTCTCATACACGATCTTTCCTTCATCAGTAACTAATCCGTATTCTGTACCTGTACCACCGATGTCGATTCCGAGGCTGTATGATCTCATTTTCATTTGTTTAGGTTTTGAATGCTCCATTCATTTAGAAATCGAGAAAGGAATTCTTCCATAAACTGATGTCTTTCCGAGCCGATTTTTTTAGCCGTTTCCGTATGTAAACGATCTTTTAAAAGTAGTAATTTTTCGTAAAAATGGTTGATCGTATGTCCTTCAGATCGGGCGTATTGCTCAAAAGAATTGTGCATTTCCGGAGTGATTCCGGGATCATACATTGCTCGACCTTTGCTTCCTCCGTAGGCAAATGCCCGACCGATACCAATGGCACCAATAGCATCCAGGCGATCAGCATCCTGAACAATTTTTCCTTCGAGAGAGCTCATCGAATCTTTTACTAATGCACCTTTGTAGGAAACTGCATCTATGATCGCAGCAACTTTTTGAATTCTTTCTTCAGGATAATTCAAAGATCGTAGGATTTCACTCGACACTTGTCCACCTTTATTTAAATGACCTCCGTTCAATTTGTGGTCGGAAATATCGTGTAACAACGCTGCAAGTTCAATCAGCTCTCTATCGCCACCTTCTTTTTCCTGAAGATGACATGCCATTTTCCAAACACGCTCTATATGAAACCAGTCGTGGCCCGTACTGTCTTTCTCAAAACGAGACCGCACCATTTCTTCAACTGTTCGAAGTAATTCCCTGTTAACTAAATCCATTTAATGCGAAGATATCACTTATTTATGGTGAGTTGTTAAATGGATTAAACCTTTCGATACTGCCGCAGTATCAAGATTCCCATCAACTGAAATTAGAGGAAATAGAAACAATGATCGTTTATATCTGTTTTAAAGTTGTGAAAAAATATTCCAAAAGTCATTTGCCTTCGAAGGTCTGCGTTGTTTGTCAACGACCATTTGAATGGAGGAAAAAGTGGGAAAGGGTTTGGGATGAAGTAAAGTATTGCAGTGAACGATGTCGCAACGATAAAAAGAAAAGAAATGACTGATTTAAAAACAGCGAGGACCATGCGACTCATTTTGGGCGATCAGTTGAATAGCAGTCATTCCTGGTTCAAAGAGACAGATCCCAATGTGACTTATGTCATGATGGAGTTGCGATCCGAAACGGATTATGTTGTTCATCATGTCCAGAAAGTAGTTGCTTTTTTTGCTGCAATGCGCCGTTTTGCAGCTCAATTGAGGTCGAAAGGGCATAAGGTGATCTACATTGAGTTGAATGATCCTGAAAATCTACATTCATTTTCCCGTAACGTTCGACGCCTGATAGATCATTATAGATTGGAGTCTTTCGAATACCAACTCCCTGATGAATATCGCCTTGATGAAGAGTTAAGATCATTGTGTGAGTCATTGGATGTTCCATCGAAGGTTTGCGATTCCGAGCATTTTTTCACGGATAGAAATACATTTTCGGAGATTTTTAAGGGGAAGAAAAGTTTCCTCATGGAGACCTTTTATCGGAAAATGAGGGCGAAACATGATATTCTCATGGATGGCGACCAACCGCATTCAGGTCAGTGGAATTACGATCACGATAACCGTAAAAAGTTGCCCAAAGGTCATGTTGTAAGTCCGCCCTTGGTTTTTCAAAACGATGTTTCTGATTTGTTTGAATTGCTCGTTGAAGAAAAGATCAGTACCATTGGCAATTGTGATCCTAAGCAATTCATCTGGCCTTTGGATCGTGAACAGGCTCTCCAACTACTTGAATTCTTTATTGAAGAGTGTTTGCCACTCTTTGGAACTTATGAAGATGCGATGACCGTGCGGTCCTGGTCGGTTTATCATTCTCGTTTATCCTTCGTGCTGAACATTAAATTGCTTTCTCCTCGTGAAGTGATCGAAGCTTCAATTCAAGCCTGGAAAGAGAATATCAATGAGATCAGCTTCAATCAACTGGAAGGTTTTGTTCGTCAGATCCTCGGTTGGAGGGAATTCATGAGAGGAGTGTACTGGACGCACATGCCGGAATTTTCAAAACTAAATTATTTTGAGCATGATCGTTCATTACCCGATTGGTTCTGGACCGGCAAAACGAAGATGAACTGTCTGAAGCATGCTGTCGGACAATCACTGGACCATGCTTATGCACACCATATTCAAAGATTAATGGTTACTGGTAATTTCGCTTTGTTGGCCGGTGTACATCCCGATGAAGTAGATCGATGGTATCTTGGAATATACATTGATGCATTGGAGTGGGTGGAGATCACCAATACCCGAGGTATGAGTCAGTTTGCCGATGGAGGTATAATCGGTTCAAAGCCCTATGTCAGTTCTGCAGCTTATATCGATAAAATGAGCGATTACTGCGGAACTTGCTTTTACAATAAATCAAAGAAAGTAGGCGAGAAGGCCTGCCCATTCAATAGCTTGTACTGGAATTTTTACGATCGTCATTCAGAAAAATTATCGCGCAATCCACGGATCGGAATGATGTATAGAGTTTGGGAGAAAATGGCGCCAGATGATAAAGTCGCAATACTTCGACAGGCTGATACCTATTTGCAAAATTTAAACGAATTGTAATGAAACGATCATTGGTGTGGTTCAAAACAGATCTTCGATTAACAGACAACGAAACCTTGGTTAGAGCTATTGAGCAATCCGACGAGATCATTCCATTTTTCTGCCTCGATGAACGATTAATAAAGGATGAACAATTTGGTTTTAAGCGAATTGGTTCTTTTCGGCTGAAGTTTTTGTTGGAGTCAGTGGCTGATCTCGACGCTTCCTTGCGGGATAAAGGTTCCGGATTGATCTTCAGATATGGAATTCCGGAAGAAATAATTCCCCGGCTGGTTTCTGAATTAGGAATATCTAAAGTATTCGCGAAAAAGGAAGTTGCCCACGAGGAGAAAATGATCCAGGCATCGGTTGAAAAAGAACTGTGGAAGCAGAAATGCCTGTTCGAAGAATTCAGCACGAGTACCTTGTATCATGCAGTAGATCTCCCTTTTCCCATGCGAGATATACCTGAAGTATTTTCTACTTTCCGCAAGCGTGTTGAAAAGGAAACGTCCATTCGAAATTCGCTGGCTAATCCTGAGAGTATTAAAAGTCCAGCAATTGCCCCTGTTCATTTACCTTCCTTGAAGGAGCTCGGTTTCGAAGAAAAAGGACTTGATCAGCGTTCGGTTCTCCAATTCAAGGGAGGGGAACACGCCGCGAAAGAGCGTCTTCAGCATTATTTCTTTGAGACCAGATCCTTGTCGGTTTACAAAGAAACCCGGAACGGACTGATTGGTTCGAATTATTCGAGCAAGTTCTCGCCATGGTTGGCTCAAGGATGCATTTCAGCCAGATGGATCTACCGTCAGGTGAAGGAATATGAAAAAGTTCATGGTTCGAACGATTCCACCTACTGGTTGATCTTTGAGTTGATCTGGCGCGATTATTTTCGCTTTATCATGAAAAAGCATGAGGCTCGACTGTTTGAATTGCATGGATTCAATGGCAGTCTGAGTCCTGCAGTAAGTACCGATCGGAACATGCTCGATAAATGGATCAATGGTGAGACCGATGACGATTTTGTTGATGCCAACATGCGTGAACTGAAATACACCGGATTTATGAGCAATCGCGGTCGACAGAATGTGGCTTCTTTTCTGATTGATCAATTGAAATTGGATTGGCGATTAGGTGCAGCTTATTTTGAAGAACAATTGTTGGATTATGATGTTTCTAGTAACTGGGGGAACTGGGCGTATCTTGCCGGTGTGGGCAACGATCCAAGAGGAAAACGGGTTTTTAATACGGAGAAGCAAGCAAAAGATTATGATCCGGAAGGGAAGTACAGGGGTGTTTGGTTGGATAAATAGTTAAGAACATAGAACATAGAACATAGAACATAGATTGTTTTACGATATAAATCGATAATCCATCAGCGAAGCGGTCTATTTTCCATGTTCAAAAGAAAATCCCATGAGCGATACATCAAACTATTGTCACTACAGCGATCTGCCATCACCGATGGCTTATGTGAAGTATTTGGAGAAAAAGGAAAAGGATAATTTAACAGAGGAAGATATCGATCGAATAATTGAAATGGCTTGGGAGGACAGAACGCCATTTGATGCCATAGAAAAGCAATTTGGTCTGAAGGAAGCAGATGTTAAGGCCTTGATGAAGAAAGAGTTGAAATTCTCTTCTTACAAGCGTTGGCGTGAAAGGGTAGAAGCCTGTTCAACTAAGCACGTTAAGAAAAGATCACCAGAGATCAATAGATTTAAATGCAATCGTCAAAGAGCGATAAGCGTTAATAAGATCAGTAAACGCTAGCTTTTCTTTTCTTTTAATTCTTCAATTTGTTTTAGAATTAAATCCGCTTCTCCAACCTTTTTGTCGCTATCGGCTCGATTTATACTGGAAAGTTTGTAGGCCTCTGCCATAAGTTTTTCGTATTTCTTTTGGAGGATTTCTACCTCACTGCGTTTCTTGAATAGATTGAACATAAGTACCTGTTTTTAAGTTGTTTTCAATGTTGACATTCCACCATCCACGGAAAGGACCTGACCGGTTATCCAGGATGATCTTTCAGAAAGGAGAAAAGACGCTGCTTCAGCGATGTCCTCTGCTTCACCGACCCGCTTCATGGGGTGCCGTAAACCATTTGCCTCGATCTTTTCCGGACTATTCAGTAGTTTACCTGCAAGTGAAGTGTTGGTGATGGACGGAGCGATCGCATTTACACGAATGCCGGGTGCGAATTCTGCGGCCAGTGCTTTGGTTAATCCCTCAATTGCACCTTTGCTGATCGCAACCTGGGTGTGAAAAGGGAATCCGGTTTGAACGGCCACCGTTGTAAACAGAACGATGGAAGCATGTCCACTGGCTTTCAATTTTGGGAGAACTGATTGTATGACTCGGATCGCACCATTCACCTGAAAGTCAACATCAGCTAGAATATCAGCCGGTTTGATCCTGCTGAATGGTTTCAGATCAATGCTTCCGGGACAGAAAGCCAATCCATCCAATGTTTCGGGAAGAAAACTCAGATCAATTGTTTCCGATCGAACGTCGAGAAAATGATAATTTGCGGAGGCGGAAAAAGAATCGTTGTTGCAGTAGGTTGCAAAAACATTGTCACCACTGGAAACAAGCAATTCAGTAAGCGCGTTGCCAATTCCGGATGATCCTCCAATAACCAAAAAATTCTTCATTATTCCTTTTGGAATTAGAACAGATGGAGGAAACTTATGTTCAAAAAAAAGGGACTGCACCTTTTGATACAGTCCCGAATCTTAATTGCAGAACCAATACGTATGTCAACTCACAACATTGGTCTCTTTATCAAAACGCTTGTAAGAAACTATCACGGAAAGAACGGCTAATCCAAACATCACAAGGAAACTTAAGGCAAGTAAACCGACCTCCAGGGTTCCTGCGATCAATTCTTTTGTTGCTAAAACCACGTTCACAACCGGTATCATAGCTGTGATAGCATTCAATTCAATACCGGGGAAGAATCCTACCATCGCAGGAAGTACCATGACAATATTGAGCGGGGTGATGATGCTTTGAGCCTCCTTAAATGTTTTGGCATGCACTGCGATCGGGATCATGACACCTGCGAAGAATACGGTTAGTGGAATGAGCAATCCATACAACATCAACAGGAATGAAGGACTTAGTATACTGTGAATGATCTTCAAGATCTCTTCATTTTCAACGATATCCATCACTTCAATCGATAAAAACAATCCCAAAAGAGCTGCCGAAGCAGCAGTCAAACCGGAGAGCACTACGACGCCCATCTTGCCGAATAACAATTGCCAGCGCGGAACAGGTGTGGTCAATAAGGTTTCTATCGTGCCACGTTCTTTCTCTCCCGTAAAAAGGTCGATCGCTGGATACATGCATCCTATAAAACCGAAAGCTATAAAGATGTACGGTAAAAATCCTCCGGCGAGTTTTCCGATCATTTCTTTGTTCGAAGCAATGTTCTGGTACTCGATCCTCAGTGGCTCAATAGACTCCGGTTCGATCTTCAGCTCTGAAAGACGTGCGGTCTTCAATTTCTCTTCTACAATTTTCATATATACTTCTGCACGGTCCTCAATGCCGATATCTGTAGCGTTGTAGAACAGGGTGTATGTTGCAGGTTTTTTGGTGCTTAGCTGTTGAAGTGCCATTTCTGTTTCAACTATACCCAGTTGTATAGAATCCGATTTGATCAATGTGTTCAATGTAGCAGTGTCTTTGATCAAGATCAATTCTTTCTTTCCTGCGGCCTCCGGAATCGCTTGTAATTCGGAAAAGATGAATCCATTTTCTTTCCCAACGATACCGATCTTCAAGGTCTTTGATGCAGCTTCTTCCTGAAAGCTCTCAGAAACGGAAAAGAAAACATTCATGATCACCGGAAATACGAGAATGGGTATAACCAGCATCATCATTAAGGTTCTTCTGTCACGAAGGGTGTCTAGTAATTCTTTTTTGAATATGGTGAAGATCATAACTGACTGTTTTGTGCGTTTTGAACGATACGAATGAATTCTGCTGTTAAATTGTCTGCTTGCATTTGTTCTCTGAAACTGTCCATGGTTCCGTTGAACAATAGCTTTCCTTTGTGAATGATCGCCATGTCATCACACAACAAGTCTACTTCTGACATGATGTGACTTGAGAAAATGACCGTTTTTCCCTGATCCTTGGAATCACGGATCAATTGGATGATGTTTTCTGCAGTGATCACATCCAGTCCACTTGTTGGTTCATCGAAGACCACCACTTCCGGATCGTGGATCATTGTACGGCAGATCGACACCTTCTGCTTCATTCCTGTGCTCAGCTTGCCGATCCTTTTTCCTCTGAATTCGTGCATGCCCAAGAGGTTGTACAGGGATTCCTTTCTTTCTTCGCGTATATCCTTGGGAACTTTGTACAGATCTGCAAAATAATTGATCAATTCATCAGGTGTCAGTCGGGCATAAAGTCCGGTGCTACCTGTTAAAAACCCGAGTTTCTTTCGTGCATTCTGAGCATCTTTTATAGCATCAATTCCTGCTATTTCAATACTGCCTGAAGTTGGTTTGAAAATGGTCGACAGCATGCGCATGGTTGTCGTTTTACCGGCTCCGTTAGGACCTAACAGGGAGAAAACTCTTCCTGGTTGACATTCGAAAGAAATGTTGTCAACCGCCAGAGCTGTTTTGTCTTTTGTGTTCAATTCCTTCCTTTGCTGGCTGTTCAGAACGAATTCTTTGCTCAATTGTGATACTTTGATCATGCAATGAAAATTTTCAGGGAAGATAGATAAATTGGTTTTTCGTGATTCGATTTTTGTGATAGCACTGCAATAAGTTATTATGAATGGATTTTTTTTGAAGTTCAAATAATTAATTAGATATTTGTCTAAATATATAAATATCGAAATATATGAATGATGTGTTTAAAGCCTTGAATGATTCGGCTAGGAGGGAGATCCTCAGTATGCTGCGGGAGAAGGATCTGACAGCCGGTGAGATAGCATCTCATTTTGATATGACCGCTCCAAGTATTTCTCATCATCTCGATAAGCTCAAAAGAGCCGGATTGGTGACAACCGTGAAGCAGGGGCAATTCATTTTGTATTCACTGAATACAACCATTCTGGATGATCTGCTCAGTTATTTATTCACCCTTAAAAAGTAAGACATGAAACGATTCTTTAAAGAGGCGATCTTGTTGTTGATCTCAGTGACACCGCTGGTTTTTATGCAACAGATCTGGGATGATCTTCCTGCCACTATCCCAACGCACTTTGATCTTTCCGGACAAGCGGATGGATGGTCAGATAAATCCTCATTGCCATTTTTGATCGGCGGGATCGGTTTGGTAATGTATCTTATGATGTTGGTCATTCCTTACATCGATCCGAAGAAAAAACTGGAGGAGATGGATGGTAAATATTTTTCGCTTCGTCTTATCATGGCCGTTTTCTTTGCTGCGATCGGTATTTTTATTATCTACAGTGCACAACAAGGTGAACTTGCCGGGACAAAATTCCTCTTCCTGCTTATGGGAGGGATGTTCGCCATGTTGGGTAATTATTTTCAGGCAGTAAGACCAAACTACTTTGTTGGTATCCGAACGCCATGGACATTGCAAAGCGAGAACGTTTGGAAAGTAACTCACCGCGCAGGGGGAAGACTTTGGATGATCGGTGGTCTTTTGATCATGATCGCATCGCTTTTAGTCGACGATACAAATATTCGAGCCTTTATTTTCGGAACCATACTGGTGATCATGATCGCTATGCCGATTCTTGTCTCATTCATGGAATTCAAAAAAGAAACTAAAGATCATTAATAACATAAAAATCAATAGAAATGAAGATCAAAGCAAGTTACGACAGAATGGTGTGGGTCATTACGGGACTTACCGTGTTACTTTTGTTGACTCTCATCGGATTCAGTTTGTATGAAGTTCTCTTTGGCTACGGACAGCGCGGCAGTGTTCTTATGCATGTGTTAATTTTGATCTCCTTGCTGGCAACCCTGATCCTGACCTATGGCTTTGCACCGTCATCCTACAGTGTGATCGATGATTCGATCGTGATCCATCGCAAGCTGTTTGGCGAGAAAAGAATACCGCTTTCAGATGTTAGCGCCATTCGAAGTGTTTCAAAAGGAGAAATGAAAGGCAGTATGCGGACCTTTGGTGTAGGAGGTTTGTTCGGATTTTTCGGACACTTCCGATCAAGAGACCTCGGTGCTTACCGTATGTATGGATCGCGCTGGAGCAATTTCGTTCTGATCGAATTGAAAAATGGCAAAAAGATCCTGATCACACCTGATGAGATAAGCGCAGTGATCGAAAAATGGAATGGAAATAAAGCTCTTTAAGAATGGACAGAAGGTGAAGAACGGTCATTTCTTGAATAGTTCGTCACTTAATCCCGTATTGACCTTGTAATTGCTCAAGTTCACCGTGATCGCTCCTTTCTTGCGATTGTCTTCTTTTTTCTCGCTGGAGCGTTGATTGATGTCGGCAGCCATGCTTTTGGGAAGTTTGAATTTCTTCACATCTATCTCGAAGACCATTTTATTGGGTAAAGCATATTTGGCCATGTCGCCATAGGAATAAGTTGTCGTTACCGTTCCGTTGGTTTTTGTCGTTACCTGTGTTTTCATGATCAAAGAGCGTGCATCATCGATCCAGATCTTCGCCAGAATGATCTCATTGTCCTCAGACTTCGGTATGACCGTGATCAGATGAACCTTCACACCGGCGATCTTCGAAGTGTCTCCTTCGATAGCCATATATTTATCCTTATTCGTCAGGAACGAATTGATCTCTGTAAAACCTTGTTTCGGTAGGATCACAATTCCTTTGGAGACAACTTTGAATTTGTCCTTTTGTTTAAAATAGACTTTCGCTTTCGATGGCAGGATCTTGATCATAGGAATGTCGGCTTTTACATCCACATCCACAGTATAATCCTTGACCGTGTTCAGTTTCGTCACGACTTTGTTGAGCTTGGCTGAGGTCTGAGCGAAGCCAAACAGGGGCAATAGAACGAGGAGGGGAAGAAGGTGTTTCATCAGGATGTAATGTCTTTTCGGTTGAACTTCCAGATTGCCAGTGCAATGAGCAGAACGTTGTGTACGACAAGAATGATGACCGATTGCATGATCGCCTTCAGATCGACAGGGTTTTCAAAAAAGCTCCTCCAGGAAGCCATATGTGTGGTAAAGAGGTAGGGTTTGATCGTGTCAAAAACGGTAACGTCGAGTGTTCCAATAATGGTAAAGAGAATGATGATTGCCATTGTAGCTACGATCGGTCCGATGGAGTTCTCGGCAAATGCGGAAAGACAAATCGATAGGGAAGATACCGTAAGCAAGGCGAGGTAGGCCACAATGAATCCTGCGCCAAATCTCCAAAGGATGTCTTGTTCTTGTAGAATGGTCAAGCCGTCGCTGTTCAGAACAATAAGGTCACCGGTTCCAAAGATCCATCCTGAAACAATTACCGCTAAAAAGCCCATCCAAAGAATAAGTATCAGAGTGTAGGTGGCGCCTGCAATGAACTTCGACAACACGATCTGCGTTCTTGAAATGGGTTTTGTCGCCAGCATTCGTATCGTTCCCATCGCTGCTTCACCGGAGATCAAGTCTCCTGTAACCAATGCTACAAGCAGAGGCACATGAACGATGAGCATTTGCAGGATGATGAACGCAATGAGGTTGCCGTTGAGGATATGACCATTAAAGGACAAGGTCTGTTCAAAGGAAGACGTAACAAACGAAATGATCGAAACACCATCCGCTTTCATGGCGAAAATGATGAGCAGGATCAAAACAGTCAGCGCTCCGATGCCCAGATAACTTCTCGGCTTGGAGATGATCTTGATGAACTCGTTATAAGTATTCTTTCTTAGCATCAGTCTTTAATGATCTTCATGAAATAATCTTCCAGTTTTCGTTTCGGTTCGATCGCGTGGATGCGAACGTTCGAACGGATCAGTTCCTCCGTCAGGACGGGAACCTCATTCTTGTTCAATCCGATCTCTATCGTGCGCTCAGAGATCACGTTGTAGTGCAATTCAGGTTTAGAAATTGTCAGGAAGTTCACTACTGTATTCGCATCGTCCACTTCGTAACTTACCATCAGTTCGGTGCTGTTCAGCAGTTCTGCAACATTCCCTTCGACGATGGACATCCCTTTGTTGATGATGACCATTCTATTGGCGATCAATTCGATCTCTGATAATTGATGAGAGGAGAGCAGGATGGTCTTGTGCTGTTCGTTCTTCAGTTTAAGAATGAGGTTGCGGACCTCAACAATTCCTTGCGGGTCCAATCCCGTTGTGGGTTCATCCAGAATGATCAGTTCAGGGTTGTGTAACAGTGTTTGTGCGATTCCCAGTCGTTGTTTCATTCCATGGGAAAAGCCACTGACCTTGTGTGGGCCACGATCTCCCAAGCCTACGAATTCGAGCATGTTCTGAATATCACTCGCATCCACATCAGCTCCTGAGATCCGCGCAAAGACTTCCAGGTTCTTTCTTGCCGACATGTACTTGTAAAAGTCCGGTTTTTCGATGATGCTTCCGATCTGTCGTAGGATCTCTTTT
This sequence comes from uncultured Akkermansia sp., assembly GCA_964593935.1. Taxonomy (GTDB): domain Bacteria; phylum Bacteroidota; class Bacteroidia; order Flavobacteriales_D; family Crocinitomicaceae; genus M0103. The sequence goes on along the minus strand of CAZQKN010000001.1, from coordinate 260,468 downwards.
CTGTCTTGTTTCAGGTCTTTGCCAAACAATTCTATACTGCCCGAATCCGCCTGGATCAGTGAAAGCAAGCAACGGATGGTGGTACTTTTACCAGCGCCGTTTGGTCCTAAAAATCCAAAAACATCCCCTTTGTTCACCGTAAAAGAAACATCCTTCACCGCCTGGAAGTTACCAAAGCGCTTGGATAGGTTCTTGACTTCAATTATTCGAGTTGACATACCGAAAGGTAACAATAATGGATCTCATTTTGTTCGACTATTAAATTAACTATTTCTGTCAACAGATGTGAATCCATAAAAGCGTTCAATTCAACTACGTAGTTCTACGTATGCCATGACATAGAAAACACTCAAAAGTGAGATTCAAATGTTCATTGTATGATCTTGTAACTTTCATTCGATCTACTTTCGAACCGTAAAGCAATGGCAAGGCTTTCGAAAAGTAATAATAGTAGTAGTTTTAGTGGTTAGGTTTAATTAGGTAGAAAAGGTACGTCACGTGCCTTTTTTTATTTCATTACTGCTTGTAGACAGTTCATGTAAAGGATGATCCAGTGATGTTTGTCGCTTTTGTCACAGATCTTTGAGCGATACGATTATTTTATTGACAAGGGCCTTTGAATATTGTATCTTTGCAACAGTTCTTTGGGGTCGACATTGGATTTGACAGCGATAGCGGTTGTCAGGTGTCAGCATGCAGAGCGTTGTGGTGTAGCTCTTAAATATCATGTCACGAACTATAAATGACAACACGTCATACGCACTTGCTGCTTAATTTACGGAATGTAAATTGGCTTAATCTTTCTGAAGTATAGTAGGTTAGACAAGTACTTCCTCCTCGTCTCTGCCCATTAGGTGAGGAATTCGGGAGTTCAAACTTTTGGGCTGGCGAAGATGATGGTTTTAAGTCTTCGTGAGATCTAAGGACCTAAGTCAGTGTTTTGGGTGCCTTTGTCCGCGCACTGATCGAAAATGAATCACAGGATAAGCATGTAGAAAGCTTGAAAATTCGTCGTTTGGACGAGGGTTCGAACCCCTCCGACTCCACAATTTTGGGTGAACAAAAACTCAAAAAACTCCTGAAACCCTTGATTTTGTTGATAAGTCAAGGGTTTTTTATTTGCGGAAATTTCGAACTTTGAGGGAGACTTCGGGAGACTTTGGTGAGTCTCACTGAGAAATTTGCAAAAGTCTCCCTCGATCATTAACTTCGTAAATATAACAGGCTATGAATGATACCTTTACACAGATTTTTGTCGCGAGAAAAGTGAAATCACGCGAAGATGAGTCACTCATCTATGTTCGTTTAACACTTAATCAGGAAAGAAAGGAATTTGGACTCAGGATCCGGATCAAAAGTTCAGACTGGGATTCTAAAACTCAAAGACTCAAAGGCAAATCTGAAACCAACAAAACCATTAACGATCAACTTGAACTTATTGCCAATAAGTACAAACGTGTTTTCAGCGAAATAAAGTTCAATAAAGGAGTAGTTGAACTGGATGAAATTATAGCTCGCTTTGAAGGAACGGAAATACCCGGTAAAAGACATACATTACTGGAAGCTTTTGAAAAACATAATAAAAGGGCTTTCGAGTTGATTGGTAAAGATTATTCAAAAGCAACCTATCAGCGATTTCATACAACCAAAGTGCATGTCGAAGAATTTCTGAAGAGCAAAAAGAAAAATGATATTGCCCTTGCGGATCTGAATAAGGGATTTCTAATCGACATGGAGCATTATTTCAAGTCGAAGAAGGATTGCAACCACAATACCACGGTCAAGTACCTAAGAATTATTATGATGGTCGCGCGATTGGGGATTGACTACGGCTGGATCAGCAAGGATCCATTCTTTGGATTCAAACAGTCATTAAAAGAAGTAAAACGTGGACATTTAGTTGAAGACGAATTAGATCGTCTGGAAAACACGGAGATCAGCAACAAGCGGATCGAGGTGATACGCGACATGTTTGTGTTCTGTTGTTACACCGGTCTTGCTTATGCTGACGTTTCCAAATTGAAGGCTTCCAATATTATTACTTATCCGGATGGAACACTTTGGATCAATATAAGTCGTTCTAAGACCGATGTTAAATCTCATATTCCACTTTTGCCCAAAGCAGTGGAGATCATTGAAAAATATAAGGATCACCCGGAAACGGATGTTAAAGGAATTGTTCTGCCGATTCGAAGTAATGTCAAGTTTAACGCTTACTTAAAGGAGGTTGCTGATCTGTGTGGTATTGAAAAGAATTTAACGACCCATCTAGCCAGACATACGTTTGCAACGACTGTTACGCTGAACAACGATGTGCCAATTGAAACAGTGTCTAAAATGCTGGGTCACAAAAACATTAAGACAACTCAGATCTATGCCAAGGTACTGGATAAGAAAGTTGGAGCCGATATGAAAATTTTACAAGAGAAATTGTATGCAAAATCTAAAGCATCTAAATGATATTTCCGATGAGACCTTCAACGGGTTTCTCAAAGAGTTAAGTTTTCCTTCCAAGCGTTTTATGGTGAGGGTTCGCGAATTATTATCAGAACAGGGAGTGGTTTTAACCTCGAAGTCATTGAAGGAATCTTTTGTTTCTTTTCTTAATATAGGGGACGTTGACAGCAAAAGTGATCCACTTCTTCATTATTTAAGAGAAAATGAGGATAAGTATGAAAAGCAAATAATTCGATTCGTTGCAGAAATGCAGTGCTATTTTTTTCGCCTTAATTCGATGATTCATAAGGAAATTAATAATAAAGAAGAAAAAGAAGTAATTTTTTCGACTCTCTACGATACTCTCGAAAACACATTATTACAACTTGGCTACACTTTTCGCTCTACTGAGTTTGCTCAACAGGTTGAGCAACAGTTGTCGGATTTGATTTACTTGAATTATGTGTCAGAAAGAAAGCTTCAACCAAACATAATATCGACAATTTCTTTTCTTCAGGATATGCTCAAAAAATTGGCTGAAAGAGGCAGTGTTTCAAAGAAGTTCCAAAACGAATCAACACAAATCAGGTGGATTCATTCGGCATTCAAAATTGACTTTCACAATATAAATCAACTGGAGAAAGAAAAGTTAAAAATCGATTGGAATAACCTGAATGAATTAGCAAATTGGCTTTTGTTTCTTAAAAAGTATTGTATCGTATACAATCATGACAATAACAAACAACTTTATGATTGGGTTATTGCTCATGTATCCTATAATGGACAATCTTTTTCAAAAGGTGCCACGATTTATCGCAGTTTAAAAGATTCCATGAAAAAGCGTCAAGGTACAGAAGGTAAATATTGGTGTCTTGATGATAATAAACAACTCAAAATAAAATACGCCCCCCATAAAGGAAGGGTTTAACAATCAGTAAAACAGTGTTTTAAGGTGTTTTTTACTTCGTTAATAATAACGAAGGGGGGGCGTATTTGCGCTCGAAAAATTTCTGATTGATTTATAGTATCCATTATTTCGTACAAACAAAAACAACATAATTATGGCTAATATCCCAACAAGAGACGAGCTTGAAATGCTTCTGACAGAAAAACTTGAGAAGTATTTTCAAAAAATCATTGATGCGCTTCAAGGTGCTAATCTGTCTCAAAGAAAATGGCTGAAAGCAGCTGAATTGAAAAAATTGCTTCCTCTTTCCGATTATCGGATAACAGAAATGCGAACAAGGGGTTTGCTTGAGTATCAGAAAATTGGGGGAACCTACTACTATACAGTAGAATCGATCCAAAAATTGTTAAACGAAAAGGTGAAGTAATGGGGACTCAATTTCAAGATCCAAGAGGAGAATATTCCAAGCAATGTCCCTACTGCTTGAAATTAATTACCGTAAATCATCTTAATCGGGATTATTGTCCTGAAAAGAATGGTATAAAGGATTTTTGCAAGAATCGTTTCAGGCGATTAAAAGACAGCTTAAAGGAAAGCGGTGTGATAATTGAAAAACCGGACTCCAAGCCAATTAAAATTTCCATAACTCGAGATAAACCTAAATCGAAGAAAACAATAGAAGAAGATATAAACGAATCAATTGTTGAACGCAACAAAAGGATCCTGCAGTCTTTATTAGGTTCTAAAGATTATTGTCAATTAGAATTGAGTGAGTTTTTACAAGAAGGGTATGAGGTTGATTTTTATGACTCATTGCACGATACTCCATCCGGTGATCAAGTGTATAAAATTGGTTGTTTCGCGGTGACCTTTTTAGATGTTGACATTATTTATATCACTTATAAAAATAAATTGCGCATATGACACCGGACGAGCTTAACCACTTTTTGAATACGCCCAAAATAAATGTTCAGGCGTTACCAAAATCAAATACTCTGAACTATGGTGCAATAATCTTTGCAGGGATTGCTGTTGTGGCAGTTGCATATGCTGTTCATTTGTATCTGGAAAATGAGGAGTTGAGGTTAAGGATCAAATAAGTGGTGGTTGAGTGGTAAAACAATTTCTTAAAATATTGCCCGCCATTAATTTTCATCAATTAATACCTGATATTTTCATGATTCCCCAGTCAGACTATGTATCCTTGTGACTTTATCTAAAATTCTTTGGTCTTCAAACGGAAGTCCCAGGATTCACTGTCAATAAACAATAACAAATCAAACAGGACCACTTGAAAAGTGAGAAAGCTAGACAGTAAATTACAGGTGATCTTTTTCACTAACTTTTCAATTTGGTTTCTGAGAGGGCTTTGAATAAAAAAACACGCATTCTTTTTTGAAAAGAATGCGTGTTTTAACATTGTTTTAAATATGAAAATCTCAATCAACTAGAGTCCAGATTTTGGATTTAAAACTCTTAATCATTTAAATTTTCTTTGACAGGAAAAACAATTGATGCGAGAATAGATATTATTAGCACCCCACCAACTACGCTTAATGATAGTGGTGATGAAATATGGAAGAATGGTGCTATAACCATTTTCAAACCGATGAAAGCAAGAATAATTGCCAGGCCATATTTTAAACGGCTGAACATGTGTATAAAGTTAGCTAGTAGGAAATAAAGTGAACGAAGACCTAAAATTGCAAAAATATTCGAGGTGTATAGTATAAAAGGATCATTTGGCGCAATGGCAAATATTGCAGGAATGGAATCTACAGCAAATAACAAATCCGTAAATTCAATTACACCTACTACCACTAATAATGGAGTGGCCACTTTTATACCATTTTCAATTGTAAAAAACTTGTCCTTATCAAATTCTTTACTCACTTTAAAGAATCTGTAAATAAACTTAGCTCCGGGACTTTTGCTGAAATCTTTCTCGTCGTCGTCGTCGTCCTCAGTAAACCATGATTTAATGCCGGCATAAATTAAGAAGGCTCCAAAAAGAGTTAACACAATATTTATTGAAACATTCTTGCCGAATAAGGTCATTTCTGGAAGATAGGTTACATTGATCAAGCTAACACCTGAAAATATGAAAATTGCCCTCATCAATAATGCTCCAAGAATACCCCAGAACAAGACTTTGTGATGATATTCTCTGGGCACGTTAAAAAACCCAAATACCAAGATGAAAACGAACAAATTATCCACAGATAATGCCTTTTCAATCCAATATGCTGATTGGAATTGAGCAAACTTTTCAATTCCAGCTGTCTCGTTGGTCATTATGTATATAAAGGCACTGAAAATCATGGATATGCCTATCCATACTAGTGACCAAATTGCAGCCTCTTTGTTTGAAACTACGTGACTCTTTTTATTAAATATTCCAAGATCTAATAAAAGCATGAAAATCACTACTACAGAAAAAGCAGCAATAATTCCAGGGTGATTGATTAAATTATCCATTTTTTAGCCTTTTAATTTATTTTTGATTGGCAATTGTTATCACGGCGACTCGTCCACCGTCTTCCTTCGATAACAAAAGTTTCTTACCATCATTAATCTGAACCATAGAACCGATTGGTATTTCTTTATCTTCTGTTACGTCTTTCAAAGATGTAAGTTTTTGATTAACTAACACCCAATTTCCATTAAAAAATGAAAAGTACCCAACGGGTTGTTTTTCATTTTCAGTAAGTCTTTCATTTCTCAACACATTCTTATTGGAATGCCATTGATGTAAAGTCGAATTATTGTATACAACTAGCCTAAGGTTTTCTGGCTTCCAAACACCTGGTCTGAACTGATAAAAGAGATCTATAACTGGGATGGAATGGTTATAATTCGTTCCACAAAATGGACAATTTGTGTCTTTAGTGTTGTTATAAATGAACCATTGTTGTTCACATTTTGAGTTGCTGCATTGAAGTTTGAGATCATTAGTTTTTATTAATGCCTGTTCCCAAGCATCAGCAGTTGGACGTAAACTAGGGTTATGAAGTCCTGTTATAAAAGCTTGATCAAAAAGCTCCTTTAGATAAGGGCCAGTGATTGTGTAAGGTGTCTTTTGTAAATCTGTCCAAGGTGAATATTTTTGAAGGTTATCCCCATATTCTCTTTTAAAATTTCTATTACTATTGTCTGTTGGATGTTCAATAAAGAGTGCTTTTTCTCCCATTAATAAGTCTTCTTCCTTTTCTGTGTCTATTGCACCAAAGTAATTACCACCTCTAAGTGGGTGTCTATAAAGTAGATACATGTATATCAAAACTGCGAGAGCATGTAGATCAGTAAGTCTATTAGGTAGTTTTCTGTTGATGTCTGTTTTGCTCAAATGTTTAGTTGATAAAACCTCAGGGGCAATAAAATCAGCAGTACCGATTACATCAGGAGGAAATAAGCCAGGTACAACTAGGCCATCTATATCAATAATCGCAGCAGTTTTACTTACTGGATCAATCAATACATTATTGTAAGATAAATCTGAATGAGCAAGCCCAGCAGAATGTAGTCTTTTAACTCCTCTCGCAATATTAACTGAGACCTGAAAGTAACTCAACCAGTTCCCAAGTTCATTTTTATCAAGTTTTGATTTTGATTGAGGAACTCTGAATTTTGCACTCGCAAACCATTTTCCATTTTTTTCTTTTCCCCTTAATAAATCATTGGTTTCGTATCCTTTTTTAAAAAAGAAGTTCTTATTGTAACAAGGCACAATTATTCCAACTTTTCTTTCAAATTCAACTACATCAGTTGGCCAACTATATAAATCCTTGTAAAAAGCACCACTAATTGGGTCTCGAAGAAAAAAACTTTCATAGTACTGGGTTACTATTTTTTTTAGCCTTTCTTTAGAATTGAAATCCTGTGTGTCTCTATAAAAAGCTACGACATATGATTTGTCTGGGCTGAAATACACGTCCTTCATTCCTCCACGCATCGGCTCTCCGTTATCAACGTACTGATAGGTTTTTCCGGAATTTATTATTGATGATACAGTCTTCGTACTCATAATGTTTTATTAAAAAACTATTGCTAAAGTCCTATCATCATGATTGCCAGGGCTCCAAAAATCCATCCAATCTGATAATTGATGAGCAATTTCATGATTTTCTTTCCTAAAATCCACTTTAATTCCATCTTCATTATTTCCCTCCAAATCACTCAAGAATTCAGTCCATTTTTCACTTTTCTCCAAATTTGCTTCAACTACAAATTTCGGATCGTATATTCCGTCCGTCATTAAAAAGAGGTAAGAAAAGTCAGGAACAATTTGAAAATTAAATCTTGTTGCCATTGGATGTTCTTGAGAATGAAAAATATTAGGCTGAGTTACAAATCTAGTCCCACCTCCAAATTCACCGACATCAAGCCAATTCAATAAAGTTGTATGTGATTTATCTTTGCTCATAATAGCAATTGGGCAATCACCAACGCCAAAGGATTGTATAACATATCCAAAATCAAATTTTTTAAAAAGAACAAAAATTAGAGTTGAATGGTAATAATCTAAATGAGTCTTTGCTTTTGGATTGTTAAAAAGATCAGGATTCTCTCTAAAGGTTTTTTCAGCATGTTGTTTTATCTGATTATGAACAAAAACAGTCGCCTGATATAGATTTTTCTTTGAGAGTATTTCGATTTCCTTTAAAAGTGATTCGTTTTTTGTTTTGTTGAACTCCAATATCGATGATTCGAAAACTTTGTGCTGTTCTATGTCATTATGTTCCTTGTAAAATTCCACAACAGCATTACAAGCTATTTCTGACCCTTTACGAGAAAGCGAATAACTACCAGCACCATCTGAAACGGCTACAACAGACCATCCGGTTTCCTCAACATATTTGAATGCAAAATCGTCATCACGGAAAGAACCAACATTTTTATGAGAACGACCTCTTTTTGATGAAACAACTATATTTCTTTCTCCTAATCTATCTGATATTGAAACATCATCCTCTTTCCAAAATGGATCATTAATATCACTTGGAATATCCTTCCATAATGATTTAGGATCTGGGTTTACAACTAATGAAATAAATTTTTCGTTTGGTTCGGAATTTTCACTCTCTCCAATTATCTTAAAAAGAAACTTGATTTTCATGTCACCACTTAATGTTGGCACTCCCTCAATAGAGTCAGTCTTTTCATTGTATGATAAGCCAATTTCTTCCAGGCCCTCAAATTTCTCGTAAATGAGATCGTTTAAATTCAAGTTTTGAAAATCAATTTTAGCTTCATATTTTTTTCCAATGGTTGCATTTGGAATTACGACCAATTGGTTTTGGATGTCCAAGATTCTATTTTTTAGATTCCAATTTTCCATGATGATTTTTTGATTTTCAAGAATAATCTTAACAGCTTCTTCACAAATAGTTGAATGAATAAAATCCTCAAAGGCAGATACCTTGTTTTCACTAACATTTAAGTTTTTTGACTTAAACAAGTTTACTATATATGATTTAGTATCGATAATCATTTTATCCTTGAGTTCTTGTTATATCAAACCCACCTTCTCCGGCCCCATATCGACCTTGATTGCCGCACCATGGACAAGTACTTATTTCTTCATCACCTATACAATGTAATTTCCCACAACTACAAACAGCAAAAGCAAATTGATTTCCACAACATGGACACGTAGGTGCTCCAATTAATTCGTCCGAATTTATCTTAAAAGATTCATTAGAGTTGTCGGATAATTCGTAATAAGAGTTATCAACCTGAAACGCTCCCACTAGTCTGTAAGAAAGTGTGTTTAGCTCTAATCCATCATAATTATTAGTGACAATTCTCTTCTTATATTTTATGAGGTAAGGGCGTTTTGTGTTTTGACATTTAGCCGATAATACAACAAAGTTATTATCTACATAATTTTTTGAAGAATTTGATTTTGTTAAATCAATTTTTGATAATGTATCACCATCTATTTTAGCTAGTTCAAAGCCTGTTGAGTTGTTTTCAACACTGACGCTACTGGTTTTAATTGAGTCAGTAATCCATTTGAAAAATTGTTTATACGAATTAGCATCAGTATTATTAAAGTGAAGAACATTTTCTGTAAGTTCACTCAGTAAATTAGTGTCAGCTTCATCCCCAAATGAGATGGCTACTAAATTGGCGGTGCTTTGCCAATTTTTCTTCCACTCAGAAATTGCAGATTTGGTATCATCGGTAGGTACACCATCTGTAAACAAAAAAACAATGGGTTTCCAATCGCCTTTTACTTCAGCTGTCGTTTTTATAGTGTTTTTTCGAAGTTCAAACATCAGGTGTCCAAGACCTTTACTTAATGAAGTCCCGCTACCTATAGGGAATTTGGGAGGATAAAAATTAATAAGCTCTTGCAAAGGAACGATAGTCTTTGGTTGACCTGCAAAAACGATAATTGAAACCCATACAGTTTCTATGGCATTAGGGTCTGTTTTTAAGGTTTGTATTATTGTTGCTAAACCTTCTTCAACTTGCTGAATAGGCTCTCCGACCATTGACTCAGAAATATCTATTAAAAAATATATAGGTAGTCGTCTCATAATTTTGATTTGATTTGGGAAATATATAATTCTAAGTTTTCTATGTCATAACAGCAAAAAATCACTTTTTTCGGGAATTCATTTGTTGATAAAAAGTCTATAACCACTTCAAGTGAGCATTCAGCTGCTAAATCTTTGGGAAAGCCATAGGCTCCAGTTGAAATATTTGAAAATGCAAGACTATTGAATTTCATTTCTTTAGCAATAAGCAGTGCATTATGATAACAGTTTTTCAGATCATTGATTTCATCATTATTTTGAAATAAGAATCTTGGACCAACTGTATGAAGAATAAATTTTGAAGACAAATTGAAACCTGGTGAAAGTTTTGCCTCACCGACTTTACAACCTCCTAAAGTATTGCAATACTCTTTCAGCTCAACTCCAGCTGCTCTATGTATCGCGCCATCAACGCCACCACCACCAAGTAATGAGGGTTTAGCTGCGTTAACTATACAATCCACATGCAATTCTGTAATATCTCCAAAATGTAATTCGATTCTCATTAAAAGAAATTGAGAACAATAAGTAATGTAATCAGCAAAACAATTTGAGTTATATCTACTGCTATACCTTGACCGACTTGAAATGGCTTTATAAAACGTTTCAAGAAATTCAGTATTGGTGTTAAAACCTTATTAAAAAAATCAAATATGGGTTTGTATTGTGGGTTTAATTTATCCTTGTATGGTAAGAGCTTTGAATATAAAAACAACCCAACAATTAAAATATTTGCAAAAAATATCAATATCAGTTTCATATCACTAGATGCACTTCGGATGGCGGTGGCGGCATTAGAACGGTGTCAGTTGTGCCCATACTTTTATTGCCTTGCTCAATTGTATCGGAAACCCACTTAAAGAATTGCTTTAACGTTGTACTATCAGCAGTATCCAAATGAACTACCGTATCTGTCAATTCTTTGAGTTTCGCATTATCTCCCTTATTTCCAGCTGCACATCCCACAATGGTACCAAAGTTTAACGATTTTATTTTCGGGATCATCTCGGAATAAAGCTGTGGATCAGAAGGTTTTCCATCAGTAAATATGAATAATAGAGGTCTCCAATCACCTTTTTGATTCGGTGTACCTTTCCGTACTTCTTTGTTTACTTTGTTGAAGAGTAATTCAAGGGCTTTCCCCGTATTTGTGGGTCCGCTCTGCGGGCAGACAATTTCTGGTAATTGGAAAGAGGGGAGCTCTGTTAATGGTGAAATTTCGGTTACCTCACGATCAAAAGTAATGATGCTTAACCATAGCGTTTCTGATGCTTGCGCATCAGAGCGCAAAGTATTGATCATACCACTCATAGCATTGTTCAATGCCTGAATGGGTTCTCCATTCATAGATCCCGATGTGTCCAGAAGAAAGTATACAGGTAGTCTTCTCATTTTATCTCAAAAGCGATTCTAAATTTGCCGGAAATGAGTTTGCTTTACTTTTAAGATTAATTAGAAGTTTTTTCTCAATACCATCAATTTGACCATCACCATTTATTTTTCCAAATAACCAACTAGCCTCTTCAGCATCGATATCGCCCGGTGAATTCTCATCATCAAGAAGAAAACTGGTAATAGCATCTATGAATAAAGTTTCCCAGCTAGGGTCATTATTTTTACCAGAAACCGCATCATTTAATTCAAATAGAAATTCAGCTTCATCCCTGTCAATTACGCCGTCAGCATAAAGTATCTCTTTTAATTCTGTTGCTTCAGAAGCATCAATTATACCATCGGCAAGCACTTCATTTTTTAATTGTTCTAATCTTTTCATATATGTTTTGTTTAATCATTATTCAGTGTCGTATCTCCTTCATTTAATGCAGCATTAAATTTCATCACATTAAATAAATCTAAACTACAATATTTAGCTCTGAAGGTGGTGGCGGGAGCTCATTCAATCCAGCTACTTCCTTGCCAGAGTCTTCGACTTTTGTAGAGGATACTCCAATTGATGCGGTTACCCAAGCGAAGAATTTGGATATACTTTGACTGTCTGCTGTATCCAAACTAACAACACTTTCTGTGATCTGCTTTAAGATATTCGTATCTGCACCATTGCCTGCAGCACACGCAACTGTAAATGCAACTTTACGTTTTTTAAATTCATTCAATCCACTTTGCCAATCATCTGTCGGATTTCCATCTGTCATTATAAATACCAATGGTTTCCAATCACCTTTAGTTTCAGAAGTAGTTTTTGCCACCTCACTATCAATACAATTGCTTAATACTTTAAGAGCTTCCCCTAGTGCAGTTGTTCCACTGGCCTGAATATCTTTCATTTGGAAAGAAGATAAATCAGTTAAAGGGATTATCTGTCTTGCAGAACTATCAAAAGTGATAACGCTTAAAAATGCAGTTTCAATTGCTTGAGGGTTTTGGCGTAATGAACTAATCATTACCTGCACACCATTTTTCACCGATTCGATGGGTTCTCCCATCATAGAACCTGATGTGTCTAACAATAAATATACTGGTAATCTTCTCATCGTCAATTGATTTAGGCGTAAGTATAATTTTTAAGTATTTCAACGAAGCTGTCAGTTTGATATGGCTCACCTAGAGCTCTAAATTTCCAATTTCCATCTTTTCTGTATGCCTCAGCAAAAATCATTGAACACATCCCGTTCAAAGATGAGTCTCCGGACAAGCTAAATTTTGTTATTTCCTTTCCTTTTGCGTCTACAGCTCTAATAAACGCATTCTCAACCATGCTAAAATGTTGATTATTGAGTCTTCCCTGATATATTGAAACAACGAAGAGAATTTTGTGATATTTTTCGTCTAGAGCATCCAGTTTGACAATAATCTGTTCGTCATCACCGTCACCAGCTCCAGTTCTATTGTCCCCTGTTAGCCAGATTTGACCAGATGGATGTTTCATTGAATTAAAGAATACAACGTCTCCTTCATAAAGCCCCATTTGTTGACCGTTTCTAGTCTGTACTGTTCTTCCTAGATTCGCTACCTTTCCATTACTGTCTAGTAAAAATGCTATGGCATCAAGATCGTATTCTTCTTCTTTGCCACCAAAAATTTTCCCAAAAAGACCTGTTTGCTTTTGACGCACGTCCCATCCAAGACCAATTGTTACTGTTGAAAGATCGTAGACACTTTCACCTTTATCATTTTTTCTGAGGTCTATTGTTTGACCTTTTTTTAAATTTATTGCCATACTTTTTAATTTGATTATTTTATAATCGTTCCGTCGTAATATTTCTCTAGGAAAAAAGCTAGGTCAGCTTGGTACCCAATGCCTGAAGCTTCAAATTTCCATTGACCATTTCTTCTGTATAACCTGCCAAACTCAACTCCAGTCTCTATTGAGAAATCTTCATCCAATTCGTACTTTGCAATTTCTTCACCTTTCAGGTCGTCAACAACTCTTATGTAAGAATTTCTGACTTGCCCAAAGTTTTGTTTTCTAGTTTGAAAATCATCAATTGTTACCACGAATAGTATTTCTTGAACTTCGGATCCAACTTTGTTTAAATCGATTTTTATAGCTTCATCATCGTCTCCGTCACTATTTCCCCCTGTTGGATCATCTCCAGTATGCTCTAATGAGCCGTCGGGAGATTTTAGATTGTTATAGAAAATAAAGTGTTGTTCACTTAAAAGTTTTCTATTTTCATTAATCATAATTGCAGATGCGTCTAAGTCAAAGTCGTGCCCTGTTCCTTCGTTTGGGTCCCATCCAAGACCTACGGTAATCTTGCTTAATCCAATGTCAATTTTCTGACCTTTTTGTAAATTGATTGCCATTTTATTATTTGTTTTAAATTACTTGAATAAAAGTTTATACTTAGGATTTACATCGCAAAATACACCTACAGATAGTATTAGTTAAGATTCAATAACACAAATAAAAAATGTAGGTATTCAAAAAAGAATTTCATGATTAGCAGTAAATAAGTAGTTCAATTTCAAAAATAAAAAAAACATTTAAAAAATACCAAATTAATTTTTTAGGTGTTGCGCTAGTGTTCATTTTTGAGAAATAGAATCATTCTCATAATCTGTCTAGATCCATTATTAATGTCTTAAACTGAAAATTACTTTTTTTTGAGTTTTGATAACAGGTTTTAACTGTTTATACGCATACTTTTTTTCTTTCCCCCCTCAAAACATCTTTCCACCCGTCATCCTCATCAACTTATCCCTGAACGTTTCATAGTTTCCGGGCCATGCCATGTGACCGGATGACTGGAACTCGAAGTCTTTGGTCTTCAGGCGGAAGTCCCAGGATTCACCGTCCATCACCTCCTCGTAGTATTCTTTTTTCCAATGGCGGCAGTACTGTTTGACATACTTCACGAAGGCGTCGACAAGGATCGGATCGATCTGCAGGTCTTCATTGTGGCTGGTGAGCTTGGTTATGATTTTTTCCTCCAAAGGATTTGAGCGACCACTATACAGATTGGGAAAATCAATGAATGCTTCCAGATCCCCATAGCGATTGCGGTATTCGAACAAACCGGACTTCTTGTTGAAGTTGAGTTCAACGTCTTGGTGCCCATAGGTGCACGAAGAGAAGTGGAAATGGGTGAGGTTCATGGAATGAAGATAAAATATTTTTGGTATTTGAAGTGCAGAGTGATTGGTGCAAAACGCATGATCTGATCCAGGGAATGAACGTCGATTCCCCTCATGAGATGGGATCAAGACGAAGCATCGAGCGTGTCGAAATGGGAATGGCTGTTGGATTGTTTATCACAGACGAACCCAAGCCTCAGTGAAGCAGCTTTTCATAAACCCCCATCTCTTCAAACCAATCATCCAATACCTTCCAATCCACCATGAAGCCGTGTGGCAAGGCAAGGTTGCGGGTGAGGGGTGTGCCTGAACACGTATCGTCAATGTAAATGATACCGGTTTCGATGAAGCTTTCCCAATTCCAGTCCGGTGGATGGATCTTTAAAGGGGTAACATCATGCAATGGACTAAGCTCATGTTCCTCCTTCTCCAAGTAGGCGATGGCGGCTTCCAGTGATGGCAAGTCAATGTCTGCACGATAGGTATTCAATATGATCGTGTGACCGGCCTCCTGCAATTTACGGATCACTTCCAGGCTTCCCGGATTGGGCGCTCCGATCTCCGGATAAGCGTGTTCTACGACTGTACCGTCGAAGTCGAGGTAGATGGTAAGGACTGAAGTTGGCATGTTTGCAAGTTAATGATTTGACTCGATCAACTTTTCGACAAAAGGATTTTTTTATTCTGATGAATAGTTATATTTAGTCAGTCAAAATTGAATCATCCAGCATTGCCTGTCCGATCAACAGGGGTTGCTTTAAACAGCCGACTTGATCGGGAGAAATGTTAAAACACTTAACCTACCATGAAGCATATTCTTCTTTATTGTGTGTTGTCCATTGTGCTCATGGCTTGCGCAGCCAGAAAGAGATATAATTGGGCAAAAGATTCTCAATCCATCGCTCTTTACGAGAATTTTCTTCAGAATTTTCCGAAGAGTAAATATGCCCAACAGGCCAGGATGGAACTATTTGTTCTTCGCGATGAAAAGGACTGGGAATACGCCAGGCAAAAAAACACTTCAGATGCCTATAATAATTACTTGAACCAACACCCTTCTGGTAAATATGCACTGACAGCGAATAAACTGAGAAAGGAGCTGAAGATGGAGGAGGATTGGCGAGTGGCGCTGAATTATCACAACATCTACCAGTACCAGGAGTTCATTCTCCGACATCCTGACTCCAAATACGTGGAGACAGCCAGAAGCAAAATTGAAGTGCTGCGTGAATACGAGGCATGGGGTAGAGCCCTGAGATTGAATACCATCGCGTCGTATGAAGAATACTTGTCGGAATTTCCCAACGCACAGAATTCATATACGGCCAGACAGAAGATCAGCAAGATCAAAGATGACAAAGCTTGGGAAGAAGCGAGCCGGATAAATACAAAAGAAGCCTATCAAAAGTACAATGCGAATTTTCCGAATGGTTTACATCGCACCGAATCGAATCAATACATCTATAACATTGATTACATTCAACCGGCATGGGATAGAGCCAAAGCGGCCAATACTCCGGAAGCATACAGGAATTTCCTGAGGGAATATGGTCATACCAATTTCGGTGCTGAAGCGCAAAAGCGCTTGGATAACTTGGATGATCAGTTCTGGTACAAGGCCATTAATTCATCCTCTGTTAAAGCGCTAAGGGAATATGAAAAGAAATTTCCCAATGGTAAGCACATAAAGGAAATGGAAAAAGCGCTCATCGATAAAGAAGTGGAGGATATCTTTAAAGGAAGTTATGGTCAATTACCATCGATGAACCGAACATCTTACGGCTATTCATCTAGAAACAAAATATCGGTTACGAACAGCACAAATTATACGCTGACCGTACGATACAGTGGTCCGGAAAGTAAAAAGATCGTATTACCGCCTCACCGAAGTACGTCTTTCGAATTGGTGAGCGGTGAATACAGGATCGCTGCATCGGTTAGTGCTGCGAATGTTCGGAACTATGCCGGACGAGAGAGCCTGAGCGGTGGTGACTGGAGTTCGGAATACTACATTCAAACGAGTTACCGATAAGTACCAGCCGTTGATGACTTAAAAGTAGTCCCTACAAATTCTTATACAGGTCAACCTCATATCCGATCCGCTTGGCCCATTCGTAAACGATGACCATTTCCATAGGTTCGGGTAGTTTGTTGGATACACCCCGTGCTTGAACGACGGTTTTATCAATGACTTCCAGGGTGAGGAGTGGTTTGAACTTGTTCTTTTTCTTGCTGCGGAGGCTCCAGATCGAACAGTGGCGTTTGATGCATGACGGGGCGTAGGTCATGACGCAATGCTTCATTTTCTTGCCTTCTTCATCCAGTGCTTTACCGCTCAGGATCTGAAGGCAGGCGTAATCCTCTTCTAAGTAGGTGAAATGAAGGTCGAGTTCATCCGCTTGAGCGGTCCATTCGGCATCCAGATAGGTGGAGTTGTGATCGGTATAGATGCGCTGGTGCCATTCGTGGATCGCGCGGTTGAGTGAACGCACGGTGCGACCCTGCAGCGAATAAGGTCGGTCGGAACGGTATTTCATGTATTCCAGGAAATCGACGCAATCGGTGATGTTGAGGTTGTTCTGGAAATCCACCACAATATCGGCTACCATGGACGCCGCGCGTTGCCAGTATTCGATGTCTTCCAGGTAGCGCTCGGGTGAATTCAAAAAGGTTGGCGACGACCTCAAAAACGTATAGACGCGTCCGTTCTGATCATCCAGGAAATCGGGATCGGGATCGTTCTGCAGTAAACCTTTTTGGATCTTCAGGAAGATCAGTCCTCTCAATAGTACTTTATCCGTGAACTTGATCTCCGGCGCATCGAGCTGCATCAATTCGCTGAATTCTTTTCGGCTGCATTTGTGTTGGAATACAGAATGTTTATGGAGGTTCTTCCCGTGCAAGGCGAGCATCAGGATCTCGAGATCCATTTCACTCAGGTACTCGAAATTCTGTACGACGTAATGTGGGATCTCATACTTCACGAGGCAGTGCATGAACAACTCATTGATCCCTTCAGAGGACAAGCTTTCCGGACTTTCCTTAAAGTGCTGAATAAAAGAGTAACGAAACATGCCGGGGTACTTGCCAAAGATCAAACTCAGTTGCAGGAGTTTCGCTGCGGCACCTTGTTCTGACAAGATCCTCGGTTCGCGAACACGCAGGATCTCGACGTAGAAGGCCTTGCTCAATTCGAATTGAACCTGCGTCTGTTTGCGGATGATATCGCTGTATCGAAAAGCTTCATGAAGTGTTTTTACTGTTGCTTGGTAAAAGAAAAAAGGGTGATGTTCAAACTCTTCAAAAAATGAAAGCCAGGCATCAAGCCGTGAATGGTATTCCTGCCGTGTCACCGCATCCAGTAGCTCCTTCTTCTTCACAAAAAGGTGAAGAGGAGGGTGCAGGTCGTGGGGTGTAGTTGCGGAATTTCTCATGGCTTATTTACCTTCGAACTCGTTCACTACTTTTTGTTTGAGCAGTACAGCCTTATCCTGATACACGGAAAGCTTGTCGATCAATACTTTACAGTCATTTAAGTAATCATTTACTTCAGAGCTATTCAGGAATTGGTCCGACATTTTGAAGCGAAACTGATCGCTCCATTTTTCGAAGGAACTTAAATTAGCCATGATCTCGTTCAGGTTTTTGACATCACTGCGTCCACCGGGTGCGTTTGCAGCTTTGGTTTCTATCCATTCATACCATTTTTTATTTCCTTTTGATTGATTGCATTTTCCACAGGCTGGCACCAGATTGTAAATATCTGTAATATAACCAGTGGGTTCTTGTTTCTCGGTTACCGCCCGAAAGTGATCCCATTCAGTAGCTTCAATGATTCCACAGTAGGAGCAATATTTACCGGATTGCGTATGCGGCAAATGTGCCAGGCAAGCATCGATCTCTTCTTCAGTTGGCTTGATCTCAGGGATGATGGCCTTGATGAACGCAGCACGTATAGCTGAGGAACGTCCGGTGATTGTTTTGATGGTTGGAGCACTCAAATGTCGGATCTTCATGGAGGAAAGTTCGTTTGTTGAAAGATAATGATTTTGTTCATTTTCTACTGAACTGAATTCAAAATCCGATCGTAGTTCTTCCTTTCTCTTTGTAGATCGTCTCTTCTTCACAGTATGCAAGAATTTTTTCGATAGGGCTGTTCTTACCGTGCAATATGAATTCGATCTCACTTTTACGGACGATGTTCTCGATCTGTCCACCGGAGAGCTCGAAGCGTTCCGCCAATACCCGGGCATCTACCTCCGAAAGAAAAGGGAGTTTATCTATCCAGATCAAGGTGCGGGATTCCAGAGACGGTTTCTGGAATTCCACTTTGAACAGGAATCTCCGCTCGAAAGCCTTATCCAGATTGGTGGCAAGATTCGTTGTTGCCATAAAGATCCCTTTGAAGTTTTCGAGTTCTTCCAAGAGTATGTTTTGGATCGTATTTTCCGTCTGATCGATTGGTCTGCTGCCTTGTTCTTTTCGTTTTCCGAGAATGGCATCTGCTTCATTGAAAAATAGTATGGGTGCTATTGAACAGCTTTCAGCATAGGTAGCATAGTTCGTGAAAATGCGTTTGATCATCTTTTCACTCTCCCCATACCACATGGATTTGGTATTGCTGATGTCTACCTTAATGATTTCACGGCCAGAATTGCGAGCCAGCTGAAATACACTTTCTGTTTTTCCTGTGCCCGGTGAGCCGTAAAGCAGAATATTCACGCTTAATGGAAGATGCCGTGACTTCAAACGATCGACCATTTTTTGATAGTTCTCTTCCCTCATGAGCTGATAAAGCGATGAAAGCTGTTCTTCTTCCTGCTTATTGTAAAAGAGTGTTTTTGGAGCGATGTTCTCAGGAGTGATCAGATTATTGTTTCCGATGTTTCGGGTTTCCATTTTGATGCCGTGTGGAAGTAACATGTCCGCAAGTTTGCTGGAGGGTTTAAGTTCAAGGTTATTCAGGAAACGCGAAGGATGTACTTCCATTAGGCCGTTCTTGATGAGTGGATTGATCTCATTCTTCATGTCCTGAGTGTAGGACATACGATCCGATGGGCGGTGTTGAAGTGCCTTTACGACCGGTTCGATATCTACTCCGTTGATGCCGTTCAGTGTATCCCAGATCACAGTGATCAACAACACGCGATCCAGGGTTTGCATATCCAGTGACGACAATTGTTTAATGAAGGGGAAGCGCTCATATTCTTTCCAGCGTTCGCGGAATGTGGTTCTGAAACAATGCACGGAAATGTCACCTGAATCAAGGGCTTCAAATAAGGAGAATAGCTCACCCAATGCTTCAATGAGTTTCTCCACTTTGGGTTTTTCGATGACTGGACAAGGTTCATTTTTGAGGATGGCATTGATAATCTTTTCATGCACAATGACCTCTCGATTTGAAAGGATATCCTTGTTTATCTGACGGTATGGTTTGGAACTGATCAGTCCCTTTTTCTCCATTTGGGTGAATAGTTCCAGTCGTGTTAGAAATTCAGCCAGATTGATGTCAAAATGTTTAGCGATGTTTCTAATGGAAATGTGATCTCCTTCAAATGAATCCATGATAACGATCGAAAAGAGGAGTGCTTGTTCCTGGGTAATCTTCAGGTAATGGGAAATTGTTCTCAATTCTGACTGAATGAGTTTCATGCTGTTTTTTTCGAGTTTCTTATCCTTCGAACCCTCGTAAACTTTACAGATCGCATCGATCATTACATTTGTTGTTTTCATAATTACTTGTTTTATAGAGCAAAAATGAATTACCATACCGCCAAAGTATGTCGGAGTAAATAATTAGCTTTGAAAAAAGCACTGATCATGTCTCAATTCAAATCTGTAGAGCGACTTTCCTTCATTCTGAGCTATGTGAACGACCACCACTTTCCGAGTAAGGAAGCCATCATGGCTTATCTTGAGGAAAAACATCTGTATCCCACAGAACGGACCTTTCAGCGGGATTTGAAGACGCTTCGCGACATGTGTTTCATCGAAGTGAAATACAATCGCATGCACAATGGTTATTTCATAGATGAGGAGAGTAGACCCGACTTCGACAACTGGATGCATGTGTTTGAGTTGTTCAATACTGCAAGGATCATCAACGACACCTTGATCAAGAGTAGTGCGAATATTGAATACATCGATTTTGACCGCACAACCATGCGCATGGATCCGGAAATTCTAAAAGGATTATTACAAGCCGTGATCGATAGGAATATTGTAAAATTTACCCATCATAGTTTCTGGACAGAAAAGAGACGATCCATGGCGATCATGCCGCATTTGTTGAAGCAATACCAGAACCGCTGGTATGTCTACGGCTGTTTTCCGAACGGTGAGTTTCGCAGTTTTGGGATCGATCGGATCACGGATCTGGAAGTGCTATCTGAATCCTTTAAGCCGAAAATGAAACGTCCGAAGGAGATGTTTGACAACATTATTGGTTTAGTTTACGAAGCGGAGAAGTTGGAGGAAGTGATCCTTTCGTATGATCCGTTTCAGGGAAATTATATCAAGACACAACCGATCCATTCTTCTCAAAAGATCCTTGTAGATGATGACAAAGAATTGCGCATTTGCATTCGCGTGATTCCGAATTATGAGTTGGAGGAACAAATCATGAAGCAAGGGGAGAGGGTTAAGGTGCTGGAGCCTGAATGGTTGAGGCAGGTTATCAAAGAGAGACTTCTAAATACTTTGAATTATTATAATATGTGACATGAGTAGTATGGAAAAAGAATCCTTAAAGAATGAAGAAATATTTTTCAAGCCATGGATTGGACCTAATTATAAAAGTGGTGTCAATGGATTAAAAACAATGGTTTTAGGTTAGTCATTGTGGTGTTGTTAACCATATACATGTGAAAATCCCAATTGCTGAAATCAAGTCATAGACATTATAAAGAAACAAATCGAGGATTATTCGATCAACCGAGATAGTGAAAGTAATCCATACTTTACGAAGGTTTCTAGATTGATTTATGGAGGCGCATTTACGCGTCAAAGAAAGATTGAATTTTGGAATAGTGTGGCATTCTATGAATTGGTACAGGTTAGTGTAGGTAATGGTGCACGAATTAGACCTACTCAAAAAATGTGGGAAGATTCAAAATATCCTTTGTACAAAGTAATTGAACAGTTAGGTCCTGAAATTATTTTTGTCCCGGGAAAAGAATTACATCAGCATTTTATCACCAAATTCGACTCTACTTTAATTTACTCGGATAATACGACTTTCTTTAAATATCACAAAATCTCCTTTGCAGGAAACGAGATCAAAGTGATATCGTTTAAACATCCTGCTGGAGGATTGACGTATAAAGTTCGAGAAAAAATAATTCAATACATGAATGAATGATTAGCACCCTTTCATTTGAAAGATTTCATGGTAAAATTGAACATCTGATTAGTCACTAATTAAAGATGGGTAAGACTATCCCTATTTTCTAGTATGATTTCAATAAAACTCTTAACCCGTTTTAATGCTTTTCCAGATTCAATATCCGAGTAAAATTCAGGATTGTTTTCTACATTGGAATAGAGATCAGCATAAAGGGGCCACCAATTACTGGTTTTAAAGGTCTCAATGCCATGAAATAGGTTTTCTAAATCCTCGATTTTGGTTTTGTTTGGATCGAATTCCTTCCTTGTGATACCATAGAGTAATCCACCTCCTTCATAATTGAAAGTTATAAAATGATTATTCCAAAAGGCTGGTTTGTATTTGAAGCTTTGAACCTCTTGTAGTCCTAATTCACTTGCAAGTTCCTTAACTTGTTGTTCGAATTTCTTTTTAAGTTCTCCTTTAACCTGATTCAACGCAGAAAGAATTGAAAAAGATGCATGAATCTTTTGGTTTTCGAGTATATACTTTTTAATCTCTTCGGTGCTGCTCATATTGTTCCCTATATACCATTTAGTCAACTTAGTTTCAAAGTCCTTTAAAAAGGCTCTTATTCGGTCATTTTCACTTCTTTCTCGAAATTTGCGAATCAGAGGTATGATATCTTCCTCGTAATTAACGATTCGGAATTTTCTTAAAGCTTCATATTTCGTTCTATCCTCATTTGAGATACTCGATTCTTGTGGCTCTTTTCCTTTGGGAACGAGATATAAAAGGAGGAAATCTCCTTTTGTTTTTGCTTCCAAAAAATTGATGTAATCAATCAATTGGCCGTTTTGATCTTCGGTTTCATGGTAGATTTTGTTCTCAATTCCGATAGCTCTTTTGAAATGCCCCATTTTCACCAGAATATCGATTCTCCTTTTTGTTAGCGTAGGGTGTTCGAGTGAAACATTTATTTCATCATTACTAAAATCACCCCAACTCATCTCGAAGTGGTCTAAAAACAACTTTAAATATGAAGCTCCTTGTGCATGTTTTTGATGTGGATTAATAAAGAAAGCAATAAGTTCAGATACCTTATTCTCATTTATATCTATAAAGTCTAAAGCGTTGAATTCAGGGGCCAAATCTTTGGAATAATTGGCTTTGAATAGCTTTTGAGTCTCAAGACTATTACTAGCAAAATTTATTATATCCAATAATTCTCTCTCCATTACAACTTTAAATATTGTTCATTCATTTTTCTTTGATGGAATAAATGTAAGATTTAAATGTGTTTTTTATGAAAGAAAAAGTTCTTGGCGTATTTCCCGAACACCCCACCTGTGAAAAACCGCAATTTTAGCGCAATTAACTGCTGTATATTCTCAAGATTCCACATCTTTTACTAGTTTAGAGACGCAAAACACGTTAACTACTGTTTGTTTGAAAACCTCGAACTTCCAATTTCTTGAAGCTGAGTATCCTATCTTTTTTTACATAGGACTGGTTTTGTTGATTAATCCAAAAACCTGTTTTGGTTTTCATTGTTACTATAAAATCTTTCACTTTTGAGTTGGGAAGCTTGGCTTGGAATTGGTGGTGTTATTTTAGGAACTATTCTAGGATGGATTCTAACTGAGCTTAGTCAAGTCTTTCGCAATAGAGGTGAGTTCAAGAAAACAATTAATAAGGTAATTTTTAACTTGTTGAATATTCGATTCGAACTTACCAAACTAGATAATGAAGATATATCAGCCACTATTATCAATAAAATGCATGAAAGAATCGGGGATCCTTTGCCAAGTCATGATGTGAAAGAAATAAAAGAAATAATCAAAAATGAAAGTAAGGAACTTCTCGAGTTTAACGCCTTTGAAATCTTAGAAGAAATAAGCAAACAATTCGATGATGTTCTTCAGGAATTTGCCAAAATCGATCCCATAAGTGCCTATCGATTAAGTGATGAAGCAAAAATCTTTAGAAAAATAGATGATTTGGAAGACTATTTAGATGCAGTTCAAAAAAAATATGGCGCTGTATTACCAGAATCAATATTCTCAGAACTGGAAACATATCTAAAGGATAAAGTTTTTAAGGAAAGTATTGATTCTCTAGAAATTGAAATCATCAATCTTTCTCAAAGAACTAGTCGAAAAAAAAGGAAGCTCATTCTCGACAAATTGAATAATCAAAATAAACTAAATGTTGAAAGTGACGACCTAAATGCATTACTCAACATTGTTCATTCCGGAATAAACTAACATGGCCAAACAATCCAAACCAACCAAATCCATTGAAGAAACCCTTTGGGATTCCGCTAACAAACTCAGAGGAACAGTAGAATCTTCCGAATACAAGCACGTGGTGCTGGCGCTGATCTTCTTAAAGTTTACATCCGATAAATTCGAAGAACGCCGACAAGAACTCATTGCTGAGGGAAAAGACAAATACCTGGAAATGCCGGAGTTCTACAACATGAAGAACATCTTCTTCCTGGCAGAGGAAAGCCGTTGGTCTTTTCTGATTGCTAACGCAAAGCAAAACGACATTTCCCTGAAGATCGATACAGCTCTGCACACGGTTGAGAAGAATAACCCTTCCCTTAAAGGCGCTTTGCCTGACAACTACTTCTCCCGCTTAAATATGGACGTGAGTAAGTTGGCTGCTTTGCTGGATACCATCAACAACATTGATACCCTCAAAGACAAACAACAGGACATCGTTGGGCGTGTGTATGAATACTTTTTGAGTAAGTTCGCTTTGGCAGAAGGAAAGGGAAAAGGGGAATTCTATACACCAAAAAGTATTGTAAACCTGATTGCAGAGATGATTGAACCCTACAAAGGAATCATCTATGACCCCGCTTGTGGTTCCGGTGGTATGTTCGTGCAATCCATGAAGTTCATTCAAAGCCACCACGGAAATACAAAGGACATTTCCATCTACGGACAAGAATACACGAATACGACCTACAAACTGGCAAAAATGAACCTGGCGATACGTGGTATTTCTGCCAATTTGGGAGCTGTTGCTGCAGATACTTTTGCGAAAGACCAGCACCAGGACCTGAAAGCCGATTTCATCATGGCGAATCCTCCGTTTAACCAAAAAGACTGGCGGGCAAGTGATGAGTTATTGGATGATCCTCGCTGGAGAGGTTACGATGTACCGCCAACCAGTAATGCGAATTACGCCTGGATCCTCAACATGGTGAGCAAACTTTCTGATAACGGCGTAGCAGGTTTCATCTTGGCAAATGGTGCACTTTCCGGAGGTGGAGAAGAATACAAGATCCGCAAGAAGTTGATAGAGAACGGTATTGTTGAGGCGATTGTGATTTTGCCGCAGAATATGTTTTATACCACCAATATTAGTGTTACGCTGTGGATTTTGAATAAAAATAAAAAAGCCAGAACGCTTCAATTGCCGGATGAAACGCGTGATTACAGAGATCGACAACATGAAGTCTTATTCATGGACTTAAGAGAAATCGGTGAACCGTTTGAGAAGAAGTTTATTCAGTTTTCAGAAGAGCACATTAAAGAAATTGCAGCTACTTATCACGCCTGGCAGCAGAGTAATTCAAATTACACCAATACCGCAGAGTATTGCTACGCTGCTTCACTGGATGAAATTAAAGCAAAAGATTATTCATTAGTTCCAAGCAAGTATATCGAGTTTGTGAACCGGGATGAAAACATTGACTTTGATGAGAAGATGAAGGCATTGAAGGATGATTTTTCAAAACTTCTGAAAGAGGAAGATCAATCAAAAAAAGAACTATTAAAGGTTTTTCAAGAATTGGGGTATGAAATCGAATTATAGAAGAATAGGAGATTTCATTCGCTTGGTTGATGAACGAAATAAGGGGCTCAAGGTCACAAATCTTGTTGGCCTTAGTATTTCTAAACAATTCATCAAATCTGTTGCGAATACAATTGGTACAGATATGGAGAATTATAAGATTATCGGGCAAAATCAATTTGCATGTAGTACGATGCAGGTTCGACGCGATAAAAAAATGCCTGTAGCCTTATACACAGATATAGAGCCCGCAATTATCTCTCAAGCCTACCCAGTTTTTGAAATTATTGATACTTCAGTTTTATTGCCCGAATATCTGATGATGTGGTTTTCAAGATCAGAATTTGATCGAGAAGCCTGTTTTTATGCTGTTGGTGGTGTACGAGGAAGTTTGGAATGGGAAGATTTTGAAAATATGCAACTCCCCATCCCCTCCATGGAAAAACAACAAGAAATAGTTCGAGAATACAACACGATTGTGAACCGTATTGCCTGGAACGAGCAACTCAACCAAAAACTGGAAGAAACTGCGCAAGCTATTTACAAGCAATGGTTTGTGGATAACCCAAGTAGAGATGGAGTTGAAAAAATGTTAAGTGATTTGGTTGAATTGTCCAAAGAGACGACAAACCCACAAAAATCGACATTTAAAGAATTGCTTCATTACAGCATTCCAGATTTTGATTCGACTGGTTTACCGACTATAGAGAAAGCGAAGGAGATTAGAAGTAACAAATATGTTGTCAAAGATAATTCGATATTGTTTTCCAAATTAAATCCATCCTTTTCGCGGGTTTGGAATTTGTTAGGAGAGAATTCTGAAAATGCGGTTTGTTCAACAGAGTTTTTGGTCCTGTTACCAACTGAGATTAAACTTTATCCATACATATACTATTTTTTAAAATCAGAGAATACTATTGAAGTTTTAAGCAGTATGGCGACGGGGACTAGTAATAGTCATCAACGAGTCAAACCTAATGAAATTTTAAGTCTGTCAATAGAGAATTTTGAAATAAATCGAGCTGTAGAATTTGGCGATTTTGGTATTCAAGTACTCAGAAGAGTGAGACTAAATTTAAATGAAATTTTAAAGTTAAATGAGCTAAAAGAGGTTCTTCTCTCCAAAATGACCAAAGTTGAGGAAACTGCTGAAAAGGAAATTATATGAACATTATTCATAAGATAGAGATAAAACACTTTCGTTCTTTTGACGGAGGATATGGGCAAGACATTGTTAAAATAGATGATCTTGGTGATTTAAATGTTTTCTCTGGATCAAATGATTCGGGCAAGTCGAACGTACTCCGTGCATTAAACTTATTCTTTAATGATGAAATTTCACCAGGTGTATATTTCGACATGGATCGTGATTTCTCTAAAATAGTGGCTAAGAGATTTGACGAAGAAATAATTAAAAAAAGAAAAGAAGAAGAGGAACGTCTTAAAGTGTTACGTAACGCCGGAAAGGATGAAACACCTCGAGATTTGAGACGTTCAGATGAAAAGGTGACAATTAAAATATGGTTCAATAATGCTCAGAAACAAAGAGGACTTCCAAGTTATTTTTGGATTTCAAAAACTTTTACAAGGGGTGGAGGTATAAAGGGAGAATACAAGAATCAAACAGGACTTAATAAAGCACAAACCACAAACTTTTTAAATAGTTTTCGTTTCGAATATGTTCCCGCAATCAAGGATAGACATTATTTTAATTATTTGTTTGGAAGATTACAATCGTATCTTTTTGAAAAAAGTGACAAGTCCGATAAAAATAGATTTTCAGAATCTTCGAATGCTTTTAATGATTTGTTAAAATCTGAAACTGAAGAGTTATTCAATAATTTTCTTCAAAGCAGTGGTGTTGAAGCCAGTTTTCATATACCTTCTACCCTCGTTGACTTTTTTAGGACACTTTCGGTCCGAACTGAAAATGACGTTTCTTTATTCGATCGAGGGGACGGTATCCAAGCTATGTTTATACCGCAAATTCTGAACGAAATATGTCAAGGGAAAAGTAAGAATGTAATATGGGGATTTGAAGAACCTGAAAATTCATATGAAGTAAAAAATATACGAAAGTTAAGAGATGAATTTCAATTCAAATATTCTGATTCGTATCAAATTTTTCTAACTACACATACCAAGGAATTTCTGGCATTAAGACGACAGTATACAAATTCAGAGATTCGAATTCTAGAAAATAAAAAATTCGGTAAACGCGAGCGGGATGAACAATTATTAGGATTGAGATCGAATTTGAGGTCCAGTGAAATTAGTATTTATCGTGTTTGGAAGGCGGCGACATCAACTTCTTTTATCACAAAATACAATGAAAATACAAACACTTGGGAAGAACTTTGTGACGATCTTGGAATAATACAAGAGGCACGTATAATTGATGATCTTCAAAGAAAAATAGATTCCCAAATGAAAGAAATTCAATCATCGGAATTGGATATGCAAAAACAACAAAAAGTTTATGCTGAAATTGAGGAAGAATATCGGGGTTGTTTAGAGAAATTGCAATCTGCTGAATCAAAAATACAGGAGTATTTAAAACCTATTTTGGAAGTAGAGGATAAATATGAAACAATATATAAAATTGCCTTTTTGAAACTTAAGGAAATTGAGTTTAACAAAGGGAATTTGAATGACCTTTTTGATAAATATGCTCCGTTTCTCATACGTAGAGCAGCTGGTGCAGGAGGTGTTACTGGATTTTTATGTATGAACACAACGGATGGTTATATAGATAAAAAAGTCATTGGGTTATATGATTATGATGAAGAAGGAAGTAGAAATTTCTATTTACTTAAGAACAAATCGGATAGAGCTTGGCCCGAAGAGATACTGGGAGATAGGAGGACTGGATTTTATAAGAAGAGAAGTGATCATCCCTGTTTTTACGCACTAGTTTTACCAATTCCTGAACGGCTTGAAAGTTTTACTAGTGACATACGCTCAGCGGTTTTCACAAGTCATGTTGAAATTGAAAACCTTTTACCTTTAGAGAAATTGAAAGCTTTAAGTTGCGTAGAAGAAAAAACTGTATTGAGTCAGACAGTTTATAAGATAAAGGATAATATAAAATCTAAGGCATTTGATAAATTTAGCAATCTTCCAAAAGAGGATTTTTTAGATTACCGTCCCTTATTTGATAAGTTGTTAGAACTTTTTAGTCTAACATGATTTTAAAATGAAATTCACTGAAGCACAACTTGAGCAGGTTTTTTCATCACTTCTTCAACGAGAAGGGATACCGCATGTGCATGGAGAAGCCATTCAACGCAGTGCTTCTGATGTCTTGATCAAAGAAGATCTCAAGGAATTTTTACTTCGCGAATATGCCGGTCAGCAACTCACAGAACAAGAGGCTGAATTGATCATTCGTCAATTGGAGAATTTCCCGTCATCAGATCTTTATGAAAGCAACAAAGCGATCATGAAGAAACTTTCCGATGGTTTTCATTTTACGCGAGAGGATAGATCCCAAAAAGACCTTTGGATATACCTGATCGATTTTGAAAATATTGAACGCAATACATTCAAATTCGTCAACCAACTCGAAATCGAAGGATTTCAAAAACGCATACCAGATGGCATACTGTACATCAATGGTTTACCTGTCGTTGTTTTTGAATTTAAAAGTGCCATTCGTGAAAATACCACCATACACGATGCGTATGTTCAATTGACCGTTCGCTATAAACGCGATATTCCGGAGCTCTTCAAATACAATGCGTTTTGTGTCATCAGTGATGGCGTAAACAACAAAGCAGGCTCCTTCTTCGCTCCGTACGAATTCTTGTACGCCTGGCGAAAAATTGAAGGCATGGAAAATGAAGTGGATGGCATTGATTCGATGTTTACACTCGTTCAAGGAATGCTTCATAAACAGCGATTGTGCGACATCATTGAGAATTTCATTTACCTCCCAGATTCGTCTAAGAAAGACGAAAAGGTGGTGTGTCGCTATCCGCAATATTATGCGGCTAGAAAGCTCTATCAGAACATTTTAAAACATCAGCGTCCTGTAGGCGACGGAAAGGGGGGGACCTATTTTGGTGCAACTGGTTGTGGTAAGAGTTTTACCATGCTTTACTTGTCTCGATTATTGATGAAGAGTAAAGAAATGGCCAATCCAACATTGGTGATCATCACAGACAGAACCGACCTCGACGATCAATTATCAGGGCAGTTTACGAATGCTAAAGGTTTTCTCGGTGATCAAAATGTGATCAGTGTTGAAAGCAGACTTGACTTGAAACAGCGTTTAGAAGGGTTGAAAAGTGGAGGAGTTTTTCTGACCACGATTCACAAATTCACGGATGACACTGATTTATTGACCGATCGAACCAATGTCATCTGCATTTCTGATGAGGCACACCGTAGTCAAACCAATTTGGATCAAAAGATTACCGTTACGAAAGATGGAGTCAAAAAGACCTTTGGATTTGCGAAGTATCTGCATGATTCCCTCCCAAACGCCACCTATGTTGGATTTACAGGAACACCGGTTGATGCCACCTTGGATGTTTTCGGTGAGATTGTAGACGCCTACACCATGACGGAATCCGTTCAAGATGAGATTACCGTTAAACTCGTTTACGAAGGTCGGGCCGCCAAGGTGATGCTGCAATCTGAAAAGGTAAAGGAAATAGAATCCTATTATGAAAAATGTGCAGAACAAGGCACTTCAGAATACCAGATCGATGAAAGCAAGAAAGCATCTGCAAGTATGGAAGCGATCATTGGAAATCCAGAACGTTTAAAAGCTGTTGCAGAAGATTTTGTAGCGCACTACGAGAACCGCGTAAAAGAAGGATCGACAGTAAAAGGAAAAGCCATGTTTGTGTGTAGCTCCCGCATGATCGCTTATGATTTTTACAAACAAGTGGTCAAACTTCGTCCAGACTGGGCTGAAGAAAGAGCGTGCGAAGAAGGGGCACAATTGACCGATAAAGAAAAGAAGGAAATCAAACCAATGGAAAAGATCAAGATGATCATGACCAGAGGGCAAGATGATCCCAAAGAATTATACGATATTCTCGGGTCCAAAGAATACCGCAAGGAATTGGATCGCCAATTCAAGAATGAAAAATCCAATTTCAAGATTGCCATTGTGGTAGACATGTGGCTGACAGGTTTTGATGTTCCATTCCTGGATACTATCTACATTGACAAACCGATTCAGCGGCATAACCTTATTCAAACCATTTCCCGTGTGAACAGAAAATACGAAGGGAAGGAAAAAGGTTTGGTGGTCGATTACATTGGAATCAAGAAACAGATGAACTTGGCATTGGCCATGTACGGCACGCGAGATGCCAGCAATTTTGAGGACCTAGCTCAATCGATCATTGTTGTCAAAGATCACATGGAATTATTGGCTAACATTTTCCACACCTTTGATACTACTCCGTATTTTGGAGGAGACCCACTCGAACAACTAGAAACCCTGAATAGAGCCGCTGAGTTTGTGTTGGTCACCCAGCAATTGGAAAAGCGTTTCATGGATTTAGTGAAACGATTGAAATCAGCCTACGACATTTGTTCTGGAGCCAACGAATTCAGCAATCACCAACGAGATCACATCCACTTCTATATAGCCGTTCGTTCAATTGTGTTCAAGTTGACCAAAGGGGATGCACCGGATATTGCTCAGATGAATGCGAAGGTTCGCGAAATGATCGAAAAAGCCATTCAGAGTGAAGGGGTAGAGGAGATCTTTAAAATGGGCGAGGATGACAATGCGCAAATCGATTTATTCGACGAGGATTACCTGGATAAGATCAATAAGATCAAATTGCCGCATACAAAGATTCAGTTGTTGCAAAAACTCTTGCAAAAGGCAATAGGTCAAGTTTCTAAAGTGAACAAAGTACAGGGCGTCAACTTCACAGAAAAGCTGAACTACATCGTCACGAAATACAATGAACGCAAAGAAGCTGACGTACTTCGCGGAGAGGTCCTTGAAGATTTTACCAATGAGATCCTGGAATTGTATTACGATTTGAAACGTGAAGTTAACGCCGGAGAGGAACTTGGTATCGACTTCGAAGAAAAAGCCTTCTACGACATCCTCCTGGCGATCGCTGCCAAATACGATTTCTTCTATCCGGAAGATAAACTCGTTGAGTTAGCCAAGCGCGTCAAACAAATCGTTGACGACAAAGCGAAATACACCGATTGGGCCAAGCGTGACGATATTAAAGCTGAACTAAAAGTGGATTTAATCATTCTCCTTGCAGAATTCGATTACCCACCTGTCGCCAACGACGAGGCGTATAAAGAGATATTTGAACAAGCAGAAAATTTTAAGAGGAATAGGTGATGAGTGGATTTAGACTTTTAGGAATAAGACCGCATTATAACTGCAACAAGAGATTTTATAAAATTCTTGAACCAGGCCGAATATATGAATTTCAAAATGAATATACATTTCTATCAGAATCGGGTGAAGAAATTAAAAGTGGTAAAAGTGATATTTGTTACTATTCCTTTGATAAAAAAGTCCCGGATGACCTCTATAAAATAGGAGAGCTTGAGATCAATATTTCAGCTTTGGTTGGAAAAAACGGAAGTGGAAAAAGTACAATAATAGAATTACTTCTTTATTCGATTTATGTACTTGGTACTAAAACTAAAATAGGGGAAGAAACTCTTCTTAGACCTTATTCGGATAGAATTAAAGAAAGTCTTGATGATATCAATGAGAAAAAAGAATTATACGCATTTAAAAAAGAGAAATTTAACTTGGATCTCAAAAACTTGCTCATAGATAAGACTTTTTCAGAAAAGCCTGAAATAGAAAGATTTATAAAGACATTAAGTGATAAGCAAGAACAATTATTAGAATTTGAAATTCAACAAGATAAAAATTCAAATCGTAAAAGTTGGTTGGCCGCAAACTATCTCCTAGCTGATAAAGAACACCAAGAAATTATTGATGGATTTAAATGCTCAATTATTTTTCAAATTAAAAATGAGCTTTGGGAACTTCACATTGATTCAGATCCTACTATTCGAAATATTAGGGAAATAGGAAAGGGAAACGACGGAATAAAACTATTCAGTCCTATTGAAAAAGCCGAGTTCTTTTCAAAATTCTTTTATACGATATTCCTGAATTATTCTCATCATTCATTGAATGAGAATCACCTAGGATATTGGATTAATACTCTTTTCCATAAAAACGACGGATACAAGACTCCCGCGGTAATTAATCCAATGAGAGAAGAAGGTAATATTGACATTAATAATGAAATCCATTTAGCGAAGAGTAGACTATTAATAAACTTATTAACCCAGAAATATTTCCAACTTAAAAGGGGAAAAGGGAATGAAAATATTCATGTTACAGATAAACAATTTGTAAACTATGTAGAATTTAAATTTGACGTTTCCAAAAAGCAAAACTCGTTAATCAAATTAGGAAATAAAAATACGGGATTAAAGACTGAAGATTTTCTTATTCAAGGATCATCTATTAATACCAATTTGATTTTGGATTTTCTAGCAGAAAACTCAGAGATTTTCGATGAGCATGATCAAATATTTTTACAAAACAATGATAATCTTTTTGTTGAAACACTTTTCAACTATGTTGCCTATAAAGTTCCCAGAATTATAAAAAATTATCCCGAATATGACGTTTTAAAAAATGATCAGATTGAAGAATCTTTGGAAATGAAGTCCATACATATTCATCGAAATGCAATTAAAAATATTATTCAGGATGATTCACACGTTAGTTTCAAAATACATAGAGTTATTTTCTTTTTGAAAAAACTTCTCGATGGAGATGTTAATAAGAAATGGGAAAACGAGAACAACACAGTTTATTTTTCCTTAGAAGATTTGCTCAGGTGGATGAACATTAAAAATGATCAAGATCTTTATGAAATCAACAAAAGAATTCCTCCATCAATTTTTGAAATTGATTTTATTTTTGAGAATGGTTCATCGGTTTCAGAATTAAATATCGATACTTTAGAGACCTTGCCAAGGTTTACAGATTTAAGCTCCGGAGAACAACAGAGTGTACATACGATCAATTCGCTGGTTTATCATCTCAATAACGCCTATTCAGTGCATAGAAAGAATGAACGAGTTGACCGAGGTGCTTATAGTTATTTCAACGTAATTTTTGATGAGATAGAGCTATATTTTCATCCTGAATTACAGCGTAAATTTATTTCTAATTTGATAAAAATTCTTGAAGATTATAAACATCTCAACGATGGCAAATTTATTAAAGGGCTTAACATACTTTTTTCTACACATTCACCATTTATTCTCTCTGATATACCGTCTGAAAATGTTTTAAAGTTGGGAGAATTAAATGTTCGATCAACAATCAATCAAAGAACTTTTGGAGCGAATATTCATGAAATGTTGATGGATAATTTTTTCATGGAATCAACAATTGGAGATTTCGCAACAAATGAGATTAAGAAAATAGTTGACTTTTACTCAAAGGTTCTTGAAATAAATGCTGATAATCTTTTTTCTTTGAGAAAGCAATATGGTGAGGTAAGGCTTAAATGGGAATTTATAGTGAATTCAATCGGTGAAGATGTTGTAAGGGAATTGTTGAGGAATCATTTAGAAATAATTGAATCCAAACTGCTTACAACAGAAGAATTATTAGTCAAAAAGAAAGATCTGGAACTTCAGTTATTAAAAATTAACTCCAAGTTAAATAATCCCCAATTCTGATGCTTTCAATTACTTACCCAACAGATCCAGCTGATTTAAATAAGTTTCATGAACAATATTACAATTGTTTGATTGACTCAAATGCTGTTGATCAAATTGAAATAGATAGAATTTTAAACAAAATTCCATTTAAAGGTAAATGTCTTGATTTAAGATCTTTATTGACTTCCCCATTTGATGAATTGGTCACATTGAACATGGAAATTAAAAAAAGTTTGGGGCTAGTTGATTATCAGAAACTGAGATTGAAATTTAGATATAAAAAGAATCAAGGGAAATTAGCATGGTTTTTTATGAATCAGAGTTCTATAAAATTGGATAGCTGCTTTTATTGCAATATGGACTACATATTTGCATTTAGAGATTTCTCGGATTTTAAAAATCCTATTGATTTTGTTAACAGTGCCGATTTTTATGAGTTTCAAAATATTAAAGGGATTAAAAAGAAAACTTCCAGGAAAATTCTTGAAAAACGTAAGCTTTTAGGAAAGTTTAGTGCAGTTGATGAAATCCCGGCAACAGCAACAAGTAAGAAAATTATTAAAGAATTTAACTTTAATAAAACACATAATCATTTTACTTTGGACCATGTTCTGCCTCAGTCAAAGTACAGGATACTATCTCTTTGTTTATACAATTTGATTCCAAGTTGTTACGCATGTAATTCAAAATTTAAAAAAGATAGAACTTTTTCAAACAAAATGGAGGTGGAAAAAGTCAGCCCGTCAAGCAAGAATTTTTCATTAAATAAAGACTTTGAATTCAAAGTTCTATATGCTGGAGAATTAAAAGATATAAAATCGACTGAGGATTTTAAGCTCATTCAAGACATCAATTCAAATCATAAACTTGTTAAGGAATACTTTAAAATGTTCAAAATACCAAGTCGATATGTTTATCAAAAAACTGAGGCTTTGAACTTGCTTAAGAAAAAAGAGAAATACCCAGAAACGAACCTTCTGTTGATTTCTAGGTTGCTCAAGTACCCAATTGACGAATTAAGAAGTGATGTATATGGAGAAGAATTGTTCAATAAGGAACACAATACAAAACCCCTAACTAAATTCAAGAGGGATATTGCACGAAATATTGATTTGAAAAAAGTACTTGAATCTTAACCTATGAATCACATCATCTTAGTAGAACAAGACTCTTCAAAATACAAGGACAAAACTGGAGAAGAATACCACTTCCCCAATGCAAAATATCTGCAACGCATCAAGCCTGGTGACCGTGTAATCTATTATAAAGGTAGATTGAAGCCGGAAGAAGCTTCAAAAGCAAACCACCGTTTAAGTAAAGAGCCTCATTATTATGGTGCAGGGGTGGTAAAGGCTATTAAACCTGATCCAGAAATAGCTGGACACAGTATTGCGTACATTGAACAGTATATAAAATTTCCTATTGCTGTACCTTTTCGAATCAACAATGAATATATTGAGGACACACAAGGTCATTCCAACCATTTTATGGGAGGGAATAGTGTTCGTCAACAACCTAAAGAAGTGTTTGAGAGAATTATCAACCTCGCGGGAATTGATTTAGAGGATTACGAGAATTCAGACTTCAATGATTTTCAGCAGGGTGAATCGGGTTCTTTTGAATCGCGCGAAGAGGGGAATAAAAGAAAGGTATTTACTACTGTTTACGAACGTGATCAGCAGTTGCGCGAGCAGGCCGTGGCGATTCACGGGCTTTCATGCATTGCTTGTGGTTTTAACTTCAAGGAGAAGTACGGTGATTGGGGAGAAGGTTTTATTCACATACATCATGTTGTTCCTATTTCTGATCGAGGAGGTGAAAGACACAGAGTCAATCCTGCGACGGATCTTGTTCCCTTATGTCCCAACTGCCATTCCATGGTTCATCGACGCAAATCAAAAACCCTGACTATTGAAGAACTAATCACTTTGATTAATGGTTAAGGTCCTCTGCGGCATCATTACCAATTCAGAAGGCCAGATCTTTCTTGCTCGGCGCAAACCCGGAAAATCTTTGGCCGGCAAGTGGGAGTTTCCTGGAGGTAAATTGGAAGAAGGAGAATCCGAACCGGAATGTCTAAAGCGTGAACTGCTAGAGGAATTGGGAATGGAGGTCATCGTTCACCAACGGGTAGGAGAGAACTTACATCAATATCCTACCTTTCAAATTCGCTTGATAGGATACCGTTGTGAATTGGTTTCTGCAACGTATGCGTTAACAGATCATGATGCGTATGAATGGGTAAAGCGAGATGAGATTATGGAATACGATTTGGCTGAGGCGGATGTGCCGTTGGTGGGGATGCTAGTTTCGAAGCCAAAAACTTGATGAAGAATAGTGTTATTTATAATTTCGTTGTTGACCTTGTACATATCACGCAAGTGAGAATTGTTCATTATTCACCATGCTTATGAGTCTTTTGTTTTAATGATGTACACTATGAGAAAGCTACTTTATACCATAACAGTTGTCGTTTTAACTTCCGGATGTTCGAGTTTCGAGGATAACTATCCATCCTATGAAGATATTGAAGTCCTAATGACGAAATCGGAAAATGAAATTGTCCAACACATGTCTGAAAAGGGGTGGAAGGACTATCATACTGAAATTGAATATTATAGCCCGAGAGGGGTAAGATTATTTCATGATGATAAAAACCATAATGGAAAGGTGGATGTGTCGTTGGGGGAGTTGAGTCCTTCTACAGATGCAGATTATTTCAAATATGAATACAAAGGTGACTATAATGGGTTTTTTTATACCTCAATGGGTAAACACATAAAGCGCGACACAACGGATGAATATTTAACATTTAGACTGAAAACTCAAGAAAATGATCCTTCTCAACGGGAAATGTACTTTTCAGAAAGTGATGGGATGACGAATAGAGTTAATTCGTTTGGCTTAACAAAGTGTCTAAAACGTAATGCACTGTATGATGATAAGTACTTTATTGATAAAACAAATTATGGAGTGTATGTTTATAAAACACAATCTGAGTTTGCACAATCAATATTGAAATCAGAGAAAAAGGGAAACTTCTAGTCCTTGTCTTAAAGGGTTAAGTGTCTGTTGATCTGAAAGAGATCAATAAAATCCATTAATTCGCTTACCCCTTAAGTTTTGAGAGTATTCTTCCGAAGCAGATTTAAGTTGGATGATTTTCTAATTTTTCAAATAAGGCTTTTGATAAGATGAAACACTCATTTTTTGAATTGGTCGTTCGTCCCAAACTTCAGTTACAATAACTGCTGTAGCTTTAATCATTACCGTAATTGGATCTATTGTATTGTCATTCAGTAACGCTATGTATACCTTACCTTTTAGTGGTTGTTTCATTTGTGCCGCTTCATTGACCACATTACCCTTTTTATACTGCATGAAACTTTGTCCTGAATTGAACAATTGTACATCTTCAGGGCTTGAAAGAAACCAGTATTGCACATTGTCTTCCCCTTGAACTTTATTCATATGTGAAACACCTGTTAATGCCAATGCAGCCATTGCTCCATATCCTGGAATTTTAACCGCAGCGGCGGCGGCTGAATTGAGAAATTCCTGACGAGCTCTATCAAATTCGGCTTTGCCTTCTGAACCCGTTCCAATATAGAATGACCAAGCCACCGTATTGTTTGGGATTACAAAGTCAATGATCTGATGATTCTTGTTACCATTAAGCGCATTCTGAGAAGAAATAAATGCAGAGCTTGAATAAAAATCTGAGAAAGATGTGTCTTTTCTTACCAGATACTTTTCCTGAACGGTTGTGTAAGATGTATCATAGATTGTCTTCCAGTAAACATTAGAATCGAATTTTAGACTTGCTTCTGAGGCTGGAATTCTCTGAATATGAACTTTACAAACACGTCCTTTTGCAGCACCGTTCTTGAAACGAAATTTAAAAATCCCTGTTTTAGTGACTTTTACACGTTTTTCCTGAATACTCGTCGTCTTGAAATCCATAAACTTAGAAGAGCTAGGGTACTCAATGATTTCTATTTCCTTTAACTCATTGTTGTTGATTTCCTGAAAAGAAAATACAATTTCATCACCTTCGGCGAAACCAAAATAATATGTTTCTTCTCCAAAGGCTCCAATTTTAAATGTGTTGTCAACGACTTCGATTGCATCTAGTCCAAAAGAAAACGAATAGCACGACAACGAGAGAAAGATAAGTAGTAGGTTTTTCATGTAAAAAATTTTGCATGAATATATAGAATTTAAGTCAATTCTAAAATTATTAAAGGGAATTCCTATCTTAGAAACCTATCTTTTCACAGAAAATGACACGACAAGAAGTTTTAGATCTCTTACAAACTGTTCAGAAAGAACAACTCAAGCGTGCAATGGAACTGATCGATCAAGAAGGTGTGCCAAAAGGCCGATCGTCACAGTTGTATGTAGTACTCGATCCGGAAAGTGGCAATTCCTATCCGCCACCACTTTTGTTGGAGAAAGCCTATCAATTGGCAACAGGGAAACAACTGCCTTCAGGGTTTTTTAACATGATCAAAAAGGATGGCCCCCACTTTGAGAAAATTAAATCACTGGGCTTTCAAGTGACAGATAAAGTTGATCCTCTTTTACAGTTGATTAATGACTACAAGGAACATATTCGAGAAACCAAGTTGTCCGATGAAATCTATAAATGGGAGCTTCTTGGGAAATACCAGGGTCGACCTCGTTTAGATGCACCTGATTTTGGAGAAGAATTGCGTTCGGTGAACTACGGCAATTTCCTGTACGCGATGTCGAGTGGAGTGCTTAGAGGAATGGCAAAACATGCACCGGAAGAAATGCGCAGCATCGTTCGAAGTTTGGTTGATGAAACGCAACCCTTAAAAGAGCGCATTGAACAATACAGTAAAGATACCTTGGCCCTGTACCGAAAGTTAGAGCCAGAGAATGAGCTGAACCATCACCAAGATGAGCGCACAGCAGCAACAATATTGACCTTTTATGCTCCTGATAGGTACACGTTATACAAGAGTTCCTTTTATGTCAAGTATTGCGAATTTCTTGGTGTCAAGCAGCGCGGAAAAGGTGAGAAATACCTGCATTACTTGGAATTGGTGCAACAGTTCGTTGAAGATTACATTAAGAAGGACAAAGAGCTCATTGATTTGGTGAATTCATACCTTCCTGCATCGGCCTATCGCGATGAACAACACCTCATTCTTGCTCAAGACATTCTTTACCATCACTTCAATAAATTCAACGGATCCGTGGATATTTTTAAGACAATACAACAGTTCCTTACACAGTCAAAGACGGGTGATTTAAAAACGGCATTTTATCCAAAGTCTTACGACGGTTTGACCATGAAGGTTAGTTTTGGTCAAGGAGGTCCAGCCCGTGTGCCATGGATCAGCTTTACCAAAGAGCCGCATACGACATCAAAGGGTATTTATCCAGTGTTCTTGCACTACAAGGAACACGATCAGTTGGTTTTGGCTTATGGAATCAGTGAGACAGAAGACAGTGGATACGAGTGGCCCGACACAGAAGGACTGGAAACGATTAGTGAATGGTTTCAACGCACCTATAATCAGCGGCCAGACCGTTACGGAGCAAGTTACATCAAAGGGATTTATAACACAAAAACACTCGATAAAGAAAAACTCGAGAATGACTTGGCGGAGTTGATAGAGGAGTATAATTCAATTGAAGGAACCTTAACAATTAAGGCGCCTAAAGCCATTAAGGAAGTAACAGGGATGAAATTACCATTGAATCAAATTTTATACGGTCCACCAGGGACTGGCAAGACGTACTCTACTATTGATCGAGTTGTCGAGATCTGTGAACCAGCTCAATATTCTTCAAATGATCACCAAAAGAATAAGGAGGTCTACGATCAATTGTTGAAAGAGGGGCGTGTTGTTTTTACAACCTTTCATCAATCGATGTCTTATGAGGATTTTATTGAGGGTATAAAACCGATCAAACCTGGTGATGATGACACTTTTTTAAAATACGACATAGAGCCAGGCGTATTCAAACAAATTGCTAATACAGCCAAAAATCCAAAGACAATATCGACAAGCACAATTGATTGGGACAATGTGAACTATTACAAAATGTCAATTGGTGGAAAGAACCGACCAGATATTCATAACTGGTGTATCGAGAACAATGTTGTTGGATTGAGTTGGGGAGGAGAAGAAGATCTTTCAGAATTGGTTGCAAAAGCAGGGCAACACGGTTGGAAAAAGTATCGAGATGATTTTAAAGCAATGTTCCCAAATACAGTAGAGAAGAATCGCTACAACATCCAAGCATCCTATATTCTAAACAAAATGAAATTGGGAGATATTGTAGTTATTTCTAAGGGTAACCATATCATTGATGCCATTGGAAAAGTTGTGGGTGATTATTATTTCGATGATCAAACACCTACCGACATGTTCCATTTTCGAAAGGTAGAATGGATTGCAACGGATTTAGATACTTCCCCTGAAAAATTCATCGACAAACAGATTTCTCAGCAATCGATTTATGAATTTTATAACGAGGATGTAAAAAGAGATGCT
Organism: uncultured Akkermansia sp.; assembly: GCA_964593935.1. Classification (GTDB taxonomy): domain Bacteria; phylum Bacteroidota; class Bacteroidia; order Flavobacteriales_D; family Crocinitomicaceae; genus M0103. The sequence goes on along the minus strand of CAZQKN010000001.1, from coordinate 219,671 downwards.
TTCAAAGCTTTGACCAGCACAACTAAAACGGAGGACAAACCATATATTTTGGTTATTGATGAAATTAACCGTGGAAATGTGTCAGCTATTTTTGGTGAACTAATAACCTTAATTGAACAGGACAAGAGATTAGGCCAAGACAATGAATTAAGGGTGACTTTGCCGTATTCCAAAGAGAAATTTGGAGTGCCATCCAACTTATATATTTTAGGCACCATGAATACCGCCGACCGTTCCATCGAAGCATTGGATACTGCCTTACGTCGTCGTTTCAGCTTCGTGGAAATGATGCCCAATCCAGCCTTGTTGAAGGATAAAAACATCCTCGGAGTCAACCTGAAAGAGCTGTTACTCAAAATCAATCAGCGCATTGAAGCCTTGATCGATCGCGATCACACTATAGGTCATGCTTACTTGATTGATGTCGAAAATGAAAATGACCTCAAAAGGGCTTTCAAGGATAAAATAATTCCATTGTTGCAAGAGTATTTCTTCGGTGATTATGGGAAGATTGGTCTGGTCTTGGGAAGTGGATTTGTGAAAAAAGGGGAGATCAAGGACTCCATTTTCTCTTCATTTGATTACGAGGGACGAGAAGGCCTGTTCCAGACCACCTACGAATTGATTCCTTTCAATGAAGTGCATTTCGAAGAAGCGCTAAAAACGCTAATGCAATAAACAGTCATGAAGCGCATCACGGTATATGAGTACGATCGTTTGACCTTGTCCCATGAAGACATGGATCAGTCGAAGCTGGATGCCTTGTTGCGTTTCAATGAATTTCACGGCAACCAGTATTTCGATGGAATTGCACGCGGAATTCGCTTCAAACAATTCGTGGGAATCATTCAAGTCGATGGTTTGTCCATTGAGATCCTTCCCAAAATGGATCGACAAGGCGACGAAAACACGTGGCGCAATGTATTGATCCAAATGCTCAAAACCACCGGGCGTTTAAAGGTTCAAACAGCCGGCGATGCTGAAGTAAAGCGGCAACACTTGAATTTACTGGAGATCTATTTTGAACTGTTCTTAAAGGAACTTCAATTCCTCTTGCATTCCGGTTTGGTGAAGAAATACCGCAAGGAAACAGGCAATGTAAAAGCCTTAAAAGGTAAGCTGGATTTTGCCGGTCAAGTACGACACAACCTAGTGCACCAAGAGCGATTTTATACTTCCCATCAAGTGTACGATGTCAACCACAAACTGCATCACATTTTGGGAGAAGCCCTTGATATTGTTTTGCAATTCACCCGCGGCACCCGGCTCAGCGATAAGGCGCGAAGGGTGGCAATGGATTTTCCTGAAATGGTGCGCCCTAAAATCACAACAGCCTATTTGGACAGTGTGGAACTCGATCGAAAAACACAGGCTTACGCCAAAGCATTAGAGGTGGCCCGATTGATCATTCTCAACTATTCTCCTGACATCAAGGCTGGTCAGGAAAAAATGCTTGCTTTGCTCTTCGACATGAACGAACTGTGGGAGGAGTACGTGCTCACCATGCTCAAAAAGGAGTGCAGAGGTACCGATATCCATGTCACTGGTCAGGAAACCAAAAAATTCTGGGGATCCTATAAAACCATCCGTCCGGACATCGTCCTCAAAAAGGGAGAGGAAACTTATATTATTGATACGAAATGGAAGCGTCCAACAAACAATCAGCCTTCGGTGGAAGATCTACGTCAGATGTACACCTACGCGCGTTTCTGGAATACAGAGAAGGTGATGCTCCTTTACCCTGGAGATCCTGTTGATTCAAAGTTTGTTTCCTACAAGAATCACGAGATCGACAACAAAGATCACCAATGTAAGGTGGCATTTGTGCATGTGTTGGATGGGGAAGGAAGGTTGAGTTCTTCAGTAGGCGCTGAAGTCTTGTCGAATATCTTTGATGAAAGATTTAGTTGAATATGGTTCTCAAAGAGAAAGAATGAACACCCAAAAGTAGTTTGAATTGCTGAGGACGAATCTCGACTCTGTTCGAGGCTTGGTTAGTTGGGATTCCTCTCCAGGCTCGATTGAGGCCAAGAGCAAGGTTTTACTGTAACCTTTCATTCTTTTAAAATTGTTTTCTCAACGTGCTTACTCTTCAAACTGATCCTTCTTCGTCCCGAGTTTTTCATGAAGAACAGTAATTTGCTGTTTCACTGCAACAATTGCTTTCAGATCTCGCGAAAGTAATAATTGTCTTCTTTGCTGATAAAGGTTAAAGAGTTGTTGCTGATCGGATTCGCGCTGAGCGCGGTATGTAGTCTTGGCGTCTTCGAGTTTTTTCTCGATAGGATCAAGGAATAAATTATCGAAAGGATTTAGTTCAATAAGGAATTTTAGGATCTCCTGTTTTTCTTTGATCTCATTCTTAGTATCTCCAAGGCTATCGAAAAATGTAACCATCTCACTTCGCAATTCTCGGAGTTTCTCAACATACTCTAGCTGTTGTTCACGGATCTCTGCTGCTTTTTCATACTGCTGCAACCGGATTATTTCTTGCTTTTGCAATTCGAGTTGAGTAAATCCTGTTTTTAGAGTGTAGAGCCTAAGGCGTTGTTTTACAAAGTTCATAATGGACATTATTTTTGTTTAATATAGTTATTTAGAACAATTATTGTCTAGTCAACATAATATTTGAAACACATTACCATGAAATAGGAGGTTTTACGGATAATACCCCCTTTTTATTTATCCAAGCAGTTGGCTAACTATACAAATTTGCTAACTCATGGTACTCTGTGTTCTGTTGTTTTTGAATCAAAATATTAATTCTGTTTTTTTCAATGAAGTTTTTCTCTACAAGATTTCTGTAAAAAAATCCAGGAATACCCGCATTACCCGAGAATTCCCGGGTTTTATCGGATAATCTTTAAAAAGCCCATTTTAACTCGTTTTCAGCGAATAAATTTTTTCAGGATTTCTCGGGTTTTTCCGGGAAAATTATTTTTGAAAAAATTTATTTCTAAAGGGAGATAATATACTCGGAGTTTATTTTGAAAATAATTTCTGGATAAAAGTGGGAGATAGGGACCCCTCTCAAAAGGTAAGTTTGTAACTCGTAAAATACATTAAAAGAAGTTTGATAATTTGAAGATGTCTTTTGGTTTTTCATAACAGTAGGAGTTATATTTAACCAAATTTTGAAAGACTTCCGACCAAATATCATTCTTGACAAACTTCGAAACGGAGATGACTCTCCAATTTTCGATTTGTATACGCTATACAGGAATGAATTTATTGTTTGGTCTAAGTCAACCTATAAAGCTACCGAGGAACAGGCGAAGGATGCATTCCAGGAGGCTGTTCTCGATTTTCACCAGAACGTAATAACAGGCCACTTAACGGAGCTTTCCAGTACCATTAAAACGTATCTCTTCCAGATTGGAAAACACAAACTGCTCAATCTTCAGAAAAAAGAATCAAGACTCGCTTACCATGACAATCTTCAATTGATTCAAAATGGTGAAGTGGAAAAATACATGGAGGAAGAAAATAGAGTATACACACAGGAGCAAATCACGAAGGCGATAGATAAATTACCACAAGACTGCCAACAAGTATTGAAGTTGTACTATTTCAACGAGTACGATATGGAAAGCATTGCACGAGAGATGAACTACAAAAACGCTGATACTGCAAAATCCAAGAAGTCTGTGTGCATGAAGAATTTGATGAATGAACTCAAAAAAATCTCATTGCTATTTGTGTTATGATACCAGATAACGGACATATCGAAATATTTGAGAGATATCGTAATGGAGATCTTTCAGAAAGCGAATTGAGAGAGTTCGAAGCTCGATTGGTGTATGACTCTGAGTTCAAAGAAGCATTTGAACAGTATGTAGCCTTTGAGGTTGGAATAAAAACTCATTTCAGAAATGAGTTAAAGTCTAAGCTTCAGGAGACGGACAAGGTTTTGGATAATCCAAAGGGTCAAAAGAAGAATAATGCCAAGCGCATCTTGATTTGGAGTACCTCTGTTGCAGCAAGCATTATTATCGGAGTGCTTCTGTTCCAACATTTTTCATCGAGCAATCATGTCGAATTGGCTCAACAGTATTGGCCTGCAGAACCTGGTCTGCCAGTTAAAATGAGCACAAAAGGCAAATACGATGGCGCAATGAACGCGTATAAATTAGGGGAATTCGATAAAGCCAATTCTTTGCTAAATAAGATCTCATCAGATACGTCATATTACTTCCAAGGGGTGATTGCCTTTGAGCAAAACGATAACACCAAGGCAAAAGGATTCTTCAATCAAATCGATAAGAACTCTATCTATCACAATAATGCTCAGTTCAGATTAGGTTTGATCTCCCTTTCTGAAGGAGATCTGCGTTCGGCTAAAAAAATATTTAAAGCTCAAATGGACGTAAAGACTGAGTTTGCTAATGTCTCTGAAGAAATTCTGAAGAAAATTTAGGGAGAGCACTTACCTTTTATAGATTGATTTGATGAAGTGGAAAACTACTTCATGAAAACGAATTTTTACATTATTCTCTTCACCGTATTAACAGGTTTTAGCTATTCACAAGGATTTTGGACCCAAAAAAATGATTTTCCAGGAAATGCAAGATCTAGAGGAATTTGCTTTTCTCTTGGTGGTTTTGGTTATTATGGCACTGGTAACCATGTTGGGGGTTCTGTAGAGACTAATGATTTTTGGAGATATGATGCAAGTAGCGATACTTGGCTTCAACGTGCCAATTTGCCGAATGGAATGCAAGCTGCAGCTGGATCGTCAACTTCTGGATTTGGTTATGTTGGATTAGGTTGGTGGAGTTCCAACGCACATGCCAATTATTTTAAATACAATCCAATTACAAATTCGTGGTCAAGTGTTGCGAATTACATAGGTAATCTTACGAATGACGGGGTTTCTGTAGGTCATAATGGTATTGTTTATTCCGGTCTCGGAGGCCAGCCATATAGCGGCAACTGTTGGGATGATTGGAAAGCGTACAATGAAACGACTAATACATGGTCCTCGTTGGCAATTTTTCCTGGTGCAGATCGAAGAAATCTTACGGCATTTGTTGTGAATAATGAAATCTATGCTGGTGGAGGGCAACCTGAAGGTGGGGCAACAGGAAATGACTTTTATAAGTACGACGTATCATTAAATACTTGGTCTCCAATAGCAAGTTGTCCGTCAACGACTACAACATACACGAGAAATTCTAGCTTTGTGTTAAATGGTAAGGCATACTTAGCATTGTCAGATGGTTTGTGGGAATACAATCCCTTAACAAATACTTGGACTTCTTATCCAATGCCCTTTACGACAGGAGTGGATGGTGCTTTCTCTTTGAATGGAAAAGGATATATTATTAAATCAGGATCAAAACAAGTTTGGGAATGGACAGCTTGTTCAAATACAACAAGTATTCTAAGCGAAACTGTCTGTAACTCATATGTCGCACCTGATAACCAAGTTTATTCTATTTCAGGGACTTATACGGCAATAATTCCGAATTCAACTGGCTGTGATAGTACAATTACAATTAATTTGACCGTTAAAAATTCTTCGAGCTCAACTCAAATTATTGAAGCTTGTGAGTCATTTTCAGCACCTGACGGCCAGGTTTACACTTCAGATGGAATATATACGGCCATAATTCCCAATGCAGTTGGTTGCGATAGTACAATAACTATTGATTTAACAATCAACCAACCATCTACAAGCTTCATTAATGAACATGCTTGTGGGAACTACATCGCTCCTGATGGTCAAACCTATTCTAATTCTGGCGTTTACACAGCAATAATTTCTAATCAAGCAGGTTGTGATAGTACAATTACAATCGATCTAAGTGTTACAAACATTGATAATTCGGTAACCGTTGATGGACTTTTATTAAGTGCAAATCAATTAGTGGCAGGCTATCAATGGTTGGATTGCGATAATGGTAATCAGGAAATGGTTGGCGAATTCAATCAGCATTTTGAAGCTACCCAAAACGGACAATTCGCGGTTGAAATAACCTATGATGGTTGTGTGGATACATCTGAATGTGTTCTAATCGATTATGTTGGATTGGAGTCAATTGAACGACCAAACATCTCGTTTTATTCCAACGAAGCAACGTTGAATTTAATCTATGATCATTTACCTGTGAACACATCAGTTAACATTCTTGATTTACAAGGAAAGACTGTCTTGCGCTCCATTTTAACTCAACAAATAGATATTTCCTTGTTGACCAATGGATTTTATTTCCTTCAGATCTTAAATAATACAGAAGTTCTATTCAATGAAAAATTCATGAAGTATGAGTAAAACAATAATGGTCGGAATTCTTCTTCCATTGTCCAGTTTTGGTCAATCGGCGGAGCAGAATGTCCTTTCCAGCTCAGGAAATCACTATAACAATGGTGTTGTCCAAATGAGTTATACAATGGGTGAACCTGTAGTTGAAACTGTTTCAAATTCATCTAACACTCTAACTCAGGGGTTTCATCAAACTTCATGGAATTTTCTCGGTGTTGAGGACTTAAATTCCGATCTGATAGTGACTGTATTTCCAAATCCAGTCGGCGATGCTCTGACTATTAAAACGGAACAATATGATAATTTGAGTTATCAACTTTTTGATGAGAATGGCAAGTTGATTTTTGAGGGGAATCTTCTAAACTCGGAAACCTTTCTTAATACATCCGATTTACAACCAGCTGCCTATTCACTCAGAATTCTCAACAATCAATTGGAGATGGTTAAACTCTTTAAACTTCTTAAATCACATTAATTCTGTACAATGAAAACACTTTTTTTATCCATTGTCTGTTTAGCTTTAGCATTAGTTTCATTCTCACAGGCTCCAGAATCTTTTTCTTATCAAGCAGTAGTTCGTAATGCAAGTGGAGTAATTCTAAACAACCAAAATGTAGGCATACGACTCACTATTTTACAAGGTGCACCTTCTGGGATCACAGTTTATTCAGAAACCTTTAGTGAAACTTCCAATTCATTTGGTTTGGTCAACCTTCAAGTTGGGACAGGTACTACCTCCTATAATTTTTCCTCTATTGATTGGTCAAACGGGCCTTATTACATTGAAACTGCAATTGATGTGACAGGTGGAACTTCATATGCAGTGATGGGAACTTCTCAATTGTTGAGTGTACCTTATGCACTATATGCAAAGACTTCAGGAAGTTCAACTCCTGGTCCACAGGGTCCGCAAGGACAAAGTGGATTATCTGCCTATCAGATATGGTTAAATGCTGGAAATTCAGGTTCAGAAGCAGATTTCTTGGCTTCTTTAGAAGGTCCTCAAGGACCAGCAGGACCTCAAGGTATTCAGGGACCAATTGGTCTGACAGGAGTAACAGGTCCTCAAGGAATCCAAGGACCAGCAGGAAATGACGGAGCTACAGGGTCTCAAGGTCCAATAGGGTTAACAGGGCCTGCTGGGCCTCAGGGGGTACAAGGACCAGCAGGTGCAGATGGTCAATCGGCATATCAGATTTGGTTAGGTCTTGGGAACACGGGAACCGAAACAGATTTTATCAACTCATTGACGGGACCACAAGGACCAATCGGTTTAACAGGCGCTACTGGAGCGCAAGGTCCACAGGGAGTTCAAGGACCTGCTGGTCAAGCTGGATTGAATGGAACAAATGGTGCAAACGGACTATCTGCTTATGAGACCTGGTTAGGACTTGGGAATACAGGAACCGAAACAGATTTTATCAACTCATTGACAGGACCTCAAGGACCAATTGGATTGACAGGTGCAACTGGCCCACAAGGGGTTCAGGGAGTACAAGGTCCAATTGGTTTAACTGGTCCACAGGGTCCAGCAGGTGCAGATGGTCAATCGGCATATCAGATTTGGTTAGGTCTAGGTAATACAGGAACCGAAACTGATTTCATCAACTCTTTAACCGGCCCCCAAGGCCCTTCAGGTAATGATGGTCCAACAGGTCCACAAGGTATTGCTGGCATTGGAATCACTTCTACTGTTAACAATGGAAATGGTACATATACTTTTAATTATTCCGATGGGTCATCTTTTACAACTGATGATTTAACTATACCTGCATCATCTAGTTCAAGTACACCAACAGGAAGTATTATTGCTTTTGTAGGTGTTTCAGCACCAACAGGATGGATGATTTGTGATGGAGCAGAATTAGATCGAACAGTTCACAGTAGTTTATTTAGTGTAATAGGTACATCCTTCGGAGATGGAGATGGAACAACCACTTTTAATATTCCCGATCTTCGTGGAATGTTTCTTCGAGGAGCAAATAACGGATCTGGAAACGATCCAAATGCAAGTACGAGAACATCATTAAACGGAGGTAATTCTGGAGATAATGTGGGTAGCTACCAAGCTGACGAAATAAAATCACACAACCACGGTCTTGTGGGAAGGTCGTCTACCGGAGGTGGAGGGAATTACCCATCTGTTACCTCAGGAGGAATTTCTAACATCGGAATTCCTCATATAAGTGCTACTGGTGGAGCAGAAACTAGACCGAAGAATATTTCAGTAAACTACATCATAAAACTTTAATTTTTAACAGACTTTATTCTTTTAAAGAATCGGAAAAACAAACCAACTAAACCCAAAGCTCCCAAAATCCACATAAAAATGGATTTGGGAGTTTTTTTATTCTCTTCGATTTCAATATCTCCAAACAACCTGTGCCCGGCCCAATAATAAGGAGCTTCAAAACCATTAGACTCTTCTATAAAACTTAACTGAGCCTGTCTGAAGGATGGTATTATTCCTGCTCCTTCGGAAACACGTTCATAAAATCGCCTTAATAATTCATTGGAAGCCTGATCGTCCACCTCCCAAATATTTGATAAACTAGCTTGTGCCCCAAGAGCATGAAAGGCTCTTGCAAAACCGTTAACACCATCGCCAACATTGGTTTTACCATTCTGAGAATTACATGCATTTAAAACAACAAAGGGTGATGTTTTTTTGAACTGATAGACTTCTTCAAGAGTTAAGAAATCACTTCCGAAATCTAATTTTGATAGACTTGGATTTTGAGGGTCAATAATCCCATGTCCACTAAAATGGATGATGTTTCCGCGTGCTGACATCAATTGTTGTTTATTGGTTGAATTCGATTCTACCCAATGAAAGGGATAATCTTTATTGAGTTCAATAGCCAAGTTTTCCGAAAACGGTAATTTCGAAGAAGTCCAACTTCGGGGAGCTAAAGAAGTTCCGGTAAAGTCTAATTTTTTAGGTTTTCTAAAAAGGTAAGAAGCAGATAAGTAATAGGATATTTCTTTGGACCGAATTAAATAGTCAAGTTTAGAATATTGTTTTGAAGTTATTCCTTGATCACTTTGAAGCAGGGTTTCGAAAGGCAATACATTGAAGCGCTGCGCTGGAGAGATGTGAATGGATGTAATCCCTTTTAAAATACTTTCAGGAAACAAATCATTGTATACACCTCTACTTGTCGAGCAAAAGCTTTGGTAGTCTTGTTGGGTGATAGCAGTATTCAACGAATCCAGTTTTCGGTGAAATTGGAGATCTAGCTCTATGAAATGAGTCTTGCCTTTTGTGATAAAAAGAAATAAATGATCAGAAATGAAATCAATGAAGCATTCGTTTTTCTTTAATTTTTTTTGCACTTCTTTTAATGTAATCAACCTACTTTCAGAGTTGTTTTGTGTAAATCGATTCAAATCATAATATTTCAACATTTGGTTTGCTTGGAAGATCTTCTCCTTCGACCATTGTTCGTTGAATTTCCTCTTTAGGTTTTCAATGGTGATGACATCCTGATAGGGGACTAAACCATAGATGGATAATATCTGATTCAGATTTTTAGTTCTGAAGCTCTTGTAGACAATTTGCCAGAGGTTTATTGATATCTTATTGAGTCTTTCCAATTCGCTAATTCCTGAGCGTCTATTGGTTCTGCGAATTTTCTCATAAAGCGCCCCTTTGTGCAACCATAAACATTGCAGTGCATCCTGTTTATTAGGTATTTTGGAAAGATCATTATTCATTCCAAAAACCAATTCTGATTCTTCAAACAGACGGATAGATTGATCCAAAGAATTAGGAAAAGTCTCTTTGGGCAAAATGGATAACAAAAGTGCATGAACATACAATGTTTTGGCGCGTTCATGGTAATAGTTTTCAGAACTAATTCTCCAGGCTTCATCTGCCTTATGATAGGATGTTTCAGCTTTTGTTTTTAAGAGTTTAATTTTCTTAAAATTGTTCTGTTCGTGTAAATAATCGTAGACATTATCTACATAAGAATTTCCCAAAAGATGGAGTGTTTTTGCTTCGTAATAGATAGAAAACTTCTCTTTTCGGATTAAACGGAGGGATTTTAGGTAGTAAGATCGAACAACCTCATATTTTTTCAATTTAACGTTCCTATCAATTCCTGCTAACCCAAGCTTATAACTTTGTCCAAGAATATTCCAGATTTTAAAAATCTTAATTTCCTTTTGTTGGTTATTGTTCAAACCTCTTATTAACCTCTTACACGAATCCGCATAAGCAACAGCCAATTTGGGCTCCATTTTTTCGTAATAGTAGTTTGAAAGAAGCGCATAGTTCCAGGCCAGATGATAATTTCCTTTGGGGAAAATCTCTCTTCGCAATTGATTGGATTTCTTCCAATACTTGAGGGCTTCGTCCAAATCACCTTCGAGTTTGAGAATATCACCTTTTAATTGATATAGAAGTGATTTATCGTTTCCTTTTGCTGTTTTTAGGCTTTGATTGATCTTAATATTTGCCTCTGTGAATTCGCCTCTAAAAATTGAGTTTTCGATTGATGAAAAAGATTGTCCTGCTTTGCAGGATAAAGAGGTCAGTAAAAGGAGTGGTAATATAAATTTCACGAATCGAATTTAATACATACAAAATAATATGGCGCATTGATGGCCTGAAAGTCGAAATAAAATATTTTAAAATTTGACTTTTTCAGTTGCCTAAATTGGTTGGCATATGTATTGAATTATTCGGAGATTAAATTTCAGAAAAAAACAAAAAAAGTCATCTTTTTATGACCTCAATTAGGGTAAAAATATATACGTTTATAAAAGTTATTAACTAAGATAATTTTTAGTTTGGAGACATCAGTGAATACTTTAGGTAATCACTCGTAAAATACTACAAATCAGAATCATACAAGAAAAGTTTTATCCCCTCCGATAATGATACCCATCAATCCGTAAAAGGCGTAGCGCAAGTCACTGGAACTCACCCGAAAGTCGAAGGGCAAACTGTTCCAAATGGTAAATCCCAACCACGGCAGAGTGCATACGATCAACGACAGGACAAGGGTAATGCGAAATTTTGAGGTGAACATGCTTTGAATAAGTGAGAATTTAAAGAAGGTAACAAAATAAGGAAAATTGTTGAAGGAGAAGAGAGTCGCCTCTCGGCTCCGCCCGAGGCTCAGTGCACTGCAGATCGAGCGGAGCCGAAATCAAGGTAAGCGGAGCCGATAGCAAGGATTGGGACTGCGAGAAGCGAGATGAAGTCTTAAGTGATCTCAGTTACTCAATTCGGATCGTCTTCTGCCTAATTTGCAACAAAATTCAGTGCATGGAAAACTTAATCGCTTTAACTCGGGAAGACAAACAAGAACTCAGAAAACAATTGCGCCCAGCCATATTATTGTCCTTTGGGTTGCTTTTCATGATCACGGCGGTGAACCTGAGCTTTCACTTTATGGATGTGCTCACCGGTGTTGAAACAGTCGAACGTCCGCCAATAAGTCGATTGATCATCATCGAAGTGCTTGCAATTGTTCTTTCATTGGGTACTTATTTGCTCTTAACCGGCAATGTCCGAAAGGATCTGAAAAGTAACCTGAAAAGATCGGATAAAAGCAGGGTAGAACGGAAGTACTTTCAATTGGAGAATGGATCACGGATATATAAAATGAAATTGGAAAACGGAACGATCCTGCCCATTGGAACAGAACTATATCATGCGGTAAATGACAGGGATATGATCGATTTTACACAGGCGCAAAGAAGCAAGATCGTATTTTCGGCGAAGCTGACGGACTGAAATTTCGGCCGTTTGTTTTATGTAGTACTCTGTTGAAGGACAGAAAAGTGCTATTTTTCAACATGATTTGGTTTCAGTCACGCGCATTTCGATCCATCAATTTTGTTTTGCTGGCAATTGGCTTGTCTTTATCTGCTTGTCATTCAGGAAAGTTGATCTTGAGGTCGGCGTATCCATCGACACTTGATAATGTAAGAATAAAAGATAAACCTAACCGTGTTCCTTTATGCGATGAGCCTGCACAATTTATGGAATATACTGAAGTGACGGAAGATTTTGAAGAGTCCATTTCAATAGTAACTGAAAATCCCATTGAGCGGGTGATCAGCCGAAAACAGGTTTCTGAAAAGATAGATCAGAACAACAGAGGATCGCTGTGTTCCGAGGTATACAAGCAACCAGAAACGAAATTCCACGTGAAGGAAGTAAAGAATAAACAATACACTCCTTCCGGGCTCAAAATGATACTTGTTTCAATAGTGTTCGTTCTGTTGGGTTTGATTTCCCTTTATTATGTTCCTTATCTTGGGCCGATCCTGGCAGTGGTCTTTTTTGTTACAGCACTGATCTACCTGATCGCAGGACTATACAACATTATCGTTTTCTAAAAAAAAAAGCTCCCGAAGGAGCTTTCATTATATTTTGCTGAAGGTCAATTTATCAACCGACCCGTCACCACTCACGTCTTCAAGTTTTATTTCGAAATCACTGATGCTGATCACATGCCAGTCATCGTTCAACTCATCAAAATTACCCGCAACAGGAAAACTAAGGATCAACTCAGTGTGCTTAGGATTGTCATCGTCGCTATCCTTCTCCAGTTTCCAGGTTCCGTTAACCGTATTTGAGCCACTGGTTGCTGATACGGTGTTGTCATTTTTAAAACTGAACGTGTATCCAGTAAAGTAATACGTTTCATCTTCACCGTCGTCACTCAGATTAGAGATCTTCCATGTCCCGTCTGTGAGAACATTTTCAACTTTTTTCGGACTTGTTTTCGAACAAGCGGATACAACCACGATCAAGGCAATCCCAACAACTTTAGCTAATTTCATTTCTATTGTTTTTATTATTACAAAGCTACGACATCTTCTCCAATGCATGCATAAAGTTACCCGGAAAAAAATATGTTGAATCTGTTTTTTTGATCTCAGATCGGAGTACTTTTGTGCGATGAGAACAACAGCGGCAAAAGTACCCTTCACAGCCTACCAGACTACGGTGATCTTAATCCTTTCGCTCACGCAGTTCAGTGTGGTTCTGGACTTTATGGTGATGTCACCTTTGGGTGATCTTTTGATCAAGGATCTAAAGATCAATCCGGCGGAATTTGGGGTCGTAGTTTCTAGTTATGCGCTTTCGGCAGGTTTTTCTGGTTTTCTTACTGCAAGCTTTGCAGATAAGTTCGACAGAAAGAAGTTGTTATTGTTCTTTTACGGAGGATTTATCATCGGCACCTTGCTTTGTGGGATGTCAGGATCATACGGATTCCTCGTATTTGCGCGGATCGTAACGGGTATTTTTGGAGGTGTGATGTCATCCATTTCCTTGGCGATCGTTGCAGATCTTTTTGATATGGATCACCGAGGTCGAGTAGTGGGGTTCTTACAAATGGGCTTCGGCATGAGCCAGATCCTTGGGATTCCGATCAGTCTCTATCTGGCAAATGTCTGGAACTGGCAAGCTCCATTTTTCCTGATCGTCATTCTGGCGTTTTGTATCTTCCTACTCACATTGTTCGTGCTAAAACCCGTTGATGCTCATTTGAAAATGCAGCGCGATAATGCATTGGTCCACATGTGGAAAACGATCGCAAACCGTGATTATCGTATCGGTTTTATGGCTACGGCTTTTATGTCATTGGGCGGATACCTCATGATGCCGTGGGGTAGTGCTTATTCTGTAAATAACATTGGACTTGATCAGGAAGATCTTCCTTTGCTGTTCATGATCGTTGGATTGGCAACCTTCGCCATCATGCCTTTAGTTGGAATGATCAGTGACCGTTTCGACAAGTTCAGGATCTTCATGGGCGCCTCTTTTGTCATGGCCATTGCCGTGCTCATTTACACGAATCTGCCGATCGTTCCAATGTACGTCCTGATTGCTGTCAACGTTTTTATGATGATGGGTATCATGGCGCGAATGGTTCCTTCACAGGCCTTGACAGCTTCTGTTCCTTCCATGAAAGACAGGGGCGCATTTATGAGTATCAATTCCTCGCTACAGCAAATGGCCGGTGGAATAGCCGCTCTGGTAGGAGGGATGATCGTTCAACAAAAGTCGGAAACCAGTCCGCTGGAGCGATTTGACACATTAGGATATGTTGTGATCGCAGTTATCCTCGTAAATATCCTACTCACTTTCCGAGTTTACAAGTTCGTCATGAAGCGTCCCAAGTGATCAAAGGTCAAATGACGTTCTTTAGAAGATCATCCAATTGGAATTTCAGATCGGGATTTACAATTCCTTTCTCCGGATCGAAATTCTCCTTGAAATTCGGAAGGGAGAAGCTGCCCACAACATCAGCACCGTGTCTCGGTAAACGTTCCAAGGCAGCTTGAAGAACGGAAAGCCCGCCTCTTGCACCGGGAGAAGTTGCCAGGATCAACACTTTTCTCTCACTGAGGAATTTGGACTCCACACGGGTCAACCAGTCGAATAGATTTTTGAACCAGGCAGTGTATGAACCGTTGTGCTCAGCAAATGAAATAATGATAAGATCAGCTTCTTTGATCTTGCTCATAAGTTGAAGGACACTTGAAGGATAACCCTCTTCATTTTCCAGGTCGATCGTGTAGATCGGTGCCGCAAAATCAAGCAGATCGATCAATTCGATGTCATGTCCTTTGAATTTAGCTGCTACATGATGTGTGAGTAGTTTATTTATGGAGTGTTTACTGGCGCTTGCGCCGAATGCTAGAATTTTCATTTTTTTCTTTCAAAAGTACACTGAATGCTTACTATTATCTATTGACCTAAGTTAACAGATGATCACTTTGTTCAAAATCTATCCGAATCTTGCTCCGGTGTGAAAACAACGCTGAAAATTGCACCGGTAATCAATCCGATCAAATGTGCAAAATTGTTCACGTTAGGCATGATAAAGCCAAAAACGAGACTGACAAGCCCGAAGATGATTCCAATCATGAAAAGTGCCTGACTGAAATCATGATTCTTGTAGATCAGGCGTTGAGCCAAAGCCCAGCCTACCAGACCGAAAATCGCACCACTGGCACCGATGTTTACCGCATCATTAGTAAACACGGAGATTACACCTGCCAATATTCCAGAAATAAAATAAAGCATGGTGAATTTTACAGTGCCAAGAACAGGTTCCATGATCATAGCGAAAAGTATGAACATGATCATATTGTTCATCACATGTAAAAAACCGGAATGTAAAAATATGCTGGAAATGATCCTCCAGTATTCACCTTCCCGAAAGAATTCTTTTGTGAGACCTCCCATATCATAAAGATCAGAAGAGTCGAAATGAGCAAATGAAGAGGTGGTCCACATCATCACAAAGAACATGATCAGGTTGATCCCAGTGATGATCGGTAGTGCTTTGAGAGGTGTCTTGAGTAGAATGACATCAACCACTTCCTTTTCATTTTTTGCAATTACGGAAGGGTTCTTCAAATACTCTTTCAGTTTCCTCGGCTGGACCTTCACCAAAAGAAAGATCAAACTCACGACAAAAAGGGAGATCGAAGAACCGATCAAAAAGGTTCTTTGCATAGAAGCCAAATTTCCGGTCAACTTTTCCTGCGTACGTTCAAAGATAAGGTGCTTCTTATTCTTGTAGAATGGGTTCCTTTGGATTCCTTTCAAGAAGCGGTTCCGGTCTTCTCCGGCCGGTATGGGTTTTAAACAGCCGGTCTCTGCTAAGATCTCTGATCTGAAGGTGTTCTGTGATGCTGTCCAGTGAGCTTCCCAAGCACGATTCTTGTAATCATCATTTTCACCATTGCTCATGGTCGTAGTATAGGATTTTCCGATCCAGACGATTATTCCATCGTCGAGTTTGGAACTTAAAGGGCTCAAGAAATAAGCCGTGTAATGCAACTTGTCTGAGTGTTTTCCGCTGACTTCAGAAAATTGATCTCCGGCGACAATTTCCGTTTCGATAGAGAGGTGATCAATACAAAACCAGCGGAATTTCTTAGTCGGATCGATCTCTTGAATTGAGCTTATTTCAACCTGTTGCGAAAAAAGGTTCTTGATGAGTGCGGAACTCATTCCAATGGGGACAACGATAGCAAGGATGATCAGCATATGGGTTGGCCATTGTCCCTCAAAATACTTAGTATCAAGATGAAGGATATTTATTCTTCTTCGTAGGAACAAGAACCATGTGACCGACGCAAAAGTTAATGGAGCCCAGATCTCCCAACTTTCTTCGCTGAGTAGCTCCATTCCTTGCCTAACCTCAAAAACGGTCAGAATGCTTCCAAGCAGTGCGATCCCGCATATCACCACCAGAACAAAGGGCAAAATAAAAAAACGAAAGCGTTGCTCCAGATTCATTGTTCAAGGATAAGCAAAATGTGTCAAGTATGGAAAACCATTTTTACTTAAATGAAAAGGGCTGTCCAAAAGAGACAGCCCTGATTGAATGGTATTAAATAATTCAGATATTTTCAATGATCATAGCTGAAGCGCCACCACCACCGTTACAAATTCCTGCTCCACCAAACTTTGCATTGTTTTGCTTCAAGACATTGATAAGTGTTACGATGATTCTTGATCCTGAGTTTCCAAGCGGGTGACCAAGTGCTACAGCACCTCCGTTTACATCAACTTTGGAAGCGTCAAGACCTAACAACTTCATATTGGCAAGACCCACAACAGAGAACGCCTGATTCAATTCCCAGAAATGAATATCAGAAGTTTGCATCCCTGCTTTATCAAGCGCTTTTCCGATCGCTTTTGTTGGAGCAGTTGTAAACCACTCTGGTGCATGTGCAGCATCCGCGTAGCTAACGATCTTCGCGATCGGTGTCAATCCATATTTCTCAACAGCTTCCTTAGAAGCCAATACTACTGCTGATGCTCCGTCGTTGATCGTCGATGCGTTCGCAGCCGTAATTGTTCCTTCCTTGTCAAAAGCAGGGCGAAGTGATGGGATCTTATCCAAGAAAACACTCTTGTATTCTTCGTCTTCACTGAAGAGGATAGGATCTCCCTTGCGCTGAGGAACAGCTACAGGAACGACCTCGTTATTGAATTTTCCTGCTTTCCACGCTTCTGCAGCTCTGGTGTATGAATTAATGGCAAAATTATCCTGATCCTCACGACTAAAGCTGTGTTCTTTCGCACAAAGTTCCGCACAGTTCCCCATTGGCACTTTACTGTAAACATCAAGTAATCCATCCTTCGTAATTCCATCAAGCATCGTGATGTTTCCGAATTTCACTCCGTTACGACCGTCAACATAATGTGGCGTTTGAGACATGCTTTCCATTCCACCGGCAACAACAACATGATTATCACCAGAAATGATTGTTTGAGCTCCAAGCATAATAGACTTCATTCCTGAAGCACAAACCTTGTTTACAGTAGTACATGGGACATTCTGCCCAATTCCTGCGCCTAAGGCTGCCTGACGAGCCGGAGCTTGTCCAACACCCGCCTGAAGAACATTACCCATGAATACTTCATCAACGATATCCGGATTAACTCCTCCTTTTTCCAAAGCACCTTTAATAGCGACAGATCCCAGTTGTGTTGCTGGAATACTCGCCAATGATCCCATAAATGAACCCATTGGTGTTCGCGCGGCAGCAACGATGTATACTTCTTTTGTCATTTTTCCTTTGTTTTTATTCTGAGACGAAGTTAGCAAAATTCAGGATAACGGACCTATTCGGAAGTGAACATTAAAACGGATAAGTTTGTAGCAGCGATCTGCACCTATTTCCTTTAGAATTGCGAACTTTGGGGCAAAATCACCACATGATGAAATCATTTGTTCTGACCTTAATGGCTGCTTTAACATTTTGTTCTAAAGCTCAAGATTCGACTGCAGTTGCCCCTGATACAGTTAAGAAGGAAATTCCTAAGCACTGGAACCTCAAGGCATTATACAGTATTAACGGAACACAAACTTCATTTGTTAACTGGAGCGCAGGAGGTAGGAACAATGTTTCTGCAATTGCAGGAATAATCGCCAATGCCAACTTCAAGAAAGATAAGATCAGCTGGACAAATGACCTAAGTCTCGCTTTGGGAGGCTTGTTGTATATCGATAAGGAGTCGGAAGAGGGCTTACAAAAAACGGATGACAGGATAGATTTTGCCAGTAATTTCGGATACAATGTTAAGAAACACCTCTACACTTCTTTAATTGGTGGATTCAAAACGCAAATGCTCGATGGTTTTACCTTTCCTAATGACTCTGTTCGGGTGTCGACATTCCTTGCTCCGGGCTATGTTAATATGGCCTTGGGAATTGATTACATTAAAGATGATAATTTCTCCGTGTTTACTTCGCCTTTTGCGGCGAAAATGACAATTGTAACAGATCCTGTATTGTCGAATGCAGGGGCATTTGGCGTTCAAGGTGCAACATACGATGGTTTGGGAAATGTCCTGGTTGAAGGGAAGAGATTAAGAGGTGAATTCGGAGCTTATGTTAAGGTCAAATACAACAAGACCCTGGCAAAGAACATTGACCTAAAATCAAAGATCGAATTGTTCAGTAACTATCTGGTGAATCCTCAGAATATTGACGTCAATGCGGAAGCATTATTCAATTTTAAGATCAATTCGTGGATGTCAGCGTCACTCCAATGGACACTTATCTATGATGATGATATTGACATTAGGGATGTTAATGGGAATGTCGGTCCCAGAACACAATTCAAATCAGTGATGGGCTTAGGCATTACCTATAAAATGCATAACTAATTGTCTCTGCTCTTTGCGAATTAATAAGTAGTTTAGTGATCCGATTAAAACTATGAGGTTCGCGTCTGACATATCTGTTTTTTGGTTGTTGCCATGGTTGTTCATTTCTATTCTGGCAGCTTTATGGTTTTACAAGAATGTTTCCTGGCTGAATGAACTTTCGAGAAAGTGGCAACTACTGATCCGTTTCTTAAGAGCGGGGACGATCTTTTTGATTGGTGTTTTGTTGATCGGACTCATCCTTGAAACCGTAAAATACAGGGAGGAAAAACCAGTTCTGATCACGATGATCGATAATTCATCATCCATGCTGAACTATAAGGACTCCTCTGAGATAAGGGGCCGAATAGAAAAATTCAGATCCGCATTAAAAGAACAATACGCCGATAAATTTGAACTGGTTGATATGACGGTGGGCAACTCGGTTTCCTATGCTGACAAACTGATTTTTTCAGATTCTAAAACAGATCTTTCTTCCGGTTTTGAACGATTGTTCACCGACTATTATAATCGCAACATCGGTGGAGTGGTCCTGGTTACAGATGGAAATTTCAACGAAGGCTCCAATCCTGTTTATTCTGCAGAAAAGATTAGTTTAACACCTGTTTTCCCTTTGTTGGTAGGAGACACTGTCAGGAAACGTGATCATTATGTGAAGAATGTCACAGTAAATGACGTCGCTTTTTTTAGGAATAAATTTCCGGTAGAAGTAGACCTTGAGTCAGTTCGTTTTGGAAAAGAGGAAGTAGAGGTAAGTATCAAAAATGAAGGAAAGGTAATTGCATCCAAGAAGATCCGGTATTCTGATAATGCGGTCGATTTTCAACATGTGAGTTTCGAACTTGAAGCGAGTAAGATCGGTTTTCAAGCATATACCGTTGAGATATCTGAAGTTTCCCGTGAATACAACTATCGAAACAATCGTAAGACCTTCTACGTTGAAATCATAGATTCTAGAAGTAAAGTGCTTTTGCTGGCTGGAGCTCCACATCCGGATATTGCAGCTATTAAGCAAGAATTGGAGAAAGATGAGAACCTTGAAGTGGTTTCAAAACAATTCAAGGACTGGAACAAAGACTTGAAAAAGGTGGACATGATCGTGGTTCATGAACCTGGTTTCAATATGGAGTCATCGGTTTTAAGAGATCTCATTTCACGAAAGATCCCTGTATTGTTTTGCATTGGACCGAATACAGGAACTCAGGCTATAAAGGAGCTTGTTCTAGGCTTGACGATCCCGTCAGGAAAACAAACTGATGAAATTCAATCTGTTTTTAATGAAGGATTTTCCTCTTTTGAATTGAGTAATGACCTTCAAAGGAATCTTGAACTTTATCCACCTCTGAAATCCAAGTTCGGAGAATTGAAAGTGACCGGAGCTGATGTACTCGCATTTCAAAGACTTGGAAATGTACGCAAGAAGGAACCTGTGATCTTCTTTCTCAAGCGACAGGGTGTGAAATATGGTTTTATTTATGGAGAGGGGATCTGGAAATGGCGAATGAACGAATATGCCAGAACAGGGGAGCAAACGTCTTTCAACGAGCTTGTCACAAAGATAGGTCAGTACCTTTTAGTGAAGCAGAATACGAGTTCCCTGAGAGTTAATCTTCCAAAACGATTCACAAAGAACGAGGATGTTATTGTGAACGCTTCTTTTTACAATGAAAGCCTTGAACCAATTACTAGCCCTAAGATTGAGTTTTCCCTTAAGAATGAGGAGGGGAAGGTCTCAAAATATCAGTTTGGTGCATACGGGACTTCGTATCGTTTAAATACCGGCCGACTGGATCCGGGAAAATATGATTGGAACGCAATTGCCAAACACGATGGTAAAACATTCACGAAATCAGGGGTCTTCATTGTGGAAGATCTTGATCTTGAGTCTTTGTCGAATAGCTCGAACAGCAACGCAATGCGTCAACTGGCTGAAGCCACCGGTGGGAGCATGATACAGCTGAGCAATGCTCAGGATCTATTGGGATTACTCGAGAATAGGGACGACATTGCCATCATGTCCTATCGAGATGCCAGCTTCGATGGACTGATCGATTTCAAAATCTTGTTCCTTATACTTTTGTTATTCTTGGCCGGTGAATGGTTCCTCAGAAGATGGTTCGGGGCATACTGATCCTAAAGAGCTTACTAGCTTTCCAGAGAACAGGTTTAACATCTTATAGAAATAACAAAGGCTGATCTTTTGATCAGCCTTTTTAATGTAGCGAGACCGGGAGTTGAACCCGGGACCTCAGGGTTATGAATCCTGCGCTCTAACCATCTGAGCTATCTCGCCATAGCAAAACCTAACTGGTTAGCGGGTGCAAATATAATATGTTTTTTGTTTTTTCATTGACTTCTGCTCAAAAAGTAACTTTCAATCGTTGGTCAATTTAATTTTCCGTACGCAACTTAGTTTAATGTGTTGTAAACCAAAGTCTAATAATAAGCTTGGCCGAAGAGTTATTTTTTAATTTTTGACGAATGGTATAGAACCTTTCGTTTCGCCTGATAACCATTGAATAAAATAAAGGCCGCCACTCAAGTGTTTTACATCAATCGAATGGCTTTTTGATTCCAGAATTTCAGTATTGAGTATTTCTCTGCCAAAAAGGTCAACAATTACCATCTCTGATGGTAAAACTTCCTCGCAATATAATTCCAGTACTCCATGAACAGGGTTTGGATATATGATTATTGGAACGAATACTGATTCTTCAAGGTAGTTGGTGCCGACATTGATGATCCAATCGGCAGTATCAGATGGACAAGTATTGTTGCCGGCGATCAAAAGAACATTGAATTGTCCCTGATTTGAATAGGAGTGAGCCGGATCACTTTCATTCGAGCCGGAACCGAATGCTTATATTTGTTAGCTAAGTTTAAATAAATTCAGGTTTTTAATTGAAACGAGAAGACTTTGATAAGAAATGGATCGATATAGATTCGTTCTTCGGAAATTAAAAAAAAAGATGGAGAGATTTGAGAATAGAAATTTCTGGTACAAGCAATTCAGCTCAATGTTGCTGCTTTTCCTGATTGCCGGATATTTTCTATCACACGTTCCTTTTCTGGAGGCCGATGCGGATCTTCGAATGGAAACGGGAAGCATTGGCGCATGGACGGATGAGGGACTGAACACAAGTCAGGTTAGGAATGTAGTGAACCATGGGCATTTCGATCTTCTTGAATGCGATAACCTGTTAAAAACCCCTTTGTTTTCATTGTTTCATTTCATTCAAATGGGCTTATTTGGAAGCGGCTTGCTTCAGGCAAGGCTTGCTACACTGGTGTTAACCGGATTTATTTTATTCCAGTTTGCACGTTGGAAGGATCATCGTTTGTTGCTTATTCTACTTATACCAACTACACTTCTGTTGTTTACCTATCACCAATATGGACACATGTCTTTGGCAGAAACAGTTTCTGTCAGTTGTTTTGCGGCAGCAGGTTTCTATTACAATCGGTTTTCAAACACGCGAGAATTCAGATTCGTAGCTTTTTGCAGCGGTTTTATTTTTCTCGGGATTCTTTTCAAGATACAGTTCCTTTTTTTGTCCCCCATACTGCCAATAGTTCTGTTCTTTGATCAGCTTGTTTTCAAAAAAGAGAAGATCAACACACAATTGATCAAGATAATAATATCGTACGTTTTTCTACTGGGATTAATTCTGGTCGTATGGTACATTCCGTTCAAGGAAGAATGGGTACTAATTGCGAAACAGCAATCGGGTAGTTTTTCGTTTTCTACAATCGATCGCGAAAGCCTAAATTTGAATGTTGAACGCTATTTTTTGACTCATGATTTCATATTGTTCACGATCATTTTCGTTTTGGCCTTCTTCTATTCGGTCTTTAGCTTGATAAATGGTAGATTAGGACGAAAGTACTTTGGTTTATTGATCTTTGCTTTGATTTGGGTCCTATTGGAGACGCACAAACTTCCCATGATCTATTTACCGAGCAGATATGTCGTGAGCACCTATTTTTCGATGGGACTATTGATTTCGGTAGTCATTGCAATTATATGGGAAAACCATACATGGAGATCTTTAAAATGGATTTCAGTGCTTGCTGTAATCGTTCTGATGATCTATCATCTTGGACAGATACAATCTGCATTCAACAGCAGAAGTTTCAAGATCAAAGAGGCGAATGATTATCTGAACGCCCATACGAAACCTGAGGATGTCGTCATAGGTCCATGGGCTCCAGCTTTTACCTGGACTTCGGGGAATGTTTCTATGCCAATCTGGAGTGATTTTCTTCGTACAAACAACATCATAGGTGATTTAAAACCAAGGGTGATCGTCAGTGAGTCTGATGAACGAGATTCAGGACTGGCATACAGTTCAAGAGGTATAGACCTCAATTCGATCTCAGACTCGGTTCGGAGTTTTCAAATCGCTAATCGTGAAATAAAGATCTATTGGATAAAGAAATCAATAAAATAGAGTTCTATTCAAGTGCTTTTAACTCTGAATTGACCATCTCCGCCAGTTCTTTCAAAAAGAAAGATGAAAAATCAAATTTGACGTCTGCAGTCTTATAGATCTCAGGAATCGATTTCGTGTATCCAAGTCGAAGAGCGTTCTTATATGATTCAACGGCTGTCTTTTCGTTTTTCTTACTGTTCATCCAGACACCCAGCGCTCCCAATTGTGCGATACCGTATTCGATATAATAGAAAGGGACTTCGTACAAATGCAATTGACGTTGCCAACCGGTCTGTTGCATGTCTTCAAATCCGGTCCAGTCGGTAAGTCCTGACCCAAAGTCGCGCGATAATTCCATCCACTTTTGATAACGTTCAGTAACGTCGTGCTTTGGGTTTTCATACACCCAATGCTGGAAGGCGTCGATCTGCGCGATCCATGGCAGTATTTTTAAAATACTTTCCAATTGTTCTCTTTTCGCCCTTTTGAGATCGTCCTCGTTGGAATAAAACTCATCCCAATAGGGCATAGATAGCAATTCCATCGACATGGACGCCAACTCAGCCACTTCTGATGGAAGACTTTTGAAGGAAGTCAGCTCCAAGTCGCGACTTAAAAATGAATGAACCGCATGGCCGCCTTCGTGAACCATTGTTACAAGGTCGCGTTGTGCACCGACAGCGTTCATGAAGATGAACGGCACACCGATCTCATACAAAGGATAATTGTAGCCTCCTGGTGCTTTTCCTGTCTTGGAATCAAGATCCAGGTGACCCATTTCATTCATGGTATTCAGGCAGTCAGCGAAGTAAGGATCAATTTTACGGAACATGTTCAATGTGCCTTTCAGCAGATCCTCTCCGGTCTCAAAAGGTTTCAACGGGGCCTTGCCTTCTGGATCCACTTCAGTATCCCAAGGTTTAAACTTGTCTTTTCCAAGTTTTGCAAGCTTTTTCAATTGTATTTCCTTGACCAGCGGAACGATGTGTTCCTTTATTGCCTGATGGAAGTCGAAACAATCCTCTTTCGTATAATCAAAACGTCCCAGGGCTTTGAATTTGTAGTCTCTGAAATTCGAAAATCCTGCATTTTGTGCCAGTTCATGACGTTTCACGATCAATTCCGAATAGAGAATATTCAATTGATCGATGTCTTCTCGTCTTCTGTTAGAGATCTTCTCGAAGATCGTTTTTCGAAGTGACTCGTCAGTTTCTTTCAATAGAGCAGAGGCTTTCTGCATGGTCAGCACCTTGCCTTCGTGTTCGATCGTCTGTGCTGCAGAAATGGCTCCATATTGCTGGGCCTTTTCATTCAATTCGGCTTCAATGGCAATGTTTTCTTCTCTGAACAATTCCAATGCAGTGTGTACAGAACGGAAATAAATATGATAAGCCTCTTTTTTATCGAGTTCATTGAAGTAGGGAGAGTCGACTAATTTCCTATTCAGTTTATCTTCAAATGGAGCCAATTCCGGTTGGATCTTGGTGATGAAGAAAGTATACGAATCTGTTAAGGCCTGATCTCTTGTGTCGATGGTCATTCGAATGTAACGCCAGGCAGCATCCTCTTCCAACACCGCCTCAAGTTCACTTTTGTCAGAAAGCCACTTATGGAATTGATCCGCAGAATCGATCTTTCGGTTGACAAGGTCCTCGAAATAGGGCTTAATCTTATCCCATGAATCGATGATCAAATCCTCAGCAACGAATGTTCTTTTGTTCTTTTCGATCTTCATTTTCTTCAGCATAAAAAAAAGTCGGTTGAACCGACTTTCTGATTTTTTTATTTCCCTCTGCTTGTGCCTGTTTTGACAGCTGCAGTTTTCTTAGCGGTTGTCGGCTTAACTGATTTTGCAGCCGGTTCTGCTTTTGGCTTGGCCGCTGCTTTCTTTGCCGGAGCTTTTTCTGCTTTCACCGCTTTTTCTTTCTTCTTTTCTTCAGTTGTTTCAGTTGCAGCTCCAGCAACTTCTTCGGCTAGTGTAAGTAAGCCTGCCTTTAACAATAGATTGTACCATTGAAAGATCTTCTTGACATCAGAAGGGTAAACTCTCTCCTGATCGAAGTTGGGAAGGATCTCCAAAAGATATGCGAACAATGTTTCGTATGCATCCTTGTGAGATGGACATTCCTTGCCATTTTCTTTCTTGTGTATCGAAATGAAAACTTCCTTCAGTGGAGCATCCTCATCGTATGTGTATATACTGATGTCTTCAAGTGCTGAAATTCTGTCCGAAGCATAAGCCGGCATCTTTTTGTTGTCAACCAATGATTGAACAATGATACTGTTCTTACCTTGAGCGATCACTTTAAAAAGCCCCGGTTTACCTGAAATGGCAATAATACCTGATAGATCCATTCGTATTCTTTAAGTTTAGGCGTCAAAAATATAAATTCTTTGTCAATCGGTTACATTCTCACGATTTTTGACCATTTCTTTTCTTTGCCATCGAAAATGGAAACGTGGTAGATCCCTTTCGGAAGGTGACCAATTGAAATACCATTGTTTACTCCTCTGGAATATTCCATCTCCATTCCTGCAGCATTGTACACGTGCACATCTATGTTAGAGAATGCTCCATTGATAAAAAATAGGTCACTGGTTGGATTCGGGTATATGGCAGTTTCTGATTGTGACAGCTCGATATTGCCCAATGTCACGGTGAAAGGAGGCGTTTCTGCAACGCAACCGTCGTCACTTACACAATAACAAGTGTAGGTGCCGTATGGCGGCTCGATGACCAAGGTTTGTTCTGTTGCCCCTGGAATGTCAACTCCATTCAAGGTCCATTGATAATTTGTGAAAGATAAGGTCGCAAGTACATTGCCTGATTGAAGAATAGGTAGAATAGGAAGCACCTCAAATTGTACCACTTCATGTGTGTCGGTGATAGTTTTGCATCCTACAAGATCATATGCATAGGCTATGTATTCCCCGCCATCTTCCACCATGAGAGGGTTGCCGACAAAACCGTTCGACCACTCGACGGTGCTTAACGGAGTTGAGGCATTTACGTTCAAAGGAATAGGTTCGCCACATTTTTCATTTTCACCAACGATATCTACATCAAATAAGGTTCCCAGAAGAAGCGAATGTGCATTTGGTTTCCCAAAACCGTATCCATAGTTCGGAACAATTCCTGTCCAGACATCCGGTGCAGCACTGTTGATAAGGTCTGCTTTGAAACTGGAATAAGTCGCTTTTGGGCATTTTTCAAGGTATAAAGCGGCTATTCCGGCAATTACAGGTGATGCCATAGATGTACCTCCATTTCTAGCGTGCCATCCGGTAACATCAACCGTTCCGTTCCATGCTGAATTGTTTAGCATCCATAGCGGAGCAGCGGTTAAGGAAAGGTCACCAGGAGCACAGATGTCAGGCTTTACCACAAGGTGGCGATTCGGACCTTTACTGCTGTTTGGTGACAATTTTCCAACCGGTTGGTTGTCTGAAAGGCCAACGTAGTTCAGATTCTTGGTGGTATGTCCGAGTCGGTTTCGGAAATTTCCGACAGAGATGACTTTTTCCGAACAGTTCCAAGAGGAAACGATAGTCTGCAAGCTGTCCGGCATGTTATAATTGACTATTGCAGGGAAAACAGCTGGAGAGGGGATGTTGGTTACAAAATTATTGAGACCCAACCACGATCCGCTCCATATATCGTATTTACCTGTTCCTTTTGTCATAAATCGATAATAATAGGCAGTAGAGTCAACATTCGTGAAGAGAACCTGCATGCGGTAATTGTTGCCAATGATGTTTCTGTAGATCTCCACCGTAGCAATGCGTTGTCCCGTCGAGTTGTAGATCGTGTCGAATAAGGTGGTGCCCATATCTTGCTGTGCAAGTCTGAAGTCCGTTGCGCCTCGTAATCCATAGTTGGGTGCAGGCCGATCCGCGCCAAATGCATATTCAAAAGTAGCGTCACTCACATCAGACCAAAGGTCAAAATAGATCTTGTTGGCGCCGAATGCGGCGGAACCGCTGGGGTTATTCAATAACCAAACGAAAGAAGTATCAGCGTCGACATTACCTGTGACATGGTATTTGCCTTGTGCTCCGGAATTTCCCGCTGCACAAACGATTATTCTTCCCGGCTTCTCATCCAATAAAGCTTCCATAGCTTCCGAAGCAGGGTCATTTCCGTCGTGGCTGCCTAAATATGTTCCAAGGCTTAAATTCACAACCGCCGGCATACCAAGAGTGTCAGCAACTTTGAAAATATATTCACACGCATCAGCAATGGTCATTGTCCAGTTAGGAAGTCCAAAATTGGATTCAACAATAATTATATTCGACTCAGGTGCCATTCCTTTGTTCAATCCATTCGCTCTTCCATTTCCGGATCCCATTCCGGCAACGGTTGTTCCATGACCTGTTGAGTTTTCTGTACTGATGCAAGAACCATTATTAATTTGTTCATTGTTCCAGACGATACCATATCCAAAAGGCCCCACAGGCCCGCCTGAGGTTAAGGTTTGATCCCAATAACGCAATACCCTTGTGCTTCCATCTTCATTTCTGAAGTCGGGGTGATTGAAATCGAGACCCTGATCGACGTAGCCAATAATAACGCCTTTTCCTGTGTATGGCATATCGAGATCAGTTCCGGCATGCACAGGATTGACATTCATGTGGCCCCGAGCGGTGTCACCGAGTGCAACCGGGAATGAAGGTTCAAAGTAAAAATCGTTCACTTCACCTTTTTGATAGAGTTCGCTGATCTTATTAGGTGTACTTGAAATAAAGATCCAATTTCTAGTGGCGTACTTGATCACGACCTTGTTTTCACTCAGTTTCTTTAAGTTGCTCTCGTTGTATGGTACGGCAAAGGCGGTCATCACATCACCGGATGACCTTAGAACATCATCAAAACCGAATTTATTGGATTGCGAAAAAACCGGCAGGATCGACATGAGTGCAAGGAGACCGGTGAATATGTATTTAACCATTGATACCTGATTTTGACCTTAAGACGTAAATATAAGTCCAATGGTTAAATAATAAAATGCCGAACTGTAATTATTTGATACTTTAGTGAAACATAATTAATTGAGATCAAATGAGAATGAATTTCATGAAAGTAAGTCTTGTTATCCTAGGTTTGGGGATTTCATTGTTCAGTGGAGCGCAGGAGAGTAAGGAGGTGTTGAATTGGTACAATGGAAAGAAACCAGGGATGGAGACTGAGAAAGCATATAAAATGCTGAAAAAGCGTAAATCATCTACTGTTGTTGTCGCTGTTATAGATTCGGGGATCGATATTGAACATGAGGACCTTAAAGGAAAGATCTGGGTCAATTCGGATGAAATTCCTTCCAACGGCATTGACGATGATAAGAATGGTTACATCGATGATGTTTACGGATGGAATTTCCTCGGTAACAGTAAAGGTGAGAACTTGAATGAGGCAAACCTTGAGAAAACTCGTTTGTACAGAAAGTTGGGAGAGAAGTATGAAAAGATCGATCCAGAAACACTTTCTTCACAAGAACGCAAGGAATATGAGTTGTATCAAAAGGTAAAAGAAGAAGTTGATGCGGAGATCGAAATGTATAGTTCTGTGATCGCACAAATGGATATGTTACCAATGATCATTAAGCAAGTTCCAGTGATGGTCGGATCTCAAATCGGCAAAACAGATTATACCCTTAAAGATCTGGAGAAGTGGAAACCGGAAGGTGAACAAGGTCAACAGCTTAAAGGGCTGGCAATGGCAATCATGAAGGGCGAATTGTCTGATGAAGTCATCGAAAAGCAGAAAGAACAGGTTCAAACCATGTTGGATTACAACCTCAATTTGAACTATATCGATCGTGAGATCGTAGGTGATAATCCGGATGATTTTTCCGATCGAAACTATGGTAATCCGGATGTAGAAGGTCCTGATGCTCTTCATGGTACTCACGTCGGTGGAATCATAGGTGCAGTCCGAGGAAATAACCTAGGAGGTGATGGTGTGGCAGAAAATGTTCAGCTTATGTCACTGAGAGCCGTTCCAAATGGGGATGAATTCGACAAGGACATTGCACTCGCAATTCGCTATGCTGTAGATAATGGTGCTCAGGTGATCAATATGTCCTTTGGTAAAGGGTACTCACCGCACCAGAAAGAGGTTTACGAAGCATTTAAATATGCGGACTCTAAAGGAGTGTTGTTGGTTCATGCAGCAGGAAATGACGGGGCGAATGTCGATTCAACCAACAATTTCCCAACTTCAATGTATGAGTTTCAGACGGAGCCTTTCAAGCATTATCTGACAATTGGAGCATCGACTCGTTATCGTAAATCATCACTGGCTGCAGGTTTCTCCAACTATGGTCAGACTAAGGTGGATGTTTTTGCACCTGGATTTGAGATCTACAACTCGGTTCCACAAAGCTCCTATGCGAGATTGCAGGGTACCTCCATG
This sequence comes from uncultured Akkermansia sp., assembly GCA_964593935.1. Taxonomy (GTDB): domain Bacteria; phylum Bacteroidota; class Bacteroidia; order Flavobacteriales_D; family Crocinitomicaceae; genus M0103. The sequence goes on along the minus strand of CAZQKN010000001.1, from coordinate 189,900 downwards.
GCTGCGCCGATGGTTTCTGGTGTTGCCGCTATGTTGAAATCATATTTCCCAACACTTACAATGGCAGAGATCAAAGACATCATGTTGAAGTCAGCGGTTTCGTACAAAGGTAAAAAGCATGAGAAGCCAGGTTCTGAAGATCTAGTGGATTTTGGAACTCTTTCTGTTACAGGTGGAGTGATCAACGTGAAGAATGCAGTTAAACTTTGCATGCAATTGGAAAAACAAAAAGCATCGAAGTAAGAAGAATAATGTAATTTTAGACGGCTATCCAATGGGTAGCCGTTTTTATTTTGGTTATGAAAATTCTGTTTACGTATTTAGTTCTGATTCTTTCCATTACTGGCTACGCCCAAAAGGGTGGAAAGCTGGACGTTCTGATGGACAATTGGCATTTGGCCGCAACAAACGCCAATTTTGAGAACTATTTCGGGTTTATGTCGGATGATTTTGTTTTTCTGGGTACGGCACCGGGAGAGCGCTGGTCAAAAGATCAATTTGCCGAGTTTTCAAAACCTTATTTCGACAAAGGCAAGGCCTGGGATTTCAAAGCATCAAATCGTAAGTGGAATTTTTCCTCTGACGGTAAAATAGCCTGGTTCGACGAGGACCTTGATACCTGGATGCGCGGATGCCGTGGTTCAGGTGTGCTGATCAAGAAAAAAGGGAAATGGTATATTGCACAATATAACCTTACTGTCTTGATCGAGAATGAAAAAATGAAAGAATTCATTCAACTTCGCGATCAGCCAATACAACAAAATTAACTTACCGGATAGCAGATAAAGAACTTCTCAACAGGACTTGCCAGTGCAGAAATGTTAAGATTGTCCGAAGCTTTGCTCAAGTCGATGATCTCTCCGTTCTTCATAAGCATGTTAATGTTCTGCTTGTTCTGATTGTAGGCATTGTTGCTGAGAATATCCGAGTACACAAAGAAGTCCACTTCATCATCCTTCAATCCGAACTGTTGACGTACCATTTCCTTCTCCAATTGAATGCGGTCAGGACTGAACGGCTCGTTTGCGATCTCGATCTTGAAAAGATCCCGGTTAACCAGTCTTTTGGATAAAGTTGAAAGAATCTTGTCATCGTGATCTTTCCAAACCTTTAACGCGCTTAGAATATCATAGTCATCAAGATTGGCAAAGTGCTCCAATACATCCGGATTATTTTCAAAATCTTTCGTCTGAATGTTATGACTCAGGAAAAAATCCAAGCTTGGACTTGCGAAAAGCTTTTCCCCTGATGTTCTCAATTGTTTGGCTCTTCTTAAGGTATGAATAAGCATGAATTCTGCAGCAACCACCGTTTTATGCATGTAAACCTGCCAATACATAAGTCTTCTTGCAACAATGAACTTTTCTACTGAATAAATTCCTTTTTCCTCCAGAACGAGATTGCCGTCAACAACATCGAGCATTTCGATCAATCGGTCACTTCCAATAACCCCTTCGCTGACTCCGGTGTAAAAACTGTCACGATTAAGGTAATCGAGACGATCCATGTCGAGCTGGCTGCTCACCAACTGATGAAGAAATGGCTTGGAGTGTTTGTTTCTGAAAATTAGCAAAGCATGCTGAAGATCATCACCAAACTCTTCGCTCAGACGTTGAAGAAAGAAATCAGAGATCTTTTCGTGGCTAACTCCATTCACGATGTCATACTCCAGGGCATGACTAAAAGGCCCATGACCAATATCGTGCAAAAGAATAGCAATCAGAACAGCTCTTTCTTCGGAAGGGGTGATCTCATGACCTTTTCTTCTGATCACAGAAACAGCCTGGGTCATCAAGTGCATGGCACCCAGAACGTGATTGAATCTGGTGTGGATCGCTCCAGGGTATACCAAATGACTCATGCCAAGCTGCATGATCCTTCTCAAGCGCTGAAAATACCGGTGTTCGATCAAGTCGAAGATGAACTCGTCCGGAATTGAAATAAAACCATAGACCGGATCGTTAACTATTTTCTTTTTGTTCTTTCGGTTGAGGATTGGGCGCAAATGGATACTTTTAAGATTGGATTTCAAAATTATAAAAATCACACACACATGCAAGGCAAAATACTTTGGGCAGACGACGAGATCGAATTACTTAAACCACACATTTTATTTCTGGAAGCGAAAGGGTATGTTGTGGATGCTGTCAACAACGGGTCGGATGCTGTCGATAAGAATGCTGAGCAACACTACGACATCATTTTTCTGGATGAGAATATGCCTGGAATCTCGGGATTGGAAGCTCTTGCACGGATAAAAGAGATTAAACCTCAGGTTCCGGTTGTTATGATCACAAAGAGTGAGGAGGAGCATATTATGGAAGAGGCGATCGGAAGTAAGATAGCTGATTACCTGATCAAACCGGTTAACCCGAATCAAATTTTACTGAGTATAAAGAAGAATTTGGATCAAAGTAAATTGGTTTCTCAAAAGACCAACTCGAGTTATCAGCAAGAGTTCAGACAGTTGGGAATGCAGTTGAGTGGCAGGTTGGATGCAGAAGAATGGGTGGACATGTATCGCAAACTGGTTTTCTGGGAACTTGAATTGGAAAAGATCGAGGATAAAGGGATGCGGGAAATCCTTGAAATGCAAAAGAAGGAGGCGAACGATCTTTTTACGCGTTTTGTTCAGAGGAATTACGAGGACTGGTTGAATTCACCGGAGGATGGACCCACCATGATCCATCATGTGGTTAAAGATCGCATTGCGCCAATGATCGGCAAGGAGAAGGTCTTTGTTCTGGTGATCGATAACTTACGCTATGATCAATGGAAAGTTTTACAGCCTGTTTTTTCAAAGTACTTTGCAGTGGAAGAAGAGGATGTTATTTATTCGATATTGCCAACAGCAACACATTACGCGAGAAATGCATTCTTTGCGGGTCTAATGCCTTCTGAGATCGCGAAAAGATTTCTGAACCTATGGAAGAACGAAGAGGATGAAGGGGGGAAGAATATGCACGAAAAGGATTTTCTTGAAGCCAATTTGAAAAGATTAGGAAAACAAGTGAAATGGTCATACAATAAGATCACAAACTTTGATGCTGGTAAAAAACTGGCCGATAATTTCAGTCAGCTTAAAGAAAATGAGATCAATTTCATTGTTTACAACTTCGTGGATATGCTTTCTCATGCCAGAACTGAGATGGAGGTGATCCGTGAGCTGGCAGACAATGAAGCAGCTTATCGATCCATCACTGTTTCCTGGTTTGACCATTCACCGTTGCATGATATTGTGAAGAAGATAGCCGATTCAGGTGCGAAACTGATCGTGACCACAGATCACGGAACCGTAAGGGTGACCAACCCGATCAAGATCATTGGAGAGCGCAATACGAATTCGAATTTGCGATACAAGGTCGGAAGAAATCTGACCTACAACGAAAAGGAAGTATTTGTAGTGAAAAATCCACAGGATGCTTATCTGCCATCTACAAAGATGGCTTCAGAATATGTTTTTGCCGGAGAGAACGATTTCTTTGTATATCCCAATAATTACAATCATTTTGTGAATTATTACGGAAGCACCTTTCAACATGGGGGGATATCACTCGAAGAATTATTGATCCCTTTTGTCGTTATGGGAAGTAAAAAGTGATGAGTATATAATGAGCGGATCAACAAATAACACAGACCTGTTCTTTGTCGGGATCCTTACCCCTAAAGACGTATCTGAAAAAGTCCGTTCTATTCAGCAAGTATTTGCAGATCAATTTGATAGCTCTCGTCAGTTAAAGATCCCGGTGCATATAACATTGATTCCTCCTTTCAGAGCGACGGAGGAAGAGATTACTAAAATGAAGACCGTAATTGCTCGTTTTTCGCGTTTGAGAAATCCATTCTCAATTGAGTTGGATGGTTTTGGAACATTTGAGGATCGTGTGTTCTACATTGACGTTATTCTGAATGACCACTTGAATGATCTTTTTAAAGATTTGCATCAATTCTTGCTTGAAGAATCAGGATGGGTTTCCGGCTATAAACGAACGCAGTTCAAACCCCATGTCACACTCGCTAACCGCGACCTAAGTCCGGAAAACTGTCAAAAAGCAAGAGTGTATTTTAAAGACCGATCATTCGGAGAGCAGTTTGATTGTCACTCCATTATTCTTTTCAAGCATGTGAACGGTGTTTGGGAAATCGAAAGCGAATTGAAATTCGCGCAAGGTTATTAACAATAAGTCGCTGATTCTTAATCTTGCTCTCTCAACATTGACTATCACATTAAGTGTATGTTTGTGTGAACAATTAGATTTAAGTTGTGCAATACTATATCCAATATCTCGATCAATTGCCCGGTTTAGCCAAGGAATTCCTGGATAATTATGGTCATAACAAGATATTTGCTTTCGATGCAGAAATGGGCACCGGAAAAACCACCTTTATCAACGTGGTCCTTGCAGCAATGGGGATAAAAGAAACAGAAGGCTCACCTACGTATTCACTTGTTAACGTTTACGATAGTCCAATGTTTGGCAGAGTCTATCATATGGATGTTTATCGATTGAAATCAGAGGAAGAGGCACTTGATTTTGGAATAGAAGAAATGTTGTACGGAGGCGGTATATGTCTGATCGAGTGGCCGGAAAAAATAGCCGGCTTGTTGCCGGAAAACACGATTTGGGTGTATATTCGTAAGAATGATGATGAAACCAGAACTTTTACTATTGAGAAATGATTACTGATCCAGAAATCCTGAAAAAATTGATCGAGCAAGGCAGTTTGATGCCTAAAGAAGAAATGCTTGAAATTGCCCGAAAAAAGGGTAGTTTATTCATAGGGATCCCAAAAGAGATCGCTTTTCAGGAAAGACGAGTAGCCTTGGTTCCGGAGGCTGTATCATTATTAACTGCGAACGGTCACCGCGTACTGATCGAAACCAAAGCAGGTGAGGGGGCTAGTTTTTCTGATAATGAATACAGTGAGGCTGGTGCCGAGATCTGTTATGATAGAAAAGAAATATTCAAATGTGATATTATTCTGAAGGTTGCACCACCAACCGATGAAGAGATCGAACTTATGAGTGGGAATCAGACCTTGATTTCTGCTTTGCAGTTGTCTATTCAGCCGAAGGAGGTCTTGCAGCGACTGATGAGCAAAAAGATCACTGCGGTTGCCTGGGATTACATTCGTGACGAAGACGGAGTTTTTCCGATTGTTCGTTCCATGAGTGAGATAGCCGGGACAACAAGTATTTTGGTTGCAGGTGAATTGTTATCCTCTTTTTCATCAGGCAAAGGAATAATGTTGGGTGGAATTGCAGGTGTTCAGCCGACGGAAGTCGTTGTCATAGGTGCGGGTACTGTTGGTGAATTTGCCACTCGTGCCGCCTTGGGTCTTGGTGCTTCTGTGAAAGTGTTTGATAATTCACTTTCCAGATTAAGAAGGCTTCAAAATGACTTAGGAACAAGGGTTTATACATCTGTTCTTCAACCAAAAGTTTTAGCCAAAGCCCTCAAAAGGGCAGACGTCGTTATCGGAGCTTTAAGAGCTCCTTTGGGCAGAACGCCATGTGTCGTAACGGAGGAAATGGTGGAAATGATGAAGACAGGATCAGTCATGGTGGATGTCAGTATCGACCAGGGCGGTTGCTTTGCGACATCAAGGGTGATGAATCACAATGATCCAACTTTTGTTACACACGGTGTGATCCACTACTGTGTTCCCAATATAGCATCACGAGTTGCCCGGACAGCCTCTTTTGCTCTATCCAATATCTTCTCCCCAATTCTTCTTGAGATGGGTGACCATGGAGGATGCAGAGAGTTGATCAGGCATGATGCGGGCTTTAGGAGTGGTGTGTATATTTTCAGAGGAACGCTCACCAGTGAGGTTCTGGGTAAGGTATTTGGACTGAAATACAAACACATTGAGCTACTCCTTCCAGGAATCTAATAAATGTTACTGGCTGTTTCCGTTATAGTGTATCTTTCAATTACCCTTTACGTCGGTTACAGGGCTTCCAGAAAAGTACACAACCCAGCAGACTTTGCTGTAGCAGGTAGGAATTTGCCTTTTTTTATGTCTTCGGCAGCTTTATTTGCAACTTGGTTTGGGAGTGAAACTATATTGGGCGCTTCCGGAGAATTCATCGAACATGGATTGATCGGGGTGATCGAAGAGCCTATTGGTGCGGCACTGTGTTTGATTTTGGTCGGTGCCTTTTACGCCAGAAAGATCTACCGCTCGAACCATTTGACGTTTTCTGATCTTTTCAAACAACGATTTGGTGCGAAAGCTGAGTTGATCAGTGCTCTGGTCATGATTCCCAGTTTTTTCTCATGGATTGCTGCCCAATTCCTGGCTCTAGGATATATTTTTCAGGGTGTATTCGCTTGCCCACCAACTGTTGGTATAGTCGCAGCAGCAGTCCTGGTGGTTGCTTACACATCTATGGGAGGGATGTGGGCAGTTTCGATTACGGACACGATCCAGATGACTGTTATTATAATCGGATTGCTGATCGTTCTGTTCATTTTGATCGGTAGGATGGATAGTGTCTCTGTTTTTGACCAATTACCTGAAGATCACTTTAGATTGTTCAACAATGAGAAAATGTCTGTATGGCAATGGCTCGGCGCATGGATAACGGTTGGTTTAGGATCGATAGCCTCTCAGGAGATCTATCAACGTGTCATTTCTGCAAAGAGCGAAAAAGTGGCAGTACAAGCATCGATCACTTCTGGATTATTGTATTTGTTGATTGGATTTGTTCCGCTCTTCATAGGTTTGATAGGGAGCAGGTTGTATCCTGAGTTATATGCTCAAAATAGTGAGAATTTCATTTCCATTCTCATCATGAACAAAACACCTGAATGGATCCAGATCGTATTCTTCGGAGCGTTGGTTTCTGCCATCTTAAGCACAGCATCCGGCGCTCTTTTGGCCCCGGCGACGGTACTGGCAGAAAACATACTTAAACCTCGATTCCATCAATTCAATTTATTGAAGATGATGAGATGGTGTGTATTTTTCATGGCACTTGTTTCTCTTGTTCTCGCATTTAATAACCAAAGTATTTTCGAATTGGTCGGCTTGTCGTCCTCCTTTGGACTGGTGTCCTTGTTTTTACCTTTTACATTCACTCTATTTTACAAGCGAACGAATTCAAGCGCTGTTATATTGGGCATGATATTAGGATTGGCAGGATGGTCCATAGCAGCATTTGTACAGACAGAAATTCCTTCCATATTTTATGGACTTGCTGCATCTTTGTCTGGAATCATTGCAGGAGCAGTGCTGGAAAAACGAATTGTGTCATGATGAAGCCCTTAAATCTTCCAGTTGCTGACCTGAAGCTTATCCGTAGGTCTGGTGAGATCTATGTTTGGTGCATTATCCGGAAAAAGGAATTGAAATTAACTCCGGAGGAATGGGTTCGACAACATATTATACATTATTTGGTTCATCATAAAAGTTTTCCTCAGGGCCTCATTTCATCAGAATTGACAATTCAGGTAAATGATCTGCAGCGAAGATGTGATCTTGTTGTGCATGACCGAGAAGGCTCTCCTTGTATTGTAGTGGAATGCAAAGCGCCGGAAGTTTCTCTGGATCAAAAGGTGTTTATGCAGATCGCACAATACAATTTTAAACTTGGGGTAGAATACCTTTTGATCACAAACGGAATGGATCATGTGATTATGCGAATAGATAAAAGAACGGGTGAGATAGAATACCTGAATGATCTACCAACTGAACTGTTTCTGTAGATCAAACTCCATTTCGTAAAGATCAATTCCTTTTGCCCAATAATCTTTTTCAGTATGGATCAGTTTGAACCCGAACTTTTCAAAGAATTTATTCGTGAATTGTGCTGTTCTCACAAGAAATCTTTCAGGACGATGAATGGAAACCACTCTTTCAATTCTGAATTTAAGTAAATACGAACCCAAGCCCTGTCCATGATAGTCAGGGTCTATCATGCCCCAACTGACAACAGCAGTCTTTCCGTTATCGTAGAAGTTAATCCCTCCTGAACCAACAATAATTCCCAGATACTCAACTACGAAGTATTCCTCAATCTGATCTTCAAGGAAATGAATGAATTCAACTTCTTCTTCCGGAGCAAAATACTTTGGTGTATTTTTCCTCAGTATGGAGATTAGAGTTGTTTTATCTGATGCTGTAAATGGACGAATGCTAAATGGAACAGTCATTACTTGACAAGAATGAAGGTGCTTTCTGTGATTGCTTTTACCCAATGCTTAACATTAGGTTCGATCTCGATCAGGTCACCTTTGTTTGATTCTCGCTTGAACCCGAATTCGTTCTCAAAAACGGAATTTCCGGTTAAAGTTAAAAGTATAGCCGGAACTGGTGTTATGTGCTCTATAAGAAGTGCACCTTCTTTGAGACGAAGTGTAATTACTTTGCTTTCACCACTGAAGATCAACTTAGAACTGACCTCGTTATCGTGAAATTGCGAAATATTCATCATTGAAGTATTTCTCTACAAGATATGAAATGATGAAGAATAAGTATCAGTGTTTTACCTCAAGTTTGAACTCCGATGTTTTATGGAAGGTCAGGTCAGGATAGTCTTGTTCTGCCATCTGTAATAGGAACGGTGTTTCTGCCATGAAAACCAGATTATCATCCTTGTCTTTGGCTATATGGTTGGATTTAGCTTTCAGAAAAGAGCTTAATTGCTCCTGGTTGTGAGTGGTGATCCAGCAAGCCTTGTAATAGTTCTTCGGAGCAAATCTACAGTTCGCACCATATTCATTGATCAGGCGGTAATTAATTACTTCAAACTGAAGTTGACCAACCGTACCAACGATCTTTCTGTTACCTGGCTGCATGATGAACATTTGAGCAACTCCCTCATCAGTAAGCTGGTGAATTCCCTTTTCCAATTGTTTCGATTTCATTGGATCAAGGTTCTCGAGTTCCATGAAGATCTCCGGCGAGAAGGAAGGAATTCCTTTGAACATCATTTTCTCTCCTTCTGTAAGCGTGTCTCCGATCTTGAAATTCCCTGTGTCATACAAACCTATAACATCTCCAGGAAAGGCCTCATCAATAACGCTTTTATCCTGCGCCATGAATGAAGTCGGATTAGGGAATTTGAAATTCTTGTCCTGACGAACATGGTAGTAAAACTTGTTTCGTTCGAATTTTCCTGACACAATTCTCAAAAAGGCAATTCTATCGCGATGTTTTGGGTCCAGATTCGCATGGATCTTGAAGACAAAGCCCGAAAATTTAGGATCATTTGGTTCAACAAAACGAGTGTCTGATTCTCGTCCAATTGGAGAAGGAGAGATCTCAATGAAAGTGTCCAGAAGTTCCTGAACCCCGAAATTGTTCACTGCAGAACCGAAAAAAACCGGAGCAACTTCTCCTTCAAGATATTTACTGCGATCGAAGGGATTGTAAACACCGTCAATCACCTCTAATTCTTCCCTCAGTTCGGTAGCAAACTGTGCTGTCACCATCTCGTCTAATGCATGGTCGTTCAGGTCCTTGATCGAAATAACATCATCTGCCTTCTTTGTTTTATTGGCTGAGAAGAGGTTCAAATTCTTCTGATAAATATTATAAACCCCTTTGAAACGATCCCCAATACCTATTGGCCAGGTAAGCGGACGGACTTTAATATCGAGCTTTTCTTCGATCTCGTCAAGTAAAGAGAATGCATCTTTACCTTCCCGGTCCATTTTGTTAACAAAGATGATCACCGGAGTATTCCGCATTCGACACACTTCCATAAGTTTTTCGGTCTGTGACTCGACACCGTTGGCGCAGTCGATCACCAAGATCACACTGTCAACGGCTGTTAATGTTCGGTACGTATCTTCAGCAAAGTCTTTGTGACCAGGGGTATCAAGGATGTTGATCTGCTTGCCGCCGTATTCGAAAGCCATTACAGACGTTGCAACTGAAATCCCCCTTTGTTTTTCGATCTCCATGAAATCTGAAGTGGCTGTTTTTTTGATCTTATTGTTCTTAACAGCCCCTGCCGTTTGTATTGCCCCTCCGAAAAGCAATAGTTTTTCAGTTAGAGTAGTTTTTCCAGCATCGGGGTGAGCGATGATACCGAATGTTCGGCGTTTTTCAATTGCTTCAAGATTCTTCATGGAACTCTGTCAATAGACTGATAACTGATCAGTCAGTTAAACAACAATAGTTTTTTTCTCAATCGGGTAAACAAAAAAAAGGAACCACGAAGGCTCCTTTTTTCTTTTTGGGAGGAAGATGGGTCTCGAACCCACGACCTTCGGAACCACAATCCGACGCTCTAACCAACTGAGCTACAACCTCCGTTTTCGTGGGTGCAAATATAGCGTTTTTCTAAAGTATGCAAGGGACAGATAACTTTTTTTTTTATTTTTAAACGTATTTAGTGCTTAAGCCGATGAGTGTCAAAAAAAATATTGTCAGTGAATTCGAGCAAAGGGTGTTTGAAGAATCATATGATCGAATTTATCGTTGTCTTTCAATGATAAAGGATGAGGATCTATGGAGACAGCTTCACCCTAATGTTCCATCGGTTGGTAATCTGATCCTACATTTATCCGGTAATGCACGTCAATGGATATTGTCAGGACTGGGGGGTAGACAGGACAACCGAGTGAGGGACCTTGAATTCATTCCTCAACCCAACATTAAAAAATCTGAACTGGTTTTTTTATTGGAGAATTTAAAGGTCAATCTCAAACAGACACTTGCTGATCTGCCTGATGCAGAAATCCTCGTGGTTCGTTCAATACAAGGATTTGATGTGAACGGCTTATCAGCCATCATTCATGTTCTGGAGCATTTTTCCTATCACACTGGTCAGATTACCACCTTGACCAAATTAATGACGGGCAGGGAAACGGATTATTATGGAAACATGGATCTTAATAAAAGGAATGCTTAAGATCATTTTTAGACCATGATTATGTTGATAACAAAGTCAAGCATTTGTGGATGAAGACTCGTTAGTCAACTATTTTTGTAAAAAAGTCTGCGCATGTTGAAAATAGGTGTATTTGGCGCCGGTCATCTCGGTAAGATCCATATCCGTTTATTGCTTGAATTGAATCAGGAGTTTGAGTTTGTTGGTTTTTATGATCCCAATGAGAAGAACGCCGAGCAAGCGATGGAGCAATTTGGGATCAAAAAATTCGAAAATGCGGATAGTTTGCTTGATGCTGTTGACTGCATAGATATTGTTACGCCAACGGTTACACATTTTGAGTTGGCTTCAAAGGCATTGCGCAAAAGCAAGCATGTATTCATAGAAAAACCGGTAACGGAAACGGTTGATGAAGCACGAATCCTTATGGAATTGGCTCGTGAGGCAGACGTTAAAGTTCAGGTCGGGCATGTGGAACGCTTCAATCCTGCGTTTCAGGCTGCATTGCCGTATTTCAATAAACCAATGTTCATCGAAACACACCGTTTAGCCCAGTTTAATCCTCGAGGAACGGACGTGCCGGTTGTTTTGGATCTCATGATCCACGATCTGGATGCCATATTGAGTGTTGTTAAGTCGGGTATTAAACGCATTTCCGCCTCTGGTGTTGCTGTTGTGAGTGACACACCGGATATTACAAATGCACGGATCGAATTCGATAATGGTTGCGTGGCTAATTTGACTGCTTCAAGGATTTCTATGAAAAATATGCGAAAGTCCAGGTTTTTTCAGAAGGACGCATACATTAGCGTAGACTTTTTGACTAAGGAACTTGAGGTGGTTCGAATGGAGGATGTGCAAGGTGATCCCGATCCTTTGGATGTGGTTTTTGATATGGGTCATGGGAAACCGGTGAAGAAGATCTTTTTTGAAAAACCTGAATTGGAAGGGATCAATGCTATAAAAGAAGAACTTAGAACATTTGGTGAAGCCATAATAATGGACAAAGTACCTGTAGTTCCAATTGAAGATGGCTTCAGAGCGCTTGATGTAGCTCAAAAAATACTGGACAAATTAAAAATTACGGGAAATCTCGTTACGGACAATAATTAGAAGAATCTCCCGTTCAATCGATAGAATTTCACTTATGAATGCGAAACTGATCCTACTGTTTGTAGCAATGCTTCAATTGCTGAATGGCTGCATAAAGAATAACCCTGATCCATCTTGGTTAGAAGTGAAAGAATGGATAGTAGAAGCTAATCCCAACTCACAATTCCCAACCGGTGAATTAACGCACAACATCACTGAAGCGTGGGTCTATGTGAACAATGAGGTGATAGGTGTTTTTGAGGTACCTTTTAAAATCCCCATACTTCAAAGTGGTAGTGTAGAGATCAAGATCTTTCCAGCGATCAAAAACAATGGTATTTCAGCAACAAAAAAGATCTATCCTTTCATGGAAGAGTATGTTGTGAATGCGGATCTGATTCAAAATGAAGTACTGACAATTCAGCCAAACACCAGATACAAGGACAATATAAAGTTCTTTATTGAAGATTTTGAAGATGCATCGCCGAAGCTCATTGATGATCCGAATTCTGCTGCTAATTTCTTCTATGGAAATGACCCGGAGATCATGCAATGGTTCAATGGGAATTTCTTTGGTGAGGTACACTTGAACAATACCACAGATACAACATGGTTTGCGTATACTGATTTCGAATCCATTGGGGGTGCCGATATTCCTAGGGGAACAGAAGTGTACCTCGAAATCGATTATTACAATACCAATAATCTAACTACCGGTTTGATCGCCATATCGCCAGCTGGAGTAAAGAACAATGCAAACATTCAATTGAATGCTCAGGAACCCTCAAAGGTCAAGTGGAAAAAGATCTATATCGATCTTCGCGAACTGATCTCAAACTCCAATCAACAAGCTTACTTTGAACATACGTTTCAATGCGAAATAGATGAGGGTGATGCAAGCGGCGTGATCATTCTGGATAACATTAAAGTGGTGCATTTCTGAAAATGAGTTTACGCAGCTTTTCTATTCTATTTGTTCTAACAGACTGGCTGACTTCTGCAGTTGCTTGGGGTGCCTTTTATTATTTCAGAAAGACCCGGATTGAAGAGGCTGCTTTTGATGTCGACAATTCCTTTTATCTGGGTTTGGTTTTAGTACCGCTTTTATGGTTGTTGTTATACTATACTCAGGGTACTTACCACAATATTAAGCGTCTACACCGCTTTAAGATCTTCAACTTGTCCATATCGGCAACCCTGATAGGCTCGGTATTCATCTTTTTCGCGTTGTTACTTGATGATGAGATTTCAGGTTATCAATTGTATTATAAATCGATCTTCCTTCTATTTGCCATACATTTCACTCTGACCTTTATTCCGAGAATTATACTGGTGACATTACTTGTGAACAGAGTTCATTCCGGAGCTTTAGGATTTAAAACTTTACTTATTGGAGGAAGTGAAAAAGCCGTTGAGATCTACAATGAGATCATTCAGCTTCCTAAAGGGATCAATAACTTCGCAGGTTTTGTAAAACTGAATGGGGTAGACCAGTATCTGGAGGATCGGCTGCCGTATCTTGGGCATGCAGATCAGTTGGAACTGGTGATCCGCGAAAACAAGATCGAAGAGGTCATCATTGCCTTAGAAAGTGTTGAACACGACAAGTTGCGATCGCTGATCTCCCGTATCGAAGGTTCAGATGTTGTCATTAAGATCTTGCCTGACATGTATGATATTCTCTCGGGAAGTGTGAAGATGACCAACATTTTTGGTGCCTTACTGATCGAAGTTAATCAGGAAGTAATGCCTTTCTGGCAGCAAGCTGTCAAGAGATTTCTCGATGTAGTCCTATCTTTTCTCGCAATAGTGATCTTGCTTCCTTTTTATCTTGTTCTTGCCATTTTGGTCAAATACTCCTCACCGGGCCCCATATTTTTCATACAGGAACGTGTAGGATTAAATGGTAAGCCATTCCAGATCATTAAATACCGAACGATGTTCGTGGACGCAGAGAAACACGGGCCTCAACTATCTTCTTCGGATGACCCAAGAATTACGCCTGTAGGTAAATTTCTAAGAAAGACGAGGTTAGATGAATTTCCTCAATTCTGGAATGTTCTGCTTGGTGACATGTCACTTGTTGGTCCACGTCCTGAAAGACAGTTTTACATTGATCAGATCGTTAAGGTGGAACCACAATATCTTCATTTAACCAAGGTCAGACCTGGAATAACGAGCTGGGGACAGGTGAAATACGGCTACGCCGAAAACGTGGATCAGATGCTTCAGCGTATGAAATTCGATCTTCTTTACCTCAAGAACAGAACATTAGCGCTGGATTTTAAGATAATGCTCTATACTGTTCTCATCATTTTTAAGGCAAAAGGAAAGTGATCTTTTATTTTATCTTGAACTGAAACATTTTTTTGTCCCCGATAAATCCTTCGAGTTGGTCACCAATCGATACAGGTCCAACGCCCGCAGGTGTTCCTGTATAGATCAGGTCTCCGGTTTTCAAGGTGAAGAACTGAGAAAGGTAGCTGATCAATTGGTCGACTGAGAAGGTCATGTCCTTTGTGTTTCCAACCTGAACTGTTTCACCATTCTTTTGCAGAGAAAAGGTGATATTATTCAATTCCAGATCCTTTACATCGATCCAATGATTTGAAATAGGCGCACTGTTCTCGAATCCTTTTGCAATTTCCCAGGGCAATCCTTTTTCCTTGCACTTCTGTTGATGATCCCTTGCTGTAAAATCTATTCCAAGACTGATCTGAGAATAGTATTTATGGGCATACTTCTCAGTTATATGCTTGCACATTTTATCAATTCTTACGATCATTTCACATTCATAATGCAGGTCTTTTGTGAATTCGGGAAAATAAAAGTCATTCCCGTCTTTTAAAAGTGAAGTATCCGGTTTCATGAAAAATACTGGTTCACTTGGCACTTCAGCCTTCATTTCTTTCGCGTGGTCGGCGTAATTTCGCCCAATGCAAATGATTTTCATGTTAGTGTTTGAATTTGTTTTTCAGATCCTCCAATTTGCTAGCCAGATCTTTTTCGCTGTCTCCGCGTTCTTTTTGTTGTTCATTTTTGATCTTTTCCATTTCTTTCCTCAAAACCTGTTTGGTGTATAAGGGGAAATCGGCATCAAGCATCCAACCATAATATCCTGATTCGGTTCGCATAACTTCTTTGATCGTTTTTCCTTTGTGCTTTCCAAAATTGTACACCGCCTCTCCTTTATCGTTCTTTGCAATTCGACCAGCGAAGTCAAGGAGATCAAAATTTCCTCCTTTGGAGAAGTCTGCAAGTGAAGGCACATCCTTTTTAAGGTCGGGATAGCGCTCAAGCTGTGCCTTCAGGACATCAAGAGTCGCTTGTGCATCGTACAACGCACTGTGAGCATTTTCAAGTGTTTTTTGACAGTAGAATTGATATGCAGCCGAAAGTGTTCGTTGTTCCATTTTGTGGAAAATATTTTGAACATCTACGAAATTTCTGGTACTAAGATCAAAATCTGCACCTGCTCTCATTAATTCCTCTGCAAGGACAGGTATATCAAATTTATTTGAATTATAGCCTCCTAGGTCAGCCTCACCAATGAATTCAAGGACCTCATTTGCTATTTCAGGGAAGGTGGGTTCATTGGCTACATCCTCATTTGTGATCCCGATTATAGCCACGATCTCTGAAGGGATATTCTTCTCAGGATTAACTCGTCTAAGGTATTTCTCCTCTTTACCATCCGGATGCAACTTTATAATAGCAATTTCAACAATCTTATCACTGGTGATATTGATTCCTGTAGTTTCTAGATCGAACACAGCAAGAGGTCGACTTAATTGTAAATTCATTCTTTGGTTTTTTGTTCAAATTAATCCCTAAATTTAGAAAGTAAAAGGGGTTGAATATACATATCAACCCCGTATCAAAATCTTATCGAAGAATAATTTTTATTCGGTTTCAAAACTCAAATATTGATACAATTTATATTTAGCTTTATTTTTTGAATCCCCAGAATAAACTGGTCCATTTACTGAACTCTCAACAACTTTTACTTGAACCTTTCCTTTTAATTCAGTGTCGTTTTCAATTAAATCTTTCAACAGATTACTTAGCGTATTTGCACGTTCATTTGCTAAGTTTTGGTTGTTGCCATATTTTTTTGTTGGTACAGAAGATGCAGAAGAAAAGATATTGATTTGTACTCTATCCTTGCCGTTTCTCAGTTGATTGCGTACAGAATTCATGGCTGAAATCAGCTCTTCATCTTCACTGGATACATGGGTACGATTGTAATCCAAAAAGACTTTAAAACGAATATTGGCGAATAAAGGTAGAGTATCTTTTGACTCTTTTACAGGAGACACATATTTACCTAATTCTGTATCATAGATGAAGTTATGAGTAATTTCTTGAAATTTCAATCCACATTCAGTACTGAATTCGATTTCATCGAACTTCTCTTTACCATTCATAAAAGCTACCTTGTAAGATTTGCAAGGCTCAATCGTTTCTATTAAAACACCATCACGTAAGTCAGGATAGAGAACAATTTCATTTACTCCGTTTGATTTACAATTCAGGCACGAGAGTTCAAATGTCAATTGCAAATTTTCCGGTAATGGTTGGCCAAACTTTGTCTTTATAGTTCCTTTGAAAAGAGCAATTTGTGATTCGCTTGGCTCCAGATTTTCTATGAAATAAATATCAAGCCTTCCACTTGAGCCAGATCGATTGGAGGAAAAATAGCCTTTTTGACCGTCCACAGATGTCATGAAAAAAACGTCATCCGAAGTCGAGTTGATCGGCATACCTAGGTTACTAGGAAGCCCCCAATTGCCACTACTGTCAATTTTGCTTACAAAAACATCGAAACCACCAATACTTGATTCACCATTAGAAGAGAAGTAAAGGGTTTTTCCATCAATGGAGAGAAAAGGGGCATCTTCATCATATTTTGTATTAATTCCAGATCCAAGATTTATTGCTTCTGACCATGTTCCATTTCTGTATTCACACTTATAAATATCTCTTCCACCAAATCCACCTGGCATATCAGAGACAAAATATAATGTTCTTCTATCATGACTTAATAAACAATGTGTTTCCCAATAGTCAGTGTTTAGGGTAGGGAGAGAGATGGTTTCATCAGAGATATTCTGAATAAAAATATTGCCATTTCCCTCTTTATCAGAATAGTACAAAGCAAATCTTCCATTGTACGGTTGATAAACCATAGATTCATTATTCAACGGATTACCAAAGTCATACTGCTCTATTACCCAAGAGTCATTCTCGTAAATTGCCGAAAAAGTATTATCGGGATACATACTGGACATTTCTTCAGAGTATGATGTTCTTCTAGATGTAAAGAAAATTCTTTTTTCATCATATGAAATAATTGGTAAATAATCATCAAAGCTGGTATTCAGCTCTTTCAATTGAATTGGATCTTTTATTACTGAACTTTGAATGGACCTCGCGTTCTCTAATTGAATGAATTTTAGATCGAGTGTTGAAAGTAACTCAGACTCTTTACGAGATAATATTTTAAATTGGTTAAAGTTCTTTTGAGCATTATCAATTTCACCAAGATTGTGCTCACAAATCGCTATGTGATAGTAGGCATCATGTGGGGCTGAAAGCTCATTCTTTGAATATGAATCATAATTTGAACTTGTGTAATTAATTGCTTTTGACAAATAAGATTTTGCAACAGCATAGTTTTGATGACCATATAAAACTGCGATTCCTTTCCTATAATTGTAATTGCAACTTTCTGGCTTTATGTTGATTAACACATCAGCTAGTTTTTCAGCTTCCAAGAATAAATTCTCTTGCATAAGCCGAGAATTTTCTGTCACCAATCGCTGCTCGCTTAAGTCATCTGCCCACGTCGAATGTAAAATAGAAATCTGTGAAAAAGTGATTTTGCTTGTGACTAAAAGAATTGTTAGTAGGTGTGTTCTTATCATCGTAAGTTAAATGAAATTACAAAGCTATTAAATTCACATTTAATATCAATTTATTCTTTACTCTGTTTTTAAGCCAACAAACTGATATGGCTTATATTTCTTTTTGTCTTTAAAGTCTTTTTCATATTCCGGACCGTCAACAACCGCAAACACAATCACAACATTTACCTTTCCTGCACATTCAGGTTTCGACTCAAAATATGTGGATAGGTCATACTTCATGTTTTCAGCACGAATTTGAGTTAGTTTTTCGTTTGTTTCATATGTTTTTGTAGGAACTCTAGAAGCAGAGGAGTATACGTTGATCGTAATTCTTGGTCTTCCTTCTTTTAGTTGTTTTTCTACTTCCTTCACAAAATCCTTCAGTTCACCACGATTTACGGTAAGCTTATTTTTGTTGTAATCGAAATAGTGAATGAATTCGAGGTTTTTATAACTCGTTACATCAACCGGTTCATATACAATGTCCGGTTCTTTTGGAAGGACGATGGTTCGTGTTGGTACATCCAGGATCAGTTCACGATAGATCTCCTGATAATCCTTGTCACATTCTGTCTGGAACGTTTCCTCATGCATGACGTTATTATCTGTAGCGTTGAAATAAGCAATTTTATATGTTTTACAAGGCTGTATTCCTGTCATGAACATTCCATCCCTTAATCGAGGGAATAACACTCGCATTTGATCATTGTCTTCACAATCGTCACAAGAAAGTTTGAACATAAGTGCGAAATCTTCGGGTAGGGGTGACCCATCTGAAGTTTTGATCAAACCTTTGAACATAGCTGCATTCTTTACACCAAGGAAATCATTGTGAATTTCATAAATGTCCTTTTCTCCTCGTCCGTCTTTTCTCATCGAGGTCATGTATCCTCTCAAACCGTCTACGGTTGTGGTGTAAAAAGCATCGTCATTAGTAGAATTAAAAGGATATCCAATGTTTTGGGATTCTGACCAAGTTCCATCAGCCAAAAGATCACAAACTAGAATATCAAACCCACCAATACTCTTATTACCATTCGATGCAAAGTACAATTTCGTATTGTCTACTGAAACGAAAGGACCATCTTCATCATTTGGTGTATTCACTTTTGGTCCAAGGTTAACTGGTTTAGACCAGGAGCTGTCTGCCTTTCTTACGGACATATAGATGTCACGACCACCATAGCCACCAGGACGATCTGAAGAGAAGAACATTCGCGAACCATCCGGTGACACCATAGCATGCGGCTCCCAATATTCGGTATTGATATTCTTGTGCTCAACTTGATCTATCTCGTTGAATTTTCCGGTGTAAAAGTCGGTATAGAAAATATCTCCATTACCAGTCGAATCTTCGTATAAATAAATGCGTCTTTCATTTAAACTCAAGGCCATAGTAGCTTCATTTCGCTTAGGCAGACAGAAGTCAAGCTTAATAGGTTCAGTCCAAGTGGAATCATCATTCAATAAACTGAGGTATACGTCTTCAGGATATTGGTTGATGCTCAAATCTTTGAAGTTTTCAGTTTCATTGTTTGACCAAGGTCGACGAGATGTGAAGTAAATAGAAGAACCGTCAAGAGATATCACGGAGCTGTACTCTGGAAACTGTGTATTCACAGGCGATCCAAGGTTCTTTAGTCTTACATTTACCGGAGTTGCCATCAGACGCCTTGCATTCTCACATTGAATGAGTTTTATTTTGGCAACAGCTATAAGTTCTGAATTCTTTCTGGTAGACTCCAGAAATTTACTATAAAATTCAGCTGCTTTGTCAATCTCTTCATTCGAGTGATAACAAGCAGCCAAATGGTATAATGCATCAGTAGGAGCGCTTTTTTCTTTGTGAGAATAAGCATCGTAATTAGGATCAACATCTTCACATGCTTTTTCCAAATAGGGAATTGAAGAAATGAAGTCACTTGTTAACTTCAGATTTACGAATCCCTTACGATAATTATAATTGGCATTTTCACCATTAAAAGTCAAAAGTCTATCAGCCAGAATATCAGCGTAATAAAGAAAGCCATCCTGCATCATTGTAGAATTCAGTTGGACAACCTCGGGTTCACTTTTTGTCCTTGCATATTCGCGGACTTCCGACTCCGTCATCTGAGAAAAAGTGATGCTAGATATCAAAAGTGATAATAGTAGCGGTAGATTTTTTCTGCACATTTTTTCTTTTTTACATATCTTAAAACCATCACGAAATCTTACGGGCACAAGAACAGATAGTTTCGGTGAATATAAAAAAAGTCCGAACAATATGTGTTCGGACTTTAACTATTTTTTATTCATTGTCAACTATTGAACGATCCTGAATTCGGTTCTTCTGTTCTCTTGATGTTCCTCTTCTGAACACTTTGAGACTTTTTTCCCTTCACACTCACAATCATTAACAAGTTGAGACTCGCCGTAGCCTTTTCCGTAGATTCTCTCAGGGTTAGAAATTCTCTTCTGGATGTATTCGGCAGAAGATTTGGCTCGACGATCAGAAAGCTTCATGTTGTAATCCTTTGAACTTCGGCAGTCAGTGTGTGAACCCAATTCAATTTTGATCTCAGGGTTATCATTCATGATCTGTACGATCTTGTTCAGTTCAATTTCCGCATCCGGTCGAATATCTGATTTGTCTAAATCGAAGTATATTGGATTCAATTGGAGAACTTTAGCCAGATCAATTCCAACTTCCGGTTTTTCAAGTAGATAGGCTAAATGAATATCACCTTTTTCACCTAAAGTTGTTGTAAAATCAAAGTTTTGAGTTAAATAGTTTAATTTGGTCACCTTTACAGTCAAATCGAATTTGTCACCATAACGAGCACCATTAGTGAGTTCAGATTTAAAATATCCATTTTCATCAGTGACTAATCTTTCAATCGTAACACCTGTCTTCTTGTCTACGAATTCAACAGTTGCCTCCGGAAGAAACGCTCCTGTTTTTGCATCAGCAACTGTACCATCCAAAGAATATGTTTTCAATGGTACGATTCTCTTACGATCAATATCCAGCATTACTTCCTTCAGGATCTCTTCATAGCCTGCATTACATTTGGTCACGAATCTTTCTGAGTAAACTTCCGATTTAGCGCTGTCAGCATAATAAGAAAGTTCGTATTCTCTACAAGGAGTAAGATTGCTGAAGAATTTACCGTCTCTAAGTCTAGGTAGCAAAGGAATTGTTCTTTTGTCATCACAGTTCAAACACTGCAGTGTCATATTGACGCCTTCTGGTAAAGGACTACCGTCTGAAGTATAAATTCTTCCTTTAAGTAAAGCTGCATTCTTTACTCCCATATAATCGTTCTGGATCTGATAAATGTCCTTTTCGCCAAATCCCTTTTTTCTGAAAGAGGTAAGATACCCCGTTAATCCATCGGCTGTTGTAGTGTAGAATGCATCATCTCCAGTGGAATTAATCGGATATCCCAGATTGATAGGAGCTGACCATATTCCGTTGTCATCACGTACGGTTACGAAAATATCGAATTCACCCATACTCTTTGGTCCATTTGAGGCAAAGTAGAGTGTTTTGTTATCGACGGCGATGAAAGGGCTGTCTTCATCATAAAGGGTGTTTATGCCAGGACCCAGATTAATCGGTTCACTCCACTCACCATTCGGCAATTTAACTACACGATAAATATCACGATTTCCGAATCCTCCTGGTCTGTCGGAGACAAAATACATCTGCTGGCCGTCTGGAGTTACCGTGACATGCGTTTCCCAATATTTAGTATTGACATCCTTATTTCCAAATTTCTTAAGAAATTGGAATTCGTTTCTCTGAAAATCAGAATAATAAATATCACCATTTCCTGTTCTGTCTTCGTAGGTGTATATTACTCTTTCGTCTGAGCTAACGGTAACTGAGGCCTCGTTAAGTTTTCCTTCGCAAAACTCAAGACGACGTGTATCAGACCATTTTTCTTCTTCATCTTGGATGCTCAGATAAATATCTTCAGGGTATTGGTTTAACTGTGCATCTCGATAATCATCAGTTGACTGATCTGCCCATTGTCTTCTTGACGTAAAATAAAGAGATGTCCCATCCAAAGAGATCACTGGTGAATATTCCGGATAAACAGTATTCACTTTGTTGCCAATATTCTTTACAATTGCAGGTTTTGGATTGGCAATCAAGTCTTTGGCAACATCACACTGGATGAGTCTAAGTTTTGCTTTCGGTATTAGTTCAGATTTGTTCGCAGACTCGTCAATGAATTTTTGATAAAATTCTTTTGCTTTATCCAATTGTTCATCCAAGTGATAACATCGAGCAAGATGGTAATATGCATCGGTAGGAGCCGCTGTTTCTTTAGGAGAATACATGTCGTAATTCCCGTTGATCTTTGATGTTGCCATCATCAAATGAGGCATTGCAGTGGCAAAATCTTGTCTGGAATCCAAAACAATATACCCCTTACGGTAATGATAATTAGCGCTTTGAGGGTTTATTTGTAACAGTCTGTCCGTAATGATCTCGGCGAAGAAGAAATAATTTTCCTGAAGCATTCTGGAACATTCAGTTACAAGTTGCTGCTCTGTTGCTGACTGGGTCATTTGACGCACCTCATGTTCTGTGAGCTGAGCATGGGTAAATAAAGGAAAAGCAGCCAAAAGAACTGCCTTGAACAGTGTTTTCATGAGTGGTTTTTTTTTATAAAAAAGTGAACAGGGTTAAAATTCCCTGTTCACATCAAATTGCTCTAAATAATCGGCAACTCTTCGGACAAACATTCCTCCAAGTGATCCGTCAACAACCCTGTGGTCGTATGAATGGGAGAGGAACATCTTGTGACGAATGCCGATGAAATCACCATGTGGAGTTTCAATAACTGCAGGAATCTTTCTGATCGCACCAACTGCAAGGATAGCCACCTGTGGCTGGTTAATGATCGGGGTTCCCATAACGTTACCAAAAGAACCAACATTCGTTATCGTAAAGGTTCCTCCCTGAATATCTTCTGGCTTTAACTTATTGTTCCTTGCATTGTTTGCAAGTTCATTAACGGATTTGGTCAAACCTACGAGGTTCAATCTGTCAGCATTTTTAATGACCGGAACAATAAGGTTTCCAGAAGGTAAAGCCGTAGCCATTCCGATATTAATATCCTTTCTTTTAACGATCGTGTTTCCACTGACAGAAACATTGATCATTGGGAAATCCTTGATCGCTTTAGCTATGGCTTCAATGAAGATAGGAGTGAAGGTAATGTTTTCTCCTTCTCGTTTCATGAACTCACCCTTTACCTTATTTCTCCATTCAACGATATTGGTAACGTCAGCTTCAACATAGGATGTAACGTGCGGAGAAACATGCTTAGACATCACCATGTGCTCAGCAATGATCTTTCTCATGCGATCCATCTCAATGATCTCGTCTCCCGGATTAGGAACGACAACTGGTCCTTTAATGTGAGAATGAGTGCTCTCTGCCGGTAACGCTGTAGGTTTTGATTCCTGAACAGGGGTGTTAGCCGGTGCTTCAACCTTTGGAGATGAAGCTGCTGTAGGAACGTGATTCGTCCTGTTCTCGACGAATTCAAGTATATCTTTTTTAGTCACTCGACCACCCTGACCTGATCCATTCACTGTTTCAAGCTCGTTCATTGAGATACCTTCCTTTTCAGCAATGCTTCTAACAAGTGGAGAGTAGAACTTTCCGGAGGGACCGTTTTTATCTATGGCTTCTCCTGAATCACTAAGCGATGCGTTCACAGATTCAACTGACTTCATGATCTCCTCAGCTGATACAACTGGAGCTTTTACTTCAGCTACTGGATCTGATGAGGCGGAACCACCCTCGCCATCCATAGAGATGATTGCAATAACATCTCCAACTTGTGCCACCTGGTCCTTTTCGAACAATCTTTTCACTAGAACACCAGCCGCCTCAGAAGGGAGTTCGTTGTCAACTTTATCTGTTGCTACTTCAACAAGTGGTTCGTCGATCTCAACTGTGTCACCGATATTCTTCAACCAATTTGTAATAGTTGCCTCTGTAACACTTTCTCCCATTTTAGGAAGTCTGATCTCTATTTGTGCCATAATTTCTTAAAGATGTTCGTTTTTTACGGATACAAAAATAAGCGAAAATTCCTTTCAGACAAGGGACGCAAAAATTATCGGTCAAGCTTTTTCCACGCTTTAAAAAGTATCGCGATATCCTTGCTTACTGTGTAATCCCGTGCATAGATCAGATTCAATTTATCCAGAATATCCTGATCTTTTAAAGAAATCTGATCCAGCGGTGTCAGAAGTCCTTTTTGAAGTCTCGGCAAACCTGAAAGGTCGCGGCTTTCATCGGTTGAGTATCCCACTATCGAATAACGCCCAATAAGAACGCGAATCAGATTTGTGAATAATTTTCTTGGATGCTTAAAAAACAAGATGGAGAGAGGGGATAACAAGAGCCCCAAAAAGGAAACAACAACGTCAAATGTCCTCTTTAGTCTTCTATTTTCCTTGCGGTCAATTGCGTTAATATTCAATACGTATAGGTCGCCTGCTGTTTCAATAGAATTTGAACCTATGAGGAACATTGTTTCTGGTTGTGCTATTTTAAAATCAATATTTCTTGAGGGAAGAGTACTCATCCACTTGATGATCATTTGAGCAGAATTATCACGTGCGCTGAAGATCAATTCATCGATCTTGTGAATGAAAATGACCTGATCCAATTGATTAATTGTTCCAACTGCACCATCTTCTTTGATTTCTCCGGAAGAAACATGCTCGATCACTTCAACTTTTGATCCCGTTTGGGTTATAATGTCAGAGATCCTTTTGAATTCAGAACTGGAGCCAACAATAGCAAACCTTTTGTTTGGAATAGGGTTAAGTGAAAAACGTTTTCCAGAAACAATGTGAAGTATAAGTCTTGAGAATAAATAATAAGACAAAACCAATGCTGCTCCGGACAAAATGTAAAGTCTCGAGAATTGCCAATCTTTAGGAAGAAGCCCATAAATAACAAGAATGAGAAGAAGTCCGAATAAGACCCCTGAAAAGAACTTCTTCAATTTTACCGGGGTGTCATATCCACCGGAAAACAGAATACTTATCATCCAAACGGCAGTATATCCTGGAATGGCAAATCGAATGATCTCTTTAGGGAAATCGATTCCTTTTTCATGCCAGAAACTGGTCAGGGCATATAGCGCTAACAAAAGGAAAGATCCGTCTATAAGTGGAAGAGTAGCTCTTTTAATAAACCTGAATAATATAGCCAGCGATGCTCTGAAATAAATAGCAAGGTTGATCAGAAAGGAAAATAATCGAGCGTTTTTCTGAGAGAAATGTTTCTCAGCGAAAATAACCATAGCCCTATAAAAGACGAAGACATAATTGACAGAGCTCTTTTTGGTGCTTTCCCCCTTGTAGTGAATGATCCTTGTTTCTGGGAAATAATAATTCTTGTATCCTCCTTTTTGGATGCGATAAGATAAATCGATATCCTCTCCGTACATGAAAAAAGCCTCATCCAGCAATCCAACCTTATCTAGAGCAGATTTCCTCACAAGCATATAAGCTCCGCTCAAAACATCTACCTCATTGGTCTCAAATTCACTGAGGTAGCCTAAATGATACTTTCCGAACTTCTTTGATTTGGGAAACAACCGGGATAAACCAAATATTTTATAGAAGGCAACAGCAGGTGTTGGCAGTCCACGCTTCGATTCAGGTAGGAATTCTCCTTTTCCGTCTAGCATTCGAACACCCAATCCACCGGCGTCCGGGTGCTCGTCCATGAATCGAAAGGTTTTCTCGAAAGTTTCCTCTTCGACGACGGTATCAGGATTCAATAGTAGAACATATTCACCCTCTGAAATTTCTATTGCCTGATTATTAGCCTTGGAAAAACCTCGGTTGTCCTTGTTGGCTATCAAACGTACATGGGGGAACTTTCTCTGGACCATTTCAACGGAGCCATCGATAGAGTTGTTGTCAACTACGAAAACTTCCCCATTAACATGTTCCAAGGCCTTGAATACAGAATTCAGGCATTGTTCAAGAAAGAACTCTACATTGTAGTTTACAATGATGACCGAGATCTTGTATTTATAGTTTTTTTGCAAGGTGAATTATCTGATAGCGATGCAAGATATTTCAACAGGAACATCCAATGGCAATTTGGAAACCTGAACTGTTTCTCTAGCAGGGGGAGTGCCTTGAAAAAAACCGGCATAAACACTATTCATAATCGCGAAATCGTCCATACTCTTGAGGAAAATACTGCATTTTACAATATTATCGTAAGACATTCCTGCCTCTTCCAACAGGGCGCCAATGTTTTTCATCACCCTATCGGTGGCTGCATCGATTGAGCCTGTAACAAGTTCTCCGGTCATAGGATTAAGAGGGATTTGACCACTCACATACAAAGTATCTCCCTTTAATATGGCTTGACTGTACGGGCCTATCGGTTCCGGAGCACCCGGGATTTGAATCGCTTTCTTCATTTTTCGTTCTGTTAACGGATACAATCAGTGAAGATTGTTAATAAAGCATAATTTGTAATTTCGTGCTTTGGACAAAAGTAACAAAAACTGCGTTTTGACGGCGGCGATCATCGATTATCACGATTCTTTCACTTACAATATTGAGCACATACTCACTGCTTGTGGAGTATTGGTGGATGTTATAAGCGATGAATCCGTGGTTGTAGACGATTTGAACCGATACGACATGATCATACTTTCACCGGGACCAGGTCTGCCTGAGGAAACAAAATCCATGGTGCCAATTTTGGAAAGATTTGGATCAAACAAACCTATATTGGGGATTTGCCTTGGAATGCAAGGGATCACTCAATTCTATGGCGGACAGATATATAATCAGGAATTGGTAAAACACGGGGTTCAGGTCAGGGTAAAGGTTTTAAAAGAAGATGATTTATTCTTAGGTGTCCCAGATAAATTTCAGGTTGGACTTTACCACAGTTGGGCTTGTGAATTGAATTTTCAAAGTCCCTTGGCGGAATTAATGGAAAGTGAGGATGGGGTGTTAATGGCTGTAAAACATAATGAATACCTCCTATACGGGTTTCAATTCCATCCAGAGTCTGTTTTGACTGAATTTGGCGAGCAGTTGCTAAGG
Organism: uncultured Akkermansia sp.; assembly: GCA_964593935.1. GTDB lineage: Bacteria > Bacteroidota > Bacteroidia > Flavobacteriales_D > Crocinitomicaceae > M0103. The sequence goes on along the minus strand of CAZQKN010000001.1, from coordinate 162,948 downwards.
AATTTCGTAGCTTTATCAAAAGAAAATAATTAAAAGTATGTTTTGTAAAAAGACTCTGTTTCTCGTGATGTTGGTAATGGCTTCTTTGAATGCCTTCTCGCAGACTTGTGTAGGTAAATGGGTAACCATTGATGATGAGACTAATAAGAAAAAATCGATCGTTGAACTGTACAAGGAAGACGGGAAACTTTATGGAAAGATCATTTATCTATTTCCACGTGAGGGCAGAGAGCCCAACCCAAAGTGCACAAAATGTACAGATGATCGAAAAGATCAACCAATAGTAGGTTTACAGATCGTTCGTGAATTGAAATGGAATGGAAGTGAGTGGTCTGGCGGGACAATTGTCGATCCGGAAAATGGCAAGATCTATACTCTTAAAATATGGGTTGACCCGAAGAATTCCAATTACCTGAATGTGCGAGGATACATCGGCCCGCTTTTTAGGACGCAGAAATGGGTTAAAGCAAGTTGATCTCAAATTGCATGAAATATAAACTAGGCCACTTTGGTGGTCTTTTTTCATAGTATTAAACAAATGCCACTTCTGTTTGTATAGGATGTATAAAAATTTAGTTCAATGAGAGTCTTTCTGGCGTCACTGCTTTTTTCGTTCACTTTTATAACTCATTCACAAACCGGTAAAATTTCGGGCAAGGTTTATAATGTTATCAATAATGAGGCAATACCTTTTGCTAAGATCCAGATCGTTGATCAATCGGTCGGCGCGATCTCTGACCTGGATGGGTTATACGAAATAAAGAATCTATCTCCTGGATTATACTCGTTAAAAGTATCAGCGGCAGGCTTTAAGGATCAGGTAATTGACGAGATCCAGGTCACGAATGCTCGTCCAGTAATGCTTGATTTCGCGATGGACCTCATTGTCTTTGAACAGCAGGAGGTCACGGTAAAAGCCAATCCTTTTATCAAAAAGGCTGAGTCTCCGGTTTCGTTGCGAACTTTAAGTACAACTGAGATTGAGCGTTTACCCGGTGCAAACAGGGACGTAAGTCGTGTTTTACAGGCTCTCCCGGGAGTAGCAGCACGAGCAACTTTCAGGAATGATATTATCATTCGTGGTGGGGCACCATCCGAAAACAAATTTTATCTTGATGGAATAGAGGTCCCAAATATTAATCACTTCGCGACGCAGGGAAGTAGTGGTGGACCTGTTGGACTTCTTAACGTGAATTTTATCAGAGAAGTGGAATTCTATTCAGGTGCTTTTCCTGCCAACAGGGCCAACGGATTGAGTTCCGTGATCTCTTTCAAGCAAAAGGACGGGAACCAGGATGGATTGATCACTAATTTTGCTTTGGGATCATCTGATATCGCCTTAACACTGGATGGACCTTTGGGTAAAAAGGCAGATTTCATCTTTTCTGTAAGACGATCGTATCTGCAGTTTTTATTCGCAGCTTTGAAGTTGCCTTTTTTGCCCACCTATAATGATATGCAATATAAGGTGAATTACAAGGTAAACGACAAAAACAAGATCTCAATTATTGGTTTAGGAGCCTTGGATGATTTCATGCTGAATTCAAAAGTAAATGATAAAGTTACGGATCCCGAACAACGAGAATTCAATGACTTTATCCTTGGTAATATTCCAACCCAGGACCAATGGAATTATACCATCGGAGTGAATTGGTTACATTACTCCAAAAATTCTTATCAGACTTTTGTTGTAAGCCGAAATATGCTCAAAAACATAGCAGTTCGTTATGCCGGAAACATAGAGAGTGAGGCCAATAAATTACTGGATTATTCTTCGTTCGAAGCAGAGAACAAATTTCGCTTCGAGCACTTGTATACAAAGAACGGATGGCGATTGAACGTGGGATTCGGTTATGAATATGCCCGTTACAACAACTCTACCTTTAACAAGGTGATCATTCAGGGGACTCCTGTTCAGATCAATTATGAAAGTGATCTTTTTCTGAGCAAAGGGTCTCTCTTTGGACAATTAAGTAAATCATTCCTCGAAGAAAGAATGAACATGTCCTTAGGTCTTCGTACCGATGTGAACAATTATTCATCCGATATGATGAATCCCATTGATCAACTGTCACCAATGTTCTCTTTGAGTTATAGATTGACTGAAAAGATCAGTTTAAACGCAAATGTGGCAAGATTCCATCAATTGCCGGCTTACACAATTATGGGTTACCGAGATGCGGCGGGCGATCTTGTAAATAAGTCCAACGGTTTGAAATACATTCGTGCCGATCATTTCGTTGCCGGAGCTGAATTTTTAGCAAAATGGAACGCCAGATTTACTTTGGAAGGATTTTACAAGATCTACAGCAGATATCCTTTCTCCCTAAAGGATTCGATCTCTTTAGCAAACCTCGGATCTGACTTTGGAGTTATAGGTAATGAAGCGATCAATTCGACTTCAAATGGTAGAAGTTACGGTACAGAATTACTTTACCAACAGAAATTATTCAAAGGTTTTTATGGAATAGTTGCCTATACTTTTGTTAGGTCCGAATTCGAAGATAAGAATGGGGAATACGTCCCATCATCTTGGGATAGCCGACACATCGTTTCGCTTACGGCAGGGAAAAGATTCGGAAAGAACTGGGAACTGGGGATGAGATGGTTGTTCTCTACAGGATCACCATTCACACCGTATGATATCAGTACATCATCACTCAAGCAGGTTTGGGATGTCACCGGGCAAGGTCTCTTGGATTATAATTTATTGAACACACAACGGGAATCAAACTACCATCAGTTGAATATTCGTGTGGATAAGAAGATCTTCCTTGATAAGTTCAACCTGAACTTCTATCTCGACATTCAGAATGCTTATGGTTATGAAACTCGTGTAGCACCAATTCTTCTTTTGGTTAAAGACGAAAACGGCGTTCCGCTTACAGATCCGAATGATCCAACGCGTTATCAGACAAAACTTATTGAGAACACATCTGGAATCGTTCAGCCGACAATTGGTATTATTGTGGAGTTCACGATTAGAAAACCAAAAGGGGAGGGAGTTAAATAAAAGAGAAATCTACTCGACGGTTTCTTTGTTTCCCTTCCTCTGTCTTGTTGGAGTCAACAGGTTCTTTTTCTCCTTTGAAATCAATGACTATCCTATCGCGACTTAAACCATTTCGCATGAAGAAATCGACAATTGCCTCGGCTCGTCTTTTGGAAAGATCTTCATTGTATGTATCAGAACCATCACTGTCGGTATGACCGGTGATCTTAATCCGAAGGTCACTGTGGCTTTCAACCATTCTGATCATTGATCTCAGAAATGGAAAGTATTCAGGTTTAAGAACATCTTTGTCATAGTCGAAATAGATTGGTTCGAATTTGAACTCAGCCCTTTCCTTTTCCATGATCTCTGGGGCATTGTATCCTTTTTTAACGTTGTTGACAAAAGATTTGAACCAGTGATGGGAGGTGGCAGGTTCATCTATTGGTTTCAGGGCCGATCTGTCGCGATAAAGGATAATAGTACCATTGTTTCGTTTGCAGTCAGAGCTGCTGTATTTACCTTTCAGATATCCGGTACTGTCGGAGTAGCTCAATTCCATGTTAACCATGCACCAGGTGATCCTGGTTGGAGTAGGGAACCGTTTTTCAACAACGAATTCATTGATCTTGAGAGTGTTTTCTTTGGCAGAACCTTTAACTTTTTTGATCGCATAGGCATTTTGATCCTGAAGGTCATTCCTAATTCTGCCGGTTATCTGTTTATCGCTTATCTCGATCTCAGCATAGATAACAATTCCTTTTTCAATGGTGTGACCATTTCTTATCATGACGCCTTGCCACTTTCCTGAAAGGTTGCTTTGCCCACTAAGTTGGAGGCATAAAAACACGAAAAAAGGAATGATCAAATTCTTCATAACGGACTATTATTCGTGAAATCACAAAAAATGTTCCGCTTTAGAATGTTTATTTGTGAACAGAACAGAATTATCTTTGTTTGAAAGAAAAAGATTCTTATGAAATTATTGTTCGTTATCGCTTTGTCTACTGCTGCAATTGCAGGATGTGGCTCCTCCTCCAAAACGACCGAAAAGAAGGTTGAATCCAATGTTAGATCAGTTGAACCCGGGACTGTCTATCAGTTTACAGTCAAAGATATTGATGGAAGAGATTTTAAATTTTCCGATTTGAAAGGCAAAAGGATCATGATCGTGAATACCGCATCAAAATGTGGTTTGACTCCACAATATGAGCAGTTGCAATGGCTGTATGATAATTACAAGGATAGTAATTTTGTTATAGTTGGTTTTCCGGCCAATAATTTTATGGGGCAAGAACCGGGTTCAGACGAAGAGATCGAATCTTTCTGTCAGAAGAATTACGGTGTTTCTTTTCCAATGATGTCTAAAATATCCGTGAAAGGAGACGATATTCATCCGGTATATAAATTCCTTACTGAGAAGTCTCTAAACGGACTGGAGGACAATGAAGTGAAATGGAATTTCCAGAAGTACCTGATCGATGAAGAAGGAAAACTCGTAAAAGTGATCAGTCCACGTACTCTGCCTAATGACCCATCGATCATCGAGTGGTTAAGTCAAAAGTAAACTATATCTTTTAACTGATCGTTCTACCTGCGAATCAACTTTGCAGAAAGTGAATCAATTGGTCGTGAATATTTTGTTAATAAGTTAAGGCTTGTCCTATGCTTTAAACCTCTATAAAACCGCTCATTTCCTTATTTTTGTTGTTTAGTCAAATAACAGCAAAACTTCAATTAAACACTATGAGTGAAGAAGTAAATAAGGATAATTATTCAGCGGATAATATTCAGGTCCTCGAAGGTCTTGAAGCGGTACGTAAGCGTCCTGCCATGTATATTGGTGATGTTGGCGTAAAGGGCTTGCACCACCTGGTATACGAAGTTGTAGATAACTCGATCGATGAAGCATTGGCGGGTTACTGTGATACGATCCATGTCTGGATCAACGAGGACAATTCAATAACAGTTAGAGATAACGGCCGAGGTATTCCTACGGCAATGCACACGAAAGAGAAAAAGTCTGCTCTTGAGGTTGTAATGACCGTTTTGCATGCCGGTGGTAAATTCGACAAGGATACTTATAAGGTTTCGGGTGGACTTCACGGAGTAGGGGTCTCATGTGTCAATGCACTTTCGACACACTTGAGAGCTACGGTACGTCGTGAAGGAAAGATCTTTGAACAGGAATACAGCATCGGTAAGCCGTTGTATGATGTAAAGGTCATTGGCGAATCATCAGAGACCGGAACTGAGGTAACTTTCAAGCCTGATAGTTCCATTTTTGAATTCACAGAATACAATTATGACACGCTTGCAGCACGAATGCGAGAATTGGCGTTCCTAAACAAAGGAATCACTATCACTCTTACCGACAAGCGTATTGAAGACGAGAATGGCAAAAATATAAGTAACACCTTCTTTTCCGAAGGAGGATTGAAGGAGTTTGCTCAGTATCTTGATAGAAACCGTGAGTCTTTGATATCAGATGTGATCTACTTTGAAGGAGAAAGAGAGGGGATTCCTGTTGAAGTTTCATTGACATACAATACTTCCTACACGGAAAATATTCAGGCGTATGTTAACAACATCAACACACATGAAGGTGGTACTCACCTTTCCGGATTCCGTCGTGGTTTAACAAACACCTTGAAGAAGTACGCTACTGATTCAGGTATGTTGGCTAAAGAGAAGATTGAGATCGATGGTGATGATTTCCGTGAGGGCTTGACTGCGGTTGTTTCGGTAAAAGTACAGGAACCGCAATTCGAGGGTCAGACAAAAACGAAACTTGGAAACAGAGAAGTTACGGCGCCTGTTAGTCAGGCTGTTTCTGAAATGCTTTCTGCTTATCTTGAGGAGCATCCATCAGAAGCAAAAGTTATCGTTGACAAGGTAATCCTTGCAGCTCGTGCACGACACGCTGCGCGTAAAGCTCGTGAATTGGTACAACGTAAAAATGTATTATCTGGCTCCGGTCTTCCAGGGAAACTGGCTGACTGTTCGGAGAAAGATCCTGCAGCATGTGAGATCTACTTTGTCGAGGGAGACTCGGCAGGTGGAACGGCCAAGCAAGGCCGTGACCGTCACTTTCAGGCGATCATGCCATTACGAGGTAAGATCTTGAATGTGGAGAAGGCGATGCAACACAAAATCCTTGAGAATGAAGAAATCAAGAATATTTACACTGCGTTAGGAGTTCGAATCGGTACTGAAGATGATTCCAAAGCGCTGAATCTTGAAAAACTGCGTTACCACAAGATTATTATCATGTGTGATGCCGACGTCGATGGTTCACACATTGAGACCTTGATCCTAACATTCTTCTTCCGATACATGAAGGAGTTGATCGAAAATGGATACATCTACATCGCTACGCCGCCATTGTACCAGGTGAAGAAAGGAACCAAGGCGGTTTATGCATGGAACGAGGATCAGCGTGACAGATTGATCCAGGAATTGAAGGGTGGAGGAAGTGAGTCTTCGGTTAATGTTCAGCGATACAAGGGTCTTGGAGAGATGAACGCTGAACAGCTTTGGGAAACTACTATGAATCCAGAAAGCCGTACGCTTCGTCAGGTTACTATCGAGAATGCTGCAGAGTGTGATCAAATCTTCTCCATGCTAATGGGGGATGACGTTCCACCAAGACGCGAGTTCATCGAAAAGAATGCGAAATACGCTAAGATCGATATATAATTCAGTTGATCAAAATTAAAAAGGGCTGTCCGTTTGGACAGCCCTTTTTAATTGAATTTTCAAGTTATTCAGGTATAAAGAATGAAATCAAACGTCTTTCTCTTCTAGAGCATTCCTGTGTGAATTCACCATAAAGAAGCACCGATCTTTTAATCTCACCGATTCCTGATGAAAAATAAGCGCTAGTAGTCGTTTCTAAATCACCACATGAGTTAATAGCCTGTCCCTCTGGATGTTTATAAAAAGTCCTACCTTCAATTGTGTTAAAAGTTCCGGCAGGAACTTGAATTTGAGATGAATTGCTGAACATTTTTGTATAATATTCAAATCCTGCTTCTTCAGTATAATTAAATTGAGTTGTGAAATCGGTAAACGAAAATTTAATTGAGCTTTCATGATTGATCACATTCCCATTTTCTAATCTCACAAATTCAGAAGTGTAATCCGAACCCATAATCATTGAACTAATAACGATATAGTCTTGACCGTTAATAGAAGTGTCTCCAAGTACTTTAATTGTGTCATATGTATTTAATGGCGTTTCAATTCCTTCATGGCTTATTTTGAACCATTGATAGACAAACTGAGAGCCGGGTTTATTAGGTAACTCAAAAGTTGGCTCAGTTGGTGAAGGAATAGGCTCAGGATTATCTTTTTTACAAGATGCAATTGCGATCACTAGGATACTAAATACGAATACTGGATTAATTTTCATTTTTTTTGTTTTCCAAAAAACGATTGATACCTGGAAATATTGCAGATCATTTTTTCTATGATCCTAATTTTCTTTAAGTTTTACGCTTTTTCTTCTTCGCTGCAGGAAAAAGAATGTTGTTCAAGATCAATCGATAACCCGGTGAGTTCGGGTGTAAATTCAAATCTGTATGTGGATCCCCAACACGGTGTTCGTAATCCTCCGGATCGTGGCCACCATAAAAAGTCCATGTCCCTTGTCCGTACTCTCCATGGATGTAACGAGCTGTTCCCAATGCTTTGTTCTCTCCCATGACAAGTACGTTTGGCTTGATCAGGTCCTTCTTGAAATCAGTTGTCTGTCCCATGAAACCGTTGACCACATCCGTGTGACATTGAGTGAGCATTGTGGGTACAACATCCCATTTAGCTGAGAATTCAAACAGGGTGAACTTGTCAGTGTTTTCAGTCACTCTGTTTTGTCTACGCAATTCTGTCCCATCAATGTTGGAATATTCATACACCATGGGGTCGCGCTCCAGCTTGAAGTTTTGAAAAGCGAATGTGTTGTTGAAATCGAGTTTCTCCTGACACTTTGGATCAGCAGGATCACCATCGAACATGTGTTCGCAGATATCTGTATTGTGCGCGGATAAAGCAATGTCAAAACTATCCGTACCGCTGCACATGGTAAATAGAAATCCTCCTCCGACAACGAAATTCCTGATGTTTGTGGCCACCGCCAATTTCAATTCAGAAACTTTTTCAAAACCCAACATTGCTGCATCGGCCTCAGCATTGGCAACTTGTTCCTTGTACCAGGGATATGCTCGGTAAGCACTGTAAAACTTCCCGTATTGCCCTGTAAAATCTTCATGATGAAGATGTAGCCAATCGTATTTGGGGAGTACGCCCATTACGATCGCAGAATCATAGATCTTATCATATGGGATCTCGGCATATTCCAAAACCAGCGTTACAGCGTCGTCCCAGGGCTGCGTTCCTTTTGGAGTGTAAACTGCTATTTTTGGAGCCTTTTCAAGTTGAACGATCTCCATGTTCGTCTCCGGATGAGCGATCTGATTTCGAATATTATTTACTTGGCCGTCGGCCAATAATTCATATTTCACTCCCCGAACTACAAGCTCTTCTTCAATAGAACGTAAATTGGGGAACAGAAAAGATCCTCCTCGGTAATTTAACAACCATTCTATCACTACTTCATTTTCTAAAGCCCAAAAAGCAACACCATAGGCTTTAAGATGGTTGCTTTGACCGTCATCCATCGGGACCAGGATCTGAGTTGCCCGGCCGGAGAATGAGAAAAAGATCAGTAAAATGACAAGTATTCTCTTCATTTGAGGTACTGGTTTATAGATCAGAATGGTGTTTCATCGTTGAAAGAGGAGAAATTCCCAAATTCATCATTGTCCGGAACACGATCCATACCACTTCGAACCGTCATAGTAGTAGGGGCAGAGTCGAAATCTGTATTGACAGGAAGATTTGAGTGTCCAGGAATGTTCGGGTCATCTTCGTAGGAATCGATATTCTCAAAGCGAGCATATTCACCTACAAATTTCAGTCTGACGTTTTCCAGGGCACCATTTCGGTGTTTCGCAATGATGATCTCACCAACACCCGCATTCGAACTTCCGTCTTCTGCCTGATTGAACCCGTAATATTCTGGGCGATAGATGAACGAAACGATATCCGCATCCTGCTCAATCGCACCGGATTCACGAAGATCCGAAAGTTGCGGTCTTTTGTCTCCTCCTCTCGATTCAACAGATCGACTCAGCTGTGAAAGCGCGATGATCGGAACATTTAGTTCTTTCGCGATCTCCTTAATCGATCTTGAGATAGAAGAGATTTCCTGTTCACGGTTGCCACTTCCTTTCGATCCTCCCGCGGTCATGAGCTGAAGATAGTCGATGATGACCATTTGAATATCGTACTGCATCTTTAGACGACGACATTTTGCCCTGAGGTCAAAAATACTGATACCGGGAGTGTCATCGATGAAAATCGGCGCAGTAGCCAATTTTGAGATTCGAGAATGCAATTGCTGAAATTCATGCTCCCTTAAGTCTCCTTTTCTCAATTTTTCAGCACTCAATCGTGCTTCACCAGCAATCAAACGTTTAACAAGCTGTACGGATGACATTTCAAGTGAGAAAATAGCAACCCCCATGTTGTGGTCAACCGCTGTATTTCTCGCCATGGAAAGTACGAATGCTGTCTTACCCATAGCAGGTCGGGCAGCAATTACGATCATATCTGAACGCTGCCAGCCAGAAGTGACTTTATCCAATTTATGGAAACCGGTTGGCACACCTGAAATTCCGTCTGAATTCTTTGAAGCTTTTTCGATCTCCTCAATAGCCTCACGCACCACATGCTGCATTACATTGACTTGGCGACCCATGTTGTTCTCAGCAATACTGAAAAGGTCACCCTCAGCTTTCCCTAATACATCGAAAACATCCTTGGTGTCATCGTAGGCCTCACGGATCACTTCACTTGACATACGGATCAATTCTCGCTTAATATGTTTCTCGGCTATTATCCTCGCGTGATACTCGATATGGGCAGAAGAGGCAACTCGGCTGGTTAACTGAGAGATGTATGCAACACCTCCGGCTGATTCGAGTTCTCCTTTGGTCTTTAATTTATTTGTAACAGTGAGCAGGTCAATAGGATTGGACGTCCCAAACAATTCCTGGATCGCACCATAAATAAACTGGTGACGTGGATCGTAAAAACTCTGCGGTTTAAGAATGTCAATAACATCGGTTACAGCATTCTTCTCCAGCATCATTGCTCCAAGAACGGCTTGTTCAAGATCTACTGCTTGCGGTGGGATACGGCCAAGTTCATTGATCAAAGGTGAAGTTGACTTAACTCGACTGGCAGCAGATTTTCTATTGTTTTCAGGGGCATTGTCCATAAACACAAATATACGCAATCAATGGTGGCTTTCAACGTGTTCATTACAAAAGGTCATGAAAAGATTTTAAGATCGTTTATTAACAATTGTTCATATCGAAATTTACCTTTGCACCATGAAAAGAGAGCTCTTAAGAACTCAAGACGGTTCCATGACCATCTATATTCCTGAGATGGATGAGAATTACCACTCTGGTCATGGCGCTTTTCAAGAGGCAATGCATGTTTTTATCGAGAATGGCGTTAAAACCATCAGCAAAAATGAAATCAAGGTCTTTGAGATGGGATTTGGGACAGGTCTGAACGCATTGTTGACATTACAGCATTCACTCCATACTGGTTTTAGAATTGATTATTCAGGTATAGAGGCATATCCTGTTGAAAATGAACTATTAAAAGGAATTGATTACGATAAGCTTGTTGACGAAGAAGCATCCAAACTTTTTCCACTTTTGCACAGCTCGCCTTGGGGAGTTCCCGTTTCGTTAACGAAAGAATTTACTTTCAGAAAGCTTCATCAGAGGATTGAGAATTATGTTCCTGAACAGAATACGTATGACCTTATCTATTACGATGCTTTTGGCCCCAGGGCTCAGGGCGATATGTGGGAGCTGCCAATTCTTGAAAAAATGAGAGACATCCTGAAACCGGGTGGAATTCTGGTAACTTATTGCGCAAAAGGTCAATTCAAAAGGGATCTGAAGTCATTGGGGTTTGAGGTTGAATCTCTTCCTGGCCCTCCGGGTAAGCGTGAAATGACAAGGGCTATCAAGCGATAACTGGACTCTTCGAAGAGATCAATTCACATTTCATAATTCCATCTCTGTCAATAGATGTCAGCTCGACTTCTTGAAAAGTATTGACCAGACGCTCGTCAAATGGATATTTTACCTTGACATAATTTTCTGTAAAACCATACATGACTCCGTTGTCTTCCTCGTTTTCGAATAGTACAGTTCGCTTGCTGCTCAGGTTTTGTTCGTAAAAAGCACGTTTCTTCTTGTCGCTAAGAATATGAAGCAATTTACTGCGCTCTTTACGTTTGTTCATCGGCACACTTTCCCCAAGTTTTACAGCGGTGGTGTTGGCACGTTCGGAATAGGTAAAAACATGTAAATATGAAATGTCAAGATCATTGAGAAAGTCAACTGTCTCCTGGAAATGATCATCGGATTCCCCGGGAAAACCAACGATCACGTCAACTCCAATACAGGCGTCTTTTCTCAGCTTCTTAATATTATTCACTCTTTCAGCATACAACTCACGCAAGTATTTTCTTCGCATCGCTTTCAAAAGATCATTGCTTCCGGATTGCAATGGGATATGAAAGTGGGGAACAAATCGTTTCGATTCATTCAGCGAGAAATGAATGATCTCATCACTTAGTAGATTGGGTTCAATTGAAGAGATTCTGTATCGATCGATACCTTCGATTTTATCCAACTGTTTGATCAATTCAAAGAAATTCTCTTCACCACCTTGACCAAAATCACCAATATTCACTCCGGTTAGCACGACTTCTTTCACATCCGTTGCCGCAATTTTCTGTGCTTCAACAACTGTTTCCTCGATCGTTGCATTTCGACTTTTTCCTCTGGCCAGAGGAATTGTACAAAAGGTACAGAAGTAATCACAACCGTCCTGAACTTTCAAGAAGGATCTGGTCCTGTCCCCAATTGAAAAAGATGGAACAAATTCCCTGGTTTTTTTTATGTTATCGTAAGAAACTATTGTGCTCTCAGGTAGTTCAGGTAGTTCATCCAGTTTTTCGATGTGCTCGACAAGATTGAATTTTTCATTCGCTCCAAGCACCATATCAACGCCTTCCATTTCTGCAATTTCTTCAGGCTTGAGCTGAGCATAACATCCGATGATCACAACGAAAGATGCAGGATTGATCTTTTTCGCACGTTTTACCAGTTGTTTACACTTCTTATCAGCGTTGTCAGTAACGGAGCAGGTGTTTATGACATAGATATCCGGAGAATCTTCAAATGCCACCTTCGCGTAACCTGCTTCTTCAAAAGATCTCGCAATCGTTGATGTCTCGGAGAAATTCAACTTGCAGCCCAAGGTGTAAAACGCAACTTTTTTGTACTGGATCATCGCGGTGCAAAATTAACGAGAATAGCTTCATTCTGCAAATATTCTGAGCATTGTCAAGAGTATTGCAATGTTTTTAACTTTGTTTGAACATTACTCGAGAAGATGAATTACCGGCATATTATAGAATATTCTGTATATAACCACATTAACGAATTGGACGATGCAGACAAAAAACTGATCGACTTGGCAAATGATGCAGCCTCAAATGCCTATGCCAAATACAGTAATTTCAAAGTCGGAGCAGCGGTACTTCTCGAGAATGGAGATGTCGTAAAAGGAAGTAATCAAGAGAATATTGCTTTTCCTTCAGGTCTGTGCGCTGAGAGAGTTGCACTTTTCTATTGTGGCGCAAATTTTCCCGGAGTAAGAATAAAAACGCTGTGCATCGTTGCAAACGGTGATCTGATCCCAAAAGAACAGTTGTTAAGTCCTTGCGGAGCTTGTCGGCAAGTAATGATAGAGTCTCAGGAAAGGCAGGGTGAGCCTTACAGGGTTATCTTGGTCAGTCAAAATGGGAAAGTAAGTATTTTTAATTCTGTATCAGATCTATTGCCTTTTGCTTTTGGAGTGATTTAAATGATGAGTAAGTATTACAATAAGAGTTGGTTATGGTTCCTTGGTGCCTTTTTGCTGTATGTCAATACTCTTGGACACGAATACACTATTGACGACCTAATTGTCGTCGAAAAGAACAAGCTTACTCAAGAGGGGATTTCTGCAATTCCTGAAATATTTTCGCACAGCTATTTATTTGGATATGACGGGAGGGAGGATGAGTCCTATCGCCCCTTGGTATTGACAACCTTTGCATTGGAAAGAGATCTTTTTGATGCCAGTCCATTCGCATCTCATCTTGTTCAGGTTCTCTTGTATGGGCTGACGATCCTGATTTTATTTAAACTATTACTTCAACTTTTCGGGGAAAACAAATCACACCTTGCCGCTATTGTGGCGCTTCTATTTATGCTTCATCCAATACATACTGAAGTAGTGGCAAACGTTAAAAGCCGAGATGAACTATTGTGTGCTTTGTTTTTGTTTACTGCTTTGCTCCACTTTCATAAATGGCTAAGAAATAAGGAAAGGATCAATTTGATTTTCAGTGCTTTTTTCTATTTCTTGGCGACACTTTCTAAAGAAACCGCAGTTCCGGCAGTCATCCTTTTTCCCGCAATTATATGGTTTTTTGAAAAGGGAAGTCTAAGTCAAACTGTTCGCGGCTCCTTGTTCATGATCTTGCCATTGGGTGTATATGCGCTTCTCAGGACAGTTATTCTTTCAGACGTTTTGATCAAGGACCCAATCGATCCGGTTGCCAATTCATTGGTGCTTGCTGAGGGTACTTCAGAATTGATCTCAACCAATCTCGGTGTATTTACCAAGTATGTTCAACTTGCAGTTTTTCCGGTTCAGATGAGTTGGGATTATTCTATTTCACATTTTCCTTTGACAGGTTTTTCCAATGTCTCGTCCGTAGTAGGGCTTCTTATACTTGGAGGACTCTTGTTTTTGCTGTTCTATGGAGCAGTTCGCAGGTCTATTGTTGGTTTTGGAGCACTGATCTTCGTGGCTACATTCGCCATCACGTCCAATTTCTTTTTTCTGATCAATTGTGTTCTGGGTGAGCGTTTTCTTTTTATTCCGGTCTTGGGAGTTTTGCTAATAGCAGTTGTCTTCATGGATGAACTGATCCGTAAAAAGAACAATTTGAAAAAGATGGCCTTAACCATTTTGGTTTTGTTTTCCCTTTATTTCGGAATAAGGACAATTCTTCGAAACGCCGATTGGAAAAACAATATCTCCATTTATGAAGCTGGTGTATCTGTAGTACCTAATAGTGTAAAGACGCAATTCAACCTCGGCACAGAATACCTTGAACAGGGGTTATCCTCGTCCAATGCTCAGCTCAAAACGGAATGGTTTACAAAATCAATTGAGCATTTCGATCATGCTCGCAACATTTATTCAAAGTATGCCAATGTCTATGAGAACATGATATTTGTTTACGGTGAAATGTCAAAGTTGCATTCGGACACTTTGGCTCGAAAGCAGCTGTTACTCAAGGGGCGAGATCTTGCATTGTACAGCTTGGATACGCTGCAATTGAAAAAGACAAGTTTAAGTCAGAATGCCTCATTTGTGTTAACCGAACTGATTGCGATTGAAAAGAACTCAGATTTGAGTGAAGTGTATTTAAAAGAATTGTTACAGGTCATAAGAAAGAAACAGGATTACACGGCGGATGATCTTCACAATGAGATGTATGCTCTGTTTGAACTAAATAAAACTTCAGAGTTGATCTCGCTGATCGAGAAAAAGGGTCCGAATTTCCCTGAAAAAGCAGGGCTTGTTTCGGAGATGAGTAAACAGTACTTCAATCGTCAGGATTTTGCGTCCAGTTTAAAGATCTTGGATGTCTATCTGATCATGATGCCTGAAGACCTAAGCTCCTTGTCCAATAAAGGAATGTTACTGGAAATCCTGGGCAAAAAACAAGAAGCGATCTTGGTCTATGAACAAGTTCTGAGCAGGGATCCGAACAACGCTCATACTTTGCAGCTGTACAATCAACTCAAATAAAAATACTTTAACAATGAACTGTTCAGAATCCGAAGTGTTCATTATACCTGTGTCAACAGTATTAATTCCTATATTTGTCACCTGTAAATAAAACTGAAGCAAAATGGCCGTTAAAACACCAGCAAAGCCAAAGAAAACAAGCAATAAATCAGCAAGTGGTTCACCTAAGTTCTCTAAGGAAACATATGTGAAATGGTATAAAGACATGTTGTTGATCCGAAAATTCGAAGAAAAGACCGGACAGCTATACATTCAGCAGAAGTTTGGTGGTTTTTGTCACCTATACATTGGTCAGGAAGCTATCGTAGTCGGTACTGCCAGTGCTTGCCGAAAAGATGATAAGCATATGACGGCTTATCGCGATCACGCACATCCGATCGCATTTGGAACTGACCCACGTGTGTTAATGGCCGAATTGTACGGTAGAACGACAGGTTGTTCCAAAGGTAAAGGTGGATCAATGCACTTTTTCGACAAAGAGGTGAATTTCATGGGAGGACATGGAATCGTTGGAGCTCAGATCGGAATGGGAGCAGGGGTAGCCTTTGCTGAAAAATACAATGGCACTGATAATGTAGCCTTTGTATCGATGGGGGATGGAGCAGTTCGTCAGGGTATGTTACATGAGACATTCAATATGGCTATGAACTGGAAGCTACCAGTAGTTTTCATTATAGAGAACAACAACTACGCTATGGGTACTTCAGTTGAGCGTACAACAAATGTTCATGATCTTTCGAAGATCGGTTTGTCATATGAAATGCCATCCTATGCCGTTGACGGAATGCGACCTGAAGCAGTTCACGAAGCGATTGAAGAAGCTGCTGACCGCGCAAGGAGAGGAGATGGCCCTACATTACTTGATATCAGAACCTACCGATATAAAGGGCACTCTATGTCTGACCCTCAGAAATACCGTACAAAGGAAGAAGTTTCTGAATGGATGGAACAAGACCCTATCGAACATTGTTTGAGAACGATCAAAGCAAACAAATGGCTTTCTGAGAAGGAGTTAGAGGAGATCGATGCTTGGGTAAAGAAAGAAGTTGAAGAGAGCGTTGAATTCGCTGAAAATTCTCCTTACCCGGAGGCACATGAACTGTACGAAGATGTATATGTTCAGTCAGACTACCCATATATTAAAGAATATTAAATACAATCCAGTTCACAAAAATTGAGATATGGCCGAAATTATTTATATGCCAAAATTGAGCGACACCATGACAGAAGGTGTCGTTGCTGAATGGACAAAAAAAGTAGGAGATAAAGTTTCTTCAGGTGAAGTACTTGCTGAGATCGAAACAGACAAGGCAACCATGGAATTCGAATCGTTTTACGATGGAGTTCTTCTTCATATTGGAGTGGAGAAAGGAAAGGCTGCACCTGTGAACGCTGTTTTGGCGATCATTGGTAAGGAAGGTGATGATGTAAATGCGATTTTGGCCTCTGCCGGAAATGCTGCTCCTGCCGCTGAGGTGAAGACAGAAAAAACTGAACCTGTAGCAGCTCCTTCATCTGCACCTGCTCCTGTGAAGGAAGCACCGGCACCAAAAGTAGCAGCTACTGCTCCTGCTGTGTCAGTGCCGAATGCGTCGAATGGACGCGTGATAGCATCTCCATTAGCCAAGAAAATGGCTGAAGACAAAGGTATTGACATTGCTGCTGTTGCCGGCACCGGTGACGGAGGACGCGTGGTGAAAAGAGATATCGACCATTACGTACCATACACTCCGGCATCAGGATTTGTACAAACTTCTGTTCCAGGAATGGAGTCCTACACAGATGAACCGGTTTCGCAAATGCGCAAAACGATCGCACGCAGACTTGCGGAAAGTAAATTTACAGCACCACATTTTTATTTGACCCTGGATATTGACATGGATAATGCTATTGCAGCACGCAAATCCATCAATTCAAATGCAGGTGTAAAAATCTCTTTCAACGATATGGTAATCAAAGCTGTGGCCATGTCTTTGAAAAAGCACCCTGCGATCAATAGTTCATGGTTTGGAGATTATATCCGTAGAAATCAGCATGTTCATATTGGTGTTGCCGTAGCGGTTGACGAGGGTCTTTTGGTTCCTGTGGTTCGTTTTGCTGACGGAAAAGGACTTGCTCAAATAGGGGCCGAAGTTCGTGAATATGCTCAAAAGGCAAAAGACAAGAAATTGCAACCAAGTGATTGGGAAGGAAACACTTTCACCATTTCGAATCTTGGGATGTTTGGAATAGAAGAATTTACTGCCATCGTTAATCCCCCTGACAGCTGTATTCTTGCTGTTGGTGGAATCAAAGAGGTTCCTGTGGTTAAGAATGGGCAGGTTGTTCCGGGTAACGTAATGAAAGTTACTTTATCATGTGACCACCGTGTGGTTGATGGGGCATCCGGAGCTGCTTTCCTGCAGACGTTCAAATCATACATGGAAAATCCGGTAATGATGCTGGTTTAAACCATTATAAACTAAAAAAGAAAAGGGGAGTCTGTGATTCCCCTTTTCTTTTTTTTAGACTTTTACAAAAAGACCGGAGGTTTGCGGATGTCGAATTTGGCATCCTGGAACATACTTGAAGTATTTCTAATACTCATTAGGAAGCTCTTATTCCCACCTACAGGCGTCCAGTTTACGGAAAGTGCCCAGCAATGCAGGTCACGAGATAAAGCAATCCTCGCGTTAGTGACTTGCTGTTCTTTGAGGTCGGCATTGATGATCGCGCTGATTTTCCATCGTTTTGTGAAGCTGACGTCACCATTGATCATTAGTGTTTGAATACTGATGTAATCCAGATCGTCAGCATTCACCTTTGAAGTATTCGCAAAGATCGAATATACGTGAGACAATGATGCTTTCCACGGAATGGCAAAATCAACCAGGAATTCAGGATGCAATGCATACATATTGTGATCAGCATTCCAGTTTTCGTTAATCCGTGTTTTCGTCGAATTAAGCTGCTCTCTACTTTCTTTGGAAGTAATGGTGATCGTACTTGTAAGATCACTTCTCAAAAATCTCCCAAGATTGCCGTATACTAAAGCAAATTCACCTGTCGACTTTCCGGTGCTGTCGATCCAGTGATACGGACTAAATGTCGAGCTCGCTACGAAATTGAACCATTCGATTGGGCTTATGCGCAAATTCAACCCAAGATCCGAAAGGTTCATAGAGTCTCTCATGAAATCATAACTGCCCGTAATTGAAAGAGCATCGATTATTCTGATCTTTCGCTTTCCGCTTACGGTATCCTTGTCGGATTTGAACTTCATTTCGAATGTATTATTTATGCCGAAGGTCAATGCCGAGGTAGTTTTCCCCATATAGCCGTTGTAAAGACTCCTTTCAAATGGATTATATTCAACCACTTGGTCCGGTGTAGAAAACTCCTTCAACTCGTTCAATTGCGGTGTATATCGAAACCCAACAGACGGAGTCATTAAATGCCTCAGTTCAGGACGACGTTTACCCACAAAACGATAATAGCTGTATAGCACAGACGTCATCTGAGCGTTTAAGCTAAGATCATGTAACATTCCGGTCTGCTGGAGAGTATCCGTAACAATAGAATTGCTCAAGCTGTTAAAGCTTTTGTTTATCTGCTGAAAATTGATCTTGTTAGCATAGGACAAGGAAGGGGTCAATTTAAAGGCTCCTTTGAACAATCCCGCTGTTGTTTGAATCCCGATCTGCTGATTGAATCCATTTATGAACTGTTGTGAAATAGCAGCGAAATTTCCGGCTTGTAAAAGTGAATCTCCAAACGTAGACCTGTTTTGTCCTTCAAGACTGTAGGTAACTCCAAGTCTCGAAAAGATCTGTTGCCATTCTTTTGTCCCTTTGATGAATTTCTTAAATGGGAATACACGGGTTACATTCAGGTTGTATACAGGACTTATCAATGAAATATTCTTCGTAAGAGAGTTCTGTCTTATTGAGGTTTTTAACCCCATTGTCACTGGTTTACCCGGGAAATTCCTATTCAAATTGATATCCGAATTGAAGCTATTATTAAAATAATCCGGGTTCAATGGATCCAGGTTATTCTTACTCTGGTTATCTGATATGAAATTCACATTAGACGAGAAATTCCAATACGGATTGGCTCTCGGCTCCATTCTGTGGGTCCATGCCACACTAATTTTAGTTGGCTTAAGTTCACTTGGAAACCCTAGCCTGAATTGTTGGAATCCAACATCCAGATTACCTGTATAGCCGTAGCGCTTTGCGTATTGCAAATTGTTCCTCAGACCCCAGCTTCCCCTGGAGTATAGATTGATGTACGGTGAGGTTTGTATTCGGTCATTGATTGGAATGAAATAACCTAGGTTCTGAACGCCAAAACCATAAGCGGACAACGGTACAAGCTCAGGAAAAAGTACACCATGGGTTCGTTCCTTTTGTTGCGGAATAACGCTGAAAGGAAAACCTATAGGGGTCGGGACACCTTTTACCCAGAGATTCATTGGCCCAGTAACGATCCTTTCATCTGGGATCATGATTGCCCTCGATAGCTGAAAATGATAATGTGGCTCTTCAAGGTCACACGTTGTGAAACGCCCCCCTTTGAAATGTATTTCGTCATTCGGATGTCGTTTTGCAATACCCATGTGCAAGTAGATCTCGTCCTGACGAATAGATAGTTCTTCGATATATCCTTTCTCCGTTTTAAAATTGTATCGGATACTTGAAGCCGTTATCTTTTCTGTTCCGTCAGTAAATTCCGGTAATTCTATTCTGTTGCTGTCTTTATCGAAACAATGTGTTGCAAAGATCTCGTTCTGTTGCAGGTCGATCATGATGTAACATGCTTTCATATTGATCGTTCCGTCATTAACATTAGCCTCACCGTAGATATGGATCTTTTCGTTCTTCAGATCTGAAAAAATAGAATCCCGTGCGCTGAAAAAAATGGGAGCGTCGAAACTGTCATCATTCACATAGATGGTATCCTTAATTATGCCTTGGCTGTAACCACGCAAAGGAAGGGTAATTATTAACAATAACCCGAAGATAACTAACGGTATGGAATGCTTTTTGGTCAATCGCTTGCGCCTAACTTTGTTTGAATGGCAGTTAACAGTTGCAAAACTATACAAATAAGTCCCAGTCTGATGGAAAATCTAAGGTCATTTAACACTCCGAGGAACATTTTATTGTGTTTTGCACTTTTGATATCTTCCTCGATTTTCGCTCAAAATAACACAAGTGTACCTCCGATACGAACGGTGGTTATTGATCCGGGGCATGGAGGGAAGGATCCCGGATGTCATGGCGCGTCAGCTCACGAGAAAACTGTTTGCCTATCAATGGCTTTAAAACTGGGGGATATGATCAAAAAGAAATATCCTGATGTTAAGGTTATGTACACCAGAGACAAGGATGTTTTTGTTGAATTGGATGAGCGAGCAAGAATAGCGAACAAAGCAAATGCAGATCTATTCATATGTATACATGCCAACTCTGCCAGTCCGAGTGCTTATGGCACTGAGACATATGTTCTAGGTTTGCACCGTACAGAATCTCAGCAAAAAGTTGCAGAACGAGAAAACTCCACGATCTACTTGGAAGAGGATAAAGGAGCGAAATATAAAGATTTCGACATGTCGCCGGATGCGATCATTGCGCGTCAGATTCAATTGTCGGTTTTTCTTGATATGTCGATCAATTTTGCAGACAAGCTTCAAAAAGAATTCAAAAGGATCGGAAGATATGATCGAGGTGTGAAACAAGCAGGTTTTTTAGTATTGTATAAAACGACAATGCCATCAGTACTGATCGAAACCGGTTTCTTGACCAACCCGGATGAAGAGAAGTTTTTAGCGGATACAACAGGTCAACGAAAAATGGCAGAAGCAATGTTTACTGCATTCGAAAAATACAAGAAAGATCTGGAGGGAATTAGCGCGAGCACTCCTTCAACTGAAAAAGGCTCCTCAAATGACGATAAAGAAAATCTTCACAAAGACAAGGTCGTTTTTAGGGTTCAAATTGAGACTTCCGATAAGAAAATAGCATCAACCTCACCTAAATTCAAAGGAATGCAAGTTTTTGAATATATGCAGGATAATCTTTATAAATACACTGTAGGTGAGTTTGTGGGCGACTTTAAGTCTGCCAACAACCATAAGAATGAAATGAGAGAGCAAGGTTATCAACATGCATTTGTGGTTGCCTTTATGAATGGGGAAAGAATTAATTTGGAAAAAGCTATTAAATTAGCAGAAAAATAAGGCTTTGAAGATCTCAAAAGAAATTAAGGCAGGAGTTATTGGTATTGCAGCAATCGCTCTTTTCATCATGGGAATCAACTTTCTGAAAGGAAGTAGTTTTTTTGGAGGTGATGAATATTATTACGCTTATTTCCCTAATTCAGGACAGTTGGCGGTGGCTTCTAATGTTACACTAAATGGAGTTATCGTAGGAAAGGTCACTGGGGTGGAATTTGTAACTTCCAAGGATCCAAAGAAACAGGTTAAGGTTACCTTTAACATCCAGAATCGAGATGTGAAACTATACAAAGGTACAGAAGTGGAGATCGGTTCTTTGGATTTTTTCAACAAGTCTTTGATTATTCATCCAAGCCTTGATCTGTCCAAAGGTTTACACAATGCAGGTGATGAGATTCCAGGTTTACTGGCAGAAGATATGATCGCACAGGTTAAAGCTTATGCTGATCCAATTGTCCAGCGAGTTCAGGCCATTATGGGAACCGTTGATAAGATGGCATCGTCTCTTTCTGCTTTCTGGGATACCACTGCAACCTCTGAACTTCAGAGCAGCATCAAAGAAGTTAAAATAGCCATCAATCGATTTGGACGTGTTGCAGAGGACATTGATCTTTTGGTGATGGAGGAAAAGGCTAAGTTCAGCAGGATCATGTCTAACGTTGAAAGTATAACCCTCAACTTGAAAAAAACGAATGATCAGGTAGCCTCTATTGTTGGAAATACGAAGAAGATCACTGATGATCTTGTAACCGCTGATTTCAAAAGTGTTGTGAATAATGCGAGTAGCACGCTACATTCGATGAATCAGATCCTTGAAACAGCAACGAAAGGCGAGGGAACATTAGGTAAGCTTCTCGGGGATGAAAAGCTTTACCAGGAATTGGTTAATACGAACAAAGAGCTACAGAACCTTGTTAATGATCTGACTTTGCATCCGGAGCGATATATTCATTTTTCAGTTCTAGGAGCAAAAACAAAGAGTCCTTTTACTGCGACAGAGGAAAAGAAATTGAGAAAAATTGCTGATTCCTTACCTGAATAAAAAATTATGATTTCAATAGTTCTTTTTGCTTTACTACTTCTTGTAGGATTTGGGTTTTTTACTAAAAATGCCCTTCAAATCAGGTCGAACATCTTGTTGGGTCGTGATATAGATCGAAGTGACAGATCTTCCGAGCGATGGAAAACAATGCTTTTGGTTGCTTTTGGTCAAAAGAAGATGTTCAGTAGACCTTTACCTGCCTTACTTCATTTCGCAATTTATGCCGCCTTTATTATAACTCAGATCGAGTTGATCGAGATCTTCGTCGATGGTTTGACAGGAAACCATAGGATATTCAAAGATTCGTTGGGAGGATTTTACACTTTTATCATCAGCTTTATAGAGGTCCTTTCTGTTCTTGCGTTGGTAGCGACGGTTGTGTTTCTTTTACGCAGAAACATGTTGAAGTTGCCAAGATTGACCATGAAGGAATTAGCAGGATGGCCGATGAAGGACGCCAATCTGATCCTCATTTTTGAGATCATTCTTGTTTCATGTATTTTCACCATGAATGGGGCTGACGAAGCTCTTTTTTTGAAAGGAGCATCCCATTATGCTGATTTGAGTGGTTCTTTTGGGTTCACAGTCTCTTCATTTTTGGGCGAGCATTTCTTTTCCGGATTCAACACAGAAACCTTGCATGTGATGGAAAGAATTGGTTGGTGGGGCCACATTATCATGGTATTCGTGTTCTTGAATTATTTGCCGTTTTCAAAGCATCTTCATATTGTTCTGGCATTTCCAAATACCTATTACTCGAACCTCGAGAAAAAAGGGAAGTTCACCAATATGGAGTCTGTTACTAATGAGGTGAAGTTGATGCTTGATCCTACGGCGGATCCTTTCGCAGCCCCTGTAGACGGAAATGCGGAGCCACAGCGATTTGGAGCCAAGGATGTTACCGATCTATCATGGAAAAATCTGCTTGATGCTTATTCTTGTACTGAGTGTGGGCGTTGTACTTCTTCTTGTCCGGCCAATATTACCGGAAAAAAGCTTTCCCCAAGAAAGATCATGATGGACACACGTGATCGACTTACCGAGGTTGGGGAGAACATTAAAAAACACGGTAAAGGCTATCAGGACGGAAAAAGTTTGATAGGGGATTACATCTCGGAAGAAGAGATCTGGGCGTGTACTTCTTGTAATGCATGCGTTCAGGAATGTCCTGTGAACATTGATCCTCTGTCGATCATTGTTGACCTGAGAAGATATCTGGTAATGGAAGAATCAAAAATGCCAACTGAACTTACCGGTATGTTGACGAACATCGAAAACAATGGTGCACCTTGGCAATTCTCACAAAACGATAGATTAAACTGGGCAAATGAAGACTGATAACGGAGCTGAATTACTTGAACTGATTGAAGACGGGAAACACTTGTCTCCTGTACTTCCGGATCACATAAAGAATTATCTGATCGATATAGACGGGACAATTTGTAAGGATATTCCAAATGAAGAGCCTGAAAGAATGGCTACTGCGGAACTGTATCCAGATGCTTTGGAAACCGTTAACAAGTGGTTTGAAGAAGGTCATATTATTACGTTTTTCACTTCTAGGATAGAAGAACACCGCGAAGTGACTGAACAATGGCTACGCGATAATGGTTTTCAATATCATGGCTTACTAATGGGTAAACCGCGTGGAGGAAATTATCATTGGATCGATAATCATATTGTGCGCGCGACTCGCTTTGTAGGTAAATTCACAGAGTTGGTTGAGCGCAATGCGAGTATTCAGGTATTTGAATCCTGAGAATAAGAAATAGAAAAGAAAAACATTATGAGCTTGAGAGTTCCTACAATGGCAGAAATGATGGCACAAGGTGAAACACCGGATGTGCTTTTCTGGGTTGGGTGCGCCGGAAGTTTTGATGATCGTGCGAAAAAGATCACTAAGGCATTGGTAAAGATCCTTTCTCATTGCAATGTTAAGTTTGCGGTTTTAGGAGCCGAAGAAAGTTGCACAGGAGACCCCGCAAAGCGCGCTGGAAATGAATTCACTTTTCAGATGCAGGCAATGATGAACATTCAAGTGCTCAATGGCTATGAAGTTAAAAAGATCGTTACCGCCTGTCCACATTGTTTTAATACTTTGAAGAACGAGTATCCTGAATTGGGAGGGAATTATGAGGTAGTTCACCATACACAATTGATACAGGACCTGATCAATACGGGTAAACTGTCACTCAAGGACGGAGGCACCTATAAAGGAAAAAAGATCACCTTCCATGACCCATGCTATCTCGGAAGGGCAAATGATGTTTATGACGCGCCGCGTGAATTGATCGAAAAACTTGACGCTGAACTGGTTGAAATGAAACGCTGCAAAACAAAAGGTTTATGCTGCGGAGCAGGAGGTGCGCAAATGTTCAAGGAAGCTGAAAAAGGAAATAAGGAGGTAAACGTGGAAAGAACTGAAGACGCCTTGGAAACAAATGCTTCAATCATTGCTACTGGATGCCCCTTTTGTAACACGATGATGACCGATGGTGTCAAGAATTTCGAAAAGGAGGCTGAAATAAAGGTTCTTGACGTTGCTGAATTGATCGCAAATGCTGCAGAACTTTAATTCATCGTTTCCAGATCTTCCCGGAAGCTCTAGGGTTTGGATATATTCTTCTGATAGACCTTTTGACGGGACTGAATCGATTTTCATTCAGGAGTCATTAAATGAGTTTATCGATTCATGGGCTGCGCATGGCAAAGGTCTTCGTGCCGAAGGCAAACTGATCGAAGATCGTTTCATTGTAATAGTAACGGATGAATCGATGATTTCCGCATCCGGATGTTCAATTGACAGTTCAGTTAGATTCATTAAAAATCTTCAGGATCAACTAAATAACAATTTTTTTGATCGACTGAAATTGACTATTACAGACGGGCAAGTGCTTAAGCAAATTCACATTTCGAATTTGACTGATTTTTCCGATTGGTATCTGTACGATCCAATGATCGCTGATCTCGAAACATTCAGAAATTCATTCTTGAAACCTGTTTCAGAGTCTGCCCTATACCAACAAATGAAATAAGATTAGACCTCAAAATCTTACTTTTTTCTGTCCTTAGTCTTTTCCTTTTTGTCCAGTCGAATTCCGGCGGCTAAGCGAATAGAGTAGTACGCTTGTCTGTAACGAAGGTCTTTCGTTCGAATGGATTTGTTGTCAAAATCCGTTAGGAGCATTAAAAAGTATCGATCGATGTTGTATCCCCCAATGAATCGAATATCATAACGCGGCGCCAACCAGAGTTGATCCTGTAAAACACCATTGACCTCATAGAAGTTGAATTGCAGCACACCCCCAAGTCCTGCAAGCCCCCCGAGTTGCCAATTACCCAACTTATTCACATAAGCATAACCAGGAATCACACCAATATCGAAAGCAGAATAAAAGTCTGAAGATGTTTTATGATTTTCCTGAACAAGTAACTCAGGCACTATAGGGTGAGTATCGGAAAATACGCCAAAAATATTCATTGTACTTTTTAAGTACCACGTTTTAACTTCCTCTTTAAAATAGGCCGTTCTACCTTTAAGAGCCTGTATTTTGAAGTTTCCATTGCGGAAATACCATGCATTAATAGAAAAACTTGATGCTACAACATCGGATCTGATATCGTTCGGATTGAGACCATTTAGTTCAGGATCAAAATAAAAAGCATTTTGAACGGAATACCCTTTGTAACGCCTTAGATCCAGGTCGAAAAACACTTTGCGAATTGAAAATTCAGTCCCTAAATTAAGTTGATCCGTATTGCCATATCGACTAACGGGTCTTAGATTTCCGGGGAGAGAGAAGGCTATACGCAATGAAAACCACTTGTAGCTCCCTCCAAATCCAAGTACAGTGCGTATGTTGTTGCGGTACTTTAATCGCTCAATATCCTCGTTAAAAGAATGAAATATTGAAAAAGGGGCAGAGGCATATCCGACGTCAGAAAACCAAATGATCTTTGATTTTAAGTCTCGATAGGGCAAAGTATCCTTTTGCCCAAAGCAAAAACTTTGACTTAGCAGCAGAATAAATATTCCAATGTATCTATTTAGTAATCCCTTCAAGTCCTAAAATGAATGCATATTCCTTGGCCACTTCCTTTCTTTCATTTGTCCTTCCTGAGCCACCACCATGACCGGCATCCATGTTACAGTCGAACAGGAGTGGATTATCGTTTGTACGGTATTCTCTCAATTTGGCCACCCATTTCATCGGTTCCCAGTATTGTACTTGCGAATCGTGATATCCGGTTGTGATGTAAAGTGCAGGATAATCCATTCTATGAATATTATCGTATGGAGAGTAATTTAACATGTAGTAATAATACTCTTCATTATGTGGATCGCCCCATTCTTCGTATTCACCAACTGTCAAGGGAATTGTTTCGTCCAACATAGTTGTCACTACATCCACAAATGGAACCTGGGCAATTACACCCTTCCACAAATATGGAGCCATATTGGTAACCGCACCCATTAACAATCCGCCGGCGCTACCTCCCTGGGCATAAATACGTTCCGGATCACAATACCCTTGCATACCGAGAAATTCAGCTGCATTTATAAAGTCAGTGAACGTATTTTTCTTCTTTAAGAATTTCCCATTCTCATACCAATGTTCCCCCATGTATTTGCTGCCGCGAATGTGCGCTACTGCATATACAAATCCACGATCCAACAGACTTAATCGGGTTGCACTGAAGACATCCGGGAGGGTATAGCCATATGAACCGTAGCCATAGAGCAGGCAAGGGGCCTTTTCCGGCTGGATGCCTTTTTTGAACACAAGTGATACAGGAATCTTTGTTCCATCATTGGCTGTTGCCCATATCCTTTTTGACTCGTAATTTGATGGGTCAAAAGTTTTATCTCGTAATTCTTTTCTAAAGAACACATCGCGACTTCCAGATACCAGATCATACTTGTAGACTGTTGATGGTGTCGTAAACGAATTGTAGGAGAAGAAAAGTGAATTTGCTGAAAAATCATCATTCAAGCCAAGTCCGGTGTAGTATGTTTCTTCATCAAACTTAATGTAATTCGATTTCAAAGAAGAAAGGTCCATTATTCTGATCTTTCTCAATCCGTTATTTCTCTCTTCGGTGACTAAAAACTGCTTTAAAACCAACAGATTCTCAATAAGCGTCTCAGGGTCATGTTCTATAATTACCTTACATGCTTCAATACTTGATGGTTTTGTCGCAGAAAAAAGCACCTTACGGTTATCAGCATTCTTGTTGGACAAGATGTAGAATCCATCTGTATGATGATCGATCTCATATAAATGGCCTTTTTCCCTTTCCAGAAATACAAGTGGTTCTGAAGCCGGTTTATCAGCATCAACCATTCGGATCTCAGAAGTAGTTGAACTATAGCAGTGTATGAATACATATTTGTCGGTTATCGATTTTGAAATATGGACACTGTAGCGCTCATCGTTTTCCTGAAACACAAGAGCATCTTTTTTGGGATCTGTACCAATAACGTGACGGTAAACCTGAAATTCCCGAAGGGTTTGCGGATCTTTTCTGGTGTAAAAGACAGTTTTGTTATCGTTTGCCCACACCACTGAACCATCGGTATCGGTGATCTTATCCTTTAGAAATTTCCCTGATTTGTTGTCTCTGAACGTTATCGTATATTTTCTTCTTCCAACGAAATCTTCACTCATCGCCAAAAGATTATTGTCTGGAGAAGGAGACCAGTCTGCAAGATCGTAAAAGGATTTCTTTTCAGCTCTGGTATTTTCGTCAATAAAAAGAGTTTCTTTTCCTTTCTCAAGTAAATAAACCAACGGATAATCCTTTCCCTCAACATTTCTCACCTGATACGTTTTTCCGTTCAGAATAAACGGAGCACTTACTTCATTAGGGTCAATTCGCGCTTCGAATTCATTCAAAAGCGTTTGTTGAAGAGGTTCGAGAGTCTTGAAATATTCATTCGTATAATTATTCTCTTTGTCGAGATGCTTTAAAACTTGTTCACTGTCTCGCTCATTCATCCAGAAATAGTCATCAACTCTGGTGTGGCCGTGTATTTTTAATTCTTTTGGTGTTTTGACAGCTTTTGGTTCTTTCATTCCTGTGTTATTATTCTGTTGTCCAAAACCGCAAAGAGGTGCAGTAAGAGCAAGGGTTAAAAAAAGTTTTTGCATAGCCATAGTTTGAAGCAAATTTAGCAAAATTGACCTGCTAGTATATGTCAGTTGAGGTTTATCTTTTACTAACTTTGTTCTCAATGAAAGGATTATACAAATTTCTATTGAACAAGCTTCCAAGGCCTCTATTGATCCGATTGAGTTATCCGTTCAAATTAGTAGCTCCCTTGTTGTATAAAGGTAACAATGTCGAATGTCCGGTATGCGAACGTAAGTTCTCAAAATTCCTTTCTTATGGAAGTGATGTCGCCCACAGGGAAAATGTGCTTTGCCCATATGACCTGACACTTGAAAGGCATCGTTTAATGTGGCTCTATCTTAAGGATCACAGTGATTTCTTCAATAAGAAACTGTCGGTTTTGCACATTGCACCCGAGCAGTGTTTTCACAGCCGTTTCAAAAAACAAAATAATCTTACCTATTTGACAGGAGATCTTGTATCTCCAATTGCAGATCTTCATTTCGATCTACATAATATTCCTTTGGAATCGAATGCATATGATGTGATCTTTTGCAATCACGTATTGGAGCATGTTGATGATGCCATGCAATGCATGAAAGAACTTCACCGTGTAATGAAACCGGGGGGCTGGGGTATTATGCAAGTACCACAGGATTTTAGTCGTGACGTCACTTTTGAAGATCCGTCGATACAAAGTCCTGAGGACAGGGAGAAGTACTACTGGCAGAAAGATCACGTAAGGCTTTTCGGAAAAGATTATCCTCAATGGCTGACAAAGGCAGGTTTTGAAGTAGAAGAATTCAAGCCAACCGAACACTATGATCTTTCGTCTATTGAAAGGTATCGTCTCCAGAAGGAAGAAATTTTGTACATTGTAAGAAAATAATGAACCAATGAAAAAACTGTTACTCGCGTTTTGCATATTTCCAATGCTGGGCATCGCTCAAAAAAATGTGTTCCTAACTTTAACTCCTGTAATGGAAGGGATAGAGTTGGACATGACTCAGATACAGACTGATCTCACAGGGAAAAAGGTTCTTTTGGATCATTTTGATTACTATTTATCAAGCATAGTAATCGTTCATGACGGCGGTCAGGAATTGATCTTGCCTCAGCAAGTGCATTTGATCGAACCGGATAATTTTGTTGTTTACCTGGGTTATTTGAACGTGACATCGATTGAAGCAATCAGATTTGGTATCGGTGTGCCTGAAAATTTGAATACCATTGCTGGTGCAGACGCTATAGATATCAGTGCTTATCCTGATGGAGATCCGTTGAGTTATCAGGACCCTTCTATGCACTGGGGATGGAGCTCAGGGTACATGCACATGATCATCGGAGGCCTGGTTGATTCCGACGCGGACGACAACCCTAACAAGGTATTTGAGCTACACAATCTGGGGAATGCTCTTTATTCCAACGTATCTATGCCTGTAGTAGCAACCGAATCGTATGAAGATCAGCTGGATATTTATTTGAATTGCAATGTAGATGTATGGTTGACCGGAATCAACCTGATCAATGTCGACATACTTCATGGTTCTGCAGGAGCCAATGCACTTGTAATGAAGAATGTTGAGACCGAACCGGTTTTCACACAACCAGAAACAGCAAGTATTGTATCAGAAGAGAAAGTACCTGGAAAAGTATTGTTCTACAACTTGACAGAAAACCTTGTAGTAGCCTGGGAAGGGGTTAAACAATTGAACTCAGTGGAGATCATTGATATTTATGGAAGAGTTGTTGCTCAATCCAACACGAACAACATTAACGGTAAAATAGAATTTTCGGGAGTTTCTCATGGTGCATATCAAGTAGCTCTGAGAAACGCCGAAGGTGGTCTTATCAAAAAAATCAATGCTGTTCGATGATCATTCGAAAAAATAGCATCATTCTTTTTACAATCGGGACATTTTTAATGTCCCTTTTTTTGACCCGTTGCAAAACAAATCATGGTGAGTTTACTGCAATTGGTCCGGTTATGTCACCTGTAGACAATCCAATGAGTCTTGAAAAGGTTGAATTAGGTAGGAAGTTGTTCTTTGACAAAAGACTTTCTATCGACGAGACGGTTTCATGCGCCACCTGCCACGTGCCTGAATTTGCTTTCACAGATCGTAAAAAAGTGAGTGAAGGCGTTAAGGGAAGAAAAACAGAACGTAATTCCCCTACATTATTGAATGCAGGGTACTTACCTACAGTAATGTTCGATGCGCATTTGGCATCCCTGGAAATGCAGGTCATCGTGCCAATTCAGGAGCACGTTGAAATGGACATGAAAATGAGTGAATTAATAAAAAGACTGCGCGGAATAAAGGAGTATAGCGATGCTGCAAAGGAGATCTTCAACCGAGAGTTTGATGCTTTCGTACTGACAAGAAGTATTTCTGCTTTTCAAAGGACCTTGCTATCATTGAATTCTCGCTTTGACCAGTTTAATTATGGAAATAATCCAAATGCATTAACTTCAGAAGAGAAGAGGGGATGGAAACTTTTTTCACAAAAATTATATTGTACATCATGCCATCCCGCACCTCATTTCACCACCTTTAAAGCAGAGAATAATGGTATTTATTCAGATTACGGTTCAGATCAGGGTCGCTTTAGAATTCATCACGACTCTGCTGACATCGGGAAATTCAAAGTGCCCACTTTGAGAAATGTCGAACTTACCTTTCCATATATGCACGATGGAAGTAAAACATCTTTGGTTCAGGTAATTGATCATTACATGGCAGGTGGGGCAGAACATTGGAACAAGAACAAGATCATCAAGCCATTCAAGTTGAGTGCTCGGGAAAAAACAGATCTGATCTCATTTCTGAAAACACTGACCGACACAAGTTACATGAAAGATTTTCGTTAATTCTTAACCAATCTGTAAGCCTGACCTTGAGACCGGAGAACATAAACTCCTGGAGCGAAAGAACTCAAATCTACTCTATCAGAAAAATCTGACATGATCCAACGACCATCTGAATTCAGGACTTCAAAATAAGTTGGCTCACTCAGTAAGAAAATGTCATTTGATGGGTTCGGATGGATGCTCAGTTTCTTCAACTCGCTCAAACCAACAGATGAAAGGACAAAGTTCATCTCCTGTTCTGACGCAACGAGCTGTGTGTTTAGGTCAAAATGTTGAACAATGAGGTTGTATGAAGGATCGTTTCCGATCTGTATGAATGTTTCATAACGCTCTCCCGGCAACACCTCAATTGTATCTGATTCAAATTCAAGTGGTAAAGGTCTTCCATCTGAAGAAACTGTTCTCGCTCCTAGAGAAGAAGGAAATATATAACGAACACCAAAGTATCCAATATTGGCGAGTCGCATGTACACCTTTTCATTTGGAAGAACATACATTTTCGCGTCAACTCCCTGCAGCTGAGTTCCTGACATTCCATTAACCAAAAAGTATTGAGGATTAAAGCTGTCAGGAACATAAAGCGGCATATTCATATCATGAACATGGTCCAACACTGTGTCATTATGCCAAACAGTGTCGATCTCACTTGCCAGGAGAGAAAATTCTCTGTTGTAAGATTCGCCGCCATCCCAATTCAGAAGCGCATTTCCGTCGGTAGGTCTCACGATCAGCAATCCGTACATACCTGCCTGCAGGTGAATTGTTGAACCTACATGACAATGATACAAATAGGTACCTGGATGAGGAGCTTTAAAATAGTAATAACCGTGCTCCTGATGTTCTACTTCAAATGAAAGCATGGGAACACCGTCATTTTGCTGATCAACATCAAGTCCATGAAGGTGAATAGTGTGAGGAGCTCCCTGTGACATGTTCCAAAAATCAATTTTAACACTATCACCACTATTCATGATTAAAGTTGGCCCAGGAATTTTTGTGTCAGCAGAAAGAGTAGTGGTGAATCCCATAATACGGGTTTGTTCACCATCATGAAAAGTATGTGTGCCTACATTCCTGCCAATCACGAGAATTGTCTGATCTATCTGAGCAAATGCGGAAATGCTATTGAGTAAAAAAAACAATATGAACAATCCTCTGCTCATGGTTCAATGACTAAAGTTGTTATCATTCCTGCATGATAAATCCCACCGGATGTTACAGCAACCAAATTATGATCATGCACGGGGTATTCTCCCGGTTTATCAGGCGTGAACGAAAGTATCAAATGCTCCTCAGGATATATCGGGAAACTGTCTTTTTCTCTCCCAACATGAGTCGGTGACTTGGAAGAACTCAAAATAACACCGTGATATCCGTGAAAATGCATGGAATGTATACTTAATCCGTGGTTAAGGATGACCAGCCTGAATTCTTCGCCAACATTACCAGTGATCTTAGCTAAAGTGTCGGATTCGATTCCTTCATTTACATTTCCATTGATGGTAAATTGCTTAGGATCATAGCTGGTCAATAAAGGTAATCCGCCGGATAGGATTTGATCATTCCAATCCGTCTGATGTTCGCGAATATCCCAATAGAAATAAGGAGTTTGATCAGTCGGGCTTTTGACATGCAAAGTACCGGATAAACCAATATGTGAGAAATAGGGTAGGTTCAACGGGTCGAAATACCTGAATACTCCTTGTTGAGTTAAAGTTATTGTCAAGAAACCCGTATTACCCGGATCGATAAGGGGGATTTGCCCTAAATCGTTTATTTCAAATCCGTGAGCCTGGTCATCGTTGTTCTTCACTTTAAAACAGACATCCTGACCAAGATCTTTAATGATCAATGAACTGTTTCGATTGAAAAGATTTTCTTTTGAATAAACAAGGTATGGAATTGATGTACCATTCGCGAGGACAAGTTCACCTGATTCGATAAATAAATTTACGGTATCAACCTGTGCAACAAAGTTGAATGATACCAGAATACATAAGAAAGAAGTAATAATTGATCTCATCACCATCCTAACGAACTACCAGCTTCCTGGATTCGAGCACTCCATTATTGGAGATCCTGATCAAGTACACTCCTTTAGGCAAGGGTTGTTCGATCGTGATTGATTCGGCTGTAACATTCTCAATTCGATAAACTTGTTGTCCCAATGAATTGATCAACTGTACATTTGAATTGATCGCAATGCCTGAAATATTGAGCTTGTCTCCTGATGCGACAGGATTAGGAAAAACTTTAATACTTGGTTTTTCTGAAACTGTTGTGACAGAAGCCGTTCCGTTGAACCAAAATTCCAGCGTATCAACTGAATTTTGATCATTGGTATCGAAAACTTTGAATTTAAAATACGACCAGCCCGGATTCAAAGTGAGAACATTCACTTTGATGAATGCAGCTTCAGCTGGGGCAACAGATGCCATCGTACCATTAAGTGCTGTTGCAGTATAGCAGGTATTGAAATCGCAATAGGAATAATCCCATCCATTTGGTACTATTTTCTCAAGGAGCTCCCATCCAAGAACCACGTCAGTATCAGAAGTATTTGTTAAGTTGATGGTACCGGTAACATACTCATTGACTGGCGCATGTGTTGTTAACACATTAGAAATTTCAACGGTAAACGTTTGAGCTACAGAGGTAAAACTTAAAAAAAGAATTGCAGCTAGTGATGATCCAAAATTTTTCATGCACGCAATATAATATTTTAAGCGCAATGCTTCAAATATTTTTGGTTCAATTCTTGAAAAGCAAAAATAAAATCAAGATAGTTTACGTTAGAAGTGTAACCATTGAATGCAGTTGCGTTAAATGAAATGAAGTCTGCAAGCTTCAAGCTAAAACAAATAAAACCAAAAACCATGGCAGTGAACCCAATGTATCACCAAACCAGTCAGCGAATGGAGGAGGAGCTGGACTGGATCAGGCGAGCGCAGAGAGATCCGGAGAGTTTCGGTCCGCTGTACAGAAAGTACCATGAGCAGATCTTTCGATACATCTATCAAAGGATGGATGATGAAGAGACGGCCTTTGATGTAACATCTCAAGTGTTTTTGAAGGCACTGAACAACCTTCCGAAATATGAATACAGAGGTGTGCCGTTCAGCTCATGGCTTTACAGAATTGCTAAGAGCGAACTTTATCAATCCTTTAGGGATAAAAAGGCGCAGAGAACGGTAAATATTGAGAGCTATCAATTATTTGAGTTGATGGAGGACTTTGATGAAGACAATAAGGAAGAGAACAAAAAAAGACTCTTTCATTGCCTCAAATTACTTAAGGAAAAGGATATGCAACTTATTGAAATGCGTTACTTCGAAAGACGTTCGTTCAAAGAGATCGGTGAAATACTGGAGATCACAGAGAACAATGCGAAAGTCAAAGCATTTCGCTCGATCGAAAAACTGAAACAACTATTTTACACTACTAATTTTAATCATGGAAATCAAGAATTTTAATCTCGACAGAAATAAACCTGACGCTGAGTATATTCGCTCCAGACAGGACTTTCAAAAATTAATGGCCGATTTTAAAACGCAACGCAACCCCGTATGGAAGCAACCACTTTTCTACGGGGTTATTGGTTTAGCGACGTTTGCCATTTTCTTCGCTGTCAAAGGTATCGACGATAGGGAATTGGATAGTACAAACAATCAGGTTTCTGGCTTTCAGAATCAGGTGTCACCTTCATCAAATGTTGTGATCGCTGGTTCTGAAATCTCAGATAAAGTGCTGAATGTGGAGGAGAAAACCCAAGAAAATACCAACAAAAAAATATCACATTCTGATATTAAAAAAACAGTTTTGAATGTGGAACTTGTCGAAGTTGAGTCCATTGAGCCAAAGTCCTCAGGTGAAATGAAAGAAATCACTGAGATAACAAAACCTAAAAACACAATGCCTCATATTGCGGGTTATTATTACGGTGAGATTTCACTCAGTTCTTTCTGTGGTAATGACGGCATTCAAACAAATGAAGGGACTCCAATTAGTTCTTTCAAGATTCAGTATGCATCCGGCAATTCAGAAAAGACCCTTAAAGTCAGTGGAAATAAAATTCCCGATGAAGTCTGTGAGTACTTCAAATCGGGGGCAGAATCCCAAATGGTGTTCATCACAGATATTTTCGTTAAGTCTACTGTTGCCGAGGAAAAATTACCCTCATTAAACTTTTGGATCAATGTCTGAAATTAAGTTTTTGAATAGTTAACAATCTGCTATTCAAAAAATAAAGAAATTATCATTTGAAAAAGTCTTTATAGTTTCATACTTTAGCGGTGTGAATTGTATTCGCACGAAAAATTTATACTGAATGAAGCTAATTGCCAGCCTTACTTTTCTACTTTTCATTGGAGCGGTGTATGCACAGCACACCAATTTCAACACCCAAAGGAACTGGTCTCTCAATAAGAAAGAGATCGTGTTTGGTTTTGGTGCAACACAGTTCACCGGAGATCTTGGTGGTCGTGATCAAATAGGGAAAGATTATTCATTAGTAGACATAGACCTTCCGTCAACACACATTAATGGTATGGTCGGTTTTAGATACCGCTTCCATCCTTTCTGGGCAACTTCCACTAATCTACATGTTGGAATGATCCGAGGAAATGATGCTTTGACCAATGAAGTGATCCGTAACAACCGTAACCTACATTTCAGGTCAATGTTGATTGAAATTCAACAGAGAATAGAATGTATTGTTTTTGCAAATGAAAAGTTCGGTGCGAGATACAAACTTCCTGGACACAAAGGATTTAAAGACCATAATGAGCAGATCTATTTGTTTACCGGTGTTGGTGCTGCATATTTTAATCCAAAAGCACAATACAATGGTCAGTGGGTAGCATTGAGACCTTTAGGAACCGAGGGCCAAGGCCTTGATCCGCACATGGTGTATCCTCTCAACGGTGATGCTCCATTTATGTATACTCCTCCAAAGAAATATACTCCAGTAACTGTAACAGTTCCCTTTGGAGTAGGTTTCCGATTCGGTTTGGGTAGAATGTGGAGAATTGGACTTGAAGCATCTTATGTGAAAACATTCACAGACTACATGGATGACGTTAGCGGTTATTACTACGACCCATCTAAGCTAAGCTCACCCACTGCAGCATACCTTTCAAATCCGGCAGTAAACAACACCACTTGGTTTGCACCAGGACAGGTTAGAGGACATGATGAAAAGGATGCTTATTACTATATGAACTTCGTTGTACAAAGAAATATCACATACAAGGACTATGCAAGACAACGTAGAAGCTATCAGTGGAGCAGAGGGCGTTACAAGTTCTAATGTTGAAAATATTTTAATAAAGAAAAAAGGTGATGCATGTCACCTTTTTTTGTATTCCTACTTTTGCTTAAAACACTTGTGATGTACAAAATATTCAGATCTATTCTCTTTTTATTCGACCCTGAGAAAGTTCATTATTTCACGACTGACTTCTTACATGTATTGCTGAAAATACCTGGAATGAAGTTGATATGGAATAAGATCTACACCATAGAAGATAAAAGACTGGAACGCGAGGTTTTTGGATTGAAATTCAAGAATCCTGTCGGACTTGCTGCCGGATTTGATAAGAATGCTTCAATGTATAATGATTTAGCACATTGCGGCTTCGGTTTCATAGAAGTTGGAACAGTCACACCTTTAGGTCAGCCTGGAAATGATAAACCGAGATTATTCAGGTTGAAAAAGGATTCTGCTATCATTAACCGCATGGGATTCAATAATGATGGGGTAGAAGCCGCTGTCAGTAACCTGAGAAAAAGAAAAACCAAAGTTATAATCGGAGGAAATATTGGAAAGAATAAGCTTACTCCCAATGAAGAAGCTGAAAGTGATTATTTAAAAAGTTTCATCGCCTTATTTCCTTATGTCGACTATTTTGTGGTCAATGTTTCATCTCCAAATACCCCTAATCTAAGGGAACTACAAGAAAAAGAACCACTTAAGGCCCTTCTTTCCAATTTGATGATTGAGAACAAAAAGAAGGAGAATCCGAAGCCGATTCTATTAAAGATTGCACCGGACCTTACAAACGAACAATTAGATGATATCGTTGAGATCGTACTCGAAGTTGGTATAAGTGGAGTAATTGCAACAAATACCACAATAAGTCGTGAAGAGCTTAAGACACCAAAAAGTGAGCTCGACAATATTGGGGCTGGAGGAGTGTCCGGAAAGCCCTTGACATGCAGATCAACCGAAGTGATCAGATATTTACATGAACGATCAGGGGCAAAATTCCCGATCATTGGAGTAGGTGGGATCCACTGTGCGAAAGATGCTTTGGAAAAGCTGGATGCCGGTGCAAGTCTTATCCAGATCTATACCGGTTTTATTTATGAAGGGCCGGCATTAGTAAAGAAGATCAACAGAGAAATTTTGAAGAATTCGTAATTATGAAAGAGCTGAAAATTACAGAATGTCCGAGAGACGCAATGCAGGGTTTGCACGATTTCGTTCCAACGAATGTCAAATCAGCATATATCAATCAGTTAATTAAATGTGGTTTTGACACCTTGGATTTTGGAAGTTTCGTTTCTCCTAAAGCGATACCGCAAATGCGAGATACAGCAGAAGTACTCTCGCAACTCGACCTCAATAAAGAAACGAAGCTATTAGCAATAATTGCCAATGAACGTGGGGCGGAAGACGCTCTTCAACACGAACGAATTGATTATCTTGGATATCCTTTCTCCGTTTCCGAAACATTTCAGCAACGCAACACTAATTCCAGTATCAAAGAATCTTTGAAAAGGGTAGAGGTCATTCAGAACATGGTAGTGAACAAACAGAAGGAACTTGTCGTCTATCTTTCCATGGGATTTGGAAATCCTTATGGTGATGAGTGGAATCCGGAGATTGTGATCAAATGGTCTGAAAAACTGTTTAATGAACTTGGAATACAAATCCTTGCTCTTTCCGATACCATAGGATGTGCAACGAATGAAAATGTATCCGAATTGTTTAGTCAATTAATCCCCGAACTACCAAAAGTTGAATTCGCTGCTCATTTGCATACAACACCTGAAAAAGCCCAGCAATTGGTCAAGTCCGCATACGAAAGCGGATGTCGTCGTTTCGATGGTGCTATCAAAGGATTTGGTGGGTGCCCTATGGCCAAGGACGACCTGACCGGCAATATGCCTACTGAAATAATGGTGGATTGGTTTGATCAGAATTCTATTTTAACCGGTATTGACAAGGAGGAATTCAACAAGGCGCAAGCAATGGCTTTGACCATTTTCCCCCAATAAAATGTTACCAATTGACCTTGTTCCATTATAGAATCAATTTGCAATTATGAAAATATTAAAGATACAACCCTTGTTTTCATTAGGAGTCTTAATATCTTGTTTTGGATGTCTGGTGGCATGTACCGGTCAAGAAGAAGAGAATAAGGGAACAAAAGTGCAACAATTGGAAACAGGGAATGTTATTGCTATCGAAACCCTTTTTGATAAAGATGAGTTCGAAGACCCCAAAATGGCTGAACTTCTAAAGGAATTGAATTTGTGTAAAGACGGTGAATTCGATTCGCTGGATTATATGAATCCATCCTGTTCTCCCAGGTTTTACAGATTTTTCAAGTTGACTGATAAAACACCTCTGGAAAATGGATTCATGCTTCAGATCAAGTCAAAGGTTTCA
Organism: uncultured Akkermansia sp.; assembly: GCA_964593935.1. Lineage (GTDB taxonomy): Bacteria > Bacteroidota > Bacteroidia > Flavobacteriales_D > Crocinitomicaceae > M0103. Next base: position 124,006 of record CAZQKN010000001.1, on the reverse strand, counting down.
GGTTTTCCTTTAAGAAGACTACTGGTTTTTGTGCGGGAAGGCGGGCAACTTGTAAAAGCAAATGGTTTTGTAGCCAACCTTATTGGGAGAAGGAAAACGCATAGTGGTTATGACGATCTTTTGCTTCGTTTTAATGACAATGTTGACGGAGAGATCACCTTTTATAATTGTTATTATTCATGGAATGGTGGCCGTTACGAATTCAAATCAGTAGAAGTGATCGAAGGTGCAAGCTGGGGAGGCCCTGTTAAAGCAGAATTTAAAGACTCAATGTCTACAGAGATCAAAAAGGTGATTACGGATAAAGGAATGTTATTCTGATGAAATCGATCATTGGACTTTCGATATTCGCTATGCTCTATGCATGTTCTACCGGGATTGAACTAAAAACGATCAATTATGGCTCTCTTTTTCATGATGGAAACAGCAAGGTCTGGATGGTGGACCAGGTTATTGTCAATCAAAAGAATTATGCCCCATCTAAAACTCAGGAAAAGGACGTTGTGATCTTTTATGAGAACGGAAAATGTTCTTATCAGCCTCTCCAATCCCTTGGAAGTATTAGTGGGAAAAAAGGAGAATATTCTGTTTTTTCAGCAGAAAGGCTATTGGTGCTTTACTTCAAAGATGCTGAGAAATGGGAGTTTCAGCTTGAAAAACTTGAGGAGAATAAGATCGTTCTTAAACCTACAAAAAACTCAGATCTGAAATATACGCTGGTGTTGATTCCTTTGCCGGAGATCTGATCTATGATTTGATCACTTTTACTGTTCTGCTACCTTTGATCGTACTAACCGTGGCAAGATAAACACCTGAAGGCAAGTGTATGATATTCATCTCATTACTTGTTGAATACGCTACAGATTTACCGCTCAAGTCCTTAAGGTCAATTGACACAATTTGATCGGTCGATTTAACCATTAACACCTCAATAACCGGATTTGGGTAAACTACAAGATTAAGAATCTCATTTTCAGAAATACTTGCCGGATCTTCTTTCCAGACAAGGATATCATCTAAGTACAATTTGAATCCATCGTTCGTACGATTGACAAACGCCACATAGATTGTTTGGTCATTATACCCCTCATCACTCAAATCAACTGTTCTTGATGTCCATTCGGCATACTCTTCATTCACTGAGCCAATAGTGTCAACAAAACTTGAAAGGGATGCATCTGTCGTAGACACTAGAACAAGGTAGTCATCTGGAAAGGATGCGTCATGTGATTTAGCGTTCCAAGAAATGAAATTCCCAAAAGAACCTAAAGTCAGTTGGGGAGTGATGAGCCAGCGATCAGCTTGGCCCACCGGCGAAAAGAACGAAGTGGATCCTGCCACCATGTCCGACGTATTCTCAGGATCAGCAACAGAAATCCATGCTTCAGTATATTCGGCAACTGCTGCATCAGGTTGTAAGCCGTCATTGTTGACAATAGAATAGCTCACAGGTATTCCTGAATCAAAATCTTCAGAATGAATTTCAACCTGAGAGAACGAATTCACGGAGTATACCAATGAAGCAACGATTGTAATATTCTTTAAAGCAGTCATAATGTCAAATTTACGAATTATTCAGCCAGAGCAATCAGGATGTCCTTGAATTCCTGATAGAACTCGTCAAATTCAATGATTCTTTCCTCCAAAAACTTCATGATTTCTGGCCAGTCATCGTCCTTGTAAAAATTCACTCCTTCTTTTTCCCAGGAAATTCGTGAGATCAACTGACCATTTTGACCTTTAAAATGCTCCATCCATTGGGTTTCCCAATTCATCGAGGCCTCCAGTACCTTTTTCAATTCGGTCATTTGTTCCCAAAGAATTGAACGCACACCTTCATCTTTTGCTTGAATATCCAAACAGAGTTTTGCACAACGTCCATCAACTTCCATTCGGATAAAGATAAACCTGACATCAGAGGGGTAGGTGACCCAGTTTATAGCACGACCATTCGAAGATCGAAATGACCTCATGCGCTTTCGGAAAACATTCCAGAAGTCAGAGTTACGTTGTTTTCTTTCCTCTTTACTTAACATTAAAAGTACTTGACGGAATGTCTAACTCGGTTGCAAACAAAAGAGACCAACAGTTTCTGGTCTGAATACTCAAAAGAATACTCCTTTAGCGGACTATTATTGATGTAGCGTGTATAATTAACGAGTTTACGATGATTTTCGTACTTCCATTCAGCCACCCTGTTGGTCTGCACAAGCTCATCGTTGAATTCATATGATCTTTGAGGACGATAGTTTTCATCCACATATGTAACAATTTTTTCAGCAAAAACAAGATCTCTTGGATGGGCATTGATCTCAGTGATCAGCTCTTTGATATGAGCGATAGGCTGATCCTCTTTTAAAATGAAGTTTACCTTTGATACACGTCCGGCAGACCTGAAGAGGATGATCTTTGGTTGCATGATTGTTCCATAAATGATTACAGAATCAGAAAAAATGGGGCTTCGTCTCCATGTCTGAACTATTCTGTTTTCGTTGTATGATAACTGAACAGTTTGTTGTACTTCCTTACCAAAATGTCGCTTCACATTGGCATTATCACCTCGATACTCGATTGAAGTATAGAGTTCCGGACCATTTTCGAATTTCTTCTGTTCAAAGGCACTTATTTTTCCTTTGGGAGTAAAGTGAAAAATAAAATCTTCGGCCGAATCCTCTGGATTTTTAAGCCCTAATGCAGTTACTTTAATTCCTTTGATACCGCATGCTTCGATCATCGACTCGTTCCATCCAGGGATAGACTTTAGGGGAACATCGTTCAACTGTTCGATAAAAAAAGGAGAAATAATTGAATGATCTGCCGGTAATTTGTCTTCAGGAATTTTAAATTCTTTATCTGAATTGTAACACGAGCAGAGAATGAGCAATAAAATAAATAGTGTTTGAACCTTCATGAGTCCAAATTTAAAGACTTTATTGATACTTATTTTCTGGAGTAGAACTAAAGTGCAATTCAGTTAAATATTGGATCAAGTTCAAAGATACGCATCATATTCTCAAAACTTATATTTAACATAATATTAATTATAGGACAATAGCTCATGATTCATTTTAGTACTCTTACGATTAGCCAACAGCCTTTCGCACATGTACCGCATTCATACCTTTCTGACCTCGTACCGTTTCAAAGGTTACTTTATCACCTTCTGCGATAGCTTCAAGAATTCCGTTTACGTGTACAAAAATATTCTCCTGAGTAACAAGATCTTTTATAAAGCCATATCCTTTAGAAGAATTATAAAAAGAGACTTTACCCGTGTGAATTTTATCCATGGGATCTTCCTCGCGTTTAGGAACGCCTAGCTCAATGCTTTCTGCATCAATTACTTTCTTTTTCTTTGTTGGATCCGGCGGCGTATCAGTGATCTGACCAAATTCATCCACGTACGCCATCATATTGTCCAAACCACCACCAGAAGAATTGGCTTTACGTTCTTCCTTACGCATAACCTTTTCCTGACGCTTTTTCAATTTTAATTTTTCTTTCTCCTTCTTGTTGAATGTTTCCTGTGATCTTCCCATTAAATGATAATTATGTTAAATACAAAACTAAGCTAAACCGTCAAAGGAATACCAAAAAAGAACTCAGATCGTACAATGGGAATTGTTAAACGAAAGATTATTCAGATGCTCAAATGACCGGCATTTTTTCAATAATGCTTGCGCAAAGGTAGTTTAAAATAAGGCTCATCCGACAAAGAACTTCAGTCTTCTAGAATTTCCGTTACTCTACCAACGGAGCCATCCAGCAATTTAACTTTAATACCTCTGGGATGGAACTCGGATTTGGTAAGGATTTGTTTTATCTCGCCTTCAGTCAAAACACCACTCGCCTGATCTTTTTTAAGCACAATTGCGACATACATCCCGACCTTAAGTGATTTTCTTTCGCTGACAGGCATTTCTTACTTATTTGGATCGCCTTCCAACTGACGTTCCCAATGATCATTTAACAAGGCTACCAATCTTCTGGACATATTATTAAAATATCGCTTTGTCCGGTATCCACTGACCCAGTTGATTCCTCTGATCGCATTGGTAAGGAAGATCTCATCGGCTGCCAAGAGGTTCTGAGGCAGAATATTGCATTCATATACTTTAATTCCATTGCTGAGCGCAAGGTTGATGATCTGCATCCTCATTGTCCCGGCAAGGCACCCCTCATCCAGCCCGGGCGTATACAAAACACCATTACTTACCACGAACAGATTGCAACTTGAACTTTCAAGTATCCCTCCTTTGTCATTGCTGATCAAAACATCGTCCAATTTGCGCTCTGAAGCATTTACAGCGGCCATTACATACATCAATCCGCTCTTCGTCTTAAAATTGGAGAGGAAGTTCTTCTGTTTCTTAATGTCAGAATACAGATCGATCTCAAGACCCTTGGAATTCAATTCGAAATTATTGGTTTCGTATGGATATACTTCAATAAAGAACGTGCATTCGTTCGATTCGGGTTTATAGGCACCGCCTGTAACTCTATCAAGTGAAATTCTGCAGCGTCCACCTTCAAGAATCTCCGATTTATGACATAATTCGAGGATTCTACCCCTAAAAAAATCAATATTATGAAAAGCCGCCGGTCTCATTTTGATAGCTTTAGCACCTTCCAACAATCTATGAATGTGATTCTCCAGATTGAGCGGAACGCCATTTATAATACGGATACTCTCGAACACACCGTCTCCGTACAAATACCCTCGATTTCCAGCGTGGATCGTTGGTGCATCATTGGTTAAAATTGTTCCGTTGTTGTTAATGTAAAGCATTGCAGATCAAAAAAAGTGGCTGATAAACTCCTTTCCTTTGTCAATATTAATAATTAAAACGTAAACCAAGCCTATAACAGCCCCCCCAATGTGTGCGTCATGAGCAATATTGCCTCCTCCCCTTTTGTAGCCATAATATTCAAAAGCCAGGTAAAGAGGGCCAAAAATATACGCTGGAATTGGGATCGGAATAAGTAAAAGCATCAACTCCATATCTGGCGCCCACAGAGTTGCCGCAAAAATAACCGCTGAAACTGCACCTGACGCCCCTAATGATCTATACGACGGGTTATCCTGATGTTTCACATAAGCAAAAAGATTTGAAAAAAAACCACCGAATAAATACAATAGTAAAAAATGGAGTTCGCCAAGTTGAACTCCGTATTCATACATCCACATTTCTTCGAGGATACTGCCCAGGAAATACAGAGAGATCATGTTGAACAACAAATGGGTGGTATCGGCATGTATCAAAACATTCGATAGGAATCGATGGTACTCCTTATGGTGTTTTATTCGGTAAGCAGAAAAATGCATCTTGTCAAATAAGTTTTCATCGTTAAACGCACTGAATGAGACCAATACAGTAATAGCAATGATGATCAACAGGATAGTAATGCTCATAAATCGATTTTTTAATCGTAAATTTCAATCAGTATTGTCTCGCTAAATTAGGCAATTCAACAATGATAGTAATGCGAAAACTCTTTTCATATCTGTCTGTTTTCATTTTGTTTTCCTGCGGTTCTCCCCTGGACAAAAAAACAGATAGGATCCTGGAAGCTGAGAATTTGACTCTGGAAGAAAAGATCGAGAGGATCTTAAGCGAAGATATGATCTATGAATTAGGTTTTACTGAGGACCAATGCGACTGGATCTATCAACTGTATAGTCAAAGGGATTTCAAGCCAATTTGGCACAGCGACTCAGGACTTAACAACTCTGGATTGGAACTGAAACATCTCCTGGAACGATCCATCTCCATAGGAATTCCTGAAAACAGGTTGATATTCAATGTCAAAAACAAAGAAAATTCGGTAGTAAAAGAGATCATGCTCACTGCTAAGAGCGCAGTTGTCCTTAACGACTTAAAACATGGCCTGTTCACTGACACCTTAGTCGAATACAATACCAGGCGTTTCACTACTATTGATCGTTTTGATTCACTTTTGATGAAACCCGATACCTTGAGTTTCGCCAGATACTTTATTACTAAAAGTATATCAGACACCAACTACATGTATCTGGCGAGTCATCTGTACGATTACACCTCTACTTATACCATCGACAGGTCGGAGTATGCCATGAGATCTTTTAAGGAAGATAGTACCAAAACCTTAAAGTTAGCAAGGTTATCTCTTGTTAGCAAAGGCTATCTGAAGGAAATGGATACTGGCACTGTTTCATTTATCAATGCCTTAAAAACATTCCAAATACACAATGCTCTCACACCTGACGGTAAGGTAGGCAAACATACTGCAATCGCGCTGAATGAAAGTACATACAGTAAATTATTGAGGACTGTATTTGTGATGGACAAAATGAGGCGTGCTGCTAAACGTCCCATGAAATATGTACAGATCAATATTCCTGAGTACTTACTTCGGTTTTACGCCAATGACAGCCTCAAAAGCGTCCATAACTTAATAGTAGGAAAACCTGAAAACCGAACACCAACCTTGGTTTCAAAAATTCACTCTATCATAGTTTACCCCTACTGGAATGTTCCTCATTCAATAGCCACTAAGGAGATACTACCGGCAGCCCAAAGAAATAAAGGTTATTTTAAAAAGAATAACTATCGTGTTTACCGTGGAGACAAAGAGATCGATCCTTACAATGTGAATTGGAAGAAAATTACGAAGGAATATTTTCCTTATCGAATCGTACAGGATCCTGGCCCGGACAACAGTTTAGGCATCCTTAAATTTGAATTTCACAATAGATATAGCGTTTATGTCCACGATACGCCTACAAAGAATCTTTTTAAAACAAATATTCGGTCGTATTCTCATGGTTGCATGCGTTGCGAACAACCTGTGGAACTTGCTAAACTCATGTTGACTTACGATTCCATTCGAAAAAAGCCGAATGCAATTACCCCCGATTCACTTGACAGTCTGATAGGATTAGAAGAAAATTACGCTATCAAGCTTAAAAACTGGATTCCGGTTTTTGTAGAATATAATACTGTAAGCGCTGATGTGAATGGCATATATTTCCATTTGGATATTTACAGAAAAGATGAAGAATATTTAGACCTGATGCGATCCAAAGACCGATAGTAATTACCTTTGTATAAAACATCAATTATGGCCCTTTTAGTATCTCCTTCTGTTCTTTCTTGTGACTTCGCAAACATCCAGCGCGATGTGGAAATGATCAATTCATCTGAAGCAGACTGGTTTCATGTCGATGTAATGGATGGAGTATTTGTCCCAAATATTTCTTTTGGTTTTCCGGTAATAAGTGCCATCAAAAAACACGCTACTAAGCCACTTGACGTGCACCTCATGATAAGTGATCCTGATAAATACATTATGGATTTCAAGAATGCTGGCGCTGATATTTTGACCGTTCACTACGAGGCTTGCACACATTTACACCGAACCATTTCTGCCATTAAAGAAGCAGGTATGAAAGCGGGCGTAGCATTGAATCCTCACACTCCAGTTGATCTGCTGCAGGACATTGTTAGGGATCTAGATCTTATCCTCATCATGTCGGTAAATCCGGGATTCGGTGGACAGAAATACATCCCTAATGCAGCACTTAAAGTGGAACAGGCGAAGAATCTTGTGCATCATTATGGCTCGTCGGCCCTGGTAGAAGTCGATGGTGGTGTAAACTTGGAAACCGGTGCAGAGCTAGTTAAAGCTGGTGCCGATGTTCTCGTTGCCGGAAGCTTTGTGTTCAACTCGGCAGACCCGAAACAAACGATCTCCAACCTTAAAGAATTATAGGCTTGAAAGTATTTTTTCAAGAGAAATTTGAACAAGAATTCCAGATCCTAAGAAAGCTGATCGAACATATTGAGGATCAAGAGGATGAAATAAGTGAATTCACCCAAAGATCCATATCACATATCATCAATGTTCATCATATTTGGAATGCTCGGCTGAAGGGATCGAAGGCAGAATCCGATCTCTGGGATGTTTTTCCTATCCGTCACATGCAGAAACTTAATCAATTCAACTTTACGGAAACGTTTGATTATCTGGAAAAGATCGAATTAGGAGAACGGATCAATTATCATTCCTCTGAAGGCATTGGACTAAGCGGGAAAGACATCGACATTCTGTTTCATATACTTCAACATTCGGTCTATCACCGGGCACAGATCATTGCTGATATGAAAAAACATTCTTTGAAGTTCAATTCAGAGACATTCAAAATACTGGAGTAATAAAAGGCCTGTTTTTTGTTGAGTAACAAAAGCGGTATTTTTGCGTTTGTAGTGAGTATGAAAAGTATAATTGTTTGTTTTTTACTGTTTTCCGGAGCCTTTTCTTTGAATGCTCAGGTCGACTCCATTCTGGTAAATAGAGAACAAAAACTTTTGGTCATGTTGGACAATCTGCGTAAAGCGGAGAATGATCATGAGAAGAATCAAGCAAACAAAATACTTAATGCATATTTATACGAGACGCTTCAACTTCCGGGTGCCTTCTCCTACCCTTTCAAAGAATTAAGAACAATTGGTTTTATCGATAGCCCCGATGGCTTGGTGCGCATCGTCAACTGGAATGTTGAGCAACAGGATCAGACACATCGTTACAATTGTTACATCCTCAAAAAGGATGAACGAAAGGACAATATTCAGATCATCGAACTTGTCGACAACTCATTCCTCATGCCGGCACAACCGGATGGTATACTGAATTCAGATGAGTGGTACGGAGCACTTTACTACAAGATCGTTCCAATGCAGAAAGGATCTAAAACAATGTATGTTCTTTTAGGCTGGGATGGTAATACCTCTGCAAGCAATATGAAACTGATCGATGTTTTGTATTTCTCCGGAAATAACGCCAAACTCGGTAGCCCCATATTTCAGATCAAAGACAAAACGGTTAAACGTGTATTTTTCGAGCACTCAGAAAAAGCGACGATGTCCTTGCGATATGAAGAGCAGTACAAACGAATCATCTTTGACCACCTCTCTCCGGAATCGCCCGGATTGGAAGGATTTTACGCCTATTATGTCCCGGACCTTTCGCTGGATGCATTTATGTTGAATGGGAACAAATGGGTATTGAAAGAAGATGTAATTGGAGTAAATGACGCTGATAACAAGAAGATCACAGTGTATGCTATTGGTGAAGAATCCGGCGAAATAGAAAAAAAGGAGATCCGCAACAAATGGATCGATCCTGAAGGACAGAATGGTCCGGCAGGAGGCATTGAGCACAAAGCAGTTACTCCTGAGGATGAAATGAACGGTCCGAATGAGAAGAAAAAGAAATCAAAAGATACAAACTTAAAAAAGGACAAACGCGACCCTTCTCAGCTTCAATCCACCTATGGGAAGCAAGCAAAAAAAAAGAAGAAAAGAAAGAACTGATCAATTGATCAACGTTCTTTTGTGCATAAACTTCTGTTTATAAAAGCTCAATTTCTTTTTTTGTCTTGGATCAAATAGCCTATATTTGAGAAAACAACTACATCTCTATGAGCAAGAACATCTATCTCGTACCCCATGACTTCACTTCTGTCGGTGAATCTGCTTTGCGATATGCATTGCACCTAGGAAAACGTGTTAACACGGAAATCATATTGCTTCATTTGACTTCATCTAAAGGGGAAAGCATCGATGCTGCCTTGAAAATGGACGAATTGATTACAAAAACCGAAGCTCCTTCTGGTGTAAGCATTCGAAGGGTTATTCGCGAAGGATCAATTTTTGAAGATATCGGAAAGATCGCTAGAAATGAAGAGGCACAGTTGATCATAATGGGGACTCATGGTGCAACCGGAATGCAAAAGCTCTTCGGAAGCAATGCAATGAAGGTGGTAACAAGTGCAGACGTACCTTTCCTGATCGTTCAAAAAGATACTCCTCTCAACGATATTAAGAACATCATTGTTCCAATTGATCTCACGAAGGAAAGTCTTCAAATCGTCAACGTAGCTGGTGATATGGCAGGTATATTTGGTGCAGAAGTTCATGTTGTAGGAGAAAAACAGAACGATGAATTGCTTTCTCAACAAATGAAAAACCGAATTCTCATCGTGAAGAATCAGTACGATGATCGATCCCTTCCATGTTCGTTGGAACTTATGGAACGTGGAGGATCATATACAAAGAAGATCATGCAATACGTAAAGGCTAAAAATGTAGACATGATTGCAATTGCCTATCATTCTGAAAGCCTTTTGCCGCAATTTGATACCTTTGCACAGAAATTGATCACAAACGATCAAAAACTACCGTGCATGGTGCTTAATTCTAAACCGGCATCTGCGCTTTATTTTTAGCAGATGAAAATTGGACAATACAACGATCTAACAATACTTCGATTTACAGCTCCAGGAGCATATCTGGGAGATGAGGAGGACAACGATGTACTTCTACCGGGCAAATACACCACTCCTGAAATGAAAGAAGGAGATACAATTACTGTGTTTGTTTACAAGGATTCCGAGGACCGTATTGTCGCAACAACCGAAACACCGCTGATCGAATTGAATCAATTCGCTTTTTTACGTGTCAAGGATGTCAATCCTTTCGGAGCCTTCCTTGACTGGGGACTGGAAAAAGATCTTTTGGTTCCTTTTCGCGAGCAACGTGTAAAAATGGAAATTGGAAGGTATTACCTTGTTACACTAAGATACGATGACGCTACTGACCGACTTTTCGCTTCCGGCAAGTTCACTAAATTCATCGAACCTTGTAAAGATGCTGAATTACTTGATCAGAAAGTCGACTTACTTATTGGTGACAGCACGGATCTTGGAGTTACCGTTATCGTAAATGATTGCTATCAAGGAATAATTTACCGAAATGATGTGAGTAAGCCCCTAAAAAGAGGAAGTCATGAAGAGGGCTACGTTTATTTTATTCGAGAAGATGGTAAGTTGGACGTCAGATTGGTCAGTTCAGATGTTACCCGTTTCGATGATGCTGCCGAAAGTATTTTGGATACCCTTAAAACGAAAGGAGAACTGCATCTTTCGGATAAAAGTGATCCGGACGACATCCGTGAAACTGTTGGGATGAGCAAGAAAATGTTCAAGCAGGCAATTGGAAAACTGTACAAGGCCAGGCTAATTACAATTTCTGACAGTAAGATCGAACTTATAAAGAATTGATCAGAGACTCATCATGTCTTTGAATCGGATGGCTTGACGTCTTGAGATCTCAACCTTCTCCCCTTCTCTTAATTCAACCTGCAAACCTCCATTAAACCAGTTCTCGATCTTGCTAATCCATTGGAGATTGATGATGAATTTACGGTTCGCACGAAAAAAGTATTCGGGATCCAGCCTATCCTCAAAGCTATTCAAAGACCTCAGGACCAAAGGTCTGAAGTTGTCAAAATAAACTTTAACGTAATTCCCTTCTGATTCTAGCATTCTGACTTTGCTCAGTTCAATGAACCAGCATTTCTCTCCATCTTTTATAAAAACCCTGTCATTAACAGTCAATGGGCGTTCCTTTCTAGATGGAAACATTGTTGAGGATGAAATAAAATCGTCCTCCTGATTCTGAAGTTTGCTAATAGCATCCTTTAATCGATCAGGGTCAACCGGTTTCATAACATAATCTAAGGCATTGACCTCGAAAGCTTTCAAGGCGAATTCATCATAAGCCGTGACAAATACAACACGGGGAATATCATCCAGCGTTTTCAACATCTCAAATCCGGTCATTCCGGGCATTGAAACATCCAAAAAGACAAGATCAGGTTTCAGCCCCTTAATTTTCTCGATACCCTCCTCACCATTTCTGGCTTCATCGATAACTTCGATCTCAACATAGTCTTTCAATAAAAGCTTTAACTCTTCTCTTGCAAGACGCTCATCATCAATAACTATAGCTCTAAATTTTCTCATATATTTCGCTTAAATATCAGCCGTGCAACAACTTTATCTCCTTCTTGCCTCAACTCAAGATCAACCGTTCCTCGAAATTGAATATCCAGCCTTCTTCGGGTATTCTGAATTCCAATACCAGTATCAGCATTGTTCCCCAGTGAACCTGAATTTATCACCGTAATGACCACATCGCAATCTAATCTTTCAGCTATGATAGTGATCTCTCCACCATCAATAAGATTAGATATTCCGTGTTTTATGGCGTTTTCCACGAGCATTTGGAGAATGAACGGAGGAACCATGAATTCAGCAAGAGACTTTTCTGTCTCCCATTTCACCGCTAGACGTTCTTCAAATCGGATCTTTTCCAGTTCAAGATAATTTGAGACCATTTCCAGCTCTTCATCCAATCTCACAAGGTTTTCTTTCCCCATGATCAAAGATCTTCTAAGCAAACCCGACAATTTGGTAACGGCCTCCTTGGCTTTTGGAGGATCTAATTCGATCAGTGCTCGTATGCTGTTGAGTGAGTTAAAAAGGAAATGTGGATTCAATTGAGATCTCAAATTCTTTAACTCGATCTCATTCTTACTGGCTTCAAGTGTTAAATTGTTTAACTCCTGTTTTTTAGATTTCTGAAAAAAGTGAAATGTAAAATAGATCGCATTCCAGAAAAGGACTAAAACTAATATAGCTAATATGTTGATCAATACTCCCAGGACAGTTAAAGACTCCACTTCTTTCCAGTCAATAAGCAAAGTCACAGATGTAGTCAAAAAAGATATGATCAGCGCACAAGCGACAGAAGCCATTGCCAACCTTGGAATAAGTGGCGCAGGCTTAAGATCCAGCCAGTTCAAACGGACAAAAAGAGCGCGCATTAAATGCGTACTAAGGATTGAAAAGAAAACCAAAGAGATAACATTAATCACGAGTTCAGCATCTACTTTTGAGGATGCATCCGAGTATGCCGCAAGCAGGATCAAAGCCCCCCAAGCACTCCATCCGGTATACTGCGCGATCCAATACAATCCTTTTACGCTTCTCATAAAAACAAATATAGATGCTAAACTTAACATCAGGAACGATTATGGTACAATCGGAAAAGCAATAGTTTTATCGGTTGGATTCCGTTTTGGAATGTTTTTTGTCAACTTTGCGTACGATGCTGAAATGGTTATTCATCATATGTGTTCCACTTACCTCTTTTTCCCAAACGCTCACCGGGGAGAAATTAGGATTTTCGATTGGCGGGATACTGACAATTGGAACACATGTCAATTCAATAGGGATTTCACTTAACGGCTACTACACAGATCACTTCTATCAATTCAATGGAGGTACAACCTTTAGGTTTAATATAAACTCATACGGTAAACGAAAGAAATTCATTGAAAACAAGAATACAATTGGACTAGTACTACTTGCCGGAAAAGAATCCAGCCCCATTGATCGCGAACTTGATGGACTCTTCCACAACACAGCAAACGACTATGGACTTGCCTATAATTACATCTGGTATTTCGACAATGCCGGCACCAGCCAACGGTCCGGTGGATGGGGCTTACACATTAAAAACTTTTCTGCTCTTTTTGAAAACGATGTTTTTGGAGGACAAGCAAAGGACAGGTTCAGGTCCGGACACTTGGCATTTCAATACAGAACCAACGACTTCAAGTTTCAATCCGGATTGTACATTTGGACAGGGGAAACCGCCAACTCATTTTGGCAAAAGATCCCAATGGAAAAGGCTCCAAGTGGATTCAGGATATTAGAAGACCTTCCATATGGAAATACAAGTCATGGTATTCTGTACGGCGGTGTAAGATACATGCTGCCTTATGGACAATCAGTTGGAGCCAGGATCGGGATAGACAGTGAAAATATCCGCCATGCATTTCAGAACCGACTAATTCATGACTTAATCTTCCTGCCTGAAAAAGTGGAAAGAAACACCCCCCACTACCCCCGCCTTGATGAGAACGGATGCCCAGTTTTTGATAAAAAGGATGTTAGAAGAGATCGACTTTATCTCTTGCTCGATGCCAACGAAAACTGGTCCAATTGATCAAAGACCTTTGTTTAGATCTTCATCTTTTCTAACTCTCCAGATAACAGCATCCAGGTAATAATGGTGTAGCACCATCCCCATGAAGAAAAAAGATACCATGTTCCTGTAAAAATCCATTTGAGGATCCAAAGGACCTGATGGCAGGAATTTCACACCTGTTCTGGCAGATTCAAATATCAGCGCATAAATCAACGACACACACCTCCAATCCTTTTCCAGACCACCAGAACAAATGGGAGCTGTTCGGACTTTGGGGCAAATGCATATGCATCACCCGAAAACCATACGGGAGATACCGTGGAGAGGATCACAAATGGAATAAACGCCCCCGATAACAACAGTAATTTCTCCCATTTATCAGATCCATCTTCAGGCTCATTGTGTTTTTTCTTGTAGATCGCCATGAATCCCCAGTTTTGCTTTACGAGATGGTAAAACCCCAAAACATTAGGTCGCGCGCAGCAAGAAAGAAACCGCAAGATAACTGCTAAAATCCTGATATTCTCCAGCAGAAATGATCAGGAATAATAAAATAGGGAGAAGAATTATCAATACCCAAGACAAATAGAACCATCGTCTGTTCAATCCCATGAAATGCTGATCCAATAATGTTCTGGCATAGGTTGGAAAAAAAAATGTCGAACATCGAAAAATACAGCAAAAACCACAAAGGTTATCAAGAAACTGTATACCTCTTAGAGTCCTACAACATGCTTTAAACCAGGATAAAACGCGACTAAAAGAAATCCGGCAAAAGAACTGTAAATGATCAGCCACTGATCCTTTCGCCTGGACCCGAGTATGGTTTTCATGAATTAAGAAGTTTGATTTTGCCAATTTAAGCATTTCGGATCAAGAAAGGATATCCTACCTGCTTAATGAATGTTTGTGGAAAAGTTTATGGGTTTTAACAGCTAAAAAGAATGCTTTAGTTTCCCAATATTCGCTGAATCTGCTAACTTTGCGCCCCGTAGTTACAAATTTAATAAGACGCATGTCCAATTCCACCAAGTATGTATTTGTAACCGGGGGAGTCACCTCTTCTCTGGGTAAAGGTATCATTTCAGCTTCACTCGCAAAACTTCTTCAGGCTCGTGGATATTCCACCACGATCCAAAAACTAGATCCTTACATCAATATTGATCCGGGAACCCTGAACCCATATGAACATGGGGAATGTTTTGTTACGGACGACGGTGCAGAAACAGATCTTGATCTTGGACATTACGAGCGCTTTTTGAATGTACCTACCTCCCAGGCAAACAATGTCACAACCGGAAGGATATATCAATCTGTTATTGAGAAGGAAAGAAGAGGAGAATTCCTGGGAAAAACTGTACAGGTTATTCCTCACATTACGGATGAGATCAAGCATCGAATTCAGTTGGTTGGCAAAGAAGGAAAATATGACATCGTTATCACCGAGATCGGAGGTACGGTCGGTGATATCGAGTCACTACCCTATGTTGAGGCCGTTCGCCAAATGCTTTGGGAATACGAGAACGATTGTATCGTTATCCACCTAACCCTTGTGCCATACCTTGCCGCTGCAGGCGAACTCAAAACAAAGCCGACACAGCACTCTGTTAAACAATTACTTGAGCTTGGAGTTCAACCTGATATTCTATGTTGTCGAGCTGAACACGAGCTTGACCTTACACTTCGCAAGAAGATCGCTAAATTTTGTAATGTAAGTATGAATGCAGTGATCGAGGCCAGAGATGCCGACTCGATCTACGATGTTCCACTTCTCATGCAAGCGGAAGAACTCGACAAGGTGGTTCTTGAAAAGCTCGGACTTCCTTCAAAATCGTCTCCGAATCTGGATAATTGGAAGAATTTCCTTGACAGACTAAAGCATCCAAAACAAGAAGTTACGATCGGACTGGTTGGAAAATATGTTGAATTGAAAGATGCATACAAATCGATCAATGAAGCATTTATTCACGGAGGTGTCGCCAATGAGGCCCGTGTAAATCTGAAATGGATCCACTCAGAAAAGATCAATTCTTCTAATGTTGATGCTAAGCTAAATGGATTAGATGGAATCCTTGTTGCTCCAGGATTTGGTTCAAGAGGAATTTCAGGAAAGATAGAAGCTGTACGTTATGCCAGGGAGAACAAAGTTCCTTTCTTTGGGATCTGCCTTGGAATGCAGTGTGCTGTGATTGAATTCGCACGTCATGTACTCGGATACGAAGATGCACACACAACGGAAATAGCTGAAGACTGTAAATATCCTGTCATCAGCATGATGGAGGAGCAGAAAAAGATCCAGGAAAAAGGCGGAACTATGCGCCTTGGAGCATACAAATGTCAACTTAAACCGGGATCAAAGGCAGCAAAAGCGTACAATACTGATTTGATCAGCGAGAGACACCGCCATCGTTTTGAATTTAACAATGATTATCTTGAAGCTTTTGAAAAAGCAGGAATGATCCCTACGGGTAAGAATCCAGAAACAGGCCTTGTCGAACTTGTCGAGATCGATAATCATCCTTGGTTCGTCGGGGCCCAGTTTCACCCTGAATATAAGAGTACAGTGGCCAATCCTCACCCACTTTTCGTAGCTTTCATTAAAGCTGCAATTGAAAACAAAACGAAATAACACGTAATGGATAGAAATACCGTCATAGGCTTGGTGCTGATCGGCTTGATCCTCTCAGTTTTCACAATCTTCAATCAACCGTCTGAAGAAGAGATCAAAAAGCGAAAACAAGAGGTTGAAATGCAAAAGAATGCTGAGAAAAAAGAAAAAGCTCAGAAATCAGCCAACAAACAGGTCTCCAGTAAAAAAAGCACGGCTCTAACGAGTGACAATCTAGTGCCTAAGATTAGTGAAGATGGGACACAGGAAAGCACAGAAGAAGGACTTGTATATACAGACACGATCACAAAAAGAGACACTGTGATCAGTGTTGATCAAACAAAACCTGGCTCTTCGACAACTTTAAAGGGAAGATTGATCAAACTAGAGAATGAAAAACTCCTGGTTTATTTCAACACCATGGGAGGTCAAGTTGCTTCAGTTTACTTAAAAGAGTTCAAAACCTACTCAGATTATAAAGAAAGCAAGAATGAAAGGCCCCTGCGACTGTTTGCAAACGGAGACGCCGTTAACCAGCTGATCATTCCTTTGAAGGATAAGACGATCAAAACCGGGCAATATGTCTTTGAAATTGTCGAAAAAACAGATTCCAGGATCGTTTTCAAAAAAGATTTGGGAGATAACAGATCAGTTGAATAC
Organism: uncultured Akkermansia sp.; assembly: GCA_964593935.1. Classification (GTDB taxonomy): domain Bacteria; phylum Bacteroidota; class Bacteroidia; order Flavobacteriales_D; family Crocinitomicaceae; genus M0103. The sequence continues at coordinate 106,861 of CAZQKN010000001.1, read as the reverse complement.
ACTTATTCCTTGAACAAGGACGCCTACGATCTTGATTATTCGATGCGCATAAAAGGATTTGGACGGGAAGTTGATCCAAAGAACGTTATATTGAACTGGGATGTCGCTTATCGCAAGACGGAAAGATTGTTTTCAGAACAAAGACGTGTCTCAACAGTTTGTTTCAATTACAACGAAGAAGGTTTCGATTACCTGAGTGAAATGGGTGATGATACGGAAGAGGCTGTTGACCAGATCAATTGGGTTTCCTACAAACAAAGTTACTTTTCCTCTTTCCTGAAACCTGAGAAAGGATTTAAAAAAGAAGGCTCAAAACTGGAGGTCAAAAACTACCCTGAAGGTCACGAAAGAGCATGGACACACCTGAAAGACTACTCTTCTAAGTTGAATCCGGGTTTTGAAAACACTTCAGATGCAAGTGTTAAAATGTCCTGGTTCTTCGGTCCGAATGATTACGAGACACTTAAATCATATAAAAGCGGATACGATGATATTCTGAACTTTGGTTGGGGATTGTTCCGTTGGATCAACTTATATGCAGTTCAACCACTCTTCAACTTCCTTGTGAGCAACGGAATATCAGTTGGAATCGCCATTCTATTATTGACGATCATTCTCAAAGTTGTTCTGATGCCTATACAGTGGAAAATGTATGTTTCCTCTGCGAAAATGCGTATCCTGAAACCCGAGGTGGACGAGTTGAACGCAAAGTATCCTAACAAGGAGGATGCAATGAAAAAGCAAATGGAAATGATGACCTTGTACAGGGAATCAGGAGCGAGTCCTTTGGCGGGTTGCGTTCCAATGCTTATTCAGATGCCAATACTACTTGCGGTTTTCCGCTTCTTCCCTTCTGCGTTTGAGCTCCGACAGCAATCGTTCCTCTGGGCTGAAGACCTTTCTTCTTACGATTCAATTTGGGATTTTGGTGTTTATATTTGGCCATATGGTGACCACGTGAGTTTATTCACCCTTTTGATGGCCGGCACTACCCTGATATATACTGTAATGAACAGTGGGAATATGCAGCAGCCTCAGCAACCGGGCATGCCGAACATGAAAGTGATCATGTACATCTTCCCTATCATGATGATCTTCTTCTTCAATAACTATTCTTCAGGATTAAGCTATTATTACTTCATCTCGACGTTGATCTCCATCCTTTTGATGGTGTTGATCAAGAACTTCTTTGTTGACGAGGAAAAGTTGAAAGCAAAAATGACAGTCAGAAAAGCAAATGCTTCCGGAAATGGAAAAGAAAAGAAGAAATCAAAATTCCAGGAGAGACTTGAACAAATGCAAAAGGCTCAAATGGAGCAAATGAAAAATCGCAAGAAATAAAAATGAAAAGGCGCTCATGTGGCGCCTTTCTTATTTATCCTGTTTCCTATTTCTCGATCTTCTCAAAAGAAGCAACGATACCCTTAATTAAGGCGGAGGAAAATCCTGCGTGCTCCATTTCATTGAGTCCAACAATAGTACAACCTTTAGGCGTGGTCACTTTGTCAATTTCTTCCTCCGGATGTGACCCGTTCTGTATGATGAGCTCTGCGGCACCTTTCACTGTCTGACTCACGATCCTCGTCGCAGTATTTGCGTCAAAGCCTACCTGAATACCACCTTGGATCATTGCCCGCATAAAACGAAGGACATACGCCACCCCACATGCTCCTAATATAGTCGCTGATTCCATCAAAGCCTCGTCAATGATAACTGTCTCTCCCAATGAATCGAATAATTTAACAACCTCCTCCTTCCTATTCAAGGTGTCTCTGTTTACAGAAAGAGCTGTCATTGATTCATTTACCGCTGCTGCAGTATTCGGCATTGCCCTAAAAACATCCACCTCCTTCCCCATTGCCGAAAGGAGTTCAGCCGTGGAGATTCCGGTTGCTACCGATACAATTGTGTGACGTGAAGGATCAATGAATTCAGTCAATTCAGCCATCACATTCAATATATTGTAAGGCTTTAATGCTACAATTACAACCTCACTGTTGGCTAATACTTCAGAATTTTGAGAAGTAAAGACCGTCCTTGGAAATTGCAGTTTATCTATTGCTGAAACATCTCTTTTAGACGCCACTATCTCGACTGATGGATCTGAAGCGATTATTCCATTCAACAATGACATTCCTAGATTTCCACATCCGATAATACCTACTCTCATGCTACTATTCTTAATTTTCAATTTAGTCCAAAAACTTCGAAACGGAATTTCTAAGATCGTGAATTCGACAAGGCTTTGAGATAAAATCACTCATTCCCATGGACAGACACCTTTCTCTTACATCAGCCGAAGCAGTTGCGGTTAGTGCAATAACTGGACATAAATCCTTATGCGTTTCCTGCATTGACTTCATAGTATCAAAACCATCGAAATCAGGCATTTCTAAATCAAGAAAAACAATGTCAGGCATTTTGTTATTCTTCAAATAATCGAGGGCACAGTGACCATTTTCACATTCTATAATTTGAGCATCAGCTAAAATCTTTAATAGCATATGCTTTGTGAGCATCATATTGACCTCGTTGTCCTCTACGACAAGAACCGTAAGTCCTTGTTTTGGATGAATTGTTTTTGATCCAAGTTTCTCCTCACGAAATTCTTCTTCAAAATCAATCTCATCCCAAGGTAAAACAAAACTGAAAAGGCTCCATTTACCAAACTCGCTTTTAACTTTTGGCTCAGTATGCATTGCATTCAGCAACCTCTTTACAATTGACAATCCTAAACCTGTTCCAGAATATTTTTTAGATAGAGATGAGTCCAACTGACTAAATGGTTGAAAAAGTTTTGAGAAATCCTCCTCACGAATACCAATCCCTTGGTCTAAAACACCAAAATAAAGACCTTCAGGTGTTTTGTTGATCATGAGTTTGACAGTTCCATTGTTCATGAATTTGTTAGCATTGGAAATAAGATTTATCAAAATTTGTTTCAACCTTATTTGATCCACTTTTATGCGATCAGGGACATCAGGTGAAATTGTAATCTTTAATTCATTTGATTTTTTTAAAAATGAAAAATCAACAATATTATGCAATTCCTCGGCTATTTTTGAAATACTGACGACTTCAGGTTTTAATTCTATCTTGCCACTTTCAATTTTCGAAAAATCCAAAATATCGTTGATGAGATCGAACAAAGCTTCAGCCGAGAAGGACAAGCTTTTAACGAAAAGGTCAGCCTCTTCGCCAAGCCTCATATCTCTCAACAATTGAGAATAACCAATGACGCCATTGAGTGGAGTTCTAATTTCATGAGACAGATTGGATATGAATTCAGATTTGGCCATACTTGCCTTTTCAGCATGATCCCGTGCAGTTATAAGATCTTGTTCTACCCTATTTCTAACAATAGCACTGGCTATTGAACCTGAAAAGGAACGAAGTAAGCTCAGTTCAGCCTCAGACCAAACCTTTTCACGGTGACAATCATCATAACCTACAAATCCCCAAAATTCAGACCCAATGAAAATTGGAACAATAAGAATGGAAACAATGTCCTGTACTGCCAACATTTCTTTGAGTTCTCCATCGGGGATATCTTTTATCAAGGTATTTAATAATCCTTTTTCTTTTATGGGCTTTATAAAATCATTTAAAGCACTAAATGGTACGTTTTGGAGGTCTGGATTGTCTATTTGAGGCTCAGCAGCTCCTGAATTCCATTCATAGCGCTGACTTGTGACTTGTTCACCCATCTCTTCACTATAGCCATTTTCGAACAAATAGACTCGATCAACACCAGTAGCTTCTCCCAATAACTTCAGTCCTTCAGAAATAGCTTTCAAAGTATTCTGATTCTCAACCAGCTCCCTAGTTGCGTTTGCAATCGCACTGAGCATATTTTCGTTGGAGCGAAGTCGATCCAAAAAGACTTCCTCGGATGTAATGTTTCGGACGCTTGCAACTATACTTTCGTTTTTACCATTTTTGTCATCCACAGGCCACATTCTGGCATGAAAACTTTTGTTCTCTCCTCCAATTTGAAGCGCATATTTAAAAGAATGATTCTTGCTACCAGAGTTAAAAACAGTATAACCTTTTTGAATTGAATCTGAAATATTCGGAGGTAGAACGTCAGAATAATGTTTCCCTAGGATATTTTCTGGAAGAGTAAGCAAATCTGAAGGCTCTGGATATACAACATCCAAAAACTTCCCATCTAAACTAAGCATAAATACCATTTCGTCGGTATTCCCAAAAAACTGCTTGAACCCTCCTAACATTTATTAACTTTTTTCCAAAAGTAGAGATATTAACACATTAAAACATCAGTAAAAAGACTATTTTTGAACAAGTTATTGCCATGCATAAAAGTCTTTACATCATCTTTATTGCTCTTACACAAACCTTCGCTTGCAGTGCGCACGACTTTTATTTTGCATTTGCAGAGGTAAAATACAATGAGATCGGTCAACGTATTGAAGTGACGATCTCTCTTACTTCGCATGATTTCGAGAAGAATCTATCAGCGAATGGAACACCGATCCAATTCGTTTCCGGAAAGGAATACAGTGAGCAGGATATAGCAGCCATAGAGAATGCCTTGAACAAAGGCTTTAAACTAGTGTCCGGACAGCAAAATATTGAACTTGAACTGGAGGGCATGGACATTCAACTCAACGGTACAACACATTTTTATTTATCCGCGTCCTTGAGCACCCCTAATGACCTTTCCCTTACATTCGACCTATTAATGGACACGTATAGTGAGCAGCAAAATAAAATGAATTTCATTCATCGCGATCACAAGGATGCATACGTTTTTATGCAAAATCAACGCACGAACACCATTGAACTTTATTCAAATGAACAGTAAAATGAAAAAAGTATACAGTTTTCTTATCCTTACTTCTCTATCAACCTTAACATTGGCTCAAAGTAAGTTCGCACAACTTGACGTGGAACTGCCAACACCCAATCGTTACAGAACAGCAGGTGGTGCACCAGGATCTGAATATTACCAACAGAAAGCAGATTATAAGATCTCCGTTTCAATTGATGACGCAACACAGAGACTTACCGGTGAGGAAACTATTACTTACACCAACAATTCTCCGGACAAATTAGAATACCTCTGGTTACAGCTGGATCAAAATATTTACGACCGAAACTCCGATTCAAAGTTGATCGAAGTTGAAAAAATGGAAGATTTCAGGTCCATAGGAGACGTGAAGAAAAAACTATTTGACTACGATGGCGGCTTCAAGGTAGAGTCAATCACAACGACATCAGGTCAAAAAATGAAATATGCGATCAATAAAACCATGTTAAGGATCGACCTGGAAAAACCTTTGATGCCAAAAGGAAGTATTTCATTCAAGGTTAAATGGTGGTACAACATCAACGACCGAATGGCAGTTGGCGGTCGCTCCGGATACGAATACTTTGAAAAGGACGATAACCACTTGTATACGATCGCTCAATTCTTCCCTAGAATGTGTGTTTATAATGACGTGGAAGGATGGCAGAACAAACAATTCCTTGGAAGAGGTGAATTCACTTTGCCTTTCGGGGATTATGAAGTTTCCATTACTGTACCCTCCGATCACATCGTTGGAGCAACGGGAATCCTTCAGAACCCTGCAAATGTGCTAAGCAGTGAGCAACGAAAAAGACTTGAAAAGGCAAAATCTTCATCAACTCCTGTCTTGATCGTTACACAATCAGAGGCTGAACAAAAAGAGAAAAGCAAGGAGAAAGGCTTAAAAACATGGACTTACAAGGCCACCAATGTGAGAGACTTCGCATTTGCAAGCTCCAGAAAATTCATTTGGGACGCAATGAATCAAAGTGTCGGCAATAACAATGTTCTTTGTATGTCATATTATCCGAAGGAAGGAAATCCACTTTGGGAAAGATACTCTACAAAATTGGTTGCCCACACAGTAAAAACCTATTCAAAATACACTATAGATTATCCATATCCTGTAGCAATATCCGTTCATTCAAAGTGGATCGGAATGGAATACCCAATGATCTGTTTCAACGGCGGTCGTCCTGAAGAAGACGGAACATATTCCGAGGAAACCAAATACGGCATGTGGGGTGTGATCATCCACGAGGTTGGTCACAACTTCTTCCCAATGATCATTAATTCAGATGAGCGACAGTGGTCATGGATGGATGAAGGGCTGAATACTTTTGTTCAATATCTTACGGAACAGGAATGGGAACGGGGCTACCCTTCACGCAGAGGTCCGGCACACATGATCGCCGACTACATGAGAGGTGACAAGAGATACCTATCCCCTATAATGACCAATTCCGAATCCATTTTCCAGTTTGGCAATAATGCTTACGGTAAGCCTGCTACCGCTTTGAATATTCTACGAGAAACTGTTATGGGAAGAGAGCTATTTGATTATGCTTTCAAGATCTATTGTGAGCGTTGGGCATTCAAACACCCTACCCCTGCAGATTTCTTCAGAACAATGGAAGATGCTTCAGCAGTTGACCTTGACTGGTTCTGGAGAGGTTGGTTCTACGGAACAGATAACGTGGATATTTCTATTGACGATGTAAAATGGTTTCAGTTGAATACCATGGATCCATCTGTGGAAAAAGCATTTAAACAGAAACAGAATGAAAATGCCGACAAAGGAATAAGCGAAATAAGAAATAAAGAAAGCATCAAACAGACGTATAATGAAGCTGATCCTGCTATTGATGATTTCTATGCTAAGAGAAACATTTATTTAGTTGACGCTTTGGACAAGAAGGAATATGATGAATTTACAGCCAAACTTTCTGAAGAGGACAAAAAACTGCTGAATGCAGGAAAGCATTTCTACGAAGTTGCCTTCTCCAATATAGGTGGACTTGTAATGCCATTGATCGTTGAGATCACCTATACTGATAATTCAAAAGAAGTTATCAGAATACCAGCAGAGATCTGGAGGATGTACGAAGACAAGGTTTCAAAAGTATTTATTTTGGACAAGGAAGTTAAGCAATTCAGACTCGACCCATTCCTGGAAACAGCAGATACCGATCTCAATAACAACAGTTATCCGAGAGAGGTCATTCCTACACGCTATGAGATCTTCAAGCAAAAGAAAATGAATGAAAATCCAATGCAACGACAAAAAAGGGTTGATTCATTGCAAGGACAATAGTAAAGAAAAAGCTGTCTCTACCGGGGCAGCTTTTTTTTTGTAAATTATAGTTTCTTCACAACTGGTTTGAAAATATCTATTTGAAGCTGTCTATTTTTGTTCATGCGTAAACTGCAAATACTGATTCTGGTGTGTTTTTGGTCATCATTATTGATGGGCCAAACTATTAATCCCGATGCATGGAAAAAGGTTGCGCATATTGAATTTTTTTCAAGTGATCCAACCATACTTGGATTCGATGCTTACAATGAAGATAAGAATCTTAATGACTACGAGAAGATCATTCTGGCCAGAAACGCAAGTTACCCAGTTCCTTTTATGTCGGTTAAACCGAATGATCAGGTCAGAATTATGGCGATCATTCGAAATTTCAAAGGATTTGAAGTTGAGAACCTACGATTCATTATTAATGACAGTAGTCTGTCCATACCTTTCGCAAGGGAGAATGACAGTTTGCTTACATTTCTCATTCCTTCAAGTGTGGAAGACTTCTCCATTACAGCGAGATACAGAGGTAGATTATTCGGAAAACTGAACGTATCGATCTTTGATGAGATCTCAGAGCAATTAACCATTGTATCGCTGCTCGATCAACCCATCGATAAAGAATCGCTTTCCAACTATTTAAACAGTGTCTTTTCACCTGCAAACATCAAAATAAATATTCGTCGGACCAATTACTTCAACGATTCCATCTTCAGCCCCACAGCCCTCCTGAACAACCCGAGCCCACATAATGACCGTTATACTGAGCAAATGCGTGAATTAAGAGATGCTTATTTTGAAAAAGTTCCTCAGGCGCCAAAGAACACCTACTACATCTTTATCGTTCCGGGATTTGTGAATGAAAAAATCGATGGATACATGGCCAGAAACAAAGCCATGGGTTTTATAAAACACAACGTGGATTCCACCATGTTCAGAAGTATAGCTCGTGAACTTGGACATGGTATCGGTATGTTACAACATTACTGGCTGGACTCAAGCAAAAAAAAGGGTACGACAGAAAATTTGATGGACTCTGGTCATGGAACAGTTCTCACGAAAAAACAGTGGGAGGAGCTCCGTCACAGCTCCAATAGTTTCGCATTTTATGATCCGGATGAGGACATAAAGACGAACAACGGAATGGTGGCCTATTACTTTTGGCAAGAAGACGGACAAGGAAGGATCCTCTTAAATGGCCAACATCCCTTGAGCACCATTTCCAGACCTTTCAAGAAGAACTATCTGAGCTACCATCTTAATATTGAAGATGTACTTTTTAAGATCGTATGGCAGTTCCGATCAATAGTCATAACTTACTGGAATATAATTATTTGGTCCGTTCTTCTAATAGCATGGATCCTTGTTCGTTATTTTATTCGAAGACATAGAAAAAGAAAGAATCTTTCCAATCCATTGATCCTTCGCTGGGGAATTAATTCCGCATTCGTTGTACTGATCCTACTAAGCAATGAGGCAATTCTTTCCTACCTTAAACATTATCAGGTTACCTCAGGGTTGATCGAAGGATTCTACAATAAGGACATGTCTTATGTCAGGAAAAACATCCTGAACAATATCAACCTCGATTATGAAGACGAGAATGAACTGAGTTCTGAGATAATGCTCCAGAAAGGCAAGAACTGGTACATGAAACGTAGAAAAAAAGTACTCTATTTTGACGTTCACAAGGACTCTACAGGCCAATATTCCTGGTGCAAATTTGTCACCGACAAGGACAGCCTTGTCCTGAGCGATCATCACTACAGAGATAAGGCCGAAAGCCATTATCTTGTTTTCAATTTTTACGATCATCGCGATTCCCTTGTAGAACAAAAAGCATTCAATCACCTTGGAATTGAGATCAGTGATAAACTCGAAATTGATGATGCAGCGAAACGCCTCCTTTTATTCGTAAATGGCTACAGACCAACCTCAGTTGGCCACACGTTTGAAGACAACTTTAAGGACATTCGCGAAAACGGGCTGGAATTCCTTCAAACCTCAAATCTGATCTATACTTTTGACCGTTTCAATTATTGGAGTCCGTGGCAAAACATCGATGCGAAATTCAAAAAGAGAATTAACCCGAATGATGTGTACTATGCTGATGGGCATTTCTCAGTGAGCACCTCCAATTATGAGAGCTTGTTGAATTTCACCCGCATCACGGCGCAGTATCCCAAAAGATGCAGAAACCCCAAAGGACACACTTGTTTCAAAACTAAAGTTCCTTCGACAGGTTTTTTAGGCAACAAAGAAATTGATACATATGATTTTCTGCCCACAAAACCGAATAAGCAAGGTTTCAAAGAGAGAAAGCGAAATGGTCGTCTTGCCGGAAAAAACCTTAGCATGATGTTCAATGAGATCCCGAACCGTTCGGATAACGATACATTATACATTATTGCACACAGCATGGGTTACGCCTATGCTCTTGGCATTATTGAAGAATTGCGGGGAAAGATCCATTTTGGAGGTTTCTATATAATCGCCCCGGAAAACGCATCATCCGGCAAAGTGAATTTAAAAGAATGGAAGGAAGTTTGGCAGTACGGAAGCAATTGGAACAAATTTGAAAAGGACGCGCCTTGTCTTCAAGATGGAGTTGCCCCCCAAACGTGCGCAGGTGGCCTGGAAGAAACAAACCGTGCATATATTCCAGCAAATCAATTCAGGAGAAAAGGATTCTTCGACTCGCATTTTGTCGGATACTACTCTTGGATCTTCCAGCTTGATCCAAGTGATAAAGGATACATCAGACAGCGCTGATCATAAGAATTATTTTCGATAAAAGTCCAGGTATTCATAAAACTTGGAACGCACAAAATACGTCAACTCCTCGTTGCTTGCAGAATTCATAAATGATTCCTTCAGATTCATAAAAATGATGAATTGATCATATTCATCTCTGTTTAATTGAATCACCTTTCGCTCATTATACGAGTTCAGCAAGGCGATCGTTGCTCCCTTTTTATCCCGTTGACGCTCAAGGATCCACCTCCAGTCTTCATTATCTTCTTCCGTAATATTGTAGTTAACTACCAGCAAACGGATATCAATCTTGTAAAAATCCAGATATGAATTGTAACGATCCCTCACAAGACCTATAAGCTCAACATCTGAAGTTTTCATTAAAAGCTCTCTATTCAAATTCATGTAAGTTGCAAAACGATCGTGCTCTGCTACCGGCAACTCAATAATTTTATGCGAGAGGAACATGCTGAGCATTTCTTTTACAGCCCTCTTTGGATCGCTTTCAAGCCATTTTCGCCATTCAGGAGACACTTCAGCACCTATTTTATTCACTATATTAAAATGCTCGAACTTATCTCGAATAAAAGTTACCAACTCCATTTCTGTTGCTGTCTTCAGGAAATCCTCATTAATGTTCAGGAAATCAATAAAGTCATCAAATTCCTCTTCGGATAATTCAATGATCTCATATGCGACATATAATCTGATCAATTCCCAAACGATCTTGCGCTGATTATCCTTGTATTCTTGCTCTGCTATCCATCGTTTGTTGCGTTCCACTTTTGAAAAAGCCTGATACAAAGCAGTGATCGGACTCTGCATAACTTCTATTCCGGTTACCGTTCTCGTTTCTCTCATGGCAAGAGCCTCTCTTTCATCACGTATCTGAGAGAGCGTCTTTAGTGGTTTGATCACCACTTCAGCAATCTCCTGTGGCAATGGCTCAATGTAAAACACTTTTCTGAACTGACAATTCGCATCACCTCGGACTACAGCATTGATCACAGGATAACCTTTTACCGATAAACTGAGTGAATCCCCCTCCGTAACATAGACAGAAAAAGTACCATTCGGTTGACCAAAAACACCACGACCGGTATTCCTGTTAACAACCATTAGGTTGTAAAAATTCTGAGGACGCAGCGTGTCGACCACTTTCCCAGTGAACAGCACTTTGGAACATTCTTGTCCAGAAACAGACAAAGAGAAAGACAAAAAAAGCACCAACCACTTCCACATGTTTTCAAAGTAACAAAAAAGATTCCAAAAGGCTTTTGGATGAATTGTTATATAGTGTTAAAGAAGTCTTAGATACATTTGTAAATTTTTATTGTTTACTTATGTACACATCAAGCAACACACATTTCTAAACACAACCACAACTCAATCCAGCACTCTGTTCAATTTGAATTATCAGTAATTTTGCAGCATGAAAAGAGTTGTTGTCGGATTGTCAGGCGGGGTAGATTCCAGTGTCACAGCGTACCTTCTTAAAGAACAGGGTTACGAGGTCATAGGAATGTTCATGCGCAATTGGCATGACGAATCAGTTACACTTTCAGACGAGTGCCCATGGATCGATGATTCCAATGACGCCCTTCTCATTGCTCAGCAACTGGATATCCCCTTTCAAGTCATTGACCTTAGCAAAGAATATAAAGAACGTATCGTCAACTACATGTTCAAAGAATATGAAGATGGACGTACACCAAACCCTGATGTGCTTTGTAATCGCGAAATAAAATTCGATGTGTTTTTGAAAGCAGCAATGGAATTAGGGGCTGATTACGTAGCAACCGGACATTACTGCAGAAGGATCGAACACCCTGACGGAACGTTCGGTCTTCTATCAGGAAAAGATCCCTCGAAAGACCAGAGTTATTTTCTTTGCCAGGTAAATCAAGATCAACTTGCAAAAGCATTATTCCCTATCGGTGAGCTACATAAATCAGAAGTTAGAGCCATCGCTAAGGAGGCAAGCCTTGTAACCGCAGAGAAAAAGGATTCTCAAGGACTGTGCTTTGTTGGAAAGATTAGCCTACCACAATTCCTGCAACAACAGTTAATGCCAAAGAAAGGTGATATCATTGAAATTCCGGATACATTAGAACAGTACAAGCGTTACAACGAAATAGTACCTGGTATTGAAACTATAGAAGAATTATCTGCACCTTTCCATTACACACCCGAAATGGGAACAAAGATCACTGAACACCAGGGAGCACACTATTACACGATTGGTCAGCGCAAAGGCTTACACATTGGAGGCAGACCGGAACCTTCTTTTGTTCTGGCAACTGACACTGAAAAGAATATCGTTTACAGCGGTCAACGAGAAGATCACCCGGGACTGAATAGACTAGCTCTAAAGATTGACAACAAGGAGATTAACTGGATAAATCTAAAGTACAAGATCAATAAAGGTGAATCTTTAGACTGTAAGGTCAGGATCCGCTACAGGCAACCATTACAGAACGCCCTACTCGTTCAAAAAGAAAGTGGACTGTATATTTTGTTTGATCAAAAACAAAAAGGCATTACACCGGGTCAATTTGCCGCATGGTACATTGAAGATGAATTAATCGGCTCCGGAATCATTCTTCACTAGAAGTATACGTTTTAAATGTTCCATCAGCATAGAACATTACAATTCTAATTGGATTCAAACTTTTATCAATTGGCTTTTTCTGAACTTGTTGTGCCCTATCTTCAACAACATCTTCTGTCTTAGAGTCATTTGGAGACACTGCTCCGGTGATCAACCAATGTGCATTAACTCTTGGAAAGTTAACGAGTATCTTTTCAAGAAAATCTAAACCTGGCTTATTTCGCCCAGTCAAAACATGGCTTAAAGCAGAACGCTGGACCCCTATTTTATCCGCAAACGCAGAAGGCGTAAGGTTATGCATTTTTAATATCACTTGAATCCTTTCCTGAATTAACATTTGTAAATATTTAAAACATGACAAATGTATTCAAAAAGTTTACAAATCCATATTCAATGAAAAAGAAAAGGGAGCCAAATGACTCCCTCCCCTAGTATTAATTGATGGATCAGTTCAAATTGATCGAATGAAAAATTGACCTGGTTCCAGATTCTTTCATTTGCTGCGCTGTTCGGATAGAATCCATCAGAATTGCTACTTCGAAGATGCTTAACTTACTTTTCGCTCCTTGCACTCTGTGTTGTGCCAACTTATACTGAGCGAGTTTAATCGAGTTGTTTATCATTGGTTTTCGTATTGAGTTCATGACTAGTTTCTTTCTACAGGTACTCTTTACGGGACCAATTCAAAGTAAGTTACATTTTCTTGTAAAAAAAAATTACGTCTGTATACTACTACCTAAAACCTCAATTGAGCACAAAATTTCTTATCACCTAATTATCAGATCAATAAGTAAAACATTATGCATGTACAATTCTAACTAAATGATTTATTTCCTGATCAAAGGATAGATCAATCCTTCCAGTCCATTCACTTTTATCTCCAGGATCAATTTCAACTGATCCCCTAGTTTACCCGGTGGAAACCCCTGATTTTTCATCCAAACCAGATAAGGTTCAGGTATATGAATAAGAAAATGCCCTTTGTATTTTCCAAAGGGCATTTTCGTGTTAGCAAGTACTATAAGTTCATTTCTTTGCGATTCCATCAGGCAGCCGGAGTTCTTTCGATCGTATTCAACAAAAACTTCCAGAATTTCTGAACAGAAGAGATCTGAACCTTTTCATCCGGCGAATGCGCCCCTCTGATATTCGGCCCAAAAGAGATCATCTCCACTCCCGGCAAGTGCTTCCCGAGGATCCCACACTCCAATCCGGCATGACAAGCTTTGATCTGCGGTTCTTCACGAAACATTTCACGGTAAAGTCCGGCCATCAGGTTAAGGATAGTTGAATTTGGATCAGGCGCCCACCCCGGATAATCTCCGCTTTGAACAACCGCACAACCCATAGCCTCAAATGCTGCACGAATAGTATTCGCTACATCTCCTTTTGAGCTTTCAACACTACTGCGCTGCAATGATTGCGTAATGAATTTACCATCTTTGATAATCACTCTGGCCAAACTGGATGACGCTTCAACCAAACCGTCGATATCCGGACTCATCCTATAAACACCATTGTGAACTGCATAAATAGTATTCATGATCTTTATCAGATCTTCAGATGAAACTGCCTGCTCTGAAGCAGGCGCCAACTGTAATTCAATTTTGAAATGCGGTTCAATTGTACTGAATTCTTTGGAAAGCACTCCATTAAAATAATCCACCTGTTCTCTGAGCCAAGCTCCAGAACCCCTGTTAATCGCAATATGCGCAACTGCCTCACGAGGAATTGCATTACGCAAACTACCACCATCAAAAGAGATCAATTGAAACTCGCCTAATGAATGCAGGTGATAAAGTATCCTATTCAACCATTTATTAGCATTCCCTCTACCCAAATGAATATCCATTCCAGAGTGTCCACCCAGCAAACCTCTTACAGTTATCGTATAGAATTCACTCCCTGAATCCACTGCCTCTGAGTTGTAATTGTAGGATGTATTGGTATCAATACCACCTGCACACCCGATCGACAATTCATCATCGTCTTCAGTATCCAGATTCAAAAGTATCTTTCCTGAATAAAAAGAAGGATCCAACTCCTTCGCTCCCGTCATTCCGGTTTCTTCATCAATCGTGAACATCGCCTCCAGAGCAGGATGAGCTATATCAGTTGACGCAAGCAGCGCCATGATCGCAGCCACTCCTATCCCATTATCCGCACCAAGCGTTGTCCCTTTTGCTTTTACCCAGTCACCTTCAACGAACATCTCAATACCCTGGCTTTCAAAATCAAATACAGTATCTGCATTTTTCTGGTGCACCATATCAAGATGCGACTGCATGATCAACGTCTGCCTGTTTTCCATACCCGCGGTAGCAGGCTTCTTAATGATCACATTATTGATCTTATCCGTTTTGGTTTCAAGTCCGAGTGACTTTCCGAATTCCAGCATGAATTGGATGACACGCTCCTCTCGCTTCGACGGACGTGGGACAGCATTCAGATCTGCAAAATGGTTCCAAAGAGCCTTTGGCTCCAGTTCTCTTACGTTCATAATATTATGTTTAACAGGAAATGTCATGCAAATGCAGACAATCCAAAATTATTTCTTTTTGAATTCAACAATTCGTTCAAGATACATTCTTTCCACTTTCGCTCTAGCCCATGGAGTTCTTCGCAAAAACTTCAAACTGCTCTTTATACTTGGGTCGCTCTTGAAGCAATTGATCGGCACAAGGTAACCCATGTGCTCCCAGCCTACCTCTTCAACGAGTTCGTTCAGCATGCGCTCCAGCGTTATTCCATGCAAAGGATCCATTATGCTTAAAGAAAGAATTATTATTTAACGAGTTTTCTGTATTTGATGCGTTTCGGCCCATTATCACCAAGACGCTTCTTCTTATTCTCTTCATATTCGGAATAAGATCCTTCAAACCAATAAACCTGCGAATCCCCTTCAAAAGCAAGGATATGAGTACAGATCCTGTCAAGGAACCAACGATCGTGAGAGATCACCACCGCACAACCTGCAAAATTCTGGATCCCTTCTTCCAACGCACGCAATGTATTCACATCGATGTCGTTAGTAGGCTCATCCAGTAAAAGAACATTCGCCTCGGTCTTCAGTGTCATAGCGAGATGTAAACGGTTTCGCTCACCACCCGATAAAACGCCAACCTTTTTGTTTTGGTCAGCTCCGTTGAAGTTGAATTTAGACAGGTATGCACGTGAATTGATCTTCTGACTTCCCACCTCGACGTATTCCAGACCGTTTGACACGACCTCAAAAACTGTTTTATCTGGATGAATGTCCTTGTGCGTTTGATCTACGTAACCGATCTTCACTGTTTCACCAACCTTAAACTCACCCGCATCAGGAGCAAGTTCTCCCATGATCATTTTAAAGATCGTTGTCTTTCCTGCGCCATTTGGCCCGATCACACCAACAATGCCGGCTGGAGGAAGATTAAAGTTCAAATCATCGTAAAGCAATTTATCGCCAAAGGACTTCGCGACATGCACTGCCTCAATCACGTTCATCCCCAATCGCGGACCGTTTGGAATAGGAATTTCAAGCAATGCCTCTTTCTCACGTTGATCTTCAGAGAGCATCTTCTCATAATTCGCGATCCTTGCCTTGTTCTTGGCATGTCGACCTTTCGGATTCATCTGAACCCATTCCAACTCTCGAGTAAGCATCTTCTGACGCTTGGATTCAGTCTTCTCCTCCTCTTTCAAACGTTTGCCCTTTTGCTCTAGCCATGAGGTGTAATTCCCTTTCCAAGGAATTCCTTCACCGCGATCAAGCTCAAGGATCCACCCTGCAACGTTATCCAAGAAATATCTGTCGTGAGTCACGGCAATCACTGTTCCTTTATATTGCTGTAAATGCTGCTCCAACCAGTCGATCGATTCTGCATCAAGGTGGTTTGTAGGCTCATCCAGCAATAATACATCAGGATTCTGCAGCAATAGTCGGCATAACGCCACCCTTCTCTTTTCACCACCTGAAAGCGTTGAGATCAACTGGTCATCCGGCGGACATCTCAATGCATCCATTGCACGCTCCAGTTTTGAATCCAGCTCCCAGGCATCAAGTGCATCGATCTTATCTTGCACCTCTGACTGACGAGCAATGAGTTTGTCCATTTTATCCGGATCGTTCAATACTTCTTCATCCATGAAGGCATTGTTGATCTCTTCGTATTCTCTCAAAACGTCAACCGTTTCTTGAGCACCTTCCATCACGATCTCTTTCACGGTCTTATTCAGATCTAGTTCAGGCTCCTGAGGAAGATAGCCAACTGAATAGCCCGGTGAAAAGACAACGTCACCTTGATATGACTTGTCGATTCCTGCAATGATCTTCATTACAGTAGATTTACCCGAACCATTTAAACCAATGATACCGATCTTTGCACCATAGAAAAATGACAGGTAAATATCCTTAATTATCTGTTTACCCTGCGGAGTAACCTTAGAAACTCCGACCATTGAAAAAATGATCTTTTTATCGTCTGACATATTAATTTATTTTCCTTTCAAAGGTAGCAAAGTCCTTTCAATCTAAGGTCTTGTAAATAGAAAAAGGGGAGCTTTCACTCCCCTTTTCCATTAGTTTGATATCTATTTACGCCAAAGCAATTGCCATCAACGCAAACAAGATCATGATCACATAAATGGAAAGCACAATGATCATCAGTATCCCAACAAATTTGAACATCGATTTGAGATTCTGAAAGGCCTCATCCACATCCTGCTGAGAGGTGCTTTTCAAACCTACTTTGATCTTTGATGAAAATTGATACAGATAATACGTCGGAAAGAAATACAAGGCAGCCATTAAAATGTAAACTACACCTGCGGCACCGGCTGACACCCCAGATCCCAATGGGAGAATTGATCCCAAAGCGAACATAGCGATAGCACCCAAAACCATCAAACCTAACATTACAAATCCAACGATAGCTAAAAAATTAGCCCATCTTCCTGCCTCTTTCAGATTTTGCTGTGAAGCACTGGTGATAGTAATTCCCTCTCCAGTATTTGTGTCAATTGTTTCCATTCGTCAATGTGTTTCTAATTAATTGTCCAATAGATCTCCAGATGGAGCATTTTCACCGTAAACATACTTGGCATCACCAAATGCAAGGATAGCAAGGAAGATGATCCCGAAGAAGATCAATCCTACACCAAATGCAGTTGACTTACCAAATGCTTTAGCCAACTCGATCATGATAATGATCAAGATAACAAAGTTCACGATAGGGATCAACATAAGTACGATCCACCAGATCGGCTTTTTGACGATCTCCAATAGAACAATGATGTTGTAAATCGGAATCAAACACGCCCATCCCGGTTTTCCGGCCTTAGTGTAAATTTTCCATTGAACAACGATCGAGAAAACGATCAAGATTAAAATGAATGCGAAATACGCACCCAACAGAGCAATTAATTCTCCCATAGTAGTAGTAATTTAAGTTAACAGGACTAAACTAAAACAAAATCCTTCCAATCGAACTTCATGAAAAAATAAGTTTTCAACAATTATCAAGCACTGAGATCATGAAAATCGTAAATTTACAACATGAGATTACTCCTTTATCTTGTCTTGTCAACAGCTGTTCTATTTTCCTGCAAAAAGGGTCAGGGAGAATTTTTACTAACAGGAACTCTCACAGACAACACCTTTAATACTGCACTGAATAATGCGACGGTGAAATTGTATAAAGTTCCTGCAGGGAGCACACAGGAGATCCTGGTAGGAACGCAAACAACCGGATCTGAAGGGAAATACAGTTTTGAATTTGCCCGCGACAAAACAGAGAAGTATATTTTGAAAGTCACAAAATCGAACTACTTCGATCTCAACGAAACGATCTTCTTCTCTTCACTGGACTTAAAGGAAGAGAACATCAGAAATTACTCAACAACGGCAAAAGGGTGGATTGACATCAGGATCGTCAATCAAAATGGACAGAGTTCGGATCAATTCCACTTCATTAAGCAACAAGGAAAGGCGGGCTGCCCTGAATGTTGCCCTTCAATTGAGCAAGATCTTTACGGAGCTGTGGACACTTCCATATTTTGTGTAAATGATGGAAATACGGTCTATTCTATCCTATTTTATGGAACTGGGATCTCCTCAACCATAAATGGTGTGAATACGGCTGCATTTGACACAACCACTCTCTTGATCAATTACTAAGATCAGTCCTCTTGATCGAGGATATTCCTCAGGGTCTGTCTCAATTGTCGGTTGTACGTTTCAACAAGATACTTCAGGTAATTATCCGTGCTCTTCGTAATGCATTTAGTGTAATGCTTCAAACGGTGTTCAATGTGCTCCTGTAAACTTTCCAGCAACTCCAGTCCATGATCCAGGTCACGGGCAGCCTCAGATATCACTTCAAGGTGATTCGCCATTGACTGCTCAACAGCTTGTTTACCTTTAATTCCAGCATCAAGGCAAGCATAATACGCGTCTTTTATACTGAAACTTTCAAGCTTTGAAGTATTCAGCACTTCTGACATCCATTTTGGAAATTCATACTCTACCTCAAACTCAAGATCCTCCAGCTCTGAAAGGCGGGACTCAAGGAAACGGTCCGGAAAACGAAATGCATCCTGCCAATTGAGGTAATCTTGCCACAAACCAAAACGACGGACGTTATTCCCAAGATCAATCAACTTGAAACGATCCTTGTTAGGCAATTTACGCGATCCACGACCGATCATCTGATGATACAAGGTCAAAGATCTGGTGGCGCGATTTAAAATAATTGTTTGCACAGTTGGCTCATCAAATCCAGTTGTAAGAATTCCAACTGAACTCAGGATCGCATCCGGTGTCGCTTTAAACCAAGCTAAAACATCCTTTCTATCCTTGTCGCTGAAGGTTGAATCAAGATGACGGATCTTGTACCCTCTCTTTTTGAAGGTCTCTTCCACTCTCAAAGATGTTTCAATACCGGAATTGAAGATCAGCGTCTTATCACCAACCGCAACCTCTTCATAGGCAAACAACAACTTTTCCTGCATGAAATAATTCCCATAGACCTGGTCGGAGCTATTCACAGTAAAATCTCCATTCGAACCGATCTTGAGTCCATGAAGATTCACATCATATGTATACGTGTCAGCATCGGCCAGGTAACCTGAGTCGATAAGAGAAGCAATGCTTTCACCTACGAGCAGTTTGTTGTAATTATCATTCAAAGGAAGGGTACGGTTGCTGCTCAACGGTGTTGCTGTGAAGCCCAGGATATTACTTTGAGTGTAAAACTGGAAGATCTTACGAAAACTGTTGTAATGCGCTTCGTCAACGATCACCAGACCAACACCTTCAATGAAATTATCGTTTTCGTTCAAACGATTGTTCAGCGTCTCTACCATAGCGATGAAACAGCTGTACTCGTTCTGATCGGGAATCTGCTTAACATCACTGTTGATGACCTTATTGTTAACACCAATGGCCTGTAACTGCTTAGAAGTCTGAATGGACAACTCAATACGGTGCGTAAGGATGAGCACCTTCTCTTTTCTTCGCTCGATGAATTGCTTGGTGATCTCTGAGAAAATCACTGTCTTACCACCACCTGTAGGCAACTGGTAAAGCAAATTAAAATCCTTACCGTTCGACTCAAGTTCATCGAGTATCGCATAGACCGTCTTCTCTTGAAAAGGGTATAATTTTTTGGCTTCGTAGAGATCTATGTCTATCATTCGACTTTAAAAAATGGGGTATAAAATTACGACACTTATTCCGATAATAAAAGGAATAAGTTCACTTACGGAAGAAGTATTTTAAACAAGCTTGAAATCCATAGTTCTTTAAATTGTGATACCGGTCACCTTTTAGTATCACTATTCCGTTATTTTTGTCTTGCAAATTGAAACAACAATCGATATGAGTCAACCAGAAAAAGTGAAATGCCTGATCATCGGATCAGGACCGGCAGGATATACAGCAGCGATCTATGCAGCACGCGCAGACATGAAACCTGTTCTTTACCAGGGCATGCAACCCGGAGGACAGCTAACAACAACCAATGAAGTAGAGAACTTTCCCGGATACCCGGATGGTATTACAGGACCTGAAATGATGATCCAATTGGAGGCGCAGGCAAAACGCTTCGAAGCAGATATTCGTTTCGGTTTCATCAATAAAGTTGATTTTTCCGGTGATATTCATAAATGCTGGACGGAAGACGGTCATGAGATCCATGCCGAAACAGTGATCATTTCAACAGGGGCTTCTGCAAAATACCTTGGATTGGAAAGTGAGCAGAAATACCTGCAAATGGGCGGTGGTGTTTCGGCTTGTGCTGTTTGTGATGGATTTTTCTACCGCGGACAAGAAACCGTTATTGTTGGCGCAGGAGATTCGGCATGTGAAGAAGCACATTACCTTTCGAAGCTATGTACCAAAGTGACCATGTTAGTGAGAAGCGGCGAATTCAGAGCTTCAAAGATCATGGCTGACCGAGTAAAAAACACTCCGAATATTGAAATCCTTTACAACACAGAAACTGTTGAAGTTTTGGGTGATGGACAGGGTGTTACAGGAGCTCATGTAAAGAACAAGGAGACCGGAGAAGAAAGAACGATACCATGTACTGGATTCTTTGTAGCAATCGGCCACAAGCCAAACACAGATATTTTCAAGGACTACATCGATCTTGATGAAACCGGATACATTAAATATGCACAACCGGGAACATCAAAAACGAATGTTGCAGGAGTATTCGTTGCGGGTGATGCAGCAGATAAAAATTACAGACAAGCGATCACAGCTGCTGGTACAGGATGTATGGCCGCACTTGACGCTGAGCGCTACCTGGCTGCTAAAGGTCATTAAAGCAAGTATTTTGTTAAAAAGAAAAAGGGACTTTCGGTCCCTTTTTCTTTTTTTATGTAGTTTTCAGTACATTATTTAACAGTTCTTTCCAGCATTGGCACGAACTTGAAGGTTCCAAATTCTTCTTCTTTCAATTCGCCATTTTCTCCTTTTCGAATTCGCTTCATAACCTGCTCTTGCCCCTCTCCAACCGGAATAACAAGTATCCCACCCGGCTTGAGCTGATCAATGAGCGTTTGGGGAATATCCGGAGCGCCGCATGTAACGATTATCTTATCGAAAGGTGCATCAACTGCCATACCTTTGTAACCGTCACCAAACTGCAATTTCGGGTTGTACCTGAAATGATCGAAGATCTTCTTCACTTTAACGAAAAGTTCTTTCTGTCTTTCGATCGTGTAAACCTTAGCTCCCATTTCACAAAGGATACAAGCCTGAAATCCGGAACCGGTGCCTATCTCCAGGATCTTCTCCCCTTTTTTCACTTCCAACAACTGCGTCTGAAATGCAACTGTGATCGGGTGAGAAATCGTTTGCCCGGCCCCAATCTGAAAAGCCATATTGGAATATGCCTGCTCCAAAAATGCGCGATCAAGGAAAAAATGGCGAGGAACGTTCATGAATGCTTCAAAGATCCTGTCATCCGTGATCCGTGTATCCTTCTTCAACTCCATCACCAGTTGACGCCTCATTCCCTTATGGCGATATGTATCCTCAAATTGCATGGCACAAAAGTAAAGGATTATCGCTCTTCAGCCGAAGGTCATTTTCAAACATTCGTATGTTGACATTTACATCATTTGGTCATTCGGATCAGAATTAATACTGAGGTAACACTTCACATAATTGTCGCACTTACATTTGCCCCAAAAAGAAAGAAATGAAAAAATTACCTTACCTGCTGTTATTTCTACTGATCTCTTCTTGCTCTGTTTTAAAGAATTACGACACGACAGGATTTACCACCAACGGCAATACTGTTTTGTACAACGGAAAGGTCATGGCGGAATTGCGCGGTGTGGAGATCGCTTATGACGACAAGAAACTCGTTCGTGAATTAACATTTGAATTGAAAGATGACAGCGAAAACGATAAGATCGTCAATTTGCTGGCCTTTCTGAATTCGCGCTACAAGAAATACGAAATAGAGATCGAGATCCCTATTGAAAAGTACAAGATCGAAGAGTAATTATTTTGTCAGCTTGATGAACACTTCAGCACCTGATCTGGGCTGAATCGAATTGTAGCAAGGGGTGATTTCCACTTTACTGAAGTATTTACGGAACAATGCTTTGTAATCCTCCTTATTGCCGCCGTATGGTGGTCCTCCTTCAAATTCGCGGTCAAAAAGTAAACCGACTATTTTTCCTCCTTTTTTAAGCAAGGAAGCGCATTTTTTGGCATATTCTTCTCTACGCATTGGATCAATCGCGCAGAAAAGCGTTTGTTCTATGATCAGATCGTATGTTCCCTGATGCATAAAAAAGTCTCCACAATGGATCTGATCTGAAGGAAAATGGGGATGTGCTGAACGGAAGCGCTCGAACGCCTCAGGTGCAAAATCAAGAAGATGAAAGTTTCTGAAACCTTTTTCAAGTAAAT
The DNA here is from genome assembly GCA_964593935.1 of uncultured Akkermansia sp. Lineage (GTDB taxonomy): Bacteria > Bacteroidota > Bacteroidia > Flavobacteriales_D > Crocinitomicaceae > M0103. The sequence continues at coordinate 83,973 of CAZQKN010000001.1, read as the reverse complement.
AGCTCCCCTCATAGGCACTGCCGCATCCCGGAATCAAGATCTGCAGATCGCGATCATTCAACTGGTCGATATATTCCTTTATTGGAGGCGAAACTCTGCCCAGATCCCAGCCGATCTGACTGTTAAGGTAACGCTGTCTCCAGAATTCTGATGATAAATGTTCAGCCATATCTTCAATGTTGGATCCTGATCTGTTTTTCAATCGTTCGATCATGATTCAGTATCCTGCAAAAATATATTCCTTCCGGAAGAACAGCGTCGATTTGCACTTCATTTGTTCCCATTTGAACAAATCTTTCCTTTCCCAATAGGTCATAGACCCTGACTTCAAATCCCCCCGGATAGATCACTGAAAATTGATTCTTCGCAGGATTCGGATAGATCATTACATCCCAACTATTCTCTATAATCCCTAATGGTAACTGATGGATCACTCCGACAGCATCCAGATCAAACCCACCGGATTCAAAATTTGTCGGATACGGATCGTTGATCAGATTCCCTTCCGAATCAGTCGTACCCCATTGAACGTTAACGCTGCCCACTGCATCGATCAAGCGCACATGACTGACAGAATTGACATCCAATCCGCTAATTCCCGCAAGATCCTCCAGATCGAAAGGTGTTCCGAAGCCCTGACGGTACTTTCCTGCAAGGTTGTGTATGTGGCGACAATCCCCGAAACTAAAATTATTCAACTGGACATCCAGCGGAGTCTCACTCACCGAAGGAAAACGGAAAAAGTTCACTCCATCCGAACTGACCTCAACATGTGCAAACTCCATGTAATTATCAGCAAATCCATTCTCGAAGACAGCAAAATCCGGTCCTTCTCCATTATAGATCAAACCAGAAAAAGTCAGGGTAGCCATTCCGCCATCACCAAGGGACACAACACTTGTACCATCGCCTTCGGCCTGACCAAGCGCCATTGAATTTTCTCCGTAAGTAGCCAATCCAAGTCCGGGCTGAGCGATGTCAAGAAATCCTCGCTGAACCTGAATATCAGTTGCCCATGAAACGATGACATTTGAATCCTTATGAACTGCGGTAGAGCCGACTTGACCGGGAGCAGGCGCAAAACTCTGACCCAATGCAGCAAACGAAAGCAGAACTGTGCCTATTGCTGTTATTCTATTCATAGAAAATAAGGTTATTCGGATTGAGACCCACTTTGTAACTCGTTTCATAAACACCTGTTGACGAATACACACGAACATAGCCTGTATTGGTAAAAGACATGGCATCCTTGCAATAGATCTTATTCCGGAAAGAATCGAACTTGACACCATAAAGGGTTGTGATCTGGCCCATCGGAATGAAATTCTCATCGATCATAGTCTCTGTCATAGGATCGAAAAGTCGAACGGCTGATTGTTGCGTGTTGTAATTATAATAAGAGATCAGAAAACGATCATTCATCGACTCGATACCAAGCGCATCAAAATCAAAAACGGAGACTGAATTTAGATTCCCTCCGTCAATGCGCACTAAGCGTGAAGGAATGTCAGCATAATTGCCGCGTATAATGACATAAATGTCTCCTTCCTGATCCACTTCTATCCTACCCGGATTCTTACCAACTGTAATGCGTTGAACTTCCGATAAGCTCGACAGATCGATCACTGAAACGGTAGAATCCATCAGTGGAGCATAAAGTCCACCTGAATTGCTGACGAACAATTTACCATTTGAAACCACCAGATCTTCAGGATTCTTTCCGACCGCAATGCGCTGTGTGATGGTGAGTGAAACAGTATCGAGCATATCGACATATCCGTCGTAACAGCTTACAAAACCTTTAGACCCGCTAAAAGTGATCGATCGTGGCGATTTGTTCACGCCACCGTTCAACATTGGGATCTGTTTCAGGCTTTTTGCCGTCTTCTTGTCAATCACCTCTATCAACCCGGAGCCGTTCATCACGACATAGATCTTTCCTCCATGCACGACCATATCGTTTCCTGTATCTCCAAGATTTCGTTCGTTCTTGCTAAGAAAAAGATCTGTAGTTACGCTTGCATCCGACAAATTGATCCAGGAAATGGAACTGTTGTTCTGCTGAAACAAGCCTTCGTTCAACACCAGAATACCGTTCGATAAGTTTGCAGGACCGTTTACTTCAGGATCATCTTTCTTACATCCCGAAAACAGTGCGAGCAGAATAAGGCAATTAATGTACGATCTCATAATTCAGTGTTATTAGAAAATTCCTCCCGGGCATCACGTAATTGCGTATGACGGCGTAGGAAGAATTCAAGATGTTCTTACAGGAAAACTGTACGCGAAATTGCTGCTTTTTAATATCTAAACGAGCAAACACGGCAGCATCAAGCAATGCGTAAGCAGGAACTTCATTCGCAGTAATGTTCTCGTTGAGCGCAAAACGTAGACTGTTAGCAAACACACCAACGCGAAATCCGTGTTTTTTGTAGTGATAACTCACATCCACATTTCCGTTGTGCAAGGGTACATAGGCCAACTGATGTCCGTATGTAGGCGAATCAGGATCCGTTTGGTCTGTTGCGTATTGCAAGGTGTAATTAGCGGTAAAATTTAATTTATTTCGATCATTCAATTGAAAACTATTAATCAACTGAATATCAAATCCTTTAATATGGACAAGGTCAACATTCTGCATCGACCAAATGAACAGGTTCTGGCTTGGTATCGCTACAATTTTATCCTTCACCTGATTGAAATATGCTGTAGGTCGGATCGTTAATTCATAGCGGTAACGTTCAATGGAGACCTCACTGAAAATGGAGTACTGCTCAGCCCTCTCTGGTGACAAATGCGAATTACCGATATTGTTGTAGTACAACTCATTGAAAGACGGCATTCTAAATGAACTACGGAAGGATGTCCCTATTTTAAGATCGATCCTTTTGGAACGACTGTAGCTGATCTCCACAAAGGGATTCAACCCTTGTTGGTTCGAACTGGGATGAAGTGTATTGTGCTCCAATATATACTGATACGCCAATTGCGTGACAGCTCGAATGTTATTCAGGTTGAAAGTGGAACCCAGAACAGAATACTGGTGTTGGCGATGTGGAGTCCCCTCAGTTTCGTTAGATTGGAGTCGACTCATTTGTTGCTCAGACGCCAGATACAAACGAAAATGCTTGAACCCATTGTAGGCTAAATTCGTCCCTAAAACAAGACCTTGTGTCATGTAATCTGATTGTCGCTCCACTCCCAGGTTAAAATAACTCGGATCATGGTAATGCATCTGCGCAGCTCTTGCTGAAGCAAATCCCAACACATTCCAACCTTTTACAAAACCCTTTTCATAACGCATTTGCAATACTTGTTCATTCTGAGCCAAGGTTTCATCAGCATGATCGTAATACAAGACCACCGGTCCGGGCAATTCCTGATCGATCATTGTTCGACGATAATTCGCCAATAAATACCCATTATTCTTAAAATTCAAACCGAATGAAACCCCAGCATTGAAGTCTCGGTATTGATTATTGTTGCGTTCACCAAGCACTTCGTGAATACCGTTTTGAAGCGTATACGGATAAAGTCCGTTCGATTGTCTGTATTTCCCGTAAGCTGAAACAAAGTAGCGCGCCAAACTGTCACCCTTCTTATAGGCCAGATAGGTATCCGTCTGACCAAAGGAACCGATACGCTGTGAGAATCGAAGTTCATTCTTTTTGCGTGAAAAGCGATTCTCAAAGGTTCTTGTCAGGATCACATTCCCTGCACTCATAGCCGAAGCCGGTACCAAATTCAGTTGTATGCTCTTCAGCATGATCTCCTCCACATTGTCCGTTTGAACTGTTCCAAGGTTGATCTGCCCTGTTTGATCCTGCGGACTGGTAAAACCATCTATAACGAGTTGTGAATGTTGTCCGCCGAGACCACGAACAGAAATGGTTTTCAAGCCGCCAAGGCCGCCATAGGAACGCACATGAATTCCCGGGAAACGTTGAAGTAGTTGGCCCGCATCTTCCGTTTGCAACTCAAGTATCTCCTTCCTCGTTAGTGCAGGCATTAGATCCTGAAGGTGTTTTACGCGAAGTGTTGCGATCGAATGCTGAACTTCGGGCAATAACTGTTCCTTCTCCTCCAGTTGTGCGTAAGAGAAGGAAACAGAAAAAATTATCGCTATGACGAGTATCGGACGCAATTAACGGATCAACTTTCGAGTTGCCTTCTGCCCTTTTTCGTTTTCGATCATGAGGAAATATACACCAGAAGCGTAATTACTCATGTCGAGAGCCGTAAATTCGCAGTGCACCTGACGTACAAGAACATTTCCGTTCACATCCGAAAGTTCGATCGAACCTTTTTCCCCCTTTATATAAACATTTTCGCTCACCGGATTTGGGTAAATATCTACGATCAATTCCTGTTCAGCCAGACTTCCGTAATACTGTGTCGAAATATCGTCAATGGCGAAATAGGTCGGTGTATTGATTCCCCAGTCACCCATGTCACTGGATTCGAAACGGAATGAGACTTTGTACACTTCATATCCGAAAGTAGTAAGGTCGATCTTTCTCCAATCGTTGACAATGTAATCGTCCTGATCATCTGCAAAGCGATAATCCGCCAGGTAAAACTCGATAGAATCCTTATCCAGGGTGCTCATTCCTTCCACAATGATCCAAAGACGAAGAAAATCTTCGCCATTTGTGCCATCCACGTCACCATTTGCATTGTATATGCTGCCGAACTGCTTTGAATAAAGATCACCATCGCGCATGGAGATCGCTGCGTAAGCAGTATTGGTTACAAAAAATGAATCGATCGTTCCCGGACCGTTCATTTCGATCGTACCGCTTGGGTAAAAGACTGCATACGTTTCAGAATCTCTTCCACTTCCGGTGTATGAAGCGTACTGATTTCCCCAGCCTGCAGTGGTATTATCCGTAATATTGGAAAAACTGAAGCCGTTCCAACTACCCCATTCGCTGTTGTATTCGTTGGTCAAGCGAATCACGCCCAGATCGAAATCAGAGGATCCGGTCGCACCGTTATTGAATGATTCGGGAGTACTCAGGCGATCTTCAAGATCGCAGAGAACGGGAATTTGCGCAACAAGTGCAGTGTGAAAAATACAGGCAAGAGCCAGTGTGTACATTTTCTTCATCGTTTTGTTTTTTTTAAGGTTAACTAAAAACGTGAAGAGATCAGAGAAATGAAATAATACTCGCCAAACGGTTAAGGCGAACACTAAATCGGACTTTAATCTGAAGTCTTCATTAACTATTCTGAGGCAAGTATTCTGACTTCTACCAACTCGTTTCGCCTTCCCATCCGCTATGGACAGTGACCTTTAAGAAACGATCTTACAGTAGTTACAGCTGCAGATACAGTTCCGGACTCACACCGGATTCCTTTTTAATCCACCGAAGTGGCACCAAAGAACGGCTCAAAGGTAAGAAAATTTTGAAAAGCTGGGAAAGGTGCAAGTAGTAACTCGTACCGGAAAACAAGATTGAAACTAATTGCACCCAATTATTAACGGTTTATTCTTGCACGTTTTGTTTCTCCTAGCTGACCTATAGAGGTTGTATATGGGAGAAAAATGATTATTTTGTTGGGCATACATGCTAGTTATGGGCGATTAACCATACCAAAAAACTCCCAAAATATATTTTGAAATAATACCAATATTTGGTATGTTTACAAAAATTGAAAATCATGAGTAAGAACACATCGATTACTTTGGGTAGTTATTTTGATCAATTTATTCAAAGTATTTTAAGGGAAGGGCGATATAAAAACGCAAGTGAGGTTGTACGTGCAGGATTAAGGTTGCTTGAGGAAGAAGAACAGAAAATAATTGCTTTGCGTCATGCGATTGATGAAGGCATAAATAGCGGTCTAGCTGAAGATTTTGATCCAGAAGAGCATTTAAAAACATTAAAAGCAAAGAGAAAGTAAATGGCAAAGTTTAAGTTAACAAACAATGCCGTTAAGGATCTATCTGATATTTGGAATTATACCTTCGATGCCTGGTCTGAAAGTCAAGCGGACAAATATTACAAGTTAATTCTCAATGCATGCGCAGCAATCACTAAGAAGCCGCATCACGGAAAGGTGTATGAAGAAATTTACCCGGACTTGAAGGGTAAAAAAGCCTCAAAGCATATTATTTTCTATCGGATAATGGAAGATAAAACAATTGAGATTACGAGAATCCTACACGAACGAATGGATTTGAAGAATAAATTGAAATAATGACCACACATACCCACAGTAAGCAATATGGCGCACAAACATACTCAAGAGAAAGCGCCACATCGCCTACTGTGGGAACGTTATGTGAAATGAAAATTAAATGCAAAGAATAATCCTATTCACATTACCAAAATTAATGGCCAGCTGTAATACGGGCGGCACTCGAATTGATGAGCAATACTTTACTATTGCAGATAGTACAAAAGCGAGTAAGGCAATAATTGATTCAATGCGTGCTGAAATGTATACGCAATGGTTTATGGATACTACACATAATAAATTGCATTGCGACAATCCACCGGATTTTAATCCAGAATTGCTAATAGAAACAAAATCAAACGGTGAGATATGGGTTAATGGCAGAATAAACACCAAAGGGATCTCTTCAGAATTAGTAGTCGACTTCTATTCAACAGATCTAAAAAACACATCAGATAACAATTCCCTGTTATACACCGAATTAACAAAACAACGAATAACCACAGATATCAAAAAACATCAAGATGAATTAGAATCAATGAAATCAATCCACGATGGACTACAAGAAATGATCGTTTTTAAACAAAATATGCTCAATGAATGGAAGGCTAAGTTAGATATATTAAAGACCCTTGGATTAAGTAAAGTTCAGGAGCTTAATTATCTTGCTGACGTCGAATTAAAGTACCCTGAAAACTGTAAAATCAATGAATCTGTTTTGGACAGTATTCTAATAGGTTATTATAAAATTCGAGAGGAAGACTCTAAAAAATATTTTTCTGAATCGTACGCAAAAATCTATTGGAGAGCAATTCATTTGAAAGATAGCAACGCACTGAAGAAACTTGATGCATTTAAACTATTGCATCCTGCGCGCATATTGGACTTTAGAAAAAGTAGATATACACCCTTACAAGAAATTCTTCCTCCCCCGCCGGTAATTGAAGAATAAGCACATGTAAACAAGTTGTTTAAAATAGACCAGAGTGACCATTTTTCAGCATCAGTGAAAATTATTACAGAATAGAACCAGACTTAAATGATGACCAAGTTGCATATATTGAAGACTGGGATTTTACTTATTGGCCCAACATACGACTTCGCAACAACAGAAATTTCAAAACAAAATAAGTCTATCTTCGAAACTTTAAAACAGTTTAGAAAATCGGTTCCTAAGGTTTACCGAAAACTAAAACAATTATAATTTATCATGAAAAGCATCTTTACCCTTGTCTTAATGGCTTTTATCAGTTGGGGCGCTCATTCCCAAGTGGACACCTTGCAAAAGGATCCTGCAATAAAAGTGGAGATCTATGATGTCGTTGCCGTGTATAAGGAACACCGTGACGGAAGAGGAAATGTGAGAGAATATACCTCCGAACTCAAAGGAAAGATCTTAAGTTATGATGCCGGCACCGGTCTATTAACTTTTAAAGGTGTTGACGGTAGAATATATTCTTTCAAAAGCGGTGAATACAAATACTTTGAGTACGACAAGCAATTCACTTTCAAAGTAAAGAACACACAAGTTCTACCGAGAAAGGAGACCGAATATGAGTTTTCCGGTGGTTTCAGGGTTTCATGGTTAAGCATGAGGGATGACTTTACGGCTGACGACTATTATGTGAATTCCAACGGAGGCTATTTTGGCCTTCCAGTTTCGATTTACCTGGGTGCAGGCAAGTACTTTTCGAGAAGACATTTTATTGGTGTAAGTGGTGAGTTAGCGGTGTTATCGGAGGACAACTTTTTCTCCGGAGGCCTTCGCTATGCCTATCAGTATGATGCTCACAAGCGCAACGTTGCTTTTTACTTGCCGATGGAGTTGCAATTTTTCCATGTGAATACAAATGCACGTTTTCAGGTGAACGACACTGTTTATGATCAACAATCGGGAGGAACAGTTTACTATTACCCGAGTGACCGTAATTTGGATTATTCTTTGAGTGCCTTGTCAATTTCCTTTGGACAAGGATTTTCATTTGTCATGAAGAACAAACATTCGCTTGCATTGGAGTTATCATTGGTTCGTTTCTTTCCTTTCGAACCAAAGTACCTCAATTTAGACAGAGAACCACCAAAAACTAAATTTGCAGGAAGTGGGTTTCGGTTTAGTTTGATCTATAACATATAGAAACACCTACGATAAACACATAAACCGAATATGTAATAAAGGATCGGGGGTGAAAATTCTTTTAACTGATCTAAAGAAGAATCATAAAACCTTCAAATTCAATTCTTATCGAACTTCCAAGTGTACTGTACCATTACCGTACGCGGTGCTTCGATCTTCAGCGGACGCAAAGAGTAACTCCTGTTCAGTAAGTTACTGCTGATGACCGCTATTTTGTGCTGATCGTTCAACTGATAAGAAACGCGTGCGTCGAAGATCCAGTTGCCAAAACGGTGCGCATCGAAATAATCCATGTAACGGATATCCTGCAGGTACTCCACATCTATCGTCAACAATTCGAAATCCTTAATAATGGCATCCATGTTCACGATCTTACTGAAGTACTTCGCGCTGGCTCCTAACCCCCATTTTCCTGCGAAAATAAATTCCATATCGGCCTTTACATTGTGCAGAAAACGATACTTCAGAATGCCCTTGGAAGGATCTAGTGAGGTCGTGTTATAACTGAAAACCCGGTCCAGGGAATCGGTAGCGTAAACGTAGTCCGGAGTAAGTGTTTTCGGTACAATGTAATTGTAACCACTCATGAAGGTCACCTCACTTTTCTTACCAAGTTTGGCTTTACCTGTGAAGGAAATGTCAATTCCAAGCACTCTCGACTCCCCTGTGTTGAGGAACTTGAATCCCGCACTGGAAGACATCGTTTCAATGGATGTGATCGGATTCCAGACGCCAAACATGTATTCAATGGTGTTCTGATATTCTTGCCAGAATCCGGCTACGTCGAGGTATCCGTATAACTTTCCAAACTTAAGCCCCTGTTTGATCCCCACTTCTGCATTCCAGCTGCTTTCCGGTTTCAGGTCAGGATTCGGAAATACACCGAAGTTCCCTACACCTGTTTTAATAAAGCGTTCTGTGATCGTTGGAAAACGGTAGCCTTGTCCATATGAAGCACGTAAATAGGTTTCCTGGTAGATCTTTATACTGCTACCGGCACGGAAAATCGGTTTCAAGGCAGTGATCGTATCGTTCAGCTGGAAATATTCCAACCTCCCTCCTGCCGAAAGATTCAAGGTTTTATTGATCCTGCTTTCCAGCTGAGTATAAGCAGAAATGTTCAACATCTGGTTATTCGGAGAACCGGAACCCTGATAGATGTTCGCAAAGGAATTGGTAAATGTACTGGTCAAACCTCCAATAAAATCCAATCCTTTGAGGTTCGCGTAACTCTTCTGGAACATGTAATCCGCATAATAGGTCGTGGCATTGTTCGACTGGTTGGCCGACATCTCGTTATCTACATGAAGGATCCTTGATCGGAAACTGTGTTTCCCCTCAGTTGAGGTAAAGAAATTCACAAAAGGATCAAGGTTGAAAATAAACTGGTCCTGAAGAAAGATCGCACCGGGATAAGCACGGTATAAGCCCGTGGAGTCGTTCAACCATGCCAAAGGCATATTCGTATGCGCCAGCATGAAATTCCCATTGATCCCGTAGTTCAATCCTTTGATCTTTTTGGAACGGTAACGCAAATTAAAATTGAGTCGGGCCCTTTTTGAAACAAGATCTTTTTCAGAAAAATTGGAGATCGTATCCGGAAACAAGGTCGCTACAATGGAATCTGTTATCGGCGGTCCAATGTACCCATGATCGTAATTGAGGTTCCCTCCAACCACAAGATCGAGATTTCCAATTATTCTGGAGTGCAGGAAGTTCATCCCGTGAATTCCAGGGTAATTCTGCCACCACGTTGCATCGCCGGTCGATGGCTGAGAATACATTCCTGAATACAAATTGACCTTTGTCAAGGGTTTCGCTTTCGGATACGCCGTACGAATATGCACTGAACCGGAGAGGGCTGAACTTCCTGACAACACTGACGCAGCACCTTTTATGACTTCGATCTGGTGAATGTTCTCGACCGGAATGAAACCCCACTCCGGACGACCGGCGTCCCCTGAAAGCATCGGCATATCGTCAACGATCACCGCTACTTTGGATCCGACACCAAAAGTAAATCCACTCCCGCCGCGAATCTGCGGTTCACCATCCAGAATATTCAATCCCGGAGTTTGATCTAATGCTGACTCGATATTTCTGGTATTCTTGTTTTCGATCAATTGCGGTCGTATTATCTCCATGGAAACGGTCTGATCTTCAAATGGTTTATCAAACTTTCCAACCTTAACCTCTACATCGACCAATTCCTGTACATAACTAAAAAGAACAATATCCTGAGTTACAGTCTGTCCACTGATGACATTCACAGTAACGGTATCCGTGATCATTCCTGTGTATCGACAGATCAATAAAGCTTTACCTTCCGGAACTTCAAGTAAATAATTTCCATTTTCATCGGTATTGGCTCCGACCGTTACATCTTTTTTATAAATGACTGCCGCATCGGGAAGCACTTCACCTTTATTGTCTCTGACCTTGCCTTTGACATAGCCTGTTTGAGACAGAGAAACCAGAGGATTCAAAAAAACAAGCAGGGTCGCTGCTGCCAAAAACTTAAGCATCGAAGACATTGTTGTTCAGTAGGTTATATTGATCAATTCAAGAAGTACTTGATCGTTCTACTATCCTTATCCGTGATCAATTGGAAGAAATAGATCCCTGTTTCAGCCTTGAATGTAAAATACTCGTTCATTTTGGCTGATTTCACCAACGCACCATTGGTAGAATAGATCGATACCGTTCCTTCAGCTTGATCGTCGCTTTGCAGTTTGAAATTATCCCCGGAATGAAGCAGAGTAACACTGCTCAAAGCATTTTCAGCAACTGAGAGCTCTTCGTTTACGGTAATGAAAACCGTCGCCTGATCACAGGTAACTGGAGCTGGATTGCCGTTGTCACAGACTGAATAATTGAATTGGTCGTCACCCCAAAAACCGGTATTTGGCGTGTAGGTGATCGTGTAATCCGTCGTATTGATGATCGCTGTCCCTCCTAATGGTGTTGACAGGATGGTCAAAGAACTTTCATCGATATCATTCTCCGGATCTTCGTCGTTGGTTAGAACATCAATGATCACCGGCGTATTGAAATCAGTCACCACATTGTCATCGTACACCGCGATCGGAAGATTAATATCCGGATCAGGATTGTAGATCAATTCGATGTCATCGATCAGCACTTCGTCGTTTGAAGCTCCTCCACCAGGAGTTTTGTTCGTAGAAAACGTGATCAAAACATAGGTATGCGTTGAAGCTGGTCCGGTATAATCCCACGGAACACTCTTACGCACCCACTGTCCGTTGGTTGGAGGATAATTGTGACTGATCTCCGCTACTTTGTATGGTGCTGATCCTGCATGAGGAACATATCCATCACGGTAATCATAATCTCCGTGAAGAACAGCACTCACTCTTGCTTCTTGACCTGCTGCAGCAGTATATTTAACCCAAAATACCAAGGAATCCGGAATATCTGTAAGAGGTTCGGAGAAAGCAGGATCCGCCATGATGGTATAATTGTAATTATCAGGATCGGTTGCAGTAGAGCTTCCCATGTTGATTCTACCAAGCGTCATGTTACCGTTCGCAATGATCCCCAGAGTGCTTTTCGACCAGATCCGAGCGCAATACTGCCCTGTTGCACCTGATCTTACTGCAGTTGAACGAGCAATTGTTGTTGAACCAAAAAGAGAAGCAAGTCCACCTGAACCGGTTTTAAAACTATTCCAGTTGTTCGGCTCTTCTGTCGATTGACCGACATTATCCCACACTTCCATATTCCCATTACCCAACTGTTGCTGAGCATGAACAGAGGTGAAAAGAACGATGGATGCAGACAATATAACTGATCTCATATGAGTTAAAATTTGTTGGTTTGAGGGGTCAAAGATAATTAAATGACACCATTTGCTCAACAACAATATTCATTAGCTCAATGGTTCTGCACATTCACCAACCTTTACTACCTTTTCGACGTCTTACCATCGTGAGACTCGATAAAAGAAATATCATCACTACAGACAAGATCCAGGAGATCAATGACGCCCTGTTCATTATCCGGCATTTTATTGATATTAGTGCAAAGTTGCTTCCTATTCTTGCAGAGTTGGAGATCAAGGAAAACTTGAGCCCTCAAGAGCAGATCGACAGGCAAAAGATAATAACGGTTTTCGATTCCTATTCTTTTGATTCTGTCAGTTCTGAGATCCTGATGGACTCTCCTATAATTGAGCTGATCAAAGATGCCTATCATGAACTGATCTCAAGAGACAAGAACGATCTTCATATTGCCTTCCGTTCCTTCCGAAAAGAACACGAGCGACTGAAAAAAATGTGGTCGCATACGGCCCTCAACTAAGCCTTATTTATTGTCGTCAAAAACATTATTTTTGCACTATGCGGCAAATTGATGTTGACCACACAGTCAAACTTCCGGTAATGGAAGAATTCTACACCATCCAGGGTGAAGGTTTTTACAGTGGTAGACCCGCTTATTTTATCCGTCTGGCAGGCTGCGATGTCGGCTGTGTATGGTGCGACGTCAAAGAAAGCTGGAATCCTGAAATCCATCCTTTAAAATCAATTGATTCACTTGTTGAGCACGCAGTGGATTCTGCTTGTAGATTTGCTGTGATCACTGGTGGAGAACCTGCGATGTACGATCTGAACGCGCTGATCAATAAGTTAAAACAGAACGGGATCGAAACAGCGATAGAAACATCCGGCTGTTATCAGCTAAAAGGCGAGATAGACTGGTATTGTTTTTCGCCTAAAAAGTTCAAGAAACCATGCGATGAAGCTTACCAGCGTGCTTCCGAACTGAAAGTAGTGATCGCACACCTTTCAGACCTGCAATGGGCCGAAGAACATGCTGCCCGCGTTTCAAAAAACTGTAAATTGTACCTGCAACCGGAATGGTCCAAACGGGAACGGTTTTTGCCTGCGATCATCGATTACGTTAAAGAACATCCGCAGTGGAGAATATCCCTGCAGACACATAAATTTATGAATATACCTTGATTATGCGCCTTCTCACCTTTTTATTTCTGGCATTGATCTCCAATTCCTGCGCGACTTATGGCCAGATGAAATACTCAACATCCAACAAAAAGGCTATACGTCTATTCGAAGAAGGACGTGACATGCCCGGCAATTCGATCGACCGTCAGACCAACACACCAAACTACCGTGGTGGACTCCAGCTGCTTGAACAAGCCATTGCTAAAGATCCAAAATTCTGGGAAGCTCACATGGTCGCAGGCGAGTTCTGCGAGATCATGGGCGATTACCCGAATGCCATCAAACATTTTGAATCTGCTATTAGCATCAATCCTAATCATAGTCCTACGGGCAGTACTTACTTTTATCTTGCCAACTTACAGAATGCCGTTGGCGACTACGAAAAAAGCAACAAGAACCTCGATCTTTTTACCAAGAATAGAAATGCTAACCCACAGCTCGTAAAACAGGCCTACTCTCTGCAAAGTAGCAACAACTTCGCTATTCAGGCCCTGAAAAACCCAACAAGTTTCAATCCGATCAATATCGGTCCGGGAATTAACACGGCTGATCATGAATATTTCCCGACAATAACAGTTGATGGTAAAACGATCCTCTTTACAAGAAGGATCAAAGATGAGCGCGTTCAAGGGCCGATCAAGGAGCAAGAAGATTTCTTCGTTTCTGACCTGAACGACCGTAATATGTGGGTAACGGCGATCGCAATGCCTAAGAACATCAACACGATCAACAACGAAGGCGCTCCGACAATTGGTGCCGATGGTCGTTCACTGGTTTTTGTGGCTTGTCCGGATGCCAGTGGAGAATATTATGGCGAGAACCGCACCGGAAAAGGAAGTTGCGACCTATTCTTCACGAAGAAATTAGGAAGTCGCTGGACGGATCCGATCAATATACCCGGCAATATCAACTCCTTTCACTGGGAAACCCAGCCTTCGTTATCGGCTGATGGTAAAACACTCTATTTTGTGAGAGGGATCAGAGGAAGGAATCAAACGGAAAACTCCGACATCTATGTTTCCCGACTTCAAGCTGACGGTTCCTGGGGAACACCGGAAAGATTACCAGATATTATAAACACCCCTTTTGAGGAAGAATCTGTGCTCATCCACCCGGATGGAAAAACCCTCTATTTTGCTTCCCGCGGACATGTCGGCATGGGTGGATCCGATCTTTTCGTCTCCAGAATGGATGAAAAAGGCAACTGGACAAAGCCTGTAAACCTTGGTTATCCGATCAACACCAAATTCGATGAGAATTCATTAATGGTATCGCCAGATGGTGAGATCGCCTTCTTTGCTTCCGACAGAAGCGGTGGTTTTGGTGGTTTGGACATCTACTATTTTACCCTTCCTGAGGAAATGCGTCCAACAAAAACTCTTTATTTCGAAGGTATGGTGTTTGATATTTTGACACGTCAGCCGGTACCGGGCAAATTCCAGCTTATTGACCTCAAGACAGGAAAAGAAGTAGTTATTTCGGAAGCAGATAAGATCACCGGAGAATTCATGGTTTCCTTGCCGATCAACAGAGAGTACGCTTTGAATGTAACATATCCAGGCTATACCTTCTTCTCAAAGAATTTCAACATGACAGTTGCCGAGAATCAAGAAGCCGTACACATGGATATCCCCATGGTTCCGATTACCAATGACGCACCTGTCCTGCTCGCAAATGTTTTCTTTGACCTTGGCAAATCAACACTCAGACCTGAATCATCTGTAGAACTCGATAAGTTGGTAGAATTCCTCGTGAAGAATCCTACAGTGAAGATCGAACTTGGCGGACACACAGACACACGTGGTGATGACAAAGAAAACCTCAAGTTATCCAACGATCGAGCCAAGGCTGTGTACGATTACGTTGTCAACAAAGGAATCAAAGCTGATCGCATGTCTTACAAAGGATACGGTGAAAGTAAACCGATCATTTCTGATGCTGACATCGCAAAAATGTCAAGCGAAAAGGAAAAAGAAGCAGCACACCAGTCAAATCGTAGAACAGAATATAAGATCATTAAATAATGGCATTTTTACGACTGATCCGTCCACTGAATCTTTTGATCATCGCCCTAACCATGTTTGGGGTGGTTTTCTGGCTAGGTGAGCGGTTTTACCAGTCTGAGATCGCTTATCTTGATTTTTCTTTGTTAGTGCTCTCAACTGTCATGATCGCTGCGGCAGGAAACATCATCAATGATTATTTCGATGTTAAGGCTGATCGGATCAACAAACCCGAAAAGCTGATCATTACCAAACACATTAAGAGACGCTGGGCCATTATTTCACACTGGACATTGAACGGTATAGCCTTTCTCATTGGAGTGGTCTTGTCAATTAAATATGAAACATACAGTTTTGCATTTATACATTTGATCTCGATCAATCTACTCTGGTTCTACAGTATGGTCCTGAAGCGCAAGCCCCTGATCGGAAATCTTTCGGTGGCTTTTTTAACATCGCTCATTCCTGTTTTAGCATTGATATTTTTTCTGGAATCGGAGCAAGATCATTTTTCAGAGATGCACATTGGACTTTTTTCTGATGAATTTGTATTGATCCATTTTCTTGCTCTGTTCGCGTTCATTCAAAACCTTTCAAGGGAGATCATTAAAGATATTCAGGACATTGAGGGCGATAAATTGATCTATGTCCGCTCACTCCCTATGATCATTGGAATTCCTAAAACCAAGATCATCGTATCCATACTTTTGATGATCCTTCCGGTATTTGCTGTGTTAAGCCTTTTAGTCATTTCACAAATTCTATCCTGGGTGTTTATTGACCATTATTTCTTTTTTGCAGCAACTTTTTTCAATCTGATAGTGATCATTTTACTTTTCAGTAACAAAGGCACCTTCAAGTTACAAGACAGACTGATCAAGCTCTCTATGTTGATGGGAATTCTTTCCCTTTTTCAAATTGTTTAATTGTGAAGAAACTTATTCTAGGATCAGGATCCCCCAGAAGACGAGAACTCCTCACTGAGTTGGGATTTCCATTCGAAGTTCGAATTAAAGACACAGACGAAACCTGTCCAGAACACATAAAACCTGACGAAAGAGCACTTTTTATTGCACGATTAAAGGCAGAAGCACTGAGACCTACTCTATCTGAAAATGAAATTTTACTTTGTGCAGATACGGTTGTGATTCACCATAACTCAACGTTGAACAAACCGTCTGGAAAACACGAAGCTTATCTCATGCTGCGAAAATTGTCCGGAGCAACGCACAAGGTATGCACTGGAGTAGTCATTTTTTACAATGAAAAGGAGATCGAACTTTTATCAACCACTGAGGTGGAATTTGGTGAACTGAGCGACGAAGATATCTTTCACTACATCGAGACCAAAAAGCCATTTGACAAAGCCGGTTCCTACGGAATTCAGGAATGGATCGGTCATGCTTTTGTTAAGCGAATATCAGGATCTTACAACAATGTGGTCGGTTTGCCAACCAGTGACATTTTCCCGGTTCTTCGAGAGTTAATAAAATAAAAAAGGGCCGGTTAAACCGACCCTTCCATTCTTAATTTCTCTAATTATCTTACTCTGAAGGTAACTCGACGACTTTTCGCCATTTTCAGGTCTTCATCGTCTTCTGCCGTTACTTCTTCACTCGGATCAGAACTTCCTTGCGGAGATGTAATGAATCTGCTTTGGGCAATTCCTTTGTCCATCAGGTAATTCAAAGCGATCGTAACACGCTTGGAATCCATGTCAGCATATTTTGGTTTTTCCTCACCTACCTTAACTTCTTCCTCATTACAATGTCCGAGGATCTCCAATTTCAAATTAGGATCAGCTTTCATTTGTTCAGCGATAAGATCCAAAGACTCCATTGCGACCGGTGTCAAAGCATTTTTACCAAAAGCGAAATACAACTTCTGCGCTTCGATCTTTTCTTTTGACGACATTTTTTCATCCAAAACAATCGCTTTCTGATAGATCGTGGTTGAGTATTCATCATCCTTTTCAGACAGCATACAGTCGCACTCAGCATCATCTTTGATAAGTGTAACGGAAACATCATCGATGTAATAATACGCCGCAATTACCTGAGTCAACTTCAAATCCTTGTCCTTCGGCTTCTTGTTAGACTCATATTTCATCTTATCATTCATGGTGAAGTTACCGATAGTAATGTACTTCTCGCCACCTTCTGCCTCATAAACTCCACAAACCTTTTCCCAGTTATAAGTTGCATTGAAGACTTTGTTGTTGTAATGCAAGATATGGGTGTTATCGATAATTGGTGTTTTCGAGTCAGTTGCAAATGGTTTTTTGGAGATATTGGCACCAATACTATTTGCAGCATATTTTGATGCTTCAGCCAAAGAAACATGAAACTGCACACAGTACTTCATTCCTTTTTTAAGAGGCGCATCGAACTTCGCCATCAAATATGAACGAGGAACTTTGTCTCCAAATGAGTAACCAACAATTCCGGCATAATTAGAGCCTTCTTTAGCCTCCTCTTTACCATAAACATTGAGCGGTGTATTGATATCAACTACCTTGGAAGGCGTGAAAAGATCCGCACGAACTCCAGTTGGTGATGTCCAACCATTAGCACTTTCTATTCCACCTAATTTTTTAACTTTTCCGTCTGTAGATTCGAAACCTCCATTCGGCACAAGGTTTTCACCCTGTTGAGCATTCGACACCATGGCCAAAACAGCAAATGTTCCGGCAGTCAAAATGCTTTTCATGTTCTTAGAAACGTAATTCATAATCTTTCACAGTTTTAATGAACGTCTTAACCTTTTCAGGGTCAATGTCCGGGTAAACCCCATGACCCAAATTTACTATATGTCGCTGACTAGTGAAGGTGTCGAGCATCTTTTTTGTCAACACTTCCACTTCGCTGTGCGATGAGTACAATGCACACGGATCTAAATTCCCCTGTAAAGTCCTTGTTTCACCGATCGCTTTTCTGATCTCCGGAATATCCATGTTCCAGTCGAGACCAACAGTATTGCAATTCAGTTTAGCAATAGCATTTACTGAGGTAATAGCCCCTTTTGAAAAGATGGTCAGCGGCACTTCGTTCAGTGCATTAGCGATCTTTTCAATGTATTTCAATCCAAATTCAGCATACTGTTCTGTCCCCAGAATTCCTGCCCAGGAATCAAACAACTGAAGCATGTGTGCTCCTGCCTTCACCTGTGCCTTCATGTACTGAATTGTCACATCTGTGATCCTGTTTAACAACTCGTGTGCCAATTTTGGATCAGTATAAAGGATCTTGCGTGATTCAGAGAACGTTTTGGAACCTTTTCCTTCCACCATATAGCAGAAGATCGTCCATGGCGCCCCGGCAAAACCAATTAACGGAACACGACCATTCAATTCTTTGTTAGTGATCCGGATTGCTTCAAGAACATAACCAAGTCGATCCTCAACATCTATCTCATCATCAATAAAGTTCATTTGTTCTTTCGAACGTATCGTCTTTTCAAACCACGGACCTCTTTGTTCCAACATTTGATATTCCAATCCCATTGCCTCTGGAACCACCAGAATATCAGAAAAAATGATGGCCGCGTCAACACCAAGAATATCAACAGGCTGAATAGTAACTTCCGCCGCAAGTGAGGGGGTTTCAACAAGCTCTTTGAATCCTGAAAGACTTGAGCGAACTGCTCGATATTCAGGAAGGATCCTACCCGCTTGACGCATTAACCAAACAGGATAACGTTCGATCTTTTCACCCCGTGCAGCACGGAGAATAAGGTCATTTTTTAATTCCATTGCGAACAAAGATAATCATTCCTTTTAACTGTAGAATCACCATACAATTGCTGATTCTCCTTTTGAAAGAAGATAAGCATTGGCCTGACTGAAATGTTTGCTACCGAAGAATCCACGGTGAGCAGACAGAGGTGATGGATGAACCGTTTTCAGGATCAGATTTTTCGAATCATCTACGATCGATGCCTTCATTTGAGCCTTTGAACCCCAAAGCATGTAAACCACCCCTTCCCTACGTTGATTCAATTCACGTATCACAGCATCCGTGAACTGCTCCCACCCTTTTCCGGCATGACTTTCTGGCCTTCCTTCAAGCACCGTGAGTGTGGCGTTCAACAGCAAAACACCTTGCTCTGCCCACCTGATCAAACTACCATTCTCAGGAAAAGGCTGCCCAAGATCAGTTTGAATTTCTTTAAAAATGTTGTTCAAACTTTTGGGAAAGGGTCTTACGTGTTCTTCAACCGAAAAACAAAGTCCATGAGCATGACCTCTTGTTGGGTAAGGATCCTGACCGAGAATAACAACTTTAACCTTATCCAAAGGACAAAGATCCAGCGCCCTGAAGATCTCGCCTCCTTTTGGGAATACAGCCCCAGGGTTCTGCTGGTACTCTTTCTTCACAAATTCCGTCAAGGCATTGAAATAGGGTTTTTCAAATTCATTTGAAAGTGCCTTTTTCCATGAATCCTCCAGTTTGATCTCCATTGGGCAAATTTAAGTACTTCCACTGCATAAAAGAAGGGATATTGTATATTTGCTTTCTATGAAAAAGTTAAGTGGAATTGTTGCAATCCTCCTGCTCTTCGCAGCCTGTTCTGAAAATATTCAAACACCTGAAAACAACCCAGAAGACGAAACGGTCGCTCAGAACAACACCGAAGAAGGCCCTTTGGAAGAACGGGCTAAAAGACATGTTGAGAGCACTTTGGAAATTCCAGCAACCGAGATTTATTCAATGCAGATATATGAAGAGTATCTAGATTCCGACAATAAGAAGGATGCCATCATTACTGTTAACCGTATGAATTTCGCTATCGATGAAGCAGTTCGAAGTGGCAATGCAGCAAAACGAGCTGAGATCGGATACATGGGGAATTTCAACTACATCTTCTTCTATGATGGAGGATTGAACAAGATCTCCCCTGCCATTCCTATCCCTTCAACACCTCAAAAAGAGCTTGCTGTTCAGTTCGAAAACATTACTTCAGAAGCCTACAAGGACATTATTATTGATTTTCGCATCAGAAACGCTGCTTACCGTGATTTTTTCACAGTGAGCAATCACAGTCCAAGAAGGATCTTTCAATGGAAGATCTTTGATGGTCTTGGAGATGGCGAAAGTGAAGCTTTCCATTTCAAATACCTGGAAAAAGAACCCGGATTGAACAAAGATATCCTTGTTTACAAAGCAATTGTTATGCAACCAACCGAAAAGCAAGACCTGAATACCTTTGAACCATCTCTGAAAGAAACAGATGAACTGATGTACCGCTTTTTCTACTCACCGCAAATGGGTAAATACGTGACAGAAAAAAAGTAAGCCGCACATCATTGCAGATATGCGGCTGAATTAAATAGGCCTGATAACGATCAGAATCGGACCTTTAGGGAAACAATGTAATTTCTTCCCGGTGAACTGATACCTGAAGAATACGTTCTGTAAAGTTGATCCGTAATATTTTCAACTCCACCACTTAAGGAAATGTTTCGATTGAAATTCAAAGACATTTTGAAATTCAACGTATACCAGGCCGGCGTGTAAGGATCTCCATTTTCATCTTTCGCATATACGTATGAGTCACTCAACTCTGACAAGGGCAATCGATCATTCGACATTTCTCCGTTGTAAACAACATACACATCCGATCTGAATTTCTTTCGCTGATAACTCAGACTGGTTCTTCCAAACAGCGGCGCCACATGGTTTTTGGGATAATAAAGATCATCCGTTCCACTTTGCTCCTCTCCGAACTGATACGAGATCTGACTTTTCAGAACGAAACCATGACTCAGATCCAGGTTGATTCCGGCCTGAAAACCGTAAACAAAAGCCGAGGCAGCATTCTGTATAGCCTGGACCTGACTAAGTACTCCATCGTAATCAATGCTGTCTTGTCCATTCAGACTAAAATTCCTCCGCACCATGGCATCTTTTAGGTAAGTATAATAGACTGCTCCGTCAAGACTCAAGCGCTTTTTGATCTTAGCCGCAAATCCGATCTCACCATTATAAGCATACTCCGGCTTAAGAGAAGGATTTGGAATCACCACATTTCCAGGTTCCGAGTCAAAGACCTTTCCAATATCATCGACATTTGGTGCCCGGAAGCCTGTAGACAGGTTAAAATAGATCGCCGTCGACTGATTTGGACTGAATACCATTCCAACAGAACCATTCAAAGCACCTTTTGCATTTACGGTCTCCATAACCGGGAAATTAAAAAAGGCTGTATCGAATTTTGCTTCAACACGATAATAGGAATAGCGCAATCCCCCGTTGATCAACATTTTTGGATTGATCCTGAACTTCGCATTACCATATAAACCGTGAACTTGCCAGGTTGAACCATCAGGATAACGTGAATTGAAAGGAGTTGTATCGAGATCAGTTACGTGGACCCGGTTTGCATGCGAACCGACACGATTGAAGACACTTTCCCATCCATAATAAACGGAGAATTTCTTGGATATCTCCTTATCCAAGTCCACGTTGATCGAATAAGCATCAACCGATTCAAATTGATTTCTACGTCGCGAATTGCCAAATCTGCGATCATGTCTACTTTCTTCGTAGTGCTGAACCGCAGCGATCGCCCGCAGGTTGTCGGCCCATTTCTTTTGTGCTTTCCATTGGTAGTTCAGACTATTCATCATCCACTTTTGCGGACCATAATACCATTCAGCATTATCGAGTGCTCCATCCCCATTCGCATCAAGGATCAAACGATCATATCTTGGAGCGTCTGACGTTTTCGAATAATTGAACGAGTATGTTATCAGATTCCTGTCGTTTGGCTTGTAGGCGATCTTGTTAATGGTATTCATTTGAGAAAATGCTGATCTTACCTGTAAACTCGGGTCATCGTTCACCATCAATGAATCCTTGCCGTTAAGTACTGCGACATAATTAGGGCGTAAAAAAGCTGAATCACCATTAGTTCCGGCCCTCAGATCCTGATAATCAGAATAACTGAATGCAGTTAGAAAAGACCACTTTTTAGCTCCGTAATTATAATCGAAATGGAGAGTGTTTTCCTTGTTTGCAGAGGAAAATCTGGCAAAAGCTGAGCCCTTGACCACAGAATTTTTTCCATTAGCAAACTGCGGCTGTAAGGTCCTAAAATCCATAACGCCACCAATAGCATCACTGCCGTACATCACTGCACCGGGACCAAAAAGCAATTCTGCCTCCTGCAATGAATTCGCATCGATCGAAATGACATTTTGCAAATTCCCTGACCTAAAAATGGCATTATTCATCCTTACGCCATCTACCACGATCATCACACGATTAGTTGCAAATCCACGCAACATGGGAGAACCGCCTGCCATTTGACTTTTTTGGATAAAGGCATAACCCGAAGTTTCTAGAAGATCAGCCGCAGTCTGAGGCTGCAGAAAAGCCGCTTCACGCATGGAAATGGTCTTCATCTTTGCTGGGACTTCGTGTTTTTTTTGCTCCCATCGATTGGCCGAAACCGTAACTTCATCATAGCCTATGGCTTCAATGAACATCTCTACCCTGAGATCCATCTTTATCAACTCCTTGTATGAGAATATCAATGTTTGAAAAGATGGATAAGAAAATGAGATACTGTCAGATTCTTTGAGCGGTGTAAAATCCGCTCTTCCCTGAACATCAGTCAATAAATGAACTCCTTTTCGGTCTGTGATCTTGACCCCAACCAAGGGCTCCTGAGTCGTTAAGTCGATAACAGTCAATGTTTGAGTCCATGTCGTTAAGGGCAAAATGAAAAATATGCCCCATAAAAATTTCTTCATAGTTCTTATTAAAATTGAAATAAAACAAATCCTTTACCTTGAACTTATGCTTCGGGAGGTGCTATTTCAATTCCAATAAAACCGTTCAACGGATGCACTGAAAGGTGGTTGTCAATGATTGATGTTTCAAAATCCAGATTAATATGCACCTTTAGGTCTATCCCCTGAGTTGACAAATACTTCACGTTGAATTTCTTGATGGTTTTAACCAGCCCATCATCATTTTCGTCTGACAAATTGTGATCTACAATAGAAGCAAGATTCTTGAAAAGCACCGTTTCCTGCTTATCCGATATACATTCTAGAACTGTTTGACCCTTATTTTCCGAACGTTCGATAACATCAAAGAAAGAGTCATTGTAAATGAATTCATTCTTTTTCACCCAGATCAATGAACCAACTTCATCCTCAGAAAAGGAAAAGATCACACGTTCATCCTTTGGAACACCGCTTTTAAGCAACAACTTAACTTCCTTTTTAATCTTCGAATGGGCAACTTCAAAACCGACATTCACCCCGACGATTTGCCAGAAGAATAAAAAGAGGATTGTATAGAGCAACAGATTGCGCACAAACAAATGTATAACTTTGCTCCTTGTCAAAACAATTTTGAAAGCGAAAATCTCACCTGATGGAAAAACATTTCGTACACCAAAAAACATTCAGATACGAAGTGATCGGAAACGAGAGCGCACAGACAGCGCTGTACGTTTTACATGGATATGGTCAACTGGCAAAATATTTCATTCGTAAATTCGAACATCTGGCTGATGAATTTTTAATTGTCGCACCGGAAGGCATGCATCGTTTTTACCTGAATGGCAGCAGTGGAAGAGTTGGGGCCTCGTGGATGACCAAAGAAGATCGTGACACCGATATTCAGGATAATTTAAACTGGTTAGGCTCACTTGATCAAAACTTAACCAAAGAGTTCCCTTTTACCAAGAGAATAATTTTAGGATTTTCCCAAGGAGGCGCAACAGCAGCAAGATGGTTTTTCAATGATCCATCCCATGCGGAGTCACTGATCATTTGGGCAAGCGTATTTCCTCCTGACCTCGATATAAAAGAATGGATCAAACAAATTGAGCAAAAAGAAAATTTTTTCATACTTGGCACAGAAGACGAATACTACTCGAAAGACGAACAGATATCCACTTTGACCTTTTATGAGTCTTTGAACTTCAACTGTTTAGACTATGAAGGAAAGCACGACATTCATAAAGAAACCTTAGACCTTATTCTTCGTACAAAGTCAAATCAAAAATAGTTGCGATACTTATTGGCACAATTTCTGATATTTGCACGGCAAAACAAAAAACATGAAATACGTATTCACACTTTTAGCAGTCCTTTCGTTTATCACGGCTAATGCTCAGGATGAGAAATCTCAAGCAATCTTAGACAAGATGTCTACCAAAATGAAAGGATTCAAATCTTTCTACATTGAATTTTCTGCAAACATCAAGAATTCAGCAAACGGTACCAACAGCTCGGAAACGGGAAAAGGCTGGGTTAAAGGAGATAAGTTTACCGCAACTTATGGAGATAACACCATTATTTCCAACGGAATAAAGACCTGGACTATCGTAAAGGAAGAAAAAACGGTTTATGAAACGGACGCCAACGACACCGACGAAGAGTCAATCAACCCAAAGAAGTTGATGACCATCTGGGAAACAGGTTTCAAAAACAAGTACGATCGTGAAGACAAGTTAAATAATGAAGCGGTACACGTCATCAATCTTTATCCTAAGAATCCGGCCAAGGTTGAATACCACACAATTGTGTTGTATGTGTCAAAAGCAACAAATGAACTAAAGAAGGCGGTTCTCAAGTCTAAAGATGGAACAACGATGACTTACACTGTAACTAAGTTCCTGGCAAATCCAAGTGTTGAAGATTCAATGTTTGTCTTCGATTCTAAAAAATACCCTGGCTACACAGTAATAAAAGATTAAGAGTATTTATCCAATAAAAAAGGTCCGGAATATTCCGGACCTTTTTTGATTAGAAACATTTTACTTTTCAATACTCCAACATCTCCTCTACCGCCTTCTTCAATCTTTCTTTTGGCAAGAATTGAGATTCAAGCGTAACGGCAAATGGTACAGCTGTATCCAGTGATGCTACTCTTTTCACCGGCGCATCCAATTTTTCAAAACAGTGTTCATTGATCAGGGCAACGATCTCACCACCAATACCTCCCGTCATACAGTCCTCATGCAGAACGATCACCTTACCTGTTTTCGATGCTGCTTTAACGACTGCTTCAATATCTAAAGGCAAAAGCGTACGAAGATCAAGGATCTCAGCGCTTACCTCCGACATCGTCGCTAGAAGTTCTGTCGCCCAATGAACGCCTAATCCATAGGTTATGATCGTCAGATCCTTCCCTTCTGAAACAGTGCGTGCCTTACCGATCTCAACAGTGTAGTATTCGTCTGGAATCTCTTCCTTTAAGCTTCTATACAGGTATTTATGCTCAAAGACCATTACCGGATTTGGGTCCTCAATCGCAGCGTTCATCAAGCCTTTCGCATCATACGGCGTAGAAGGGAATACTACTTTCAATCCCGGAGTATGTACAAACCAAGCTTCGTTACTTTGCGAATGAAATGGCCCTGCAGCGGTCCCTGCCCCTGTTGGCATTCGGATCACGACATCGGCATTTTGACCCCAACGCCAGTGGATCTTAGCAAGGTTGTTTACAATCTGGTTAAAACCACAGGTCACAAAGTCAGCAAACTGCATTTCAACCACAGCTTTCATTCCGGAGATCGATAATCCCAGTCCAGCACCAACGATAGCTGATTCACACAACGGTGTGTTTCGGACGCGGTTCTTTCCAAATTGATCAACAAATCCTTCTGTTACTTTGAAAGCACCACCATATTCCGCAATGTCTTGTCCCATCAAAACCAATTCAGGGTACTTTTCCATCGATTGACGAAGTCCATCCTGTATGGCATCAATAAATCGCTTCTCTGTTCTATTCCCTGAGCCATCGACCACCTTTTGATCAAATGGAGCATAAACATCGTTTAGTTCTCTTTCAAGTGATGCTTCGATTGCCGGCTCGGCGTGTGCCTTATCAAATCCCTCCTGGATCTCTTTCTTGTATCCGTCTTTGATCTCCTGTTCAAGTGCCTCAGTCAAAACACCTATCTCATTCAGATAAAGTTCATAATTGAGCACAGGATCCTGCTTAGACCATTCATCCTGCAATCCTTCGGGATAATATTTTGTTCCTGATGATTCCTCATGACCACGCATACGGAAAGTCATCAATTCTAGTATGTACGGTTTTGGCTCAACACGGATTTCGTCATTGATCTTTCGTACTGTTCGGATCACTTCAAGAATGTTATTTCCGTCAACTTGAACAGCATTCATTCCATACCCTATTCCTTTGTCAATGAACTGCTTACACTTAAACTGTTCAACTGATGGTGTAGATAAACCCCAACGGTTATTCTCGATCCCGAAGATCACCGGAAGATCCCATACTGCAGCAACATTCAGTGATTCATGAAAGTCCCCCTCTGACGCTCCGCCATCACCCGTAAAAACGATCGTGGATTTGTTCTGACCTCTCAATTTAGCCGCAAGTGCGATCCCATCGGCAATGCCCAATTGGGGACCAAGATGCGAGATCATTCCAACGATCTTGTACTCCTGGGTTCCAAAATGAAAGGAACGATCCCGTCCCTTAGTAAAACCGGACATTTTGCCCTGAAACTGCGCAAAAAGTCTATCTAGCGGAATACCACGAGTAGTAAAGATCCCCAAGTTTCTGTGCATTGGCAAAATGTATTCTTCGCGGTCCATCGCATAAGCACAACCTACAGAAATACCTTCCTGACCCCAACCTGAGAACCATTTCGTGATCTTTCCCTGACGCAGAAGGATCAGCATTTTTTCCTCGATCATTCTTGGCTTCAACAAATGCTTGTAGATATCAAGAAGCTCCTTGTCCTCAAATCCAGTGCGATCGTATT
The DNA here is from genome assembly GCA_964593935.1 of uncultured Akkermansia sp. Classification (GTDB taxonomy): domain Bacteria; phylum Bacteroidota; class Bacteroidia; order Flavobacteriales_D; family Crocinitomicaceae; genus M0103. The sequence continues at coordinate 56,914 of CAZQKN010000001.1, read as the reverse complement.
CAATATGTCTTTTTTCCAGTACTTCCATTTTTTCGGAACGTTAAATTCGGTTACAAAACTAATTGATTTCAATACAGAACACTGCGCAAATGAACCTAAATATTAACATTGTTTTATCAATCATCATAATTTCCCCTCATCGGCAAAACTGTAATAGCCATGGTCCGTAAAGATCACATGATCCAGAACCTGAAGATCGATATAACGACCAAATTCGACCATTTTTCTGGTAAGTTGTTTATCGTTTTCACTTGGCGACAATTGTCCACTGGGGTGATTATGAACGAGTATGATTCCGTGAGCGCATTGCTCTAAAGCCTGTCTGAAGATCATTTTTCCATCTGCAACCGTTCCAGACATACCACCAGTCGAAATCCGCAATGTTTTGATGATCTCATTGGCTCGATTCAAAAGGATCACCCAGAACTCTTCATGGATCAAGTCCTGTAAATATTGTCTCATGTTGCTGTACACCTGTTGCGAGGAAGTGATCTTTTCGACTCTTCTTTTTTCCAGCTCTTTTCTCCTTCTCCCCAGTTCTAGCGCCGCAAGAATTGTTACAGCTTTCGCCTCACCGACACCTTTAACAGTGCATAGTTCCTTTATCCCCATTCGTGAAAAAAGATGAAGATCGTTACCGGCTTTATGAAGGATCTCTTTTGACAATTCCAACGCTGACAATTCCCGTGTTCCCGAACCGATCAGAATTGCCAACAATTCAGCATCAGAACATGCTGCCCTGCCTTTGAGTATGAGTTTTTCCCTTGGACGATCATCTTCCGCCCAAAATTTAATGCTTTTGTACATTAATCATTGTAAAAGTGGTTAGCAACCTGAATTTAAGCAGAAAGTTCTAAATGTTCAAGTATTTGATTCTTCAATTACTAATTTTACGATATGGATGACTACCTAAAAAACATCGTTTTCTACGATGGAGAATGTGGACTTTGTAACAGATCTGTTCAATTCATTCTGAAACACGAAAGGAGTGATGAATTACACTTCTCTTCACTACAATCCAGTTTTACAAAGGATTTTTTTGCGAAACACAACCTAAAAACACCTGAGCCTGAAACCTTCATTTTTTTTAATGGGGACAAAATACTCGTAAGATCAGAAGCAGCACTGGAAGTCTCTAAATTCCTTAAAACACCCTACAACTGGGCAAATATACTCAGATGGATACCCAGATCTTTCAGGGATTTCATCTACAATTTGATCGCTAGAAACAGACACCGTGTTCCTTTGAAAAAATGTTCGATCGTCAATCCGGAACAAAGAAAAAGGTTCCTTGATCAATGACGGGGACTCATGATGAACGACTTCACAAGCTGAAACACCTCTTCAAGCTGCTCCGGCAAGTCCACTTTGTCCCAAGGATGCTTCGAACCAAAAACGTGATCCGCCTCCTTGATCACATGCAATTGCTGTCCGGAATAAGCAGCTAGTTCATTTCCTTCATGGATCGAAACCGAAACATCTTGATCTCCATGGATCAACAATAGAGGCTTTTTCAGGTCACGACAAGCCTGCTCGATATTGAGTTCATTTTTGTGCTGTAAAAATTCCTCGAACTGAACGTAATAAAGCGGCAGATCCTGTCCCGTCCTCGAATTATGCACATAACGCACCCCTTCTTCTTTCCAATTATCGAGCTCTTCCCCTTCAGGAAAACGACCCTCAATATTTGAAATTCCAGCCAGTGAAACGATACCTGTCACACTGCTATTCCTCCCGGCAAGAACGACCATACCACCTCCGCGAGAGTGCCCCATCAGAAAAAGCTCTTTCATTTCCGGCACATTGCTCTCCACAACTTCGATCATGGCAATAATATCCAGCAATTCTTTGAAATATGAATTCTCACCAAAAGCATCCGGATTCGTAAATTCTAACGGCTGATCGATAGAAGTTCCATTGTGTGTTATGTTGAATTTACAAAACCCAATACCTTCAGAAACAAATCTATCCATAATGATATTCCAGCAGCCCCAATCTTTAAACCCCATGAAACCGTGCACAAAAAGAACCATCTTACCGGAGAATCCAGAAGGAATAAGCAGATCAAATAATTGTTCTTTACCCTGAGCTCCTGTATAAAGCTGATTTTTCATTATCAATGACATAGGAACGATTTTGACACAAAAGTATGTTTAATTCATAGTTTATCGTTCATAACTACTCATTCCAAACATCGTTAGAATCCACTTAATTTCTATTTTTACAACATGTTTAAACGCCTGATCGCACTTGCTTTTTTCATTGTTTCGTTGAGCTCATGTTCAAAGGGACATGGAAATCTGCTTCAAAGTGAAGAGCTGGATGTTTACTTCGAATTTCAGGAAGATGAACAATTGGCTTCTTCTCTCGGACGCTTCTGGAAAGACAAGGGATTCCTGGGTTCTTCAAAACAATCGATCCGATTAACAAAAGACGATGAATACTATTTTGTCCAATTGATCTCAAGCCAACCAAAAAATGTAGAAAACATTCCCTTTCAGGAAATGAAACTGTTAATGGATCTGCAAAATGAATTGGACACTACAATTTTCAAAGAAGCTGGAACCGTTCAGATCATTCTCTGCAACAATGAATTCAAACCCTTGTACAACATCAATCACTGATTGTAACTATGAAGATCTCAGCATCCATATACAGCGACAAAAAAAGGGACCTAGAAACGGTTATCGATGATCTGGTCCAACACCAGGTCGACATGTTACACGTTGATTGCAACGATGATCCAAAAGTATTTGAGGATATTAAAAAGATTCGCCAATTGTGCGACTTACCGATTGATCTTCACATCATCACCGAACACCCCGACCTATATTTCGATCTTTTGCGTGAAACTCCTGTGGATTACATCACTTTTCAGTATGAACAACTTGATGAAAAACTGGAGATTCCGGAAGATATAACAGGAAAGAAGGGACTGGCAATAATTACTCCAACTTCGATTGACGTGTTTGATCCATACGCCAATCTCGACTTTATTCTGATCATGGCAACTGTCCCAGGTCAAAGTGGAGGCGTATTCGATAAATACAATTTCGACAAAATTCGCCAGTTCAGAAGAAAATATCCATCGAAATCAATCCATGTGGACGGTGGTGTAAACGGTGAAGTTTCGTTCATTTTAAGAAACATGGGGGTCAGCTCTTCAGTTTCTGGCTCGTACCTCTTTAATGCACCGAGTATAGGTCATGCATTGATGAATCTTACCAAAAGAAAGATCGAGTCTCATTATCACGTTGAAGACTTCATGATCCCAATAGAAGAATGTCCAACCGTGAATAAAAAAGATGCATCCCTTCACAATGTTCTGCAGACAATTGAAAATGGAAACATGGGATATTGCCTTGTCGTTGAAGAGAATGGTGATCTTGCAGGGATCGTTTCAAGTGCGGACATCAGAAAAGCAATGTTGAAGAAGCTGTCCGACCTTAACAACATAAACACTGAAGATCTGATCAATTCTAAGCCCTTGTGCATTGATGCACAGGCCACGGTTATTGAGCTATTACAATTAATCAAACGATGTCCTTTTCCGGTCATGTACCTTCCTGTGTTAAAAAACGGAAGGAAAGCGGCTGGAATTGTTAACTTTGTACACCTGATCAAAGGAGAATTATGATTCTGCATTTAAAACCAACTGTTTCTGAAGAGACTGCAAATGAATTGGCTGTTAAGATCCAAGCCTTTCACATTAAAAAAGGCGAACGACATATTCTGATCACCGGTTCTGGAGTAAAAGAAGTTCCTGCAGCTGCAGAAGACTTTACCGATCAGCACTGGGTATTCCCTAATGACATGCAACTTTCTTCTGCGTCCTACCAGAAAGAAAAAAGATCCGTTCAGATCGGGAACAGCATTATTGGAGGAAATACGAGGAACACGCTTGTTATTGCCGGACCTTGTTCGGTTGAATCAGAGGCTCAGATCAGACAATCTTCAGAATTATTGATAAAGAATGGACTATCAACTCTTCGTGGGGGATGTTATAAGCCTAGAACCTCTCCCTACTCTTTTCAGGGACTAGGTCTCGATGGACTGAAACTACTCGCCAAAATGCGTGAAGAATTCGGTTTATCGGTCATTACAGAAGTGAGGGATGCAACTCAAATTGATGAAGTGATCGAATATAGCGATGTGATTCAAATCGGTGCGAAAGCCATGTATGATCAGGGGATTCTGCGTGCATGTGCAAAAACACAAAAACCGGTGTTGATCAAGCGTGGATTCGGAACGACGCTACAGGAATTCGTTCAGGCGGCTGAATTCGTTCTTTCCGGGGGAAATATGAACGTTATTCTTTGCGAAAGGGGAATACGCACATTCGAGACCGGAACACGATTTACACTCGATCTATGCGGAGTAGCCTGGTTACAGGAATACACCAATCTTCCGATCGTTCTGGATCCTTCACATGCTATGGGATATGCATATGGAGTTCCAAACTTAGCTAAAGCATGCACTGCTATGGGGATCGACGGATTGCTCATCGAAGTGCACCCAACACCTAAAACGGCAAAATCAGACGCCTCTCAACAGCTTGATCACGCACAATTCGAACAATTATTATCTGAACTTAAACCGGTAGCCTCTGCCGTTGGATATTCAATAATATGATCTACCTGGAGCAAAATATCAAAGGACTTTGTGTCAGAAACGGAATCGAGTTTGATGAATTCCTCAATGACCTCGATGTTGACAATGTTCATGAATTGACGGTATATGACCTTCAGGCAGTATGTGAAGAATATGAGATCGATCTGCAATCTTTGTTCTTCAAACCAATGTTCCGTAAAGACCTTTGGGATAAAAAAGCCAGCAAGATAAAGCTATTGGTTCTTGATGTTGATGGCGTGATGACCGATGGCGGGATGTACATTACTGAAAGTGGTGACCACATTAAAAAATACAACACTAAGGACGGGATGGCGATCCAGTATTTAAAAGATAATGGTATTGAACCGGCTATTATTTCGTCAGGATTCATGCCTGAAATGGTTCGATCCAGAGCAAAAATGCTCGGTATTGATAAGTGTTACATTGGCAGAGATCCTAAATTGGGTGTTTTGAAGAATTTCTGTGATGAAATGAACATCACCTTAGACCAGGTTGGATTAATTGGTGACGACATCAATGATCTGGAAATGATCAAAGAAATTGGTTTTTCTGCTTGTCCTTCGGATGCTGTGAATATTGTAAAGAGTCACGTCGATGTGATACTTTCCAAAAAAGGTGGTGAAGGCTGTGTGCGAGAATTCATTGACGCCTACTTATTGAAAGAGGTATTAGGAACCAAAAATGTAAAATAAAACTTCGGAAAAGTTACTCCGAACAACAAAATAAGCATGGAAAAAATAAAAATTGGACTGATTAGAGAAGGTAAAGTTCCACCTGATCACCGAGTGCCTTTGACTCCTAAACAATGTAAAGCAATCCAAACGCTTTATCCTAATGTTGAGATCATTGCCCAGCACAGTCCGATTAGAGCATACAAGGACGAAGAATACGCTGCTGAAGGAATTCGACTCAGCGACAATTTGATTGAATGTGACATTATCCTGGGGGTTAAAGAAGTTAAGATCGACGATCTGATCCCGGGTAAGAAATTCATGTTCTTTTCACATACCATCAAGAAACAGCCCTACAACCGCGAATTGCTAAGAGCAATCTTGGACAAGAAGATCGAATTGATCGATTATGAAGTCATAAAAGACAAGCACAACAAACGTCTTATCGGTTTTGGAAGATACGCGGGAATCGTCGGATGCTACAATGGTTTCAGAACTTACGGTTTAAAACACGGTATATACGATTTGAAGCCAGCTAATAAATGTGCCAACCGAAAGGAAATGGAAGCAGAACTGGGTAAAGTAGTACTTCCTAAGAACATGAAGATCGTTCTCACGGGCTTTGGTCGTGTCGGACATGGAGCTGTTGAAGTGATCGATCTGCTTCCGATCAAAGAGGTAACACCTGAAGAATTTCTGTCAAGAGACTTCAATGAGCCTGTTTTCACTCACCTGGAAGCTGAGGATTATTTTGGCAGAAAGGATGGTAAAAAGTTCGATAAATCAGAATTTTACAACCAACCGGAAAACTACGTATCAACTTTTTCTCGATATGTCTCTACCGCAGATATGTACATTCCTTGTCATTTCTGGAGTAGCCGTTCGCCCTTCATCTTAACACAAAAAGACCTTCAATCCAGTGATCGAAGGTTGACAGTAATTGCCGATATCAGCTGCGATATTGCCGGTCCGATCGCGAGTACGATCCGCCCAAGCAAGATCAGTGACCCAATTTATGGTTACGATCCATCAACAGGTCAGGAAGTTGATTTCACTCAAGAGAATGCGATCGCTGTTATGGCTGTTGACAACTTGCCTTGTGAATTGCCACTGGATGCCTCTGAGGATTTCGGCAATGAACTTATGAAACATGTATTGCCAGCACTATTAAAGGATGATCCTGACAATATAATTGGACGTGCAACTGAAACAACAAAGGAAGGAACACTAAGCTCCTATTTCAGTTATCTGCAGAACTACGTTAACGGAGAGGAATAATGTTGAAGAAAGGTGATAAGAAGGTTATCAGAGGTTGGGTTTTTTACGACTGGGCGAATTCTGTGTACAACCTTGTGATCTCCTCTGCCATTTTCCCCATCTTTTACGACAACATCACCACAAGAAGATTCAAAGAAGAGTACTTCGGTATTAGTGATCCTGATGTTCTTAGTACTATGGAACTTCCGGAAGGAGTCAACGTCACCGTGGACTTTCTCGGCTTGGAAATGTCGTCCTCTGTTCTCCTTTCATGGGTTTTATCAGCCTCTTTCTTGGTGGTAGCCTTTTTGTCGCCTATGCTTTCCGGAGTTGCGGATTTTTCGGGTAATAAGAAGCGTTTTATGCAGTTCTTCAATTACCTTGGAGCAAGCGCGTGTATCTCTTTGTACTGGTTCAATTATGTCCCCTTAGAAGTAGGAATGATCTCCATTTTTCTCGGTAGCATTGGATTTTGGAACAGTCTTGTTTTTTACAACGCCTTTCTACCCGAGATCGCTGAACCTGATGAACACGATAAAATATCCGCGAGAGGGTATTCAATGGGATATTTTGGCAGTATGATCCTATTGGTGATCTGCCTTGCCATCATCATGTTAATCGACAAGAAATACACCAATATCAGTTTCATCCTGGTGGGCCTTTGGTGGATCGGATTCAGCCAGATCACTTATCGCGTCATTCCAAATAACGTTTACAACAAACCAAAACAAAATGGAATCATTTGGAAGGGTTTTTCAGAACTGAAAAAAGTTTTCAATGAATTCCAACAAACTTACCGACTGAAAAGATACCTGATCGCTTTCTTCTTTTTCAACACAGGAGTTCAAACGGTCATGCTGATGGCGGTCATCTTTGCAAAAAAGGAGATCGATTGGAGTAATGGCGGAGGCGACAGTGGATTGATCATTGCAATACTTTTAATTCAGATTCTTGGTGCCTTGGGAGCTTTTTTAATGTCACGCGTTTCAGGATGGATCGGAAATATAAAAACCCTAGGAATATCAGTGGTGATATGGATCGGAATTTGTGCCGCGGCATACGTTGTAAATACACCTTTTGAATTTTACTTTCTGGCGGCCACGGTAGGACTAGTTATGGGGGGAGTTCAGGCAATTGCGAGGTCCACTTATTCAAAATATCTACCGGAAACGCAGGATCATGCAAGTTATTTCTCTTTTTATGATGCAACTGAAAAGATTGGTATCGTCATCGGTACCTTTAGTTTTGGTTTTCTTGAGGCAGCACTTGGCTCTATTCGCTATTCTGTTATTGCAGTTGCTGTCTTTTTCGTAATTGGGCTTGTTGCACTTTTCTTTGTCCCTGCTGAAGAAAGAAAGAAACCGCTACCACATTAATGGTATTTTCAAATTAATCCCTTCAACAATATCAAGCGAATGCTATTTTTGCAGTGTATAATTACGTTACTATGAAAGCTGATTCATCATACTCCACTGTCTATCGAATTATGCATTGGGCTATTGCCTTTTGCTTCATGTTCCTGCTTTTAACCATCTTTTTACGCCTGGGATGGATGAATAAAAATCATATGGCCGTAATTATGGGCGACTACCTCAGTGAGAACGGAGTGAGCCTAAGTGAGGACCAATTGGTAGATATGGCAAAAAAAGTACGTAAACCAATGTGGATCTGGCATACTTACATAGGATATGTATTGGTAGTGCTATACTCCATTCGTTTGCTTCTGCCATTCTTTGGGGAAATGAAGATCCGAAGTCCATTTACTTCGGGGTTAAGCTTGAAAGATAAATTCAGATTTTGGACATACATCCTTTTCCATATATTTGTTGTAGTATCTCTGATTACTGGGCTTTTGATCGTATGGGGACCGGACAGTTTACATGAAATGGCAGAAGAGATCCACGTCTTGTCATTGTACTACTTACTGACATTTATTACCCTGCATTTCGGAGGTGTTTTATTGGCTGAATTCGGAAATGAAAAAGGAATCATCTCCCGGATCATAAGATGATCAGTATTTTAAAACAAAATGCTCTTTTTCTTGCTGTGGTCTTTTTGCCACAATTCCAATATCAAAAAGATCGAGTGTAACATGATAATCAGGATCATTCACGATCTTCCTGAAAGCGATCTGCATATCTTCACTCCAGCGAATATCATCAAGAATGAAAATGGTATCCTGATGCGTCATTGTCTCCAGACGATCCATGTAGTGCAATAAGGCTTCACCTGAATGGTGTCCGTCTACAAATACAAGATCGAATTGCTTTCCCCTGTACTCGTCCATAAAATGATCGAACTTTTGATGGATAAACGTGACATTTTCTTTCTTTCGGTCTTTGAACAGTTGGATCGCGACATCTTGCGTTGCTTTACAGGCATCAATACTGATCACATGTGAAGCTTCATATCCTGAGCAAAGAGACATCGTACCCACGCCCAGTGATGTACCCAATTCAAGTATGTTTTCCGGGTGAAAGTGTTTGACCAGTTGATAGAGCAAGCGAGATTTCCTTTCTTTCGATGCACTAACAGAATAGATCTGACTGACCTTTCGATGCTTTCCGAGAACCTTCGATCCGGTACCTGCATCATTCACCTCAATTATCCTGTGGTCTTTTTTTAGCTGCCTCCGAACACTTCTTATTTCCTCCTTAAAATCACTGTCCAATTGTGCGGTAAACCCTTTGTCAATAAGTTCATAAACAAAAGGAGAATGAACACCATGTCTCCCCTTCCCATTCCATCTATATTTTATATATTCGAGCAGCAAATTCACACACAAAGAAAACGAAAGTTCTTCACACCTATGACTTGGACACCTAGCGAATCAGACATTAACGAACAAAAAAAGAAGGTATTTGGACCCGAGCCATTTGCTCAATTGCTTCGTCCATGCAGGATTGACGACGGAATTCTAAGCTTGGATGAGGACAAGAAAAAAAGCTTGATCAGAATATTTGAAAGGGAGGTGAATTCGCTGGCCTTCTTCATCCCTGCCTCGGGTTCAGGATCCAGAATGCTTCAGTTTCTCTTTGAATACAGGAATTGTGAAGAACCGAAGATGTGTGGGCAAATGGAACAATTCATTAGCTACCTCAACGAATTTGCCTTCTTCAGAAAATTACCTGAACATATTCAGCAATCGGTCAGAGACAGAAATTTTGAGATAAATGACTTGTTGGATTCAATTCTAAATGAAAATGGCCTTGGACTTGGCCGAATTCCAAAAGGAATGATCCCTTTCCACCAATTTGGCCCATTTGTTTTGACTCCTTTTCAGGAACATTTGATTCAGGGTGAAAAAGTTTCTGGTAACAGAAAACCGTCCTTTCATTTTACCATTCAATGGGAATTCGAAAAGGAGATCGATAAAATTGTTCAGAATACAGCTGAAATGACCGGAGTTTCATATTCCGTATCCTTTTCAGAACAAGCACAGGAAACCAATTCGATTGCCTTTAAAGATGACGGAAACACCCTGAAAGATGAGAAAGGAAAAATTGTTACCAGGCCCTCCGGTCATGGCGCATTGTTACCAATTTTAAATTCCATCAATGAAGATGTTATTTTCATTAAAAACATTGACAACGTTCAGCACTTTTCCAGATCTGAAGAAAGCAATATAACCTGGAAGATCCTTGGTGGTTTACTGGTTGAGTTCCGAACACAAGCAAAGGAACTTTTCAATAAACCGAGTACAGAGGGGTTCCGCGAACTGAATCGCACTTTCCAGTTCATTGATCAAAATGCAATCAATGAAATCAAAGACATTGATTCTATCAAAAAGATCATCGACCGACCGACTCGAATTTGTGGAATGGTGAAAAACGAAGGATTACCCGGTGGAGGACCATTCTGGGTTAACAACAACGGGATTTCTTCAAAACAGATCGTAGAAAAGGCTCAGATCAGCGACACACCTGATCAAAGGAATATACTCCTTAAAAGCACTCACTTCAATCCTGTAATGATCGCGGCATGTCCGTTTTCATTGAATGGAGAAAAATTCGATCTAACCAAATATCGGGACGAGGAGGCTTATTTTATTGTCCACAAATCTCATGAAGGCAATGGTATTCGTTACCTGGAGCAACCTGGTCTCTGGAACGGAAGCATGGCCAACTGGAACACCGTTTTTGTGGAGATCCCGAACAGTGTGTTCAGCCCTGTCAAAACAGTGCTCGATCTCTTGGAGACTGCTCACCGCGAAAGTTAACGTTTGTTTATTGGGATGAACTCTATCGGTTTCTCACCGTCCCATGTAAACATTTTCATTTGTGCGCCGTCAAAAACAGCGTACGTGTTGTACATCAACCAGTCACCAAGATTAGTATAAAGTGAATTCGGTTCTAATTCTATCTGAAGTGGTAAATGTCGGTGTCCGAAGACAAAATGATCAAAATGATCCTTTGTAAGAACCTCATTGCAATAAGAAACAAGCCATTCATTTTCGGGCCCTGTAAAGATCTCATCCTCGCGACCTGTTGCCGCTCGACTTCTGCGTGAAGAATAATTCGCCAGCCCTATCCCAAAATTAGGATGAAGACGTGCAAAGGCCCACTGGCACAATTTATTTTCGAATACTTTCTTTAGGAATTTGTACCCCCTGTCTCCCGGACCTAAACCGTCACCGTGTCCTATCAAGAACTTTTTTCCGTAAAATTCTCTGGTTACAGGTTTTCTATAGAGTTGAACACCGAGTTCTTTTGGCAAGTAATCAAAGATCCACATGTCATGATTCCCGGTAAACACATGAACAGGTATTCCACCGTCAGTCAATTCTGCGATCTTTCCCTGTAATCTCACAAAACCTTTCGGGACAGCATGCTTATATTCGAACCAAAAATCAAAAATATCACCCACAAGGAAAATCTCTTTAGCATCCGGGCGAATATGATCCAGCCATGCTACAAGTTTTTTCTCCCGCTCCAGGCTCTTTTCGTAGGTAGGAACACCGAGATGGAAATCAGAAGCGAAATATATATTTGATCCCTTCCCTACACTCATTCTTAGAATCCGTATATACGGGAAAGTTCCTGTTCAAGTGCTTCTCCGCGAAGATTGGTTCTAATCACCTTGCCTTCCTGGTCGATCAAAACCGTGAAAGGAATTCCTTTTACGCCATACATCTGAGGCACACGACTAGACCAATGTCCAAGATCACTCACGTGATTCGGCCATGTAAGCTTATCTTTCTCGATCGCTGCCAACCATGCAGCTCTGTCGCGGTCAAGAGAAACACTCATCACAGTGAATCCGGCTTCCTTATATTTCTCGTAAGTTCTTACCACATTAGGATTTTCTTTTCTACAAGGCCCACACCATGATGCCCAAAAATCTATTAGGACCACTTTCCCTCTAAGATCAGAAAGTTTCATTTTTGTTTTACCATCGGTCATCAACTCCTCAAAGTCAGGAGCCAATTTACCCGGTGCAAGAAGGTTTGCTGCATCCTTCTTAGCTTTAATTTGCTGATAATTCGCGTAAACATTCTGAACAGCCGGTGACTCTTTGAACGCTGTATTCAACTGCATTACAATCGACTCATATGTACCAAAATCGTTTTCAACATCGATCATGTTGATCACAGGGATAAGTGCCGGTGAATTTTGATTCTTGGCAATGAAAGACTGCATTGTCGCCTGGAAATTGTAATATTCCTGAGTGATCTGTGAATTGATCTCCTCTTGTTTATCTGGTGATCTCTGCATTTCGGCAACTGCATTGTCGCGTTTGTGATTCCACAGCGTCATCGCCTTGATGAATTCATTCATGCTCGCACTTTCATCTGATCCAACTATGTTGGAGTAATTGAAAATGTCTGCACCATCACCGTAGATCTTTATATCACTACCCTCACGAAGGATCAGGTTAATATGCTGGTCCCCAAGACGTAAAACGTAATAATCCGAATACGGAAGTTCCGTTTTGATCGCAAAGTCCCCTCCCTTCTTGAGCACTGCTTTCGCATAATCCTTATAATTTCCTGAACCAAAGTACTGCGACAACATTACGGTGTCCGTCTTTGAATTGAATATATTTCCGGAAACCGAAACATTAATTGGTTTTTGAGCAACCGTAACAGAGGTTAAAATTAAGATCGCGAACGATGAAAGCAGAGTTAAGATCTTCATATTTTTTTTATTTACCGAGCAGTTCAACCAATTTTTGTTCCAAAGTCGCTCCTCTTAGTCCTGTGGCAATGATATTTCCTTCTTTATCCAGCATGACAGTGTAGGGAATACCATTGAAACCGTACAACGAGGGCATAGAAGAATTCCAACCTAAGAGGTCACTAACATGGTTGGGCCATTCTAAACCATCTGAAGCAATTGCTCTTTTCCAAGCTTCAGCATCCTGATCAAGGGATACGGAGTAAATGGTAAATCCTCTATCCTTGTACTTCTTGTACAAACGTACAACATTTGGATTTTCCATTCTGCATGGTCTACACCATGAAGCCCAGAAATCGATCAACACATATTTACCCCTTAAGGATGACAACTTGATCACCTTCCCCTGCGGAGATTTCAATGCTATTTCCGGTGCTTTTTTCGAACCTGAGGCTGTTGCAAGGTATTCTTCATATGCCATTTCGATCTGATAAACCTGATTCTCCATAGTTGCAGCAATTGGTGAATCATCATACTTATTGAGATAAGCCTCAGCAACGATCTTAAGTACGTCCAGAAATTCAGGGTTCCAGTATTTAAATCCTGTATTCGGGGACAAGGTCGTAGAAAGAATGATATTGAAAGGATTCTCAGGATCCTTCTTCATCGATTTCACTGCGAAATCATCAACAGGCTTTTTCAATTCGTGATAACGCTTTACGATCTCCTCCTCTGTTGACTTCCCCTGCATTGCATTGATCTCTGCCTGTGATTCTGCAAACTTTCCGTACAAGGCCATGTACTCATTCATTACTTTCGACCAGGACGTCCCACTCACATTTGGATTATAGGCAAAATCGCTGAAGGTCGAGTTGATCTTCAAATGATCATCTGGAACAAGTGTTAGAGGAATCGCCAGTTCATTGGAAGAGCCAAGTCGCAATTGGTATAAGCCCATTCCGGGAATGTTTCCGCTTAAGGAGAACTTACCATTTGTATCCGTTTTACCTGAAACAACATTTATTGTTCCTTGCTGACTCAGTGCTTCAACATGGACCTCAGTATTTTGAGCTCCTTCCACAAGGCCTTCGATCGTGAAGTTATCATCCAACTTCTTTTCTTCAGGAGTATTGCCGGAGTTACCGCAAGAAAACAAGGTCAATGCGACCAATATAAAAAGTGTGTGTTTTATCATTGCTGTTCTAATATTGTTCTAAGAAGCGCGTTGGCCACTTTCGGATCGGCCTTTCCTCCTGAAACTTTCATTAACTGCCCCATGAAGAATCCTACAAGTTGCTTCTCTCCATTTTTATAACGAAGTACTTCATCCGGATGTTGTTCTATAACCTTTAAAACAAATCCGGACAACACATCCTCGCTTGAATCCTGGATCAAATTCATCTTTTCCGCTAAATGCAGAGGAGATTTATCTAATTCCGTTAGCATGGCAGGGAAGATCTTTTGTGATGCTATCGAAGTTGAAACTTTTCCATCGTCGATCAAATTGACCAGCTCTGCAATTCTTTCCGCACTTACTGGAAAATCCTCTATTTCAACACCGTACTCATTCAAATAAGACTTCACATCACCCATGATCCAGTTAGCTGCTGCCTTGTAGTTCCTGGTGTGAAGAATTACGTCCTCGTAGAACATCGCAATACCTTTGTTATCAGTGATATTGTAGGCATCGTAAGCGGAAAGTCCTAGTTGCTGAGTATACTTCAGGAAAAGTTCTCGAGGCAAAGCCGGCATTTCACTTTTGATCAAACTGATCTGCTGATCATCTATTACTAAAGGTAAAAGGTCCGGTTCCGGAAAATAACGATAATCATTCGCCGCTTCTTTTGTTCGCATCGAAATTGTTATACCTTTCAAAGCATCGAATGAACGCGTTTCCTGCGAAAGCACCTCGCCCTTTTCAACTGCCTCGATCTGACGCTGGATCTCGAATTCAATTGCTCTTTGAACATTACGAATGGAGTTCATGTTCTTCACCTCTACTTTGGTTCCGAATTCAGCAGCACCTTTCAATCTCACGGAGATGTTGGCATCGCAACGCAAAGAACCTTCTTCCATGTTTCCATCGCAAATGTCAAGGTAGCGCACTAATTTACGAACCTCTGTAAGGTAGTTGTATGCTTCCTGCGAAGAACGAATATCCGGTTCAGAAACGATCTCCAATAGCGGAACACCCGCACGATTAAGGTCTACCAAAGTATCGTAAACATCAACATCATGAATAGACTTTCCTGCATCTTCTTCCATGTGGATCCTCGTCAGTCCTATTTCTTTATCCTGACCATCATCCGTTTTGATATGGATTGAACCTCCAACACAGATCGGTGTTTTATCCTGTGTGATCTGATAACCTTTTGGAAGATCCGGATAGAAATAATTCTTTCGTGCAAAGTATTGATCTCTAGCAATTTCACATCCACATGCCAGACCCAGTTTGATCGCATATTCGATCGTTTTTTTATTCATAACCGGAAGTGTACCGGGGTGACCGAGAGTAACTACACTTACGTTATGATTCGGATGTGAACCGTATTCATTGATATCGTTGGAATAGGCCTTGGTTTTAGTCAGCATCTGAGCGTGCACCTCAAGACCAATTACCACCTCATATTTTTCTCTGACGCTCGCGTCCATAAACTTAAATTCGGGAAATTAATTCACGCATGATCAAGGTCATCTTTGGCTCTTGTCGGCTTGCCACTTCGATAACATCCTGCACACTAACCTCTTTGATTTTGCCTGGAACTCCAAGATCAGTAATGATCGAAATGGCAAAACAAGGGATCGACATGTGTCGAGCAACGATCACTTCAGGAACTGTTGACATTCCAACTGCATCTGCACCAATTGCTCTAACGTAACCATATTCTGCAGGAGTTTCCAGCGTTGGACCTGTTAATCCGGCATACGTCCCAACAGAAACTCTGATATTGTTCTCTGCAGCAATTTTTTGAGCAAGAGAGATCATTTCGGGATCATATGTAACACTCATATCAGGGAAACGAGGACCTAATTCATCAATATTTTTACCGATGAGCGGATGCGCAGGAAAAAGATTGATATGATCGTTCTGGATCATGATCTCTCCCACTTCGAAATCCGGATTAACCCCTCCTGAAGCATTTGAAACAAAAAGACGCTGAATCCCAAGTAACTTCATCACACGAACAGGAAATGTCACCTGCTGCATATTGTATCCTTCATAGTAGTGGAAACGACCCTGCATAGCAACAACTTTCTTCCCGCCTAATTCTCCAAAGATCAGTTTTCCAGAATGACTCTCAACTGTTGAAACCGGAAAATGCGGTATCTGGTCATATGGGATCTCGTCGATAACATTGATCTCCTTAACAAGACCTCCCAATCCAGTACCCAATATGATACCGATAGTAGGTTCTACTTTAGTTCTGGACTGAATAAATGCAACTGATTCCTTAAATTGTTCCAACATATTGTTCAATAATTGATTTAAAATTCACTTCATCATCAAGCTGAATAGTGATCGGCACATAGAACCAAGGATAATTCTCCACCTCACTCATCAACCCGGTAGAAATCAGTCTGACATAATCTTTTTCTGTCGTCAGGATCACTGTTTCTTCCTGTGCAAAAGTATCAAATTTTTGATGAATTCCTTTTATGTCCTGAGCACTGAAATCATGGTGATCTGAAAAGCTCACATGCTCAACCTTGTAATCCTTTTGAAAATGTTCGACCAAGGGTTCAGGATTAGCAATACCGGTCACAAGTATAATAGATTTCACATTCACCCAATTACGCCCTGAAATTTCGACTGGACAACCATAAGTAATACTTGAAAAGAAAATTCTTTTTTTATTGAATTTCAAATACTTAATAAATTCATCTTTTTTCAAATCACTAATTTGATCAGGGCATTTTGTAACAATGATCAGATCTGCCCTTTTCCTTCCTGAACGAAATTCTCGCAGCCTTCCTGTTGGCAATAAATGATCTCTAAAATAGGGATTCGAATAGGTCGTCAATAAAATATTCAAACCTGCTTTTACAGCTCTGTGCTGAAAAGCATCATCAAGAATGATCAAATCATTTTTCTTTTCCTGCAGGATCCTTTGTACCCCCACTTTCCTGCTTTCACAAACCGCAATAGATACATTATCGTCAAATTTTCTTTTGTAGGTCAACGGCTCATCCCCAACCTCAACACTGGAACTTTTTTCCGTTACCCACAAAAACCCATTGGTTCTTCTACTGTAACCTCTGCTAAGGATCGCAGCATTCAACTTATCCTGAAACAAGGATGCTATATAGGCTACATGAGGAGTTTTTCCTGTACCACCAACGCTTAAATTGCCAACCACGATAGATTTAACAGGAATCGAATACACTTGAAAAAGACCAAGATCGTAGCACTTATTCCTGATCCAAGCAACGATTCCATAAAGGAAAGCAAATGGGTATAAGATCCAACGAAGAATAAACATTGGCTAAAAGTACAAAATGCACAACTTTAGTCAGCAGAATAATCTGAAAACTGCTGGTCGTCAGCGTAGTAATAGATCCTCACCTGAGCGGTATCATTCAGAAAATCGATCTTACCCACTTCTACCCTGTTGATCTTCAAACCTGTACGCAATTCAATATCATTCTTCATTTCTTGTGATCGTTCAGGAAGAATCAGATCGATTCTCTCGTAATTGATGGTCTTACGGGTCTCATGACGCATCAACCAAACGTATTCCAAAACAAAAGTCAAAAGCAATAAAGTCCCGTTGATCACTCCAAGCTCTGCATAGGTCATCATTTCTGATGATAAAGAATTCACAACGCTCATTCCTATAACCATGAATAGGTAGGTCATTTCTTTGATCTCAATGGCGTCTGTTCTGTAACGGATAATACCAAAGATCGCAAATAAACCAAGCCCCAAACCGATATCAATATCCAGCTTTTTCAATCCGAAGCACAAGAAGAAGGTTACAATACCAATAAGATAATACGTAAACAAGTAATCCTTTCTTTTCGTTTTGGCATAATATAGAAAACGAATAACGATCGTTAGAAAAACGAAATGAACCAGCAATCGAATAAGCAGAGACTGTAAGTCACTCGAAGTATCGATCATGTTTCCCGTTGGGGATAACAATGGAAATGTATTAAGCAGCATGGTTGCGAATGTAATTTATTTTGAGCAACTTGGATTTAAAACGGTTGAATTTAGGTCCCTTTTCGCCGTAAACAGCAATTATCCCTAAACAATATTTACTTATTCTCAGTGGTCTGATCAAGGATCTTTTCATCAGCTGATAGAACGGAGAATTCCGGTCTACCTTTTCCTGCTTGAGTTCAGCGATCACAATTCCGGGGTATGGATAATCCTTTCCATCATGAAAATAACTTAGATCAAAATCAAAAGTCAGTCGCTCGCCCTCATCCTTTCTCATCAATGTGATTCTCGTGTAGGAATTATCCAGAACAGCACTCAAGAACTTACTGATTCCGGACGTTTCAGTGATAAATTTTCGATCTTGTTCATTCAATTCATTTCGAAAAGAGTCGATCTCCATTCTTTTCTTATTGGTTCTACCCTTTTTTCTTTCTTTAATTTCCAGATACACTTTACCTGATTCGATATAATTCCGCATTCTGATCTTATAGCGATTCACTTTACCGGAATGATGATCTTTGAAAAAAGAAAAATTCTCATCATCAAAATATCGACTGGCATAAGAAAAACAACGTACACCACTAATTTCCAAAACCTTATACTCATCCTTCAATAACTCAAGAATATCCAGAAACTTCTCGGACGACAAAATGAATTTGGTGTCGAATCGATCCAAAAGCTTTACCTGCTCTAATTCAATAAGCGAAATAGGCTCGAAATTACTCAGTATAGCATCAACCTTCTGTTTGAACATTAACCCAAAGTTAACATTTTGGTTTTGCCACGCAAGTGATCCCGGAAGTTTGAAAGATGACTAAGGACCTTATTGTTCTATACTTCAGCTTCTCTATATTTGTCACATGAGAAAAAAAATACTTCTACTCGGATCCGGTGAACTGGGAAAAGAGTTTGTAATTGCTTGTCAGCGATATGGTCAGTATGTAATTGCTGTTGACAGTTATCCTGACGCTCCGGCAATGCAAGTCGCACATGATTGCGAAGTGATCAACATGCTCGATGGCGATGAACTGGACAGAATTGTAGCCAAACATCAGCCGGATATAATCGTACCGGAAATTGAAGCCATTCGTACAGAACGTTTTTACTACTATGAAAAAGAAGGAATTCAGGTTGTCCCTAGTGCCAAGGCTGCCAATTTCACGATGAACAGGAAGGCTATTCGGGACCTTGCAGCAATCGAAGTTGGAGTTAGGACAGCGCCCTATAAGTATGCGTCCAGCCTGGAAGAACTTAAATATGGTGTTGCCTTTACAGGTATGCCTTGCGTGGTTAAACCTTTAATGTCCAGTTCAGGTAAAGGTCAATCCGTGATCCGTAAAGAAGCTGATATTGAAAAGGCATGGAACTATGCAATGGAAGGATCCAGAGGCGACCTGAAAGAAGTAATTGTGGAAGGATTCATAGATTTCGATTACGAGATCACTTTGTTAACCGTGACTCAAAACAACGGAAGCACTTTATTTTGCCCACCAATTGGCCACAGACAGGAAAGAGGAGATTATCAGGAGAGCTGGCAGCCACAGCCCATGAACCCGGAACATATCGCCGAAGCCCAGGAAATGGCGGAAAAAGTGACCGCAGCGCTCGGTGGAGCAGGAATTTGGGGAGTTGAATTTTTCATCACGAAAGACGGAGCCTATTTTTCGGAATTATCACCTCGACCGCACGACACAGGCATGGTGACATTGGCAGGAACCCAAAATTTCTCAGAATTCGAATTGCACGCCCGCGCCATACTCGGCCTACCTGTTCCGGAGATCGTCCTTCAACGTAATGGAGCAAGTGCAGTTGTACTGGCAAATGAAAACAAAGATGTCTACCCTACTTTTTCAGGAATCGAAAAGGTAGCCGCAGCGTCCAACGCTGATTTTCGAGTGTTTGGAAAGCCAGCTACGCGACCATATCGCAGAATGGCCGTGACTTTAACCTATGGAAATGAGGAAGTGAAGGATCTGGTTACAAAAGCAAAAGACCTCGCTGGCCTGATCAAGATTTCTTAATTCATTATCGGAATGTTCCAAAGAAGTGCACTTCTGTTAATGTTGATCACCAATACTCTGTATTCGAACGCTCAGAGTCTTGGGACATGGAACATTCTGAACGTAAAATACAAACTCAATGAGAAATGGGGCCTTTTCGGTGAATCACAAATAAGGTCACTTCGATTTTACGATCATTTTCATTATTACGAGAACAAAATAGGAATCGAATACAAACTGGATCCCGAGTTCAGGCTCGCCCTCGCCATTGGAGACTACGATACCTATGCTGAAGGTGGCAATTTTGTTAACCCAAAGAACAATGATGAATTCAGGATCTGGCCTCAATTATTGTTCACGCATCAGGTGGGGCGTTTCAAACTCGAACAGCGTTACAGGGCTGAGATGCGTTTTACCCTCAATGGCTACCGCAATAGATTTCGATATAAGGTAGGTATTTCATATCCGTTCGGAAAACATGAAAAGTTTGGCGATCGCTATGAAGCCGGAATAAGCAATGAGATCTTTTTTACGGATAGAGCTCCCTATTTTGAACGGAATCGTTTACAATTCTTCTTCAATTACAAATACAATGAGACATTGTCGTTCATGACAGGATACCTTCATCAGTTCGATTATCAGATCAATGATGAAACAGGAAGGGATTTTCTTCAAATTGGAGTATCTTTAAGGTTGAATCGATAACATTAAAATGAGCTCTTATAAATCCTTCCCATTTTTGCTATTGCTCCTCGGCATAAGCATGGTCCATTCGTGTAACCAGTCATCGGAAACTACCAAAAAGATTGACACCGAACAAAAGGATTATTCCTTAATTGGTGATTCAATTAGCATGATAGCCCAGCAGGAATTGCTCAAAAATGTTGGCGTGGCAATCAATAAAGGAGGAACTGAATATGCGGTTGAGTTTTGTAATGTTCATGCATTGAGATTAACAGATTCTATTTCGGCAGCAAACAACATTCTCATTTCCAGAATTAGTGACAAGAATCGAAATCCCTCCAACAAGCTGAATAAGAATGAAAAAAAGCTATTTGAAAGATTTCAGAAAGGGTTAAAAGACACATTGATCAAGGAAGATGAAGATCATGTGTTTTATAAAGCCATTTATATTGGTATGCCTACCTGCCTTAAGTGCCATGGTTCAAATGAAGACATTGATCCCGAAACGAAAAGCATTATCTCGACAAAGTATCCTGAAGATCTGGCAATTGGCTACAAGCAGGGCGACTTCAGAGGAGCATGGAAGCTTGTTTTCAAAAAATAAATCAAGGCGGATACGGTCCTGAATAGGACATACAGGGCACTGCAACAGGGACGAAACATCTGGAATGGAAATTGTGATTCAATCCTGTAATAGCTGAATCAATTATGGATATCTGAAACAGCCCACTTTTCCACCATCCTAACAAACAGAGTTCATCAACTTCTAAAAAATCATTTTCCATATCTCTGTACCGTGCGATGGATTCTTTGGTTCTCTGCTCTGGCATAATTATTACATAGTCGCCTGGAGGTAATTCAAAAGAATATTTTCCGAACTGATCGGTTTTCGCGCTATCAATTATGGGAGAATCTTGGTGGTTCGTTTTCCCGGAACGAACATACAGCCATGTATTCATCGGACGAGGCCTCTTGTACTCCATTTCTTCCTCCTCAGTGGGATGAACACCGCCACAATATGAACTACTCTGGGTCAATGTCCCTTGAACAGAATATAAAGTTGGGGTTGTATGATGGTCCTGCATTGGATAATCGACACTTTTACAGGCCGTTAACATAAGTAATCCCAAAAGTATCAGAAACCGCATCGAAACAAATTTACATCAATCCCAATGCGATCTTCATTCGGATGACTTTCTTTGCAGAAGCGTCAACTTTCTTCTTGAATTCAGCGTCTGACCGGTAACGTTCAAGTATCTGTTTATGCGCTCTTTCAGCATCGACCGGCATTAGAACAATGTCACAACCGGCATTCACGGCCTTCACTTCGCACTGAGGCACACTAACCACCCCACCCATGTTCATTGCATCAGTAACGATCAAGCCTTTGAAGCCCATTTCTTCTTTAAGCAGTTTTGTAACGATGGTTTCCGATGTCGTAGCCGGAAGGCCTTTTGTATCGTATTTAGGATTATTCTTTACCGCAATGTGCGCAACCATAATGGACAAGACCCCATTCTCGATCAATTGAGGATAATTACCGATCTCTTTCAGTTCACCATCGATCATCTGTAATGCTTTGTGTGTATCGCCACTTACCAAACCATGACCGGGAAAATGTTTGGCTGTTGCAATAATGTTGTGCGATTGAGTTTGCTGAATGAACGCATCTGACCACGGAATGATATTCGCAGGAAC
Source organism: uncultured Akkermansia sp. (assembly GCA_964593935.1). GTDB lineage: Bacteria > Bacteroidota > Bacteroidia > Flavobacteriales_D > Crocinitomicaceae > M0103. The sequence continues at coordinate 34,692 of CAZQKN010000001.1, read as the reverse complement.
AGCTCCAAAACTTCTGAAACCAACAGTCTTGTTTGGAGACATATCAACCACCGGTGAAAAATTATAGTTGATACCGATGGCATTGAGATCTTTTGAAATCACGTCCGCCACAGTTCTGACCTCCTCAATGGTTGCCAGTTCATTGGCTTTCTTGACAGGCGTTGAACCACTGATCTTTCTGTTGACTAGGCTCGGCTCCGCGTCTGCCGAATATAAGAAAGGTAAATTCCCAATTGAATCGTTCATCGCTTCAAAAGACTTGATCCACGAAGTAAACTCCTCTTTCGTTCCGTTGAGCATCAATACACCGCCAATTATCCTTCTGTTGATATGGGATCTGATCGTCGTTTCTGTTTGCCCCAAACGCCCAACTGCAGGCATTATCAGTTGCGCTACAATCGCTGTGTCGTCTAAAGTTAAAAAGACTTTCTCTACATCCTCATTAAGTTGAGCGTCCTCTTTCAAAAAATCCGAGAGCACGTAATCCTTTTTAACCTCAGGCTGTTCGAATCGCTTAACATTGGATTCTTTTGTTTCAGCTTGCTGGGCACAACTTTGAAATAAAACCAGAGAGATCATCCCTGCAAAAAACACCTGATTCATTTTAAAAAGATTTTATCTATGTAAGCTCCAAAATTAAGCTGTTCCATCATGGCTGAAGGGCGATGATTGATCGTTTTTTGAACACGCCAGTTGTCAATAACGATACCATATCCCATTAAAGGCTTTTTCAATCTGTTTTGGGTCATCTTTGACATAACGCCAAAGCGAAGATCATAAAATACCAATGTATCTCCATTGATCTCAGTTGTGTAATTGCCGTTGGAAATAAATCGCAAAGCCATTGAATAATCTTTATCCGGCCATTTCAGCCGATTTAGCGGTACCTGATTCTTCTTGATGGTATCAATGTCTGCTGGGTTAAATTCGTAAAATAGTGACTTGTATCCAACATAATAGTTCTTTTCATCTTCAGAGAGGATCATCCAGTAAAAACTGGTCAGTGGCATCGGCGTAACCATGGCGGTTTCTGATCTTATACCATTCTCTGCAAAATATTCCTTTGAATTAGATAAAATCGTCAACTTCACGATCACACCCCAAAGCAAATAAGTAGTAGAAAAAAGAATTCCGGCATTATTCCATTTCCTTCTCAATGGATTTTCTCTGCGCATGAATAATGCGATGATCAAACAGAACATGAATGGAATGGTGTACAGCGGATCAATAACAAAAACTGAATTAAAAGTGATCCTCAAATCCAATGGCCACAAGAATTGCGTTCCATAATTGGTAAACATATCCAGCATAGGATGAGTGATTATTGATAAGAACCATAACCAGATCCACGTTCTCAATTCATAGCGCTCTTTGTACATCTTGAAAAACAGCCAACCCAAAACCGGACCGGCCAACAATGCAAAAAGAATGGAATGTGAAAATCCTCTGTGGACCAGAGCTGCATCGATCGGATGGTAGAAATTTCTCAAAAGTACATCCAGATCAGGTATCGTGCCTCCAACAGCCCCCCAAAGTGCTGCTTTCCCGCCCATTTTCTTTCCTGCTAATGCTTCTGCCACGGCAGCTCCGAGAACGATCTGTGTCAATGAATCCATTCCGTAAAATTAGTTATTCGAAGTGACAATTATTGTTGAATGGGAATCAGGTTGATCAAATGAATGAACTGTAGATGTGAAGTAATTAGTGATTAGTAATCAGAGGGAGCAAGAACAAGGAATAAGGACTGGATCATTTGAACCCTGAAGGACTTGAACGCGAAGCTTTGAACTTTTGGAACCCTTTCAACGCAAAGCATTTGAATGGCAAAGCCAAAATTGTATATTTGCCAAAAAAAAAATCCAAACATGAAAAACGTTGCAGTTATTGGTGCCGGAACAATGGGAAATGGTATTGCCCACGTATTTGCACAAACAGGATATAAGGTAAACTTGATCGACATTTCTCAGGCTTCACTCGACAAAGGTTTGGCAACAATTTCCAAAAACCTTGATCGCCAGGTTGCTAAGGAAGTTCTGACAGAGGCTCAAAAGGCTGAAACCCTTTCCAATATTGTGACATTCACCTCTATGGAAGAAGGTGTAAAAGGTGTAGAGTTAGTTGTTGAAGCCGCAACAGAGAATATCGATCTTAAATTGAAGATCTTTGCAGACCTTGACAAGATGACTGCTTCTGAGGTGATCCTCGCATCAAACACTTCTTCTATATCCATCACTAAGATCGCATCCGTAACAAGCCGTCCGGAGAAAGTGATTGGAATGCACTTCATGAACCCAGTACCGGTCATGAAACTGGTAGAGATCATTCGTGGATATTCTACAACGAATGAAGTAACCAACTTGATCATGGATCTTTCGCGCAAATTGGGCAAAGTTCCTGTTGAAGTGAATGACTATCCTGGATTCGTAGCCAATCGTATTTTGATGCCAATGATCAACGAAGCCATTTACACCTTATTCGAAGGAGTTGCAGGTGTGGAAGAGATCGACACAGTGATGAAACTTGGAATGGCTCATCCTATGGGACCACTTCAATTAGCTGACTTTATTGGTCTTGATGTTTGTCTTGCCATTCTCGAAGTGCTTCATGATGGATTTGGAAATCCAAAATACGCTCCTTGTCCATTGTTAGTGAACATGGTAACGGCAGGCAAGAAAGGTGTGAAAACCGGAGAAGGTTTCTATTCTTGGACTCACGGCACAAAAGACCTGATCGTAGCGGACAATTTCAAAAAGTAAATTTTTCGTTTCAGATAAAGAAAAAGGCTTCCAGATGGGAGCCTTTTTCTTTATTTCATCTTTTAAGGAAACTTGGGAAACTTAGAAAAATCGCGCTTTCGTTTTTCCAAAAACGCATTTCTTCCTTCAACAGCCTCCTCCGTTCCATAGATAAGTCTTGTTGCCTCCCCTGCGTAAACTTGCTGTCCAATCAGACCATCATCAATAAGATTAAAGGCAAACTTGGCCATTTTCACAGCCGTCGGACTCTTCGTAAGGATTTCCTGGGCCCAGTCAAACGCAAATTGCTCCAATTCTTCGTGTGGTACTACAGCGTTCACCATTCCCATATCGTAGGCTTCCTGTGCTGAATAGGATTTACCTAAAAAGAAGATCTCACGAGCCCTTTTTTGACCAACTTGTCGAGCCAGATAAGCAGATCCAAAACCGCCATCCACACTAGCCACATCCACATCCGTCTGTTTGAATACCGCATGTTCTTTGCTGGCGATAGTCATATCGCAAACCACATGCAAACTGTGTCCCCCACCAACTGCCCAACCAGGAACTACAGCGATCACAACCTTGTTCATAAAACGGATCTGACGCTGAACATCTAAAATATTGAAGCGATTCACACCGTCTTCTCCCTTATATCCAGTAGTCGAGCGTACGCGTTGATCACCACCAGAACAAAATGCCCATCCACCGTCCTTTGGCGAGGGACCTTCACCTGATATCAGAACCACACCGATCTCCTGACTTTCGTGTGCATGGATCAGCGCTTCCAGTAACTCAGAAACTGTTTTTGGACGAAAAGCATTCCTCACTTCAGGACGATTAAATGCAATACGCGCAACGCCATCGCAATATTTATACGTTATATCCTGAAAGGTCTTGATGGTCTGCCAATTGATATTTTCCATGATGCTCTATATTATTTTCTTCCTATTAATTTCTTGATCATCTGTTTAACATATAGTTTGGGATCAAACCCATACGTTTTACCTCCATTCTTAATAAATAATTCAGCAGCGGATCCTACTTGATCCAATTGCATTATAAGTATTGGAATTTGAAGAAATTCAACCTGTTGAACAACCCCATCACCAATAAGTATGTTCTGGAGAGTTTTCAGATCCACTGTGTAACCGGGACCTTTTGTGTAAAACACGATCTCCTCTTGACTAATCGCTCCATTATCTACAACTTGCATTCTCCAGCGAAAGGGTTTTCGGAATTTAACTTTGAGTTTTTCCTCTACGTAATGAACGTAGGTAAAACTGTTTTCAAAATGAACGTCCATAATGACCATTTTAGCATTTGCACGCTCCAAGAATCCAAAAACACTATTAGTACCGAAAGTACTAATATCCTTTAGTGAAAGTAGTTCAGAAGTTCTTTTTCCCCAAACAAAAACAGAATGCAGTGGATCCTTTGTTCGCTGAAAATCCTTTCGGCGCATTATACGGTTGGAAACAGCTCCAGTGGTTGGTTTTGACTTTTGACGATCAAAGGTGTCACCATTTTTCAAATTATCTGTATATGCCGGTATCAGAATGGTACCATCCACAAGTATCTCCTGTAAATGATCTATGAATCGATCAACAGAAAACGCCACACCTTTGGCTTTGAATTGAAGTGCGAGACGGGTAACATCTGAAGAGATCATCACCGTGTCATCCTCTTTCAGATCGAATAGACTGATCAGTTCATTATATAATACTTCTTCATTTTGCATTTACTGAGCAATGAAGGTATAGGTGATCGTTCCTTCCTGCAATTTAGGAGCACTTGAAGAATATATGAATCGCGACATACCTGCGTATTTGACAGCTTGCTTGATCATACAATCGTTGGCATTTCTTGAAAGAGCAGGTTCATACTTCGCATCCAGAACATCGCCATTTTGATTTACCTTAATGGACACGGTTACTTTTCCCGAAGCTCCATAACCACAGGTGTATCCTGGATTCCGAACAAACCAGGTATTGTTCTGATGTGGCGCCCGGAGATCCCATTCTACCATTACATCACCGGAATATGCTTTATTTGCACCCGATGTAGATGTTTCCTTTGGAGTAGTTGTAGAAGTTTTGCTATTCTGTTGCTTTTTACGATCCTCCATCTCTTGTTGGATCTGCTTTCTCTTGGCTTCACCACCTGCTTCCTCAAAAAGCTTCTTTTCATAATCACGAACAGATTTCTCTACATCTGCAGAATTGGGCTTATTGGCTGCCCACTCATCTCTGGATTTTTCACGAGAATCGTTTCTGTCGCGGGCGATACTTTTCACATCAGATGGCGCGAAATCATCAGGAATCTCAAGATTTTCGGGCTTTAACTTTATCTCTTCAGGAAGTTCGATCCTGGCTCCATCAAAAAAAGAATCTATCGGAACATATTCAGTATAAGTCTCCAGATGCAGATACATAAAAACGCCAACATAAACCGCTATTGCAGCCATAATGCCGTATATATGCCTTTCCACAAAACCTGACAACTTATTCATTTGCTTCAATTGGTTTGATGATCCTTTGTTCCGATACGTAAAAGTAATTCAATTCGTTACTGTTTGTCAACAACATCAGATCTCCATTTGAAAATAAGATCTGTTGATATTCTATTGGAACAACAAGCTTGCCTTTTTTATCGTAAACACCAAATTTTGATCCTGTTGAAACAAGATAATAATCCTCTCCAAAACGGTCAATAGAAGCATATTCACATGGTATCACAAAATTCCCCTTACTATCGATAACTCCGGATAGCGTTAATTTCTCAACAATTGCCTGACCATCTTTAAAACTTTCGGCATAATCGAATTGAGGCTTAATAATTTCTTTCCCTGTCAGATCAATGAACCCCCAACCTTTTCCTTTGTTAAAAGCAAGAAGTGATGAAACCTCTCCTAAACCTGTATAAGTCGCAGGAATTATGAACTTACCGGATTTATCGATAACTCCATACTTGCCCTTAGAGACGGCAATGGCATAATTCCCTTTGAAAGTTCCTTTTGTCAAGTAATTGGGATAGATCTCAAACTTCGGAGGGATCACTACTGCAGCTTTCGCATCAATATAGCCAATCTGATCTTGTCTTACGATCAATGCCCTGCCATCTTTTAAAGGACCCACCTCTTCCTGATCAGCAGTAAGTACTTGGGTTCCACTTTTAAGCATCAATCCGAAATATCCGTCTTCCTCAAAAACAAGAAGTGTATCAGAGAAAAATGAGATATTGCTATAACCCGGAGGCACCATGAAAGTTCCGTAAGGATCAATATAACCTTGCTTATCTTCCAACTGAACTTTTGCCAGACCGTTGGAAAAGGAAAAAGCTTCATCAAATCTTTCCTCGATCTTCAGCATCCCTGACTTATCGTAATAACCGTACTTGTCATTTTTAGCACCATAAACCAATCCTTCAGCAACGGTTCCCAGATCATCGAATTCAATTGGTAGTACGGTCCTACCACCTCTGTCGATCATTCCGAACTTCCCCCCTAACTCAACAATGGCTCGACCATTTTCAAAATCTGTTGCATTGTCAAATTCAAAAGGAATCACCGTCCGATTGCCTTTGTCTACAAATCCATACTTCCCGTTCTTGGCAGCAACTGCCAAACCTTCTTTGAACAGTCCAAGGTATTCATAATCTGCTTCTACAATGATCATACCTTCATAATCCATGTAACCAAACAAACTTCCTGATTTGAACGGCAATAATTGTCTTCTGGAAAAATTCAAGTCAGCTTCCAGTTCTTCCGTATATGGAAATTCAGGGAACTCTCTTTTGAACTCCTCGATCCTATTGTCTGAAAAGTCAACCATAAAAAGTTGATAGATCCTTCGCCAGGCCTCTCCCACATTCTGATTAGAAGGGTAAGTCACTATAAATTTATGAAAGGCCTCAATGTTGTTTGGCGCCGTAACCAATTCAAAGATCCTGTTTTCAGCATCCCTAGTATACGGATTGGAAGGAGATACGGTTAAAAACTCCACATAAGAAGAAAGTTTGTTGTCCGCCGTCTGCTCTTTATATTGCAACAAATTGAATTGCTCTTTGGCTTCATTCAGAAATTGACTTTCAGGGTATTTCTCCAGAAATTCCGCAAAAACTTGACTAGTGTTTGAATTCTTTGCCAAAGAAAATGCGATAGAATCCCTTTTGAAGAGCGCCTTGTGATATTCAAGAGACCAAGGATGTTTTTCGAGAAAAACATCAAATCCTCCCACCGTATTTTGCTTCAAAGCGCGATCATAAAAGCCGGAACTGACAGATCGTTGAAGATCGGCGATCGCAAGGTAATTGAAGCCGTAACGTATTAATCGCTCCTTTTTCTTATCTGTTAACTGAGAGAATTCCTTCTCCGCTATTAAAATATACCTGTAAGCAGAGTCAAGAGAATGAAATGGATTGTCTTTTCGAAAATAGATCGTTGCTAATCCAAACGATGCAGGTGAAGGACTTCGTTTCATGGATCTTTCAAACAATTCCTTCGCTTTGAAATAATTGAAAACACTGAGCGCTTCAAAACCTCGTTCAAGCTTTCCTGCCCGGCCATTCACTGACATTAATACCAGTAAGATCAAAAGCAAGATGTATCGCATTGTTTTCACAAGAACAAATTTAAACCCTAGAATTCAAAACGCAGCAACCAAAGCAATGTTTCGCAACAAAACATAAAAAAAAAGCCTCCTGTCATTGACAAGAGGCTCAATATCTCGAAGAATAGATTACTTCATTGTACGACCGTAACGGTTCTTGAACTTATCGATACGACCTGCAGTATCCACGAACTGAACGATACCTGTAAAGAATGGGTGTGACTTGTGAGAGATATCAAGCTTTACAAGCGGGTACTCATTACCATCTTCCCATGTAGTTGTTTCGTTCGAAGTTGCACATGAAGGACACAAGAAAGAATAGTCGTTCGACATATCTTTGAACACTACCAATCTGTAATCTTCCGGGTGAATATCTTTTCTCATTTTTGAAGTATTAAATGCTCTTGTAATTCGTAAAACAGGCTGCAAAGTTAAACAAAGATTTTAAAAACAATAATTTTTTAGACAAAATAATGCTCATCTGTTTTCGTTATTTTTGTCGTGATGCCAAAAAGAGTTCAACTTTTCAATTTCTCTCTGCTCGCCGCGCTGTTGTTTGGCGCTGCACTTTCCTCGTGCAGGAAACCCGTTTTACTTTCCAAAGGTAACTTATCCTTCTCAAAAGATACTGTCGTATTTGACACCGTATTCACTACGGTTGGATCAACTACTCAGCAGTTCAAGATCTATAACAATGAAAACAGAACGGTGAACATTGAGGAAATTGAACTTGCTGGTGGAAGCTCCTCCCCTTTTCGCATCAACATCGATGGTCTTTCCGGAATAAAGTTCAATGACATTCAACTGGAAGGTAAAGACAGTCTTTTTGCTTTCGTAGAAGTTACGCTCGGGATCAATGGGCAAAATCTCCCTTTGATCGTTGAAGATTCGGTAAGATTCAGAACGAACGGAAAAGATCAGTACGTTAAACTCGCTGTGTGGGGTCAGGACGCCTATTTTCATTATTCCAATTTTGGAGAAGGTATCTTTGACCTGAATGAAGGAACATGGCCAAATGACAAACCTCATGTGATTTATGGTGCCGCAGTTGTCGATTCTGCAAAAACATTGAACATTCAGGCCGGAACAGATATTTACCTGCACAAGAACTCTATTCTTTATGTCTACAAAGGAACCTTGAACATTCAAGGCGAAAAAGACAACGAAGTCACGTTACAGGGAGATCGTCTTGAATCATGGTACGATGATGTGGCCGGACAATATTACGGCATCTATTTCCAGGAAGCACGTCCGTCAACTATCAACTATGCCATCATAAAGAATGGGATATCCGGAATTCACTTGTTCTCAAAAGATCAGGCCTTTGCATCAGAGTACACTTTAAATGTGACAAACACTAAAATATATAACAACGCCCGCTACGGTATATTAATATACTCCGGAGCCAGGGTAAAAGCAGAGAACTGTGTCATCGCGAAAAATGGAACACACGCTCTGCTTGTGCTTGAAGGCGGTGATTTCAATTTTAATCATTGCAATTTATTGGGCTATGGAGATGCAACAGCACCCGCAGTAGGAATCAGTAATTATTACAATGATTTTGTGAATCAGGTTCAAAATATCGGTTCAATAAATGAAGGTGTGATCTGGAATACGGTCATCTATGGGAATCAGGAAGGAGAAATTGCTTTTGACACCATTCCTGAGGTTGGGGTAAATTTGAATTTCGATATCCGCAACTGTCTAATCAAAAGAACACCAACTGGAACAGACAATTTCTATTCTTCCATCTTCTGGAACCATAACCCATTGTTTACAGACATTCAAGGATATGACTTTACCTTCCCTTCTAATTCAAAACTAAATAACAACGGATTTTTCACGACTGTTGCCACAGATATTAACGGTAATCCAAGAAATGACCCACCGGATATTGGAGCGTATGAAAACTAAAAAAGGAGGCATTAAGCCTCCTTTTTTATTATCCATTTAAATCTAAATTACTGTAGTGCGATCTTCTGAATTCGCTGTACATTCGGATTACCAACGCGAACTAGATAAGTTCCTGCTGGCAAGGCGTCCACATCGAACTGATGAACCAAAGCACCTTCGCTTATTTCCTTTTCTGCGGAGCGAACAACTTTACCGCTCAGTTCGAACATTTCGATCATCATATCTCCGGTAATGGTTAATCCACCCAATTGCACATTCAACGAACCATTATTTTCAAAAACAAGCATATTGGCCTGATCCAATTGATGTTGCGGAGTATTTGCCATGGCTTCAAGATCGAAAGAGAAAATTCTAGTTCTGCGGGATCCACTGCTTCCAATATACTCTCCTGTAAACCAGAATGTACGACCTTCGGGATCAAGAGAAAGGTGTGAATAATCGCCAAATCTATTCCCTCCTGATTGAGCTGACAACCCTGCAATTGCAATTGATTCCTGATGATACATTTCTCCAAGGTCCATATATGGGTAACGTCCTGTAAAACCTAAACTTGGGAAAGAATTTGGACCGGAAATAGAATAGGCCAGACCAATGTTCTTGTAATTATCCATGGCAATACTTCCAATGAAACGGCTATCACCATCGGCAGGTCCAAAAGTTCCTTCCTGATATACGGAAAACTGAGCCGTAGTTTCGTCTTGTCTCAGTTCATACCAACGAATACCTCCTGTGTTGTTGTTATCGATATCCACAACATTACACAACATAACAGAATTGTATCCTGACCAACGCATATATTGTGCACGGTATGTGAAAATGGAAGAGATCGCATCCAGTTTCTGCGACGAGTTCTTCTGCACAATATCATTCCAAGTTGTTGTGAACACAGAATTAAATGGCGCAGGATACAGTGTTTGATGTGTCGATAGTGTTGTATTAGCAGGAGTTGCCCAATCTACCTGCATTTTCAGGATCTTGATCTGATCCTGAGTAATTCCCGACCAAGAGTCATCCTGAAAATAGAAGAAATATTGAGGCGTACCGTATGGAGGCAATTCACCATCTGCATCTGCCGGTAGGATCGACTTAAAACCATAATGCGATGAATAATTGTGGTTTAAACCGATGAATGCAGCAGTTGGATCACCGGCTAACATTTTAGTCCTTTCGAAAACAACCACATTCTTTTGATTAGTATTGGATGTCATGTAATAACCATCTGCCCAAATCGAGTATTTCGGATAATCCGGAAAAGTCGGCATGGTAAACGAATACGTGTAATAGGTTTGTGTTGGATCAGGGGTTGTTGATATCGCAAACAAAATACGATTAGTACCAGTCTGGAACTGAGTGATCACCCAACGATCTGCATGTCGGTCATACATCACGATCGGGTCACCTGAATTGGTACTTCCAGGCCAAAGTGAACTCAAGTTAAGTGATTGGGTCAAGGGATTTCCGTCCTTGTCATACACGCGATATTTTGTATTTACGGCTTGAACATAGTGATTTGGTCCCGCTGCCCCTGATGGATCAGGAGGAAAAGCTCCTGTTTGACCTTCCCAGTTTTTGATAGCCCCCTTGTTTACTTGAGTTCCAAAATGCTCCTGAAGGATCGGGTCCTTCCCTAGCGGCAATGCATTTGGATTGACAGCTTCCGGGCGCTTACGCTCGTCTCTTATAGCATGGTCTGCAGCCATTTCATTTTTCTCTTCCGCTACAGGCAGATCTTCCAAAGGAATAGACACCCCGTGGAAGGTTCCATATTTGAAAGTGATGTTTTCATTTTCGATCTCCTCCAATTTCGTTGAAGAGGAAGTTGTCTGCGCTTGAGAATAAAGTGTGCAAGCAAAAACAGACAGAAATAATACAGTTCTTTTCATAGTTTGAGCATTTCAACAAAGTTGCGACAATAAATGATCATATACAAGAATAAAAAAAGGGCTCTGAGAAGTTCAGAGCCCTTTTAGGAATATATTATACAGAATTATGCTGTCATGTTCATATTGTCCAGAACATCCATTACACTTTTCACTGCCTCAGCAGATTCTTTCAATAATGCTTTTTCTGCGTCGTTCAAATCAAGTTCGATGATCTTCTCGATACCATTTTTACCAAGAACGACAGGAACACCTAGGTAGATATCCTTCATTCCGTACTCACCTTGCAACCATGCACATACAGGGAAGATACGTTTCTGATCACGGATAACCGCCTCAACCATCTGCGCTGCAGCTGCACCCGGAGCATACCATGCTGATGTTCCAAGAAGCTTCACGATCTCGCCACCACCGAACTTAGTTCTTTCGATGATATCATTCAGTTTCTCCTCCGAGATCAATTCAGTAACAGGAATTCCTGAAACTGTAGTGTAACGTGGAAGCGGAACCATCGTATCACCATGACCACCCATCAAAACTGCCTGAATGTCCTTTGGAGAAACATTCAACTCCATTGCAAGGAATGAACGGTAACGAGCCGTATCCAATACACCCGCCATTCCGAATACTTTGCTCGAATCAACCTTAGCAGCCAAATAAGCGCAGTATGTCATAACGTCCAATGGATTGGAAACAATGATAATGATCGCATTCGGAGAATACTTGATCACATTCTCAGTAACAGATTTAACGATTCCGGCATTGGTAGCGATAAGGTCATCTCTAGACATTCCCGGTTTACGCGGCAAACCTGAAGTAATTACCACTACATCAGAATCAGCAGTCTTGGAATAATCATTCGTTGAACCAACTGTTCTTGAGTCATAAAGATTGATCGGTGATGTTTCCCAGATATCAAGCGCTTTACCTTCTGCAAATCCTTCTTTTATATCCAACAAAACGATCTCATTGGCGATCTCTCTGTGTGCCAACACATCAGCACACGTTGCACCAACATTACCTGCACCTACTACTGTTACTTTCATTGTATGTTTATTGAGTTAATACTTTGTACGTTTAACGTGGACGAAAATAATACTTTTGTGATAGAAATGATCTATATTCGACTGAAAACATTCAGGTGTTCCTAAAGATTTTTTACACCAAAGGCAACCATGATTTCAACACTTCGTCATTAAATCGAAACTAATGTGGAAAACAAAGAACAATTAAGAGCGATTATTGATGGATGCCTAGAGAACAACAGGCGTTCACAGGAAGAATTGTTCAAGCTGTTCTACGGCAAAATGCTGGCAGTTTGCATGCGTTACACCAACGATAGGGACAGCGCACAAGAAGTTCTGCAGGAAGGTTTTATAAAGATCTTTGAAAAACTGGGAGCATTTGATTACAAGGGCTCATTTGAAGGATGGATCAGAAGGATCATTGCCAATACCGCAATCGATTCGATCCGGAGATCGAAAAGAGACCCCTACCTTTCCGGCGACGACAACGATTTCAAGTTGGGCGCAGAAGATCTGATGGAAGAACGTGAAACACTGGAAACCATGGATCTGAAAGCTGAGATCGCCATGGAAGCCATTCAACAACTTTCACCTGCATACAGAACAGTATTCAATATGTATGTACTGGAAGATTACTCCCACAAAGAGATCGGTGAGATTCTCGGAATTAGCGAAGGTACTTCAAAGTCAAACCTCGCAAAAGCCCGAATGAACTTGCAAAAGATTTTAAATGAGAAATTCATGAACATTGAATAACATGAAGTCAAAACTGGATACAAAATTTAAGGAAAGCCTGGAGGGATTCGAAATGCCCTACGCCTCAAAAGCATGGGACGCAATGAGCAAGAAGCTCGACCAGAAATTTCCTACAGGCGGAAACGGATCGAACCTTAAATGGTTCTTCGGTGGAGCGGCAATTCTCGCAGTCATTATCTCTACTACTGTTCTCTACACTTATCAGGATGAAAATCAAACTGTTAAAGGCATTTCTACTGCATTAGAAAGCAGAATAAATAACACTACTGAAGAAAAAGTGAAAACTGAAGAAATTTCAGTTCAAAACACCAAAGCTGACAAACCAGCTGGTGTAAGCTCTAATTCACTTTCTGATCAACACAGAACTCAATCACCGGTTGGCAATGATCAAGTTGCTGGAAACAAACAGGATAATCGCCTGAATGCTGACAAATTATCACCAAATACGGACCAGACAAACAGTTCTCCGGGGGACAATACTTTTACTAATGGAAATAACAGTGTTCTTAAGTCGGTTAACTTACCTGAGGCACAAAATATCTGTGAAGGAGAAAGTACATTGCTGGAAAATAAGAATGACATTTCCATCTTCATTATTTCACCGAACGGTGACAGAAAAGAGATCAAACCACGTTCAAAAGTGAAATATACGGCAGAAGTTCAAGGTATTTATTTGATCGCTCAGCTGAAAGACGAGCAGATAATCAAGAGCACAGATTTCTCTGCACTGCCTGCTCCTGTTGTTGATATGAATTATGACAACATCAACATTTACGATAAAGGCCTTCCTACTATCTCTATGCAGACTTCCTCCGTGGGAACGTCGTTTGAATGGAATTTTGAAGGAGTTAGACAGCCTGCTTTCGGAAAAGAAGTAAGTGCACATTTCTTCAATAAAGGCACTTATAACGTAACTCTTACTGTGACAAGCTCAAACGGATGTTCAGCGAAAGACAACATGAAAGTAGAGATCATTGACGATTACAACTTAATGGCAGTAAGTGCATTCAACCCAAATTCTCACATTGAAAAGAATCGCACTTTCATGCCCCATGCGCTGAAAGAACGAAACACTCCATTCTACATGATCATTATTGATCCTTCAACAGGAGGAATAGTATACGAAACGAACGATGCTAGCCTACCATGGGCAGGGGTTGACAAGCGTAACGGGCAACTTGTTGAGCCTAACAAAACATACATCTGGAAAGTAACGCTCAATCAGCCGATCGAGGGTGAAAAGTCAGAATATAAAGGAACTGTTGTATTGCAATAACTTCCTACTACTGTGAATAAAACGGGGCTTCGGTCCCGTTTTTTATTTACCATACAATTTGTGGATGATCGGAAAGAAAAGAGCTGATCTCTATATTAAGATTGGCGCCAAACTGTTCAGTAAGGCGACTCTCAGGATGAAGCGTTTTGTGCAGGGTCGAATTCCGGAGGACCTTAACCTTTGAGCACAGCTTCAATGTTTCTTCGTTAAAAAAGCTTTCACTGAAACGGTCCCACACATATGAAACAGCCTGCTCATTCGGATGTGCCATATCCTGTTTAAAAAAACGATAGTCACGCAGTTCATCGCTAATAATTTCGTATGACGGGAAATAATACAGTGAATTTTCTTTGGACAGATGCTCAACCGCAGTGATCAAATGAGCTTTGCTGCGTGAATTCTCCACAAGACCATCCCTTACGTGACGCACCGGACTTACCGTAAATACAATATTCAGTTCTGAGTTAAACTCTTTCAACAGTTGGATAGTGGCATTCCATGAGCTAACTATTTTGTCCGAAGGACTCAGTATCTTCTCAAAAGTTGAAGAAGGCAACTTATGGCAATTTGCAACGATTAGATCTAATTCTTTGTGACGATAGCCCCAAGCAGTACCGAAAGTTATTATCAGAACCTTCGATTCTTTCAAATGATCCCGCCATTCCTTTCTTAATGCTTGCATTTTCGCTTGCAGCCCCTTCTCTTCCATCGCATATACCGATGCTGAAGCATCCCAGGATAAAAAAACATCATCTCTTTGAAATCCTCTTTCCTGGCTAGGAACATCAATCGTTTCTTTTAAAAAACGACTTAAGACAAGGGGATGAAAAACTGTTCCGAAAGGATTTGAAATTGCATTAAAACCGTTGAAACGAAAATGATCATGGATCTCATCTGAAAAGCAACTCCCAAGCAAAAGGACTCTATCGTCATGTGAGATCTTCACCGGTGAAGGTTCGATCGGAAACTTCAATTTCAACTCCATCACGAGGCGATAAGACTTTTTGCATTATTGATGGCAGCCTCTGTGATCTTGTCTCCACTCATCAAACGTGCAACTTCAATAACGTGTTCTTCAGCATTCAGCTTTCGAACACTGGAAACTGTTCGTTCTCCAATAACAGTCTTTTCTACCTTGTAGTGGTTTTCTGATCTTGCAGCAACTTGTGGAAGATGAGTGATAGCTATCAATTGCATTTGTTGCCCCATTTTATTGAGCAAGTTACCAATCTTCTGGGCAACTTCACCCGAAACTCCAGTATCGATTTCGTCGAAAAGTACAGTGGGCATTTGTCGTTTTTCGGACACCAATTTCTGAATTACCAGCATCACACGTGATAACTCTCCTCCACTTGCCGCCTTCTCAACAGGCACCTTTTCCATTCCCTTATTTGCTGAAAAAAGAAGCGTAAGATCGCTAATTCCATCAACCATAGGCTCTGCCTTCTTTTCAAGTTTGAACTGCAGTGATGTATCCGGCAGTTTCAGCTCAGAAAGCAATTCTATGATCTTTGACTCAATAACTGGCGCCTTCTCAGCGCGAATTGCATGCATTTTTTCTGCATGGATCAATAATTCTCCCGTTTCCTTCTCCAATTTCTTCTTCAATGAAACGATCGAGTTTTCAAGCTCATCCGTTTCATGCAGTTCTTTCCTGAGGCCGTCAAAGATTGCTATAAGCTCTTCCTGAGATCCGACATTGTGTTTTCTTAAAGCCGAATTGTAACGGTCCAATTGAATAGTTAAACCTTCCTTCTTATTAGGGTCAAGATCTATCATATCGCTTAATCTTGATGCGTCGGCAGAGAGATCCTTCAATTCAACTACATTGGAATTCAGACGCTCGTACACCTCACGAAGACCCGATGACATATCTTTAACGCGCTCCATTTCAGATCTTAACCTGATCAATTCTGTTATAAAGCCATGATCACCCGAAATAAAATCACTCAATCTAGAACTTACAGAGAGTATGGATTCTCCATGCTCCAACATTTCCAGTTCCTTTTCCAACTCGATGTAATTGATTCGCTCCAATTCGAGCGCACTCAATTCATTCAATTGGAACTCATTGTAATCTTTACGCCTCAGTTGCTCGGTAAGCTGATCCTCGAAAGTCCTCAACTCAGATCGCAATCTTGCCACATTATTATAAAGTCCGGAATATTTCTTCCTTTCTTCTTTCAGACCTAAAAGGGTATCCAGGATTTCAAGCTGAACCGCTCTGCTTTTTAACTCAAGGGTATTGTATTGTGAATGGATATTGACCAATCGACCGGTTAATTCTCTCAACCCCTGCAATTGTAACGGCGTGTCATTGATAAATGCTCTTGATCTTCCGGAAGCACTGATCTCTCTTCGAATTATAGTTTGCGGAAAGTAATCAATGTCCAGTTCTGTAAAAATGTTCTGTAGTTCATAACCCTCAATATTCGCGGTTATTTCTACGATCGCCTTATCGCTCTCAGGGCCAATAACTGCATAATCAGCTCTTTCACCAAGTAAAAGATCCAAAGCACCCAATAAGATTGATTTTCCGGAACCGGTTTCTCCGGTGATCACACTGAAACCTCTTTCCAGATCGAGTTCCAGCTCATTGATCAATGCGAAGTTTCGAATTCTAAGAGAGGAGATCATTAACCAAGGATTTCCTGATATCTCGATGCGTTTGCAGGGTCGATACGTTTCAATAAGTTGACAATGTCATTCTTATCCTTGACCTCCGCGTCACTGTATAAGCTCTTCAATTCTTCTCTTTTCGCCTGAACAAAGTTCAACAGGTTCACCGAATTCGGACGAGTTGCGACTACTTTACTCAATTTATTCAACGCATCGTACATTGCTTTTCTGGCTTTGACCTTATCGTCGTATAGCATATCAACACCTTTTCTGTGGTATTCGTAATTGCATTCACGGAGAGGTTCAAACAACTGATGCAAAACGTTATCCACCAAATAGAAACGATTATTCTTTCCAGCCTCGTTAGATTTCCAACCAGGAGAAGAGGTCACCTGTGCATTCGTAACGATCTGCTGTGCCTCATTGAAGTAAGACGTCCCTCCCTTTAACGAGAAACTGTCATAATCCATCCCGATGATGAAATAAGCATAAAATGCAAGGATCGAAGTTAAATTATCCCTGAATTGATTAGGAGCATATACTAAAACTGCATTTCGGGAATATGCAAACTGAATATTATCATCTTGATAATTGAAAACAGTAGTGTTGTATGAACTATTAAAAGCGGGACGTGATGACTGAACCTGCAATGAGCCTTCATAAACCCCAGGACTTGGGATCTTATTGATCTGCAACTGGAGATTACAGTTGATCCTCTCCTCCACTTTGAACTTGTCTTTCGTCCATTGTGTGGTATTCATCATATCGTAGATCGTCTGTTTCAACTGCTCAAAGATCTCTTTTTCCACAGAAGTCACCTCTAAACGCGTGTCGGTTATTATACTCACCTGACAATTCAATTCTTGCGATTGAACGGTCTGAATGAGCAAACTCATGAAGAAGACCAATAAAAGCTGTCTCATATTCCAGTGTTTATCAAATATTCGATAATATCTGCCGCAACAGCAGACTTTGACTTTAACTCAAAGTTAGTGATTTTATTGCCTCGGTCAAGCAGTGAGATCTTATTCGTGTCGTGAGCAAATCCGGCCCCTTCATGTTCCAAAGTATTTACAACGATATGATCCAGATTCTTACTTTGCAGTTTCTTTGCTGCATTCTCCAAGGCATTTTGAGTCTCCAAAGCAAAACCCACAAGTATTTGACCTTCTTTTTTAACTGACCCAGCCCATTTCAAAATGTCCGGATTTTTTATAAGGTCGAGCGTCAACTCATCTTCGTTTTTCTTGATCTTTTGCTCAGAAACATTAGCTGGACGATAATCGGCAACGGCAGCAGCAAAAATCCCAAGATCGCAAGAGGACCAGATCGTTTTTACAGCTTCCAGCATTTCTTCAGCGCTTTGAACGTTCGTAAGTTGCAAATTCTTTCCAGCCAATTTCAAATGAGTAGGCCCCGACACCAGTTCTACCTCCGCCCCTTCTTTCAAACAATAGGAAGCGATCTCAAAACCCATTTTTCCCGTGGAATGGTTTCCGATGAAACGCACAGGATCAAGCGCCTCGAATGTGGGACCTGCTGTGATCAACACTTTTTTACCTTTCAATCTTCCCTGAGTTGAAGCGAAGTGATCCGAGATCCATTGCTGTATCGTTTCGGGTTCAGCCATTCTTCCTTCACCTTCCAAACCACTGGCGAGGCTGCCACTTTCTGCCGGAATGATCTGAACACCGTCCTTCCCAAGAACTTCCAGATTCCTTTTAGTCGCGGGATGCGCATACATATCAAGATCCATAGCCGGGGCGACCAGAACCGGACATTTCATGGAAAGATAAGTTGCAAGTAAGAGATTATCGCAATTGCCTGCCGCCATTTTACTCATGGTTGTAGCAGTAAGTGGAGCGATAAGGAATAGATCGGCCCAAAGACCGTATTCAACATGATTTTTCCATTCGCCTGTTGACTTGTTCCAGAATTCAATTCCAACCGGATTACCTGAAAGTGTGGAAACGACAAGGGGACTTATAAAATCACAAGAGGCAGGAGTCATTATACATTTGACTTCTGCCCCTTCTTTTTTAAGATTTCTGATGAGGGTTGCGATCTTATACGCTGCAATACCTCCCGTTATTCCCAGAAGTATGCGTTTTCCCTTCATTTATTTCTCTTCCGGTTTGCGCACGTAGATCTCGTCTTCAAGCAATTCCTGAATAGCAAGAGCTACCGGCTTTGGCATTTTTTCGTAAAACTTGGAGATCTCGATCTGCTCGCGGTTCTCGAAGATCTCTTCAAGGTTGTCCGTGGTAGATGCAAACTCCTGTAGTTTCTGGGTCAACTCTTCTTTCATCTCTGTACTGATCTGATTGGCTCTTTTACCCATCACTACGATCGACTCATAGATATTACCCGTGTTTTCTTCCAATTTGATGGTATCACGCGTAACAGTTGAACGCTCAGCATTGCTATTTTTATAACTCATATCTAAATTATTTCCGGAAATTAAAGTGACTTCTGCATCATCTCTCTGTAATCGTTGACCTTTTTCAGATAGGATGACGAAGGAAATTCAGCAACAAAGTTATGACATCTTTCGATAGTTTGCTCAATTCTTTCCCTTTTTTTAGCCTCAATACTGTTCTGAGTCAAAAGGTAGGAGTTTTCGACAAGCAAAAAACTGATCTCTTCTTTACTTGCACTTCTTGGATAATCCTCCAAAAAGGAAGCGGCTGCCGCAACAGCTGCTCTGTAATCTTGAGTCTTAACGTAAAGTTTTACTGACTCATAATCTTTCTTTTCGATCTTCATGCGCAACTTATCCATAATCGTGTTGCACGAATCCACCAACGGAGAGTCTGGATAACGGTTAATGAATTGCTGAAGGTTATTGATCGCCAATTCAGTCTCGTTTTGATCTAACTTATATTCTGGTGAATTATTGACCGAGCACATTGCCGACAGAAAAAGGGACTCTTGGGCCTTTACAGAGTTAGGGAAACGCTGTGTGAACGCACCAAGATAATAACCTGCCATGTAATAATCCTTAGCATGGTAATAGGCTTTCCCTATGCGGAAATAAGACAATTCTCCTTCACCAGTTCTAGGCATACGCTGATATACCTGTTCGTAGAGCGTAATGGATTGCAAAAGCAGATTGTCTTTGATCTTAGGCGTACCGTCAGAACTCATTTTAAACTTACCGTTCCTTTTTGTCTGAGGCTGTAAGCCTTTCTCGAAGTAATCATTGGCCACTTCAAGTTTGCGCGTGTAATCATCCCCTTTGACCACTTCATTGTAATCAGAACACGAAATTAACGCAGCTCCAAGACTAATGATCAGAATGATTGAACGGAATTGATTCATATAATTCAAATGTATGCGAATTTAAACAACCGTTTTGACCCGCGTTCTAAATTTTCCTTAAAGTTCTAAAAAAGCTTTCAAATCACTTAACACGCAAACTCTTTCCTACTTGTAAAATGGTCGTCGGACGAATACCGTTCAACTGACATAATTTTGAAACAGTCGTTCGGTTCCTTGCTGCAATAGACGACAAGGTATCTCCGGAACGTACTTTATAATAAACTCTGTTTGTTGTTGCGACACGCTCGACCGCCTCATTCTCTCCATGCTCGATCTGATCGGTCGGCTTTGCTCCGGGACGGAATAATCCTTTGTGTACAAAAAGATTTTCATCCTTACAAACATGCTTCTCAAAATCGATCATCTCCTCCGGATTGAGCGGGGCATCATAGAAACGAACCTCAAAATGCAAATGCGCACCAAAAGATCGACCTGTATTTCCTCCGAGACCAATAGGCTCTCCTGCTTTTACATCCTGGTCCGGTACACAAAGAAGTTTACTTAAATGAGCATAAAATGTCTCCAGCCCATTGTAATGACGGATAATGACTAAATTTCCGAATCCACCGTCGTTGTATTTGGAATACCTTACTTTACCTGACCAGGCTGCATATACGGTGTCTCCGGTGTTCAAGTTGATGTCAATTCCATTGTGGTAACGACCACTTCTGTATCCGTAACGTGAGGTAACCACATTTCTTACCGGCGGATGAAAATCACCGTGTTCTTCATCCATAAGACAAAGCCAGATCGTATCATTTAGCTTGGAAAGGTCATTCTTACGATCAGATGTATAACAAACCTCATTATCCCAGGCCTGAATAAAATTATACTCAGGATTTTCAGCCACTTCAGAATGAATACGAGGATTGAGGATTCCATCGAAATGTTTGTCGTCCAAGTATTCCCAAGTTCGGTTGGAATAGATCAGCATGGCTCCTCTCTCGGTAAAAACAGTATCGATGACCGTTTGTGCCGAGACAGACCAACAAATGAAAGAAACAAGAAAGGAGAGAATTATTCTGTTCATTTCAGATTTTATAGTTCAATTTGATGTACAAATTGACTTCATTTTCTTTTTTGACCCACCAAATATACAAATACAAGCTTACTTTTTAACCACGTCCATGACGAAGATATTGTAGAACAGATCTTCCCCGGGTTTAACAATATTCAGATATCCTTTGTCTCCATAGGCTTCCTGAGCAGGTATCAAAACATACATGCGATCAGAAGTTTTAGCATTTATTAACGCCTTTCTCAAACCCGGAACCAGGCCTTGATCACCCAATTTAAAGGTAAAAGGCTGATTGGTTCTGAAAGTGTTGACATACAACGGATTGGTTGGCGTACTCACCATAGCATGAAAAACGATCTCTTTACCCTCTCCAAATTTCTCTTTATTTTTTGCATTCTCCTCAATAAGATAAACACGATTTCCGTCAACTACTCTATTTGGCTTTTCAATGCTTATAATTCTAATTGTCAGGAAATTATCCGCATTTGGAGGAATTAATCCTTCAATACCTTTTTCACCTCTCGCAAGATGTGAAGGTATCTTTACGCGGGCAAAATCACCAACACTCATTTCTGCCAATGCAAGGTCCCATCCAGGAGTCTGTAGATTAAAACCAACCATAAAAGGAAAGACTTCTTTGTTGATCAGATGATTACCATCAACTATATCGCCGTTCTTCAATCTCACTTTGTAATCGATCAAGATCAGGTCCCCATTCTTAACTTTTTGTCCTTCACCTTTCTCAAACCATTCGATCATTAGTCCATTATCAAACAGTTTTGTGACCAGCACCTTGTGATCCTTGTCCAGAGAATAGTCTTTTTTTTCGGAAACTTTAATCTGTGGTTTTTCTTTCTTCACTGCTTCAGTCGAACAGGAAAATGAAATAATGACCAATGAGATCAAAACCAATAACTGCTTCATTTTACCAGTTTTATTAAATGTATATCGGCAACAAGAACTGCTAAAGGCGGGATCTTGTCAAAGTCACCTACCAGACCATGACCCAAATGACTTGGCATGATCAATTTAGCCTTATCTCCTTCTTTCATTTTTTTGATCCCTTCGTGGATACCGGATTCCACCTGACTTTTGTCAATCATGAACTCCTCCACTTCATCCTTTTCCGTTTTGTAGACCTCAGTTCCATCCAGTAAAGTGATCTTCATTTCAACTTGAGCGATCTGACCTACTTGTGCAGAATCTCCTTCACCGTTGTGGTAGATAAAATAGCGCAATCCTGTACCTGTTTTGGTCATTTTCCAGTCCTTGTGCTGCTCAAGAAAAAGTTTGATCTCAATTTCCTCTTCAATAGCGAGATTCTTATTGAGATCTGTTGATTTCTCCGTACTCCACTCTACTTCTGGAACCTTCTCCGTATCTCCGTTCCCACAAGAAGTGAGTATGATCAAAATAAAAAAGATCAGTATTCTCATAATGGAAAATATGTATCAATTAAAGATCTGAATTTATTGATCGCCGCATTGATCCCTTCCTTGCCAACTCCACCTGCTGCATATTTATGTCCCCCACCTTCAAAGTGATCCGCCGCCAACTGATTGACATAGAAATCACCTTTCGAGCGGAACGAGATCTTCACAACACCTTCTTTTTCTGCAAAAAAAGCTGCAACATTAATTCCCTCGACCGACAGTACCTGATTGACAAGACCTTCGGTATCGCCTTTTTTATAATTGAAACGCTCAAGCTCGGATTCCGTCAATCCAATATACGCTACAGGTCGAGCCGGTATCAACTCCAGCTTTTCAGAAAGTGCATAGCCACGCAACTTTAGCCGGTCGATCGTATTGGTATCATACACTTGCTCGTGTACCCTGAAGTGTACTACCCCGGCTCTTATCAAGGCAGCCAGGATCTCATGGGTCTTAGGTCTTACGGAAGGAAATCGGAATGAACCAGTATCAGTCATGATACCCAAATAAAGAGGAGTTCCGATCTGTGCATCCATCAATTCAAGATCGTCAATTCCCTCAATCAATTCGTAGATAAGCTCAGAGGTTGAACAAACGGAAGTGTCGGACAAACAAAGATCAAAGAATTCAATATCCGGATGTAAATGATGATCGATCATGATCCTTTTTCCTGAAAACGCTCGAATATGGGGTTCAAGATCTTTCCCGACGCGGTCCGGAGCATTGAAATCAAGACATATCAGTAGATCGGAATCTCTCAATTCCTGTTCAACCTGCTCCTTTTGAAGATCGTGAACAAGAATGGATGATGATCCTTCCACCCAATGCAAGAATTCCGGTGAAATATCAGGATGACAAACACTCACCTTTTTACCTTTCTTTTTAAGGAAATGGTACAAGCCAAGAGATGAACCCACCGAATCCCCGTCCGGAGAGCGGTGAGAAACGATCACAATGCGCTCAGCATTGTCTAAAACTCCTGAAAACTGTTCGTAAATACTCACTTGTTCTGTATAATGTAATGATCTCGACTGGTTACAGGCTTAAGATCCTGCTTGTTTCGTTTTGAATCCGGCTTCTCAAACCGTCAGAAACGGGAAACAATGGCAGACGCATATGCTCTTCCATGATACTTCGAGCCTTCATGGCAACCTTCACTCCTCCCGGATTACCTTCCTCAAAGAACATTTTGGTAACCGGAAGAAGATCAAAGTGCTCTTTCCTGGCCGTTGCAAGGTCACCTTCCATGGAGGAATGTACCATTTTCGAGAATTTCTCAGGAAATGCGTTAGCCACAACAGAAATAACTCCATTTGCTCCTGTTGCGATCAAAGGCATCGTGATAGCATCATCACCTGAAAGCAGACCAAAACCATCCGGCTTGAGACGAATGATCTCCATGATCTGCTCCATATTACCGGAAGCCTCTTTCATAGCCACAATGTTATCGATCTTCGCCAATTCCAGAGTCGTTTCAGGAGTCATATTCGATCCTGTTCTTCCCGGAACATTATACAAGATGATCGGCAAAGATGTACACGTGGAAATATATTTATAATGCTCAATGATACCTTTTTGGATCGGTTTATTGTAGTAAGGAGAGACCGATAAAATCCCATCGACTCCTGCAGGAACTTTCTTCAAAGTCTCTCCAACAGCAACAGTATTGTTTCCGCCAACACCATATACGATCTTCAGTTTACCACTATTTTCCTCGATAACACATTTAAGGATCTCCATTTTCTCCTCCTGCGACAATGTTGGTGACTCACCTGTTGTTCCTTGAACCACTAGGAAATCTGTTCCTCCTTCGATCTGAAGCCTAACGAGTTTTCGCAAAGCGTCAAAATCGATCGTCATGTCTGCATGAAACGGAGTTACCAATGCTACTCCTGATCCTGTAAATGGGTTGTTCATTTCGCTGTTTTTAAAATTATGATTTAAACTGAAAGTTGCTCCAGTGTTTCTTTTGCAAAGCTAACCAATTCCTGCGGATCCATCTCTTTGCCCTTGAGATCAATGTCATACGAACCAACCGGCGAATTGATCCCGATTCTGAATCCCACTTTCATCGATGAAAGTACTTTCATGAGTTTTGGGTCTTCACAGAGAAAACAAATCAAGGCGTCATGTTCTTTCGATGTAACAGAATACAGCAGATCCCCCTTTAATTTACCAAAAAGTGTGTAATCCTTCGGTGATATGAAATGGATCAGTCGATGAGGCGGAAGTTCTTCCTTTTTAACGTTCACAGGGAGAAGAACAATGATCTCGAGCTTTTCCACCTTGCTTTCATTCAATGCCAAATCCAGTTGCTTTCTGAATTCGCGGTAATAGTTTTCATCCACAAAAGGAAACACAATTACGATCTTTTTCAGATCAAACCAAAGTGAATTGGGACTTGAACTCCTCATTACGCAAGAAATTGAATGAATTCGTCCTCTGACATGATCTTGACTCCAAGATCCGTCGCTTTCTTTAGTTTTGCAGGCCCCATTCCGTCACCGGCAAGCAAATAATCAGTTTTGGAAGAAACGGAAGAAACGTTCTTACCTCCGTTTGCCTCGATCAACTCTTTGATCTCGTCGCGCGAAAACGCTGAAAACACACCTGATACAACGAATGTTAGTCCATTGAGCTTATCTCCAGCCTTCTCTTTTTCTTCTACTTTCATTTGAACACCTGAGGCGCGTAATCGATCAATAAGTTGAATATGATGCTCAATTGAGAAATAGTGCTGAACTGCAATCGCGATCTTTTCACCGATCTCCTCTACCTGAACCAATTCCTCATAATCTGCAGCCATCAAGGCATCCATACTTTTGAAATGTCGTGCAAGTTTCTTGGCTACCGTTTCACCGACAAAACGTATTCCCAAAGCGAAAAGTACCCGTTCAAACGGCACCTCTTTCGATCCTTTTATTCCGGCAAGTAAATTGTTCGCCGACCTGTCAGCCATACGTTCCAGATTGACAACCTGATCAAAAGTGAGATCATACAGGTCAGCAACATTCCGGACAAGACCCTTTTCGTACAAAAGATCTACTGTCTCGGCTCCAAGACCATCAATATTCATGGCTTTTCGACTGATGAAATGTTCAATTCTTCCTTTAGCCTGCGGAGGACAAGTATCTTCATTCGGACAATAGTGTTGGGCTTCTCCCTCTTTGCGCACCAATTCAGTATGACATTCCGGACACAACTCGATGAATTGGACGTTTCTGACATCTGATGCTCTGAGTACAAGATTTACCCCAACGATCTTCGGAATGATCTCTCCTCCTTTTTCAACATACACAGAATCCCCGGGGTGTAGATCGAGTTTTTCGATCTGATCAGCGTTGTGAAGGGAAGCACGTTTAACAGTTGTCCCACCTAATTGAACGGGTTTCAAATTGGCTACCGGCGTGATGGCTCCGGTCCTTCCTACTTGAAAATCAACCGATTCCAAAATCGTCTCAACGCGCTCCGTTTTAAACTTGTAAGCAATTGCCCAACGTGGCGATTTAGCCGTGAATCCTAAGACTTTTTGCTGTACGTAATCATCTACTTTGATCACCACTCCATCGATCTCAAAAGGTAAATCGTATCTTTTCTTATCCCAATAATGGATAAAATCCATGATTCCTTCAATACTGTCGGTGCGTTCGATCAAACGATCCTTAGTTTGAGGAACCTTGAACCCCCAACTTGCGGCAGCTTCAACTGCCTGCATGTGGCCCTTGAAAGGAAGTTGCTCTCCATAAACTCCATAGAGGTAAGAATCAAGCCCTCGCTCAGCAACTAGCTTTGAATCTTGCAATTTCAAGGTTCCGGAAGCCGTATTTCTGGGATTTGCAAAAGGAACTTCGCCATTTTCCTCACGCTCCGAGTTCAATTTCTGAAAAGCATTCAAAGGCATAAAGATCTCCCCACGGATCTCAAAATCCTGAGGAAATTCACCTTTCAATTTCAACGGTACAGTACGAATTGTTTTAACGTTCGTTGTTACGTCCTCACCTCTTGTCCCATCTCCTCTGGTAACTGCTTTTGTGAGCAACCCATTTTCATATCGTATCCCTATGGCTACCCCATCATACTTCAATTCACACACGTATGAGATCGCAGAATCAGACATTTTTTTGATTCGATTCTCCCAATCAATGATCTCTTCTTCTGAATAGGTATTCGAAAGGGAAAGCATAGGGAAGCGATGCTCAACCGACTCAAATTTTTTTGTGATGTCGCCGCCAACACGTTTTGTAGGACTATGATCAAAAGCAAATTCAGGAAATTGAGCTTCCAGTTGCTGTAACCTTTCGAGCAACATATCAAAATCATAATCAGAGATCTCAGGAGCATTCTCTATGTAATACAAGCGATTATGCTTTTCGATCTCCTCAGAAAGCCGGATTATTTCTGCTTTTGCTTCTTCCTTGTTCATGGGTTGAAATTAAGGAGAATAAGTTCGAATTATTCGAGCTTTATTTATGACTTTTCAGTCACAGATTGTGAATTAATCAAATTGATTTGATCGCCATCAACGAAAAACATTGGCTTTTGGATAACAAAAAAACAGACAATTACATAATCTTCAGAAAAGTGATCATTGTGTTGGGCGCAGCAAATGGAATGGGTCGTGATTAGTTGATTCGAATGCGCATCCTAAATGAATCCTATACTTCACAAAATTTTATCCAGCCAATCTTGTCGAACCAGTTTTAATAGAAAATCCGAAAATCTGTGGTTAAATAAGCGCTTTCACCATTCTGTTTATTCCTTGAAGGTCTTGTCTGATCTCTACTGAATGGTAACTTTCTTGTTCCAACAAATGGGCAACTGGTCCGGACAGGTCTCCATGGATCTCAAAATAAAGCCCAGCTCCTTTTTTGAGGTATTTTTTTCCCTGTTGAGCAATTACGCGGTAAAAGATCAAAGGATCATGATCCTCCACAAAAAGTGCAAGATGAGGCTCGTGTTCAAGCACATTCTCAGCCATTGCAGATTTGTCAGCTGAAGGAATATAAGGTGGATTAGAAACCCAAACATCAAAGGATGATGCTTCGAAGACGGAGTATGCTTGTTCATCAAGGAGATCCAACTCTAACCATTCCACCTCCAAGCCTAGCGAAACAGTATTTTTCCGGGCTAAATTCAAGGCATCGGAAGAAACATCCACTCCAATTACATTTGCATCCTTAAACGCTGATTTAAGAGCAAGTGCAATGCAACCTGATCCTGTGCACAGATCAATGATTTTTAATTCCTTCTTTGCGATTTGGTCATCGACTATCCAGCGCACCAATTCCTCCGTTTCGGGTCGCGGAATTAAAGCCCGTTTATCAGTTTTGATCGATAAACCATAAAAGTCAGTATGTCCGATGATGTATTGAAATGGCTCATTGCTTTGCAGTCTCTTGACAATACTTCGAAAATATAGAAGATCTGATTCCGACAACAAATGAGCATCACTCAATAAAAAGTCTGCTGAGGATAATTTCAACCGTTCGCAAACCACAGTTTTCAGCATTTGTCGGATCTCACTTTCTGAAAACTGACCCTTAAGTCTGTCCCGGAAATATCGTTTTACAGCCTCAACTGTGTTGGTTTGCACGAACATCTTAAATCTTTCCCTTAAGCTACAGATGCGTCTTTCTTCTTTAGACCTTTATAGATTAGGTAAATCCCTGTTATCACGAGTGGAACACTCAACCATTGACCAGTATTGAATCCTGTCATGGCAGCAAGTTGGTCGTCAAAATCAGATTGACCAAGCTTCACGAACTCAACAAGGATCCTTGCACCAAAGATCAGTATCAGGAAGGAACCGAAAACAACTCCGGGCTTTTTCCAAAGATCTCTCTTCCAGTATAGGAACATCAAGACAAGGAAACCAATGAAATAGAAGATCGCCTCGTATAATTGAGCCGGATGACGAACGGGAATACTTTCCCAGGTCCCATCATAGAGATGATAATCGTGTTCAAGGAAACGGAATCCCCATGGTAAGGTCGTTTCCTCACCAACCATTTCATGGTTAACCAGATTCCCTAGTCGAATAAACGTGCCTCCTATGGCAATTGGAGCGGAGATCCTATCCAAGATCCACAAATATGGTTTTTTGACAACTTTTCTGGAGTAATACCACAATGCAGCAAGAATTGCAATAGCCGCTCCATGACTTGCCAATCCTCCTTCCCAGACTTTGATGATGTCACCCGGGTGAGAAAAATAACCTCTGTCAAGAAGCACACCTTCAGCATCGTACAGATCGAACCACGGCCCATAGAATAGAACATGTCCAAGTCGGGCACCAACGATCGTTGGGATCACCATGAAAAGAACAAGTTTATCGAGCATGTCATCCGAAATATCTTCCTTCTTGTACATCCTTTTCACGACAAAATAACCAATGATCAGTCCTGAAACGAACAATAACCCATACCAGTTAGGGGTTTTAAACCCATCTATGATCTCGGAAGAAAAATCCCAATTGATAGCTGCGATCACTTTTTCTCTGCTTTAGTAATTTCGACTAAAGATACAGGTTTTTCCTTCTGCAGTTTGAATTGAAGTTTCTCCGAACGACCTTTTTTGAAAATCTTGTTCGAAACCACCTTGCCTTTTCTCAATACCTTTTGTTCCTCTTCAGGAAGATGGATCACGTACTGACATTCATCTGAGCAGCAATTTTCCATTTTGGATTTACACGCATCACACTGTATGAACAACAAATGACATGCATCATTAGCGCAATTTGTATGCGTATCTGCAGGTGAACCACACTGATGACAAACCGAAATAATATCCTCTGTCACACGTTCTCCGCGGCGTTCATCGAAAACAAAGTTCTTTCCGATGAATTTATTTTCAAGTCCTTTCTCGCGACAATCATTCGCATATTTAATGATACCTCCCTCAAGCTGATGGACTTTGTTAAATCCACGGTGTTTGAACCATGCAGAAGCTTTCTCACAACGAATTCCGCCCGTACAATACATGACCACATTCTTGTCTTCGTTTCCTTTGAGATAAGTTTCCTCAATGTACGGCAACGATTCCCTGAAAGTATCAACATCCGGCAAAACAGCTCCTTTGAAATGACCAACTTCCCACTCGTAATGATTTCTAAAATCGATCAGGATCGTATTGGGATCATCAGTCAGTTTATTGAATTCTTCGGCCTCAAGATGCACCCCCTTGTTGGTTACATCGAAACTTTCATCGTTCAGTCCGTCAGCAAGGATCTTTTCACGCACCTTGATCTTGAGCTTCAAGAATGGAAACTCAGCTTCAGCGTCATCCACCGCATAGTTCAAGCGAATACCATTCAAAAAATCGATCTGGTACAATTCTTCGCGAAATTGATCAAGATTACTTACCGGAACTGCTATCTGAGCATTTATTCCTTCTTTGGCGACGTAGGTCCGCCCTACTACATCCAGTTTTGACCACATTTGAAACAAGTGATCTCTGAACAAACGAGGATTCCCGATGTGGGCATACTGATAAAAAGAGATCGTCACAAAGTGATACCCCTTTTCCCTCAATTGCTTTACGAGCTCCTCTTTACTTAACGTATTCCACAGTTGCATGCTATGTTTGTTTTAAATAAAAAGCTCCGCAAAGATACAACACTTTCTATAATGCTGAAAAGACAGTTGCAATACACGATTTCTGCGGTCAAAGAAGTATATTCGTAGCTATGACATCGAGGTTGATCTTTTTACTTCCGTTATTAGTGCTTTTAACAGCTTGCCCAAGCAATTATGAACCTTCATCCAGGATCATACGAAATAACAATATGGACCTACCTGATCTTGAGAAAAGAGAACATGATGGTATCAGCTTCCTACTTTCTGCGCTTTTTGAAGACTCTTACTATTCTGACTATGTCCTGCAGAAAAACGCTACGACTAAGGTTATAATGGATCTCCACTTGCACTTCTCAGTGGAGACATTCACTTCATCTGATCTGGAGACACTTCGCTTTTTAGGTGAAAACAATAAAAACGATGGACTTTTAACGATCCATGAGCACTATATCAATACCAGAATGGCATCGCTTGATCAAAGAAAAAGATCCATACGGAAGATAGTTTCGAAAAAAGTAGGCTTTCCGGGTTATACCACAGTCATCGACGGCAAGAATGAATACGATGAAAAACCTGCCACCTATTTCATTTCCACAATTGAAATAGACGGAAAATATTTTGTTTTTCAAATGATCGGAAACCAGGATAAAATGGGCTATTTCTTTGACGATTACAGGGAAATCCTGAATTCCATTGAAAAATAAATGACACCTCAAGCAATCATTTCTTTACTTAAGGACAGAATATCTGGTGATCTTCCCGGTGAAAAGGCCCACATCGCCATGGCACCATTAAATCGCCCTTTGACGAGTATCGCGTTAAAAAACACCAAAGAATTCAAGGAGTCGGCGGTCTCAATACTACTTCACACTCATGATGGACAACTCACCATTGTGTTGACCCAGCGGCCATTTTATGAGGGCGCGCATAGTGGTCAGATTAGTTTTCCTGGCGGAAAACGGGACAAAGACGACGAAAGCAGCGAACACACGGCAAGACGAGAGTGTATGGAAGAGATCGGTGTCTGCCTAAATAGTGAAGACCATCTGGGAAAACTAACTGATGTTTACATACCGGTTTCCGGTTTTCTTGTAAAGCCACATGTCTATTTTACGGAACGGGATCTCACCTTTACACCTGACGCTCATGAGGTTGCAGAAGTTTTCAGGGTTTCTGTGACAGAACTTATCGATAACAATAGCATTTCCTCCATGGAAGTAAAATTCCCAAATGGATTGACACAAAAGAACATTCCTTGCTTTATCCTTAACAAGAAAAAAGTGTGGGGCGCAACTGCACTTATACTAAATGAGCTAAGGGAATTATTAAGCTAGAAACATTAGAATCTAACTCGTGCAAATCCAAATGCTGCTGAGATCGAGTTAGAACCTTGCATGAAGAATGAAAGAGCATCGTAGGAAGAAATTCCGAATTCATATGCACCTTCTTTCAATATGAAGTTGATTCCAACCGGAACATTACTACGATAGATCCCACCACCGAAGTAACCGGCACTGATCGCTATGAACTTTACAGGACGGACCTCTCCACCAAAAGAGAAGACCGGATTCACGATACTACCAGGATTGGTTCTGTCAAACGGCGCTACCATATCAAATCCAAAACGGGCAATCTTACCCAGATCAAAACTTGCTCCTAATCTGAAGTTTGCAGCATTCTTCAATACATATTTTTCCTGACCGACTAGTTCAAAGATCCCACCATCTCTTAGAAACTCATTTGCTGATTGTGTAACGTTGTAATCACTCAATCCATCAACCGCCAGATCAAAAACCAAAGTATCTTTAACGGTGTAGACATTTCTCGTGTAGGTAACCTGGCCAATATTATTTACTGCCGCTGCAACTTTCAAACGATTGAAAAGGATCACGCTTGCAGAAAGGTCCACACCATACCCGGTACCGACCGCTGACGGAAGCAATCCACCTTGCTGTGTATAGTTAGATGGATTAAAATTGGTAATAGCACCATAATCAATATTGAAATTTGGTGAGAACGATGAATAGGTATAGAAGCCATTGTCGTCTGAAACCATGTTCAGCATCGCCATGGACTGAATGAAGCGCCCTCCAATTCCTCCGTACAAAACAAAAACGGAATCTTTTCCGAAGATCTTTCGTCCATAGCCAAAATTATAATATCGATTCCAAACAGCCCTGATCTCTGAGCCCCTTGAAATTTGACTGATGTTCAAAGGCGTGGAAATGGTTCCGAGAATAACATTATCCAAGGTATCTTGTGAAAGGTTAGGGTTGTTCGCTATAACGCTTGTATCCGCACCAAAAACAACTGTCAATGAATCAAAATAGTTTGATAATTTACCTTTAAACAAAATATCTGTAAGGTCCTCATTCAACTTTGAATACCACTGGTAGCTTTCACGAACATTGAAGGCAATTCCACCCAATTTCTCATTCTGAAAAGCGAATCCTCCCCAGTTATAATCTGCAAACATGGTAATTCCCTTGTTAAGATAATCGGCCGCGTATTGCTGTTGTTCTTCCCAGTCAGCAGGCTCACTATCATTGTTTGAGATCTGCGAACGAACAGATTTATATAACTTCTTCAAGCGATCGACATTGAGCGAATCGGAATAGATCCCCATCCCGAATTCAGTCATACCAATTGTGAAACGCTTCCCCTGATGTTCAGGCTTCCAACCCAAAGCACTGGTATTAACTCCCAAGGTGTGATAATCGGTCACAAAAGTAGTGGCAACACCTTTTCCAACAGCCGTGTAGGCAATTCCCTGAGTTTGACTGAAAAGTATTGAAGAAATTCCAATGAAAAAGAAAAGTAGCAGTGATCTCATTTGTTAAGGTTTTAATCCAGAAGTGAAAATAGCATTATTCAACAATACTAAAACAAAAAGAGGAACAAATTTTAATGAAACTTGTTCCTCTTTTCGCTAAACCATGCTAAAACTATAAAACCTAAACTACAACTATGAAATTGTATGAGGCAAAAATAGGCAGCAATTTTGAACCGGCCAAATTTTAAAGCTTAAAAATATGTTAAAAAAATAAAAAGGTTTACCCCAGGGCCACATCGAGGATCATCATCACCAAGAACCCCCCGATAAATCCGAGAACTGCAACGTCGGTGAATTTATCCCGTTGTGTTTCTGGTATTACTTCCTCGACGACAACAAAGATCATTGCTCCTGCAGCAAAAGCCAATGCAAATGGCAAGATCGGCTGCATGTAGATCACCGCCAAAGCACCAATTACTCCGGCAACCGGCTCCACAATTGCAGACATTTGACCGTACCAGAAACTCTTCCAGCGAGAGGCCCCTGCCCTTCTCAAGGGCATTGCCACAGCAAATCCTTCCGGGAAATTCTGTATACCGATTCCAATGGCAAGAGCGATTGCACCTGTGATCGATGCGTCCTCCATACCAATTGCGGCTGCTCCGAACAACACTCCAACAGCAAGTCCTTCAGGTATATTGTGAAGTGTAATGGCCAATACCAACAACGTTGTCTTATGGAGCTGAGTTTTCACCCCCTCTTTCTCTTCCTCATGGAAGTTAATATGAAGGTGAGGTAACTTTTTATCTAACACAAAAAGAAACAATGCACCCAAAAGAAACCCTACTGCTGCCGGCATCCATGGCATGGACGGATAGAGCTTTTCCGACATCTCGATTGAGGGATTCAAAAGCGACCAGAAACTCGCTGCCACCATTACTCCACCAGTAAATCCAAGCATTCCATCCAGCAAACCTCGATGCATTTTCTTGAACATAAAAACAAGGGCTGCACCAGAGGCAGTCATTAACCAGGTGAAGACAGTTGCAACAAAAGCTGCCATCACCGGATCCATATCCTGAAAGTAAAGCTCAAGACTTTTCATGTGTCACAAATATATGCACTATTAAGTTTGCTATGACAAATCACATTATCTTGATTTTATACCTAACTTTGCACCCGAAAATTAGAATTTTAACGTATTAACATGGCAACGAACAGAACATTTACAATGCTTAAGCCTGATGCGATCGAAAATGGTCACATGGGTAAAATTATCGACATGATCATCCAGGCTGGATTTGAGATCAAGGCTATGAAACTTACTCGTTTGACTGAAGCTCAGGCGAAAGAGTTCTATGCCGTTCACGCTGAAAGACCTTTCTATGGAGAACTTGTTGAGTATATGACTTCAGGTCCTATCGTTGCTGCTATCCTTGAAAAAGAAAATGCAGTTGCAGATTTCCGTGCATTGATCGGTGCTACTGATCCTGCTGAGGCAGCTGAAGGTACAATCCGTAAATACTATGCTGAATCAAAAGGTCGTAACGCTGTTCACGGTTCTGATTCAGACGAAAATGCTGAAATCGAAGGGAAGTTCCACTTCAGCGCGAACGAGATCGTTTAAGAAATGATTATAAAACAAAAAGGAGCTGATTTTTCAGCCCCTTTTTGTTTTATTATACTTCCAAAATAATTATTCTGTCTTCAATCCTACAAACTGGTAAGGTCTATATTTCTTTACGTCCTTCGCGTCAC